>NZ_CP070619.1:4800000-5455129 GCF_017068395.1 Rhodococcus pseudokoreensis | reverse complement strand
TCAGCGGTCCGTACGCCGCCGAGGCCTCCTTGTACTCGGGAATCTCGTAGGTCGAGAGCCTGCTGCCCGGAGGCACCCGCTCCCAGCCGAGATCTTCACCGACCGTGCGTATGTATTGCTTGTCGGTCATCCACGAAATGAACTTCCAGGCCGCATCGGGGTTCTCGCTGCTCTCGGGGATTCCGAGTGCCCAGCTGTACAGCCAGCCGGAGTTGTCCTTCACCTCGATGGGCGCGGGTGCATACCCGATCTTGCCGACGACGGCGCTCGACGACGGATCCTCGAGCGTGGAGACGGCGGACGTCGAGTCGTACCACATCGCCACCTGGCCCTGAGACAACTGCGTGGCGCACTCGCCGAAACCGCTCGTCGCGGCGCCCGGCTCGCCGTAGTCGCGCACCAGATCGACGTAGAACTGGACCGCGCGTTCCACCTCGGGGCTGGTCAGCTGAGCGTTCCAGTCCTCGTCGAACCAGCGGCCGCCGAACGTGTTGATGACCGTGTCGAGGGGTGCCAGCAGTTCACCCCAGCCGGGCTTGCCGCGCAGGCAGATGCCGGCCATGTCCTCGGAGTCGAGTTGCTTCGCCGCCGCGGCGACCTCGGTCCAGGTCGGCTTCTCCGACAGGGTGATTCCGGCCTGCTCGAACAGGTCCTTGCGGTACATCAGGAACGAGGACTCGCCGTAGAACGGCACCGAGTACATGCTCCCGTCGTAGGACAGCGACTCCCGCAGGGTGGGAATGAAATCGGCCTCGTCGTATCCCTCCGTCGCCTGGGCGTACTCCGACAGATTCTTCAGCCAGCCGTACTGCGCCCACTGCGGGGTCTCGTAGTTGCTGATCATCACGACGTCGAACTCCCCGCCGCCGGTCGCGGTGGATGCCGTGATCTTCGCACGCGCCTGGTTCTCCGACAGCGTGACGAATTTCAGGTCGATGTCGGGATTCTCCTCCTCGAACTGCGAGGCCAGTTTCTGGGCGTCCTGCATCTGCGAGTTGGAGACCATCGCGATGGTGATGGTCTGGTCCGAGGCGCCCAGCGATCCGGCGCCCGCACATCCGCTGAGCGCGAGGGAGAGCACCCCCGCGCCGGCTACCAGCATCGCCGCCGGTTTCCTGTGTTTCTTCACCGATCTTCACCTCTCTTGCGTGGTGCTACTGATCGAGCAGCCAACGCGCGCATTCGATGTCGCAGACCAGCATCTTGGCCAGTCCGCCGTGGAGGGCACCCAGTGCCGCTTGGTGTTTGGCGACGCCACCCGTGACGAGGATTGATCCCCCGCACGCGCGGATGTCGTCGAGCGGAACGGACATGGCCCGTTCGTCCAGTGGGCCGCCGACCTCGGTGCCGTCGAGCCGGTAGAAGCGCCCACCGACTTCGCCGACCGCACCGAGGCCGGTGAGCACGGACAGCATGTCCGTGTCGATGAAGCTGCCTTCGAACAGGGTGGTCGACGTCGACACGGCGCCCGTGCCGAACATCATCATCTCCGCGGTCCGGCCCGCCTCGAGCGCCTTGGAGATGACCGAGTCGCCCCGCATGGATACCACAGTCGACGCGTCCGCGTACAGGGGAACGGGAAGCCGAACGGTGTTGGCCTGCAGCTGCTCTGCGCATCGACCGAGGACATACTCCGTTCCGGTCTGGTAGTTGATCGCACTCACCGCGCCGTCGAGCTGGACGACGGAGGCGCACGTGGCCGCGCCGGACGGCAGGCCCTGCGCGACGGCGACCGTCTCCGGCCCCCACGTGAATCCGAGGGTGTCGCCTTCCCGGATCCGGCGAACGAGCAGGGACGCGGCGGCGCGCCCGACGCCGGCGAAGCTGTTGTGGTCGTCGATCGCTCCGGTGGCGTCGACGGAATCTGCGACCACCACCGCCTCGAGGAGGTCGAACTTCTCCTCGAGCGCGCGCTCCTCGTCCGAACGCAGTGCATCACGCAGATGCGCGGGAGCCTGCACCTCGATGCGCACCAGGCCCTGGGCGCGGGCTCGCGCCACCAGCCGACCCGCGGTCGGGCGGGAGACGCCGAGGCGGGTGGCGACCTCGGCCTGGGTCATTCCGTCGAGGTAGTACAGCGTTGCAGCACGCAACGCGAGGCGCAGATCCTCCGTCGTGGACGGCGGTGGTGCCGCGATGAGAGACGGCGCCGGGGCCGTCGGGTTGGGGGACGTCACTGGTTCTCCTCGCCATGATCCCGGGCCCGTCGAGTGTGTCCTCGGCGCCTCGGGAATCCGTGAGCAAATGATCACTATGCGTTCTTCTGCTCAATACGCTAGCATCGAAGTGTGACCCACACAACACTCCCTTCGGATATCCCCAGGACAATGCGTGCCAGCGTGCTCGTCGAGCCGGGCGTGATCGAGATCCGGGAACGCCCCGTGCCCACTCCCGGCCCGGGCGACGTGCTGGTCCGCGTCGCCTCGGTCGGCGTCTGCGGATCGGACGCCCACTACTACCGCGAGGGCCGGATCGGTGAGTTCGTGGTCGACCAGCCGATCGTGCTGGGACACGAGGCGTCGGGCACCGTCGTGGGCGTCGGCAGCGGGGTCCCGGCGGCACGCATCGGGCAGCGAGTCTCCATCGAACCGCAGCGCCCCGACCCGGACACCGACGAATCCCGTCGCGGTCTCTACAACCTGTGCCCGCACATGCAGTTCTATGCCACCCCGCCGATCGACGGCGCGCTGGCCGAGTACGTGACCATCGGCTCGGCCTTCGCGCATCCGGTTCCCGACGAGATGTCCGAGGACGCGGCCGCACTGTGCGAACCGCTGTCCGTGGCCATCGCCACCACCCGCAAGGCCGGCGTCACGGCGGGTTCCCGGGTGCTGATCGCGGGCGCCGGGCCGATCGGCATCGCGACGGCGCAGACCGCCCTCGCGTTCGGTGCCACCGAGGTCATCGTCTCGGACCTCGATCCGCAGCGACGTGACGTCGCAACGAAATTCGGCGCCACCGCGGTGCTCGACCCGCGCGAGCAGGACGTCGCGGGACTGCACGTGGATGCGTTCGTCGACGCGTCCGGCGCCCCGAGCGCGGTCCTGGCCGGCATCGAGGCGGTGCGGCCCGCGGGAACGGTCGTGCTGGTGGGCATGGGCGCCCCCGAGATGACGCTGCCCGTCCAGACCATCCAGAATCGAGAGTTGGTGCTGACCGGGGTGTTCCGCTACGCCAACACCTGGCCGACGGCGATCGCACTCGCGCGGTCCGGGCGGGTCGACCTCGATTCGATGGTCACCGGAAGATTTCCGCTCGCCGAAGCGGAGCAAGCACTGAACGCAGACCGGGCGCCGGGCAGCCTCAAGGCCGTCGTACGCGTCCAGGAATGAGGAGAGACCGATGCAACTGAGCGCGCAGGCACTGCCGCACCTCGACGACACCGTGCAGGTGCCGAATTACGATCGCGACGACATCACCGTGGGCATAGTGCATTTCGGTGTCGGCGGATTCCACCGCGCGCACCAGGCGATGTACGTCGACCGCCTGCTGCGGCGCGGTCAGGCGCGCGACTGGGGAATCTGCGGGGTCGGGGTCCTGCCCGGCGACCGGCGCATGAAGGACGTCCTCGACGCACAGGACGGCCTGTACACGCTGGCGCTGCGGCACGCCGACGGCACCTGGGACGTCAGCGTCATCGGTTCCATCGTGGACTACCTCCTCGCCCCCGACGACCCCGAGGCGGTCATCGAGAAGATCGCCGCGGAGACCACCCGGATCGTCTCGCTGACGATCACGGAGGGCGGCTACAACTTCACCCATGACACAGGCGAGTTCGACGCCGAGAACCCCGACGTCGTGCACGATCTCACCGACGGCGCCGTCCCGCGGACCACGTTCGGTCTCGTCGTCGAGGCCCTGTCCCGGCGTCGCGCGCGCGGGTTGCCGTCGCCGACCGTCATGTCCTGCGACAACATTCAGGGCAACGGCGACGTGGCGCGCCGGATGTTCCTGGCGTACGCGGAATTGAAGGACCCGGACCTCGCCGAGTGGATGCGCGCCGAGACGTCATTCCCCAACTCCATGGTCGACCGCATCACGCCGGTGACCACCCCCGAGGTGACGGACGCGTTGTCGTCGCGCTTCGGCGTCGACGACCGGTGGCCCGTCGCGGCGGAACCGTTCACGTCGTGGGTGCTCGAGGACGCCTTCCCGCTCGGCCGCCCCGCGTTCGAGGACGTCGGCGTGCAGGTGGTCGACGACGTCGAGCCGTACGAACTGATGAAGCTGCGCCTGCTCAACGCCAGCCACCAGGGCCTGTGCTATTTCGGATACCTGGCCGGGTACCGGCTCGTGCACGACGTCGCCCAGGATCGTCTCTTCGCCGACTTCCTGCTGGCCTACATGGACGACGAGGCCACGCCCACCCTGGCGCCGGTGCCCGGGGTCGACCTCGACGACTACAAGCGCACGCTCATCGAGCGCTTCTCCAACCCCGAGATCCGCGACACCGTCGCCCGCCTGTGCGCCGAGTCGTCCGACCGCATCCCGAAATGGCTGCTGCCGGTGATCCGCGAGAATCTGATCGCCGACCGGCCCGTCCGCCTCTCGGCCGCGATCGTGGCGAGCTGGGCCCGGTACGCCGAGGGCGTCGACGAGGACGGCGACACCATCGACGTCGTCGACCAGTTGAAGGACTCCCTCGTGCCGATCGCCCGCAGCCAGCGCGAGAACCGCACGGCGTTCATCGAGAACCGCTCCGTCTTCGGCGATCTCGCCGACAATCCGCGTTTCGTCACCGCGTATCTCTGGGCGCTGGACTCACTGCACGCTGCCGGCGCACGGAGGACACTCGAGGCCCTGCGTGAGAAGGTGCAGTCATGAGTCTGATCATCGGTGAAGCCCTCGTCGACATCGTCACCGCGAGCGACGGCACCACCACCGAATACGTCGGTGGCAGCCCGCTCAACGTCGCGGTCGGTCTCGGCAGGCTCGGGCGCCCGGTCGAATTCGTCACCCGGATCGGTGACGACACCCGGGGTGCTGCGATCGTCCGGCACCTCGAGCAGTCGGGGGTGAGCCTCGCGGCGGGCAGCGTCACCGCGCAGCGCACGGCGACCGCGCACGCCACCCTCGACGCCGCCGGATCCGCCACCTACGAGTTCGACCTCGAGTGGGATCTCCCCTCTCCCAGCGGTGCGTCGGCCCCGCCGCTCGTGCACACCGGTTCCATTGCCGCCGTGCTGGAACCCGGATGCGACGTCGTCGCCGACATGCTCGACCGCCGGCGCTCCTCGGCGACCATCAGCTACGACCCCAACGTGCGCCCGGTGCTGATCACCGACCGGGTCCGCGCCCGGCAGCGGATCGAGCACCTCGTGTCGATCTCGGACATCGTCAAGGTCAGCGACGAGGACCTCCACTGGTACGACCCCGACCGGGATCCGGTCGCCATCGCCCGCGAGTGGCTGGCCCGCGGACCGGCGATGGTCGCGGTGACGAAGGGCGCGGAGGGCGCCTTCGCGGTCTGCGCGGCCGGACTCGTCGACGTCGCGGCCCGCACCGTCGACGTGGTCGACACCGTCGGCGCGGGCGACGCGTTCATGGCCGGACTCCTCGACGGATTCTGGTCGCACGGCTTCCTCGGTGCGGAGAGCCGCGCCGCCCTCCACGCGATCGGTCCGGACGAACTGCGGAACGTGCTCGACAACGCCGTGCTGATGTCGGGTCTCACTGTCGCACGCGCCGGAGCGGACCTCCCCACCCGTGACACGCTGGACCGCGCGGCGGGCGTCCGGCAATGACCCTCGTCGCGGGCATCGATTCTTCCACCCAGTCGTGCAAGGTGATCGTCTGCGACGCCGCGACCGGCGACCTCGTCCGGGAGGGCAGGGCGTCGCATCCGGACGGCACCGAGGTCGATCCGCAGGCGTGGGCGGCGGCCCTCGACAGCGCCGTCGCAGCGGCCGGCGGACTCGACGACGTCGCGGCGGTTTCGGTCGGAGCGCAACAGCACGGCATGGTGTGCCTCGACGACACCGGGACGGTCGTGCGTCCGGCGTTGCTGTGGAACGACACTCGCTCCGCAGGCGCCGCCGAACAACTGGTGGAGGACCTCGGCGGTCCGGACGCGTGGGCCGACGCCGTGGGTGTCGTGCCCCTCGCGGCGATCACCGTCAGCAAGCTGCGCTGGCTCGCCGATTCCGAACCGGCGAACGCCGACCGGACTTCCGCGGTGTGCCTGCCCCACGACTGGCTCGCCTGGCAGCTCACCGGCCGATCCGACCTCGGCACCCTGACCACCGACCGCGGCGACGCCAGCGGCACCGGATACTTCTCCGCCGCAACGGATTCCTACCGCCCCGACCTGCTGTCGCTGGCACTGCGGGGGCGCACGGCCGCTGTGCCGCGCGTCGCCGGACCGGCCGAGCGGATCGGTGAGACCCGCTGGGGTGCCGCCGTCGGACCGGGCACCGGGGACAACGCCGCCGCAGCCCTTGCTCTCGACGCCCGGGAAGGCGACGTCGTCGTCTCCGTGGGAACGTCGGGTGTCGTGTCCGCGGTGTCCGTGACACCGGCGAACGATCCGGGCGGTTTCGTCGCCGGATTCGCCGACGCCACCGGACGCCAGCTGCCGCTCGTGTGCACGCTGAACGCCGCCCGGGTCCTCGACGCGACCGCCTCGCTGCTGGGGGTCGATCACGACGAGCTGTCGCGGCTGGCGCTGTCGGCGCCGTCCGGCAGCGGCAGCCTGGTGATGGTGCCGTACTTCGAGGGCGAACGCACCCCCAACCGCCCCGACGCCACCGGCTCCGTTCACGGTCTGCGGCTGGCCAATTCGACACCTGCCCACCTCGCCCGCGCGGCCGTCGAGGGGCTGCTGTGCGGCCTGGCGGAAGGCATCGACCACCTGATCGCCCAGGGCGTCACGGTGCGCCGGATCCTCCTCGTCGGCGGCGGCGCCCGCTCACAGGCACTGTGCGAACTCGCGCCCGCCATCTTCGGGGCGCCGGTCCTCGTGCCCCGGCCGGCGGAATACGTCGCGATCGGCGCGTGCCGTCAGGCGGCCTGGACCCTGGCCGGGACCCCGGAGCCGCCGCAGTGGAGCCAGACGTCCGCCCGGCGCTTCGACGCCGACCCGGCACCCGACGTGCGCGAGCGGTACGCGGAGGCCAGGGGATAGGCGCTTCGCGCCCGTGCGCGGTTACCGAGTCTCTGGACTCTCTAACCACGCACGGGGCGGCTACGCCACCTTCACCAGCATCTTCCCGACGTTCGCGCCGCGCATGAGCTGCAGGAACGCGTCGACCGAGTTCTCGATGCCGTCGACGATGGTCTCGTCGTGCACCACGTCGCCGGACGCGAGCCACGGTCCCATCTTGGCGGCGAACTCGGGGAACACGTGGGTGTAGTTGCCGAGGGTGAAGCCCTCGAGGGTGAGCCCGCGGCTGATGATGTTCACCATGTTGTCAGGGCCGGGCGTGCGCTCGGTGGCGTTGTACGCCGCGATCGCGCCGCACAGTGCGGCCCGCCCGCCGGGGCGCATGACGTCGAGGGCGGCCTCGAGGTGGTCGCCGCCGACGTTGTCGAAGTAGACGTCGATGCCGTCACCCGCGAGTCCGCGGAGTTGCTCGCGCACCGGCGCCTGCTTGTAGTCGAAGGCGGCGTCGTATCCGTAACGGTCGGTCAGCAGCGCGACCTTCTCCGCGGACCCGGCGGATCCGATGACGCGGGACGCACCCTCGAGTCGCGCGATCTGCCCGGCGGCGGTCCCCACCGCACCCGCGGCTCCGGAGATGAACACGGCGTCGCCGGCCTTCAGGTGGGCGATGTGCACGAGTCCGACGTAGGCGGTGAGCCCGGTCAGGCCGAGAATCCCGAGGTACGCCGAGATCGGTACTCCCGGAATCTCTTCGACCACGCGGAACGCCGAGGCGTCGCCCTGCGCGACGTCGCGCCACCCGAGGTCGTGGACGACCACCGAGCCGACCGGGTGTGTGGCGGCTGTGGATTCGACGACGCGACCGACGGCGCCGCCGGTCATCGTCTCGCCCAGCACGAACGGCGGGATGTACGACTTCACGTCGTTCATCCGGCCACGCATGTAGGGATCGACCGACACGAACTCGTTGTGCACGCGCACCTGCTCGGGCCCGAGCGCGGGCAACTCGACGGTGGCGGTGCGGAAGTCGTCCTGGGTGGGCCAGCCCACCGGGCGATTGATCAGCTGGATCTGGGTGCTCGGCGTCATGGTGTTCCTTTCGATACTTCTGAGGTCACAGCGCCAGTCCGAGCGCGAGGAGGAGTACGGCGAGCAGCGGCAGCGTCCCCTGCGTGATCGCCGCGCGAGCCTTGTCGGGCGACGACAGCAGGAGCACGAGCGCCGCGAGCAGCATGGATCCCGCGCCGGCGAACACGAGAGCCGATCCGACCGCGGTCGCGCCGATGGCGACGGCGACGATGCCGACTGCCGTCACGATCGCCAGGAAGAGATTGTAGAAGCCCTGATTGAAGGCAAGCTCTTTGGTCGCGGCGGCCTCTTCGGCGCTGGTCCCGAACGTCGCGCGGGTGCGCGGAGCGGTCCAGAGGACGGATTCGAGCACGAAGATGTACACGTGCAGCGCACTGGCGAGTGCGGCAAGAACAAGACCCGCGGCAACCATACGAAACTCCTCCTCGTTCTGAACTGACCATTTCAATATATACTGAAATGGTCGTTTCACAACCACGAGTGAGGATCGTCATGCCGCGCACGCAGGACTTCGTCACGGCCGAAGTGGTCGGCCGGGCCCGCGACCTGTTCTGGGACAAGGGCTTCGAAGCAACCTCGATACCCGACCTCGAGCGCGTCACCGGTTTGAACAGGTCGAGCCTGTACAACGCGTTCACCAGCAAACGCGGACTCTTCGACGCCGCCGTCCACGACTACCTGGACCGGGTGGTGCGCCCCCAGCTGCGCATCCTGACCGACGAGCCGACCCGCCCCGACGCCGCCGCGCGCTACTACCGCAGCCTCGCGGACGCCCTCGCCGCCCTCCCCGACGACGCCCCCGGTCGCGGCTGCCTGCTCCTCAACAGTGCCGCCGGTTTCGCCGCACACGACGACGCGCAACGGTCCGTCGTCGAGAGCTACCAACGTGAACTGTCCGGGGCCCTCACCCACGCACTCCGCGCCCACGACCCCGACGCGTCGGCCGCCACCCTGCAGCACCGGGCCCGGCTCCTGACGTCGCTGTCCGTCAGCGCACTCCTGCTGTCGCGGGTCGACCGCGACGAAGCTGTCGCGGTCGCGAACACCGCCGTCGAGCAGCTCGAGGAGTGGCGCCCGTAGGTGAGTGGCAAAGAGCGCCCCGGCACTCTTTGCCACTCACGTGGGGGTCAGGCGCTGGTCACCCAGTCGGCCATGACGTCCGCGAGTGCTTCCGCGCCCCGATTGCAGTCGTCGGCCTCGGCGAATTCGTCGGGCGAGTGGGACACCCCGGTGGGGTTGCGGACGAACATCATCGCGGTGGGCACCTTCGCCGACAGGATTCCGGCGTCGTGGCCGGCCGCGGTGGGCAGGACGGGGATGTCGCCGAGGTGAGCGAGTGAGCGGCGCAGTCGCTCCCGGGTGTCGTGCGGGAACTCGACGATCGGTGTGACCGATTCGGCGTCGACCTCGAGACCGATGCCGTCGGCGGCCGCGTAGGCCTGCGCCTCGGCGGTGATCTGCTGCACCAGTTTCGTCAGCGTCTCCTCGTCGGCGGCCCGGGCGTCGAGCCACGCCCGCACCTCCGACGGAATGGCATTGGCGCCGTTGGGTAGTACCCGCACCTTGCCGAACGTGGCGACCGCGTCGTGCAACGTCGCGGCGGACCGTGCGGTGTGGACCGAGGACGCGAACGCGAGCATCGGGTCGCGGCGGTCGACCAACCGGGTGGCGCCTGCGTGGTTGGCCTCCCCGGAGAACACGAACTGCCACCGGCCGTGCGGCCAGATCGACGAGGCCACGGCGATGGGGCTGTCGATCAGGTCGAGGGCACGCCCCTGCTCGACGTGCAGTTCGACGTACACGCCGACACGGTCGACGAGGTCGGGGTCCTCGCCGAGATGCTGCGGGTCGCGGCCGGCGGAGATCAGTGCCTCGCCGAGGCTGATGCCGTCGTTGTCCCGCAGCGCGAGGGCGCGGGCGGGTGCCACCGCCCCCGTCGACAACTGCGAGCCGACGCAGGCGACACCGAACCGCGCACCCTCCTCGTCGGAGAACGCCGTGACCGCCACCGGACGCGTCGGCACGATCCCCCGTTCTCGCACGAGGTCGATCGCCGCGAACGCCGACACGACCCCGAGGGGTCCGTCGTAGGCGCCCCCGTCGGGCACGGAGTCGAGGTGCGACCCGGTGACGAACGCGTCGCGCGGATCACCCGACCACCCCTCGGGCATCCACCAGGCCCACAGGTTGCCGTTCCGGTCTTCCTCGACGCTCATCCCCCGCTGCCGGGCGCAGTCGCCGAACCATTCGCGCAGCGTCATGTCGGCGTCGTTCCACGCGAAGCGGCGGTACCCGCGCGTCGACTTGTGCTGTCCCACATCGAGAATGGTCGCCCACAGCGAATCGAACGAAGTCATGTATTGGGTCCTCTACTCGTAGGGGTAGGCGCTTCGCGCCCGTGCGTGCCGCCTACAGTGCTCCCGGAATCCAGGTGGTTCCGGCGAGGGGCACGCGGGCCATGGCAGACGCCTCGACGGTGAGGGCGACGAGGTCCTCGGGTTCGAGGTTGCGCAGGTGCGACTTGCCGCAGGCGCGGGCGAGGGTCTGCGCCTCCATGGTGAGCACCCGCAGGTAGTTCGCGAGCCGGCGGCCGGCTTCGACGGGGTCGAGGTTCTTCGACAGTTCCGGGTCCTGGGTGGTGATCCCGGCGGGGTCCTTGCCGGCCTGGAAGTCGTCGTAGAACCCGGCGGCGGAGCCGAGTTCCTCGTACTGCTTCGCGTAGCGGGGGCTGTTGTCGCCCAACGCGATCAGGGCGGCGGTACCGATCGCGACGGCGTCCGCACCGAGGGCCATGGCCTTCGCGACGTCCGCGCCGCTGCGGATCCCGCCGGACACGATGAGCTGCACCTTGCGGTGGACTCCGAGTTCCTGCAGCGCCTGGACCGCCTGCGGGATCGCGGCGAGGGTGGGGATGCCGACGTGCTCGATGAACACGTCCTGGGTGGCGGCGGTGCCGCCCTGCATGCCGTCGACGACGACGACGTCGGCGCCCGCCTTCACGGCGAGTTTCACGTCGTAGTAGGTGCGGGTGGCGCCGACCTTGATGTAGATCGGCTTCTCCCAGTTGGTGATCTCGCGCAGTTCGATGATCTTGATGGCGAGGTCGTCGGGGCCGGTCCAGTCCGGGTGCCTGCACGCCGACCGCTGGTCGACGCCCATCGGGAGGGTGCGCATCCCGGCGACGCGTTCGGTGATCTTCTGCCCCAGCAGCATTCCGCCGCCGCCGGGCTTGGCGCCCTGTCCGAGGACGATCTCGATGGCGTCGGCCTTGCGGAGGTCGTCGGGGTTCATCCCGTACCGCGACGGCAGGTACTGGTAGACGAGGTTCTTCGACTGTCCCCGCTCCTCGGGGGTCATGCCGCCGTCACCGGTGGTGGTGGACGTGCCGACCTCGCTGGCGCCGCGGCCGAGGGCCTCCTTCGCCTGCCCGGACAGCGCGCCGAAGCTCATGCCGGCGATGGTGATCGGGATGTCGAGGTGCAGCGGGAACTTCGCGTTGCGGTCGCCGAGGACGACGTCGGTGTCGCACTTCTCCCGGTACCCCTCGAGCGGGTACCGCGACATCGACGCCCCGAGGAACAGCAGGTCGTCGAAGTGGGGCAGCTTCCGCTTGGCGCCCCAGCCGCGGATGTCGTAGATGCCGGTCTCGGCGGCCCGCTGGATCTCGGAGATGACGCCGCGGTCGAAGGTCGCCGATTCGCGCAGGGCCGGGTTCGGGGTGTTCATGACGTTCTCCTAGTAGGCGCTGGCGTTGTCGACGTGGAAGTTGTAGAGCTGGCGGGCGGACCCGTAGCGGGTGAACTCGGACGGGTCGGCGTCGAAACCGGCCTGATCCAGCAGTTCCCGCAGTTCCGTCAGGTGCTCGTCGCGCATCTCCTTCTTGATGCAGTCGGCGCCGAGGGAGGCGACGGTGCCGCGCACGTAGATCCGGGCCTCGTACAGCGAGTCGCCGAGGGCTTCGCCGGCGTCGCCGAGGACGACGAGACGTCCGGCCTGACCCATGAACGCGGACATGTGCCCGATGTTGCCGCCGACGACGATGTCGACGCCCTTCATCGAGATGCCGCAGCGGGCGGCGGCGTTCCCGTCGATCACGAGCAGTCCGCCGTGGGCGGTGGCGCCCGCGGACTGCGACGCGTCGCCCTTGACGCGCACCGTCCCCGACATCATGTTCTCGGCGACCCCGACGCCGGCGTTGCCGGTCACGGTCACCGTGGCCTGCTGGTTCATGCCGGCACAGTAGTAGCCGACGTGGCCCTCGATCGTGACGTCGATGTCGGAGTCGAGGCCGCAGGCGAGAGCGTGCGCACCCTGCGGGCCGGTGACGGTGACCGTCCTCGGCGCCTCCGGGGAGGTGAGCCGCTCGTTGACGGTCCTGGTGCTCGACGACGCGAGGTCCAGGACAGTTGCTTCGGTGGTGGCTACCGGTGCCATACGTACACCTCTTCCGGTTCGGGCTCGAAGATTCGGGCGTTGTCGACGCCGGGCAGGTTCGCCAGGGCGCGGTATTCGGAGGCCATCGCGACCCACTGGTCGGTCTCGGCGATGACGGCGGGCTTGCAGGAGATGGCGTCGCGGACCACGGCGAACGAGTCGGCGGTCGAGACGAGCAGGGTGTAGAAACCGTCGAACGTCTCGTTGAGCATGAGCAGCGCCTTCTCGAGGTCGACGCCCTCGGCGAGTTGCTTGGCGACGAACCGCGCCCCGACCTCGGTGTCGTTGGCGCTGTCGAACACGACGCCGTCGCGCTCGAGTTGGTGCTTGATGCTCATGTGGTTCGAGAAGGACCCGTTGTGCACCAGGCACTCGTCGGGGCCGACGGAGAACGGGTGCGAACCCTCGGCGGTGACGGCGGATTCGGTGGCCATCCGGGTGTGGGCGACGCCCTGCCAGCCGGTGGCGGCGGGCAGCCCGAACCGGTTCGCCAGATCGACGGGGTTCCCGACGCCCTTGAGTACGGTGAGATCCTCGCCGAAGCCGATGACCCGGGCCGTGGGAACGAGGCTGCGCACGGCCGCCGCGAGGTCCTCCGCGCCGACCACGCCGTGCAGGATCGCGGTCGGGTTCAGGTCGAGCCCGGTGATCGTCGTGTCGAGGGTGGACGACAGCGTCGCGGCGAGATCCACTGCGGGGATGGGGCAGTCGAGCAGCGAGACCGTCGACTCCCCTTCCGGCGACCAGGTCCGGTCACCGTAGATGGCCATCCCGGCCGAGTCCGGTCCACGGTCGCACATCTGCGCGAGCATGTCGGTGAGCAGGGCGCCGAGTTGTGGGTAGAGGGACGGCTCACGCAGGTGAAGTCCGACGATTCCACACATGGATGTCTCCTTTCGGGAGGTCTGTCAGAACGCTGTCAGGTAGTGGTCGAGTTCCCAGGGGGAGACGGTGTTGTGCCAGGCGAAGAACTCCTCGCGTTTGAGTTTCGCGAAGTACTCGGCGACGCCGGGGCCCGCGACGTCCAGGGCGCCCGTCACGATCGGATCCGATTCCAGCGCGTCCATCGCGTGCAGCAGCGTCATCGGCAGCATGTCGCTGGGGCTGTCGCCGGATCCGGGGGTGCCGGGGTCGAGGTCGCGGGCGATGCCGTCCAGTCCGGCGGCGATGGCGGTGGCGGCCGCGAGGTACGGGTTGGCGGAGCCGTCGCCGCCGCGCAGTTCCACCCGGTTCTTGTCCGGCACCCGAAGGTAGTGGGTGCGGTCGTTGCCACCGTACGTGGCGTACCGCGGCGACCAGGTGGCGCCGCTGCTCGTGGAGGTGGCACCGGTTCGCTTGTAGGAGTTGACGGTCGGGGCGATCACACCCTGCAGGGCGCACGCATGCTCGAGAATGCCGGCGATGAACGCGTACGCGGTCTTCGACAGTCCCAGCCCCTTCGGGTCGTCACCGTCCGGGAACACCGAACCGCCGTCGTTCCACAGCGACAAGTGCAGGTGCATGCCCGACCCGGTGCGGTCGGAGAACGGCTTCGGCATGAACGTGGCCTTCATGCCCCGCTTCTCGGCGATCACCGACAACAGGTACCGGGCGGTGATCACCCGGTCCGAGGTGGTCATCGCGTCGGCATAGTCGAAGTTCTGCTCGAACTGCCCGTTGCCGTCCTCGTGGTCGTTGGCGTAGTTGCCCCACCCCAGCGTGTTCATGGCCTGCGACACCTCGGTCAGGTGGTCGTACATCCGGGTGACGTCGCGGGCGTCGTAACACGGCTGACGGCTGACGTCGTCGGTGTCCGCGGTGGTGAGGGGACCGTCGCCGGTCCGGTTGACGAGGAAGTACTCGATCTCCGCCCCGACGTTGACGGACAGGCCGAGTTCGGCCGCCTTCTTCAGCGTCTCCTTCAGGATCACCCGCGGCGCATACGGCCACGGTGCGCCCTCCACGTGGGGGTCGCAGTGCACGATCGCCAGGCCGGGCTTCACGAAGGGGATCGGCGTGAACGACGAGACGTCGGGCACGGCAACGAGATCGGAGTCCTTCGGCTCCTGCCCCATGTGCCCGGCCGCGTAGCCGGCGAAGCCCACGCCGTCGTCCTGAAGTTGCTCGACGGCCTCGATCGGGACGAGTTTGGCGCACGGTTTCCCGGACAGGGTGACGAACAGGGCGAGGATGAAGGTGGTTCCGGTGGCCCGGGCCACCTCGGACAAGGTCTGCGGTGGGGATGTCACGATGTTCTGCGCGGTGAACGCGTCAGCAGTGTCGACAGCCATGGGGAGCTCCTGAACTGGTGGTCTACGGGTGAGGTGGTCTGTGGGTCAGCGCATCTCGCCGGCGCCCTCGTAGGGGTGCAGGCTGAAGAGGAGATCGCCCTCCTCGAAGCGCGAGTAGCGGAAGTCGGACGGCTCGACGTTCGGGAGGGTGGTCTTGCCGTCGTCGAGCAGCATGTCGGCGACGAGGCGCCCGACCGCGGGTGAGATCTTGAAACCGTGACCGGAGAACCCGGTGGCCAGGAACAGTCCGTCGACGGGTGCGGGCCCGATGATCGGGTTGTAGTCGGGGGTGACGTCGTACGCCCCGACGTACGACGACGTGATGCGCGGGTCCGGCATGTCCGGCAGCCGGTTGCCCAGCTTCATGATGTTCTTCTCGATGGTGCTGTCGTCGGCGCGGTTGCTGTACTTGTCGGGGTCGATGTATTCGGGTGCGGCGTGGTCGCTGTTCCCGACGAGCAGTTCGCCGTTGGGTTCGCGGCAGATGTACTGCAGTCCGGCGAGGTCCGACAGCACCGGCACCTCCGGCGTCGGGACACCCTGGTCGATCAGAACGAGTTGCGCGCGTTGGGCTTTCACCGGGATGTCGACGCCGACTCCGGCACCGAGTTCGGGCGCCCACGGGCCGGTCGCGAGGATCACGTGCTCGGCGTGCACCTCGTCGCCGGTTCCCAGGGTGACCCCGTAGACGCGGCCGTAGGCGTTCTGCAGCAGCGACGCCACCGGCGTGCTCTGTCGGATCGTGACGCCCAGCTTGCGGGCGGACGCGCCGAACGCCATACCGGCCATGTACGCCTCGCCGCGGCCACCGAGTGGCTCGTACGCGAAGGCGGCGAAATCGTCGAGGTGCAGGCCCGGCCACAGCTCGGCCATCTTGTCGTGGCCGATGTAGTCGACGTCGATGCCGAGGCCCTGCATCATCGCGACGTTCGCCTTGAGCGGGTCGATGTTGTTCTCACCGACGCCGACGACGTACCCACACTGACGGAACGCCATGTCGTCGCCGAAGATCTCGGTGGCCCGGGTGAAGATGTCGACGCCGTACCAGGACATCGCCGCCAACGACGGCGTCCCGTAGTGGCACCGGACCACGCCGGACGACTTTCCGGTCATACCCGAGCACAAGGTGTCGCGCTCGAGGACCAGGACATCGGTCTCGCCTCGGTCCGCGAGCGACCACGCGATGGCGAGACCCTCGAGTCCTCCACCGACGATCACGAACTTTGCTGTCTCTGTCACGTTGCTTCCTTCATTCGGCCGGAGGGTCGGGCTCTGGTGGCTTCGGTAGCGGTTCGTTTCACCTCATGAATCGCTGTTGTTCACTATGAAACAGTTCTACTATGTCCATCGCGTTACGGCAATGTTGTGGCCGAATCACCAAAATCCGCCGCTCAGCTAAGCCTTCCGCGCGATAATGCGGTCCTGAACTGCGCACTTTCCGGAAAGCCGGCGAGATTTACGCCGTGGAAATATGCAATGTGGTTTCCTGTTGCTACCCCAAGTTTCACGAAGGGGATTCGCTCTTCAGCACCCTCATCGCCTCTCACAGGAGACTCCATGACCACGACCGACAAGCCCACCGCCGTTCCGTTCCGCGTCACCGCCGGATTCCACGAGAACCTGCCGCAGATGCCGGTTGCCGAGTACCCGGGCACCAAGGGATACATCGACGACGTCTTCGCCAACCCGGACGGCTCCGAGATGTCGGCCGGCTACTTCGAACTCCAGCGCACCGACGCCCCGCTCGACTACTACTACGCGTACGACGAGATGAAGGTCGTCCTCGAAGGCGAGTTCACCCTGGAGAACCTCGACACCGGCCAGGTCGAGGTGGCAAAGGCGAAGGATGCGATCTTCTTCCCCAAGGGGTCGCGCATCCGCTTCACCACGCCCGACCGCGCGCTGGCCTATTTCGTCGGCCACCGTTCCTTCGCGCCCTGATCCGCGATGGCCGTCTCGATGAGGTCGACGAGCGTCCCCCGATGGCGGTCCGATTACTCGGCCGTCGACGACCTGGCGGCCGGCGCTCGCGTCACCTGCTACGTGCTCGTCTCGGACGGTTCGGTCAGTGATCGAGCGCTGAGCGAACTGTCCGAGCGGGTCGCCCCGGTGCCGACTCGCACGTTCATCGTCGGAAAGGTCGGCGGGTCCGGGCTCGACGACCTGCTGTCCGAGGCGCGTATCGGATGGCGATTCGTGGTGGCGGGTTCCGAGCGGACGGTGGGGGCGGTGCGCTCCCACCTGATCTCCGCGGGTGCGTTGCCCGCGGAGATCGCCGCCGTGATCAGCGACGGGGACACGCGCGTGCGCGACGTGTACTGCGCGCACTGCCACACGACGTCGCCGAACGTCCCGGCGGCCGTCGGCGGGCAGACGCCGTGCACGGGGTGTTCCGAAGAGCTGACCGTCTATTACCACTTCTCCCGGCGCCACAGCGCGTACCTGGGTTACCGAGCCGACGCGGAGGAATTGCCATGACCATGGTGCTCGAAACGGTTGCGGGCGCGGGAGTTACCGGCACGCTCACCCTGACGGTGCGCGAGGCCCGACTACTGTGCCCGGGCGTCCGGCACGTCGTCCTCACGGACGAGGGCGGCCGCGCCCTGCCGACGTTCACCCCGGGCAGCCATATCGCGGTGAATTGGGCCGAGGGCCGGCACAACTCGTACTCGCTGACGGGGCCGTCGATCGAGCCGGACCACTACGCGATCTCGGTCCGGCTCGACGAGAACGGCCACGGCGGTTCGCGCTGGGTCCACGACCTGCAGCCGGGGCAGACCGTCCGGGTGAGCCGTCCGCGCAGCGCGTTCGCGCCGATTCTCAACGCCCGGCACCACATCCTGGTTGCGGGTGGGATCGGCGTCACCCCGATGCTGTCGCACGTGCGGGCCGCCCTCGAATGGGGTCGGTCGTTCGAGGTGATCTACTCCTTCCGCGACCGTCAGGGGGCGCATGCCGACGAACTGGCGGCGCTGTGCGGCGACCGGATCGTCACGGTGTCCACCCCCGAAGAACTGCGCGAAGCCCTGCTTCCCAAGCTGGGGGATCAGCCCCTCGGCACCCACGTCTACACGTGCGGACCCGCGCCGATGATCGCCGCGGTCGCGGAGTGGGCCCGCGAGTGCGGCTGGCCACCGGGCCGGGTGCACTCGGAGGCGTTCGGTGCAGGCCCGCTGCCCGAAGGAAACCCGTTCGCCGCCAAGCTCGGACGCACCGGGATGATCGTCCCCGTCCCGTCGGGCACCAGCCTTCTCGAAGCCTTGCTGGACAAGGGAATCACCGTCCCGAACCTGTGCCGTCAGGGCGTGTGCGGCGAATGCCGGCTGTCGGTCCGCGGCGGCGAGGTCGAGCACCGCGACCTGTTCCTCACCGACGAGGAGAAGGCGTCCGGAGATTCGATCATGCCGTGCGTGTCACGGGCCGTAGGAGACCGATTGGAGCTGGAACTGTGACCTCGACCGACTCGCGTATCGCGCGTTTTCCCTTCCCCTTTCCCCGCGACCAGTACCGCTACAGCACCAACGTCGAGCCCGCCGGGAACCCAGCTACGACCGTGGCGGGCCGTTGGGGCACCACGCACTTGGAGATCGATTCCCGGTACCACGAGGAACTCGCCGAGCGCGAACGAATCCTCACCGCTGACCCGTCGCGGCACCAGTGCCTGCCCCACATGGTCCCGGCCGCCTGGGACGCGATGCTCACCCTGATGCGCACCCTCGCCGCCGAATACCCCGACACCATGGCCCTCGATCGTCGTGGTGACAGCTGGTTCTGGCGGAACGACCTCCTCGGGATCGAGCACACCTTCGTGTTCGGCGACCTCGCCACGCTGCCGGCGCCGCCACTCGTGTACATCTGCGGCCAGATCCAGGAAGACGTCGTGCTGCTCGACCAGCGTGAGGGACAGCTGTGGGGCGACGCCGGACTGGTGACGTTCGCGGCGGACTGGTCCTTCGGATTCGACGTCGGGATGAGCTTCCTCGAGATCCACGGCCCCGTCCCGCGGGTCCACAGCGAGAAGATCATCACCCGCGCCCACAACTTCCTGATGCGGCTCGAACCCGGCCAGAGCTACCGGCGCACCAACTGGACGCTGACCGTCGACGGCAAACTCGACACGTCGACCGAGACCTATCCGGAGTGGGGGAAGGACCGTCGCACTCTCGCCGACGGACCGCTCGACGAGGTCGGCGACCGACTGTTCCTGAGAACCGAAGTGCAGCACCTGATCCGGCTCGCGCACTCCGGCGCCGTCATGTTCCTCATCCGCACCTACCTGTTGCCGCTCCGCGATGTCGCGTCGGTCCCGGAATGGGGTGCACGGCTGTACAAGGTCCTCGAGGACCTTCCGGTGGACATGGCCGAGTACAAAGGAATCAGCCGCACCCGCGAGCCCGGAATGAGATGGCTTGCCGCGCACGGGAACGTCGAGCCGTGACGCTCACCGACCGGCGACCGCGCACTGCGGCGCTCCCCGGCGATCCGGGGCTCTACACGGTCCTCGCGACAGTCTCCGTGATCGCCCGCGACGGCCTGCGCGGCCTGACCTTCCGGGCCGTCGCGGCGGAGGCGGGCATCACGGACGAGGCGGTCCGGCAGCGTTTCGCGTCGACGGACGCCCTCGTCGACGCCGCGCTCCGGTACGCGCTGGACAAGAGCGCGAGCGTCTTCGCCGACATCGCCGACGGGTCGTCACTCGACCACTTCGTCGAGCACCTCACGGACCTCGTCGCCCGCGACCCCGACCTGCAGGTCTTCCAATACGAACTGATGCTCGAATCCCGGCGGACACCACGCCTCGACCCACATGTGAAGTTGCTCTACGCCACGTACATCGAGGCGACGTCCCAGGCCCTGACCCGCCTGGGCATCACCGCCGACGAAGATCTGACCCTGCTGGTGTACTCGGCGATCGAGGGCTTCATCATGCACCAACTCATCGCGAAGGATCGCCCCGCCACCGAGCGCGCCATCGAGCGCCTGCGCCGGATTCTGTCGACGGCGAGGTGACTCCCCCAGGTGAGTGGCAAAGTGTGCTCCGGCACGCTTTGCCACTCACCTGGGGATCCGGGCGAGAACCCGTCCGTCATCGTCCGTCGACGCCGCTGTCGTGGTCGAGGTCGCCGGGCATCAGTTCGGATGCGATCTTGCGGGCCGCGGACAGGATTTCGTCGTCACTGGCGTCGATGGTGTTCGCGGCGATGCCGGCCATGTTCATCGACATCAGGGCGAGCCGGATGCGTAGTCGATCTTCCACCGTCGCATCGGTGGGGGTGAGGATGTCGTAGAGGTCGGCGAGGTGCCGGGTCATGCTGAGCTTGTCCGGGCCTGCTTCCTTGAACACCCGGTTGTTGGCGACCGCGAAGCGGAACAGTGCCAGGCCGCGCGCCTGCATGATGTCGTGCCATCGTGAGAGCACTTCCATCCGCAGGTCCGAGCCGCGCTGTTGCGTGCGGGCCCAGTCGACGAGTTCAACGATCTGCTCGAGCAGACCGGCCACCAGGACCCGGACGATGTCTTCCTTGCTGTCGAAGTGGTAGTACAGCGCCGCTTTGGTCATGTTCAGCTGCTCGGCGATCTCGCGCATCGAGGTCGCGTCGTAGCCCTTCTCCGCAAACAACTTCAATGCGACGGCAGGGATCCGCTCACGGGTGCCGGTCCGGCTGGAATCCTCCGGTGCATTCACAGTGACCTCCTCTCGCGTTCCCGGATCGGACCAGGGTTGCTGACCGATCGGTTAGTGAGTAGCGTGACTTACCGATCGGTTAGTGACCCGGGTTCAGGGTACTCGACCACATACACGTGATCCGGAAGGCCATCGACATGCCCGAGGCAACCGCAGCGCTGACGCCGCGTCAGATCATCACCGCCATGAGCGGACTGGTCATCGCGATGCTTCTGGCGATGCTCGACAATATGATCGTCTCCCCGGCCCTACCGACCATCGTCGGCGATCTGGGCGGGTTGGACCACCTGTCCTGGGTGGTGACCGGCTACATCCTCGCCTCGACGGTGGCCACCCCGATCTGGGGCAAGCTCGGCGACCTGTTCGGCCACAAGGCGACGTTCATGGCCTCGATCACGATCTTCCTGATCGGGTCCGCGTTGTGCGGGATGAGCCAGGACATGCTCCAGTTGATCCTGTTCCGGGCCATCCAGGGGCTCGGCGCGGGCGGTCTGATGGTCGGCATCATGTCGGTGATCGGACTGATGGTCTCGCCTCGTGAACGCGGCAAGTACCAGGGCATCATGATGGCCGTGATGCCGGCGGCGATGATCGGCGGACCGCTGATCGGCGGTTTCATCACCGACAACCTGTCCTGGCGGTGGGTGTTCTACGTCAACCTCCCCCTGGGTCTGCTGTCGTTGGTCGTGGTGTGGGCCACCCTGACCCTGCCGGGCGAGGTCACGAAGAAGGCCGCCCAACTGTCCATCGACTGGCTGGGCGCGAGCGTGCTCAGCGTGTGGATCACCGCGCTGGTCCTCACGGTCACCTGGGGTGGCAGCCAGTACGCGTGGGGCTCGTGGCAGATCATCGGACTCGCGGTCGTGGCCATCGCCGGTTTCGCCCTGTTCCTGATCGTCGAACGCCGGGCCGCGGAGCCGATCATCCCCCTGCAACTGTTCTCCAACAGAAACTTCTCCGTGGCCAGCGCCCTCGGCTTCGTGGTCGGGTTCGCCATGTTCGGTGGAGTCACCTTCCTGCCGCAATTCCAGCAATTCGTTCAGGGCCAATCCGCCACCAACAGCGGGCTGCTGCTGATGCCGATGATGATCTCGGCCATGGTCGTCTCACTCGCCGGCGGCCTGCTCATCACCAAGACCGGGCGTTACAAGGCGATCCCGATCGTCGGCGCCGCCATGCTGGTGGTGGGCCTGTGGCTGTTCTCCACCATGGACGCGAACACCTCGATCGCGCAGACCGGTCTCTACATGGTGGCACTCGGCGTCGGAATGGGCTGCCTGATGCAGACGACGAACCTGATCGCGCAGAACAGCGTGCCGATCCGAGACATGGGCACCGCGACCGGCACCGCCACCTTCGCCCGCAACATGGGCGGATCGATCGGAGTCGCCCTGCTCGGTGCGATCTACGCCAACCAGCTCACGTCGTCGCTGGGCGACACCGGCGGGCAGGGAACGCCCAGCGCATCCGGGATGACCCCGGCGGCCTTGCACCAACTTCCCGAGGCCGTGCAGATCGTGTTCAAACAGGCCGTCGTCAACGGCACCCACGCAATCTTCCTGTGGGGGGCCGTCATCGCCGCCGCCGCGTTCGTTCTCGCCTGGCTCATCAAGGAAGTGCCGCTCCGGGAGACCCTCACCCCGGACGACGTCGCCGAGCCCGCCGACAGCATCGGACACTGACCGCCGGCCGCCCAAATCTTGGGCGGCTGAAGTCGTGCTCTCGAGCTATGGGTTTGAGATGGTCGAGACGAAAGCACAGAAGCGACAACGACGTATGCTGCTGTTACCGTCGCACGCAGGGAGACGACCATGGGCATCGACCATGACCCCGGCGCGGAACTCCGTGCCCTGCCCGACGGTGCCTCCGTCGCCTCGGCGGTGCCCGCGCACGTCATGACGGAGTCGATCGCGCGGGCCCGGATCGAGACCACTGCAAGACAGGCGATTTTCGAGCATCCACATCTCGAAGCGAGCGATGTCGCCGATGTCCTGCGCTCCCGCGACAGCAACCGACACAGCCCCGCCAGCCGGTTACGCGAACGGGGCGACGTCGTCGGATACGAGATCGGCGGGCGCTACCTCTACCCCAGCTTCCAATTCGACACGGCGACCGCGAAGGTCCGGCCAGTCGTCGCGGAGATCAACCAACTCCTGAACGCCAAGCACGACCCCTGGGGAGTGAGTTCCTGGTGGATCAGCCCATCCGGGTGGCTCCCGGACGGGCGATCGCCCGCCGACCTCGCTCCGGAGGGCGGGCAGGACGATCGGATCCGCGCCATCGCCCACGACCTGCTGGCGGACTGAACCGGTCCTGCGGCTGGGCCGCGCGCCACCATCCACCCCGAGGTGAATCCCCCAGGTGAGTGCCAAAGTGTGCCCCGGCACGCTTTGGCGCTCACGTGGGGAGGATCTGGGCGAGCACGACCGACGCCGGGCCCGACAGGTGGACGGACCCCTGTTCGACGAGCAGGCAGTCGCCGGGTTCGAGCGGGCCGAGGTCCGTCGTGAGGCCTCCGCTCAGGACCAGGGCGAGGACGGCGACCCGCCCGTGGGCTGCTATCTCGTTTGCCGTTCCGATCTCGATGATGTCCACCGAGGCGGCGGTCGTGGACCGGTGGACCATGACGTTGAATGCCTCGGTCGCCCCGGCCGCCACACAGGCAGGGCCGTCCTCGCCGGCGAAGGGGGTCGGGCTGAGGCGCGGGATCACCATCGGGGCATTGCCGAAGTCGAGGGACACCGGATGGTCGCCGATCACCGTGAAGATGCGGTCCACCTCGGGGAACGCCGAGAACGTCGAACTCCCGTCGAGCGTCGCGACGCTGAACCGCCACCGGGACGCGGCACCGGCTGCGATCTCCGCGGTCGTCCCCGCACCGTTGGCCCACGGCGTGACGTGACGATCCGCGCGACGGACGATCCGTGCCTCGCGAGCTGTAGTCACCGATCCCCCTCAACCCCATCTCGTCTACTGTCACGATACCTGGTCTCCCAAAAGCACTCTTAACGCATTCGTCACGCAACGCACTATTCTCGCAATCTCAGCTTTGGTTCACTGTCGATAGACATTGATTCCCATCGGCGGACACTGCGAGTGTCCCGCCATCTTCGATCAAGGTGGACGACTATGAACGAAGCAGTCGCTGCGGCCGACACCGCCTGGATTCTGGCGGCCTTCACGGCGGTGAGCCTGATGGTGCCGGGCCTGGCCATGTTCTACGGCGGGATGGTCAGCGTGCGCAACACGCTCAACATGGCCATGATGACGTTCGGCGCGTTCGCCGTCGTCGGGGTGCTGTGGATCGTGTTCGGCTACTCGGCCGTGCTCGGCAATTCCCTCGGCGGCCTCGGCCTCCTGGGCGACCCACTCGAGTTCTTCGGCTCCAGTTCGCTGCTGGAGGCCCCCTCCGAACCCGGACTTCCACCCGCGCTGGTCTCCGGATTCCAGCTGCTGTTCGCCGCTATCACCGTGGCGCTCATCTCGGGTGCGCTGGCCGACCGGATGAAGTTCGGCGCATGGATGTTGTTCGCCGGACTGTGGGCGACGTTCGTCTACTTCCCCGTCGCTCACTGGGTCTTCGCGTTCGACTCGGCGGACGGATCGGTGATCGGCGGATGGATCGCCAACACCCTCGGCGCCATCGACTTCGCCGGCGGCACGGCGGTGCACATCAACGCCGGCATCGCCGCCCTCGCCGTCGTCCTGGTTCTCGGGACCCGCAAGACGTTCCCCGTCTCGCCGCGCCCGCACAGCCTTCCCCTGACAATGCTGGGCGCCGGCATCCTGCTGTTCGGCTGGTTCGGGTTCAACGGCGGCTCGGCACTGTCCGCCGGAAACAGCGCGTCGGTCGTCATCCTCAACACCGTCGCCGCGGCGTGCGCAGGCATCTGCGCGTGGCTGGCCGTCGAGAAGCTGCGAGAAGGCCGCGCCACGTCGCTCGGCGCGGCATCCGGGCTGATCGCCGCCCTGGTCGCCATCACGCCCGCCTGCGGCGCCGTCTCACCCCTCGGCGCACTGGCGGTCGGCGCCGCGGCCGGCGCGGTCTGCTGCTTCGCGGTCTCCTGGAAATACCGGCTCGGCTACGACGACGCGCTCGACGTCGTCGGCGTACACCTGGTCGGCGGCATCCTCGGCACCGTCCTCATCGGTTTCCTCGCGGATCCGGCCGCCCCCAACGGCGCAGCGGGACTCCTCTACGGCGGCGGCTTCGACGTGCTGTGGCGCCAATGCGTCGCCGTGGCAGCCGTTCTCGCCTACTGCTTCGTCGTCACCCTGGTGATCGTCCTGGCGCTGAAGAAGTTCATGGGCATCCGGGCCGACCAGGACAGCGAATACGACGGCCTCGACGTGTCCGTCCACGGCGAGACGGCATACGTGCTCGACGCCGTCGGCCTCACCGGCGCATCCAAGCACGGCGCGGACGCGGTGCTCGGCGCGGAAGCCATCACCGCCGAAGCGGTGGGAGACGCCGCGAAGGCCTGATCCAGCGCCCCAACGCAAACCGGGCCCTGTCCGCAGCATTCCGCGGGCAGGGCCCTGTTGCGGCGCCGACTACGTCAGGCTCTGAGCCAGACTCCGAAGCCGGTCGCTGTAGTTGTTCGGCTGGGCGGACAGGAACTGGGTCAGCACGATTCGATCGAATTCCTCCATCGCGGCCGAATCACCCGTTATTGCTGCATGATTCGCGACTTCGTGTTCGAGCAGTTCGACCGCCTCACGCCACCTGCACACAGCGGGGCTGCCGAGTTCCATCTGCGGCTCGAATCGCAGCGGTTGCTCGAGCGGGCTCCCGAGAATTTCCTGCAGGTGCTCCTCGAGGGTACGGCGCGCCAGTCGGACGATCAACTGAGAATGCCCTTCGTGCCACTCCATGGTCGCGGGGCGCCCCGGCGACAAAATCGACGCGATCGTCATGGTCGAGTCGAATTCTTCTGCACCGCACGTAATTCGGGCCGTGCCCGACAAGGGGATCTGAACGACGTAGAAGTCGCCGTGATCATCCGCATTCATCCGCGCATCGGTGCCGTAATCGAAATAGTAGAGACCGATCGCCCCCGCGGTGGCCAGGCTGACCGGCTCGGCGGGATCGAAGGGCAGCGCCGCTTTTCCGCCGGACGCTATCTGAACTGTCGCCAACATTGCTACCACGACCTTTCGACCACCCGCCACTCTACGCCCGGCACACGGCGTGGAGGAAGGACGAAATCGTGCGGGTCACCCCACCTGTCCGTGCCCTCGGCAGTCACCTCGTTTTCAGTGAAAGGCGCGCATGGTGCCGGTCGCGAGGTACCGCTGATGGAACGAGAACGCCTCCCCGAGCAGATGCGGCGTATGGCCGGCGGCCCCCGGAGCGGCCTGCGCCCGCTCGACGTAGTCGGTGAGCAGCGGCCGGAATTCGGGATGCGCGCAGCGCTCGATGATCACCCTGGAGCGGCGACGTGGCGACAACCCCCGCAAGTCGGCCAGGCCCTGCTCGGTCACCACTACCTGGGTGTCGTGCTCGGTGTGATCGACGTGCGGGGTCATCGGGACGATCGACGAGATCGCCCCGTTCTTCGCCGTGGACGGGCTCAGGAACATCGACAGATAGCCGTTGCGCGCAAAGTCCCCCGACCCGCCGATGCCGTTCATGATCTTGGTCCCCATCACGTGCGTCGAATTGACGTTTCCGTAGATGTCGGCCTCCAGCATCCCGTTCATCGCGATGATCCCCAGCCTGCGTACCACCTCGGGGTGGTTGCTGATCTCCTGCGGGCGGAGGCGGATGTGTTCGCGGTAGAAGTCGATGTTGGACGTCAACTCGGCGATCCCGGCCTCCGAGAGCGCCAGCGCCGTTGCCGACGCGAACCGGACGGTGCCGTGTTTGATCAGGTGCAGCATGCCGTCCTGGATCACCTCGGAATAGCAGGTCAATCCCCGATACGGGCCACGGTCGAGACCACCGAGGACGGCGTTGGCGACGTTCCCGATGCCGGCTTGCAGCGGCAGCAACGTGCTCTCGGGGAGGCGTCCACGCCGGACCTCGTGGTCGAAGAACTCCAGCACGTGGGCCGCGATCGCTTCGCTGACCGCGTCGGGGGCCGTCAGCGGGCTGGCGCTGTCGGGCGCATTCGTTTCCACGACCGCGATCACCTTGCCCGGGTCCACCCGGTAGTGGGGCTGACCGATACGGTCCTCGACGTCGGTGAGCTCGATCGGTCGGCGGTGCGGGGGCAGTGCGGTGCCGTAGTAGATGTCGTGAATGCCGTCCATCGCGTCCGGGACCCACGAGTTGACTTCGAGAATGACCTTCTCCGCGACATCGAGCCAGGTCTTGTTGTTTCCGACGGACGCGGACGGAATCAATTCGCCGGTCTCGGTGATGCCGGCGACCTCGACGACGGCGACGTCCACCGGGCCGTAGTAGCCTTCCCACACCTGCTGCGCCACGTGCGACAGATGTATGTCGACGTAGTCCATCCGCCCCGCGTTGATCTTCTGCCGAGCCGTGGATTCCGCTTGGTAGGGCATCCGCAGCGCGATTCCGTCGACCTCGGCAAGCATGCGCTCGGTCTCGGTCGAGACGGACGCCCCGGTCAGCAGGTCGATGGTGAAGTTCGAGCCGGCCGCGCGGGCAGCGTGAATTCGGCCGACCAATGCCGGGATGATCGCCTTCGGTGTGCCTGCACTGGCGAAGCCGCTCACCGCGACGGTGTCACCGTGACCGATGACCTTCACCGCCTCCTCCGCCACAGTCACCTTCTGCCGGAATACCGAGTTTCGAATCCGGCTCGACTGCGACGCGGGGGCACTGATCTGGATGTTCACGGCGGCCAGTGTAGGAGCGCGGGATGTGATGCGGACACCCCGAAAAGGGGGGATGTTCGCCAGGTCATAGGGGTAACGCGCCGGCGACGGCGACCCTCTACCGTTCGTCGCGAGCGGCGCGCCGCTCGTCGGCGGAGTCGGCACGCCCGTCGAAATAACGCTGAACGTCTCGCCGACGCGTGATCCTCGTCACCACCACGCCTCTCGGTGCCGCGAGCGGGGCGCACAACGATCCTCCCCCTTCTTCCGACGCTCGGTCACAAGCAGCAGCGCAGGCCGCCGTTCTGGTCGTCACTCCTCGTGATGGTCCGGATACGCGGTGACGGCGAGGAACCGGATGGGCAACCGCACGAGGTCGTTGGGACCGTGCAGGCCTTCGCCGTCGAGGAGCAGCGAGTCGCCCGGCCGCAGCGTGTACTCGGCCTCGCCGTGCCCGTAGACCATGACGCCTTCGAGCATGTACAGCAGTTCGGTGCCCGCGTGCTGGAACAGCGGAAACGTCTCGCTGGCGTCGGTGAGCGTGACCAGCACCGGTTCGAGTCGCTTGTGCTGCCCGCGGAGGGCGCCGAGAAGTTCGTAGTGGTGCCCCACCCGGGTGCCGCGTCCGACGATGACCGCACCGTGGCCCGCCTCGACGTACACGGCGTCGCGGGCGGTGTCGGCGCCCCGGAACAGGGAGGTCACCGGCACGTCGAGTCCGGCGGCGAGACGCGCCAGCGTCGACAGACTGCACGAGGTCTGCGAGTTCTCGATCTTCGACAGCATCGCCTTCGAGATCCCGACCTTGGCCGCCATGTCCCCGACGGATAGTCCGCTGGCCTTGCGGAGCGCCCGGACCTGCCTGGCGATCACCTTCTCCAGATCGGGCCCGGTCGGCGTGTCGGACGGCACCTCCCGCTCGACGGGCGCGGGGTCTCCCGTGTCGCGGTGAACCTCGGTCTCGGGTCGAGTCGTCACGTCCGCATCGTAACAGCGCTGTTTACTGCCAGGAAACCGCGACTCAGCGGCCCTGGACGGCGAATCGGTGCGCATACGAGCAACAACCATGCGCGTGCGTGCAAGACGGCGCCGCCCCCTCGCCCGCATGCTTGTGACAGCCATCACAACACCACCGGGAGAGTTGACGCCATGACCGCAGTACACGAGAACGTCAGTGCCACAGGGCTTCCTGATGGAACCGCCACGCAGCTGTTCATCGGCGGGCAGTGGCGTCCGGCCTCGGACGGCGGAACGTTCACGGACCTGAACCCGGCCACCGGCCGCCCCCTCGTCGACGTGGCCGCCGGAACCGGGCAGGACATCGACGACGCCGTCCGGGCCGCCCGCGCCCAGCTGAACGGTGAATGGGGATCACTGCCCGGCGCCGCCCGCGGACGGATCCTGAACAGGGTCGCCGATCTCATCGAGCGCGACGGCGAGATCCTGGCCCGGCTCGAGGCCCTCGACGTCGGCAAGCCCGTCGGCCAGCCCACCATGCTCGACATCCCGATGGCGGCGGGCACGTTCCGGCACTTCGCCGGCTGGGCCGACAAGATCACCGGCCAGTCCATCCCGACCGCCGGGTACTTCGGTCAGCCCACCCACTCGTACACCGTCCGGGAACCGGTCGGCGTGATCGGCGCGATCGTCCCGTGGAACACCCCGCTGATGATCTCGGCGTGGAAGATCGCCCCCGCCCTGGCCGCCGGGAACACCCTGGTGGTGAAGCCGCCGGAGGACGCACCGCTGTCGATCCTGCACCTCGCGACGCTGCTCGAGGAGGCCGGACTGCCGGCAGGCACCGTCAACATCGTGCCCGGCCTCGGCGAGATCGCCGGCGACGCACTCGCCGCTCACCCCGGCGTCGACAAGATCAGCTTCACCGGCAGCCCTCGCGTCGGCCGGATCATCGCCAAGCGCGCCGCGGACACGTTCAAGCGCACCACCCTCGAACTGGGCGGCAAGTCCCCGCAGATCATCCTCCCGGACGCCGACCTCGAGGCCGCCATCAACGGCACCGCCATGGGACTGTTCTTCAACCAGGGCGAGGTCTGCGCCGCGGGCACCCGCATCCTGGTGCACCGGTCGCTGTACTCGCAGGTCGTCGACGGTCTCGCCGCCGCCGCGTCCGCGCAGGTTCTCGGCGACCCGTTCGACCCGGCCACCACGATGGGCGCCCTGGTCAACGCGAAGCAGCGCGACACCGTCCTCGACTACATCGCGGCGGGACGCAGCGAGGGCGCTCGCGTCGCCGCCGGCGGTGGCCGCCCGGACGGGGACGGGTTCTTCGTCCAGCCGACCATCTTCGCCGACGCGAACAACGACATGAAGATCGCGCGGGAGGAGATCTTCGGACCCGTCGGCACCGTCATCGCGTTCGACACCACCGACGAGGCGATCGCGATCGCCAACGCCACCGACTACGGGCTCGCCGCCTCGATCTGGACGCGCGACGTCTCCCACGCCCACATCCTCGCCGGCAAGGTCCGGGCCGGAGCGGTGGCCGTGAACGGCTGGGCACCCATCGATCCCGCCCTGCCCTGGGGCGGCATGAAGACCAGCGGCACCGGACGCGAACTCGGCTGGGCCGGAATCGAAGCCAACACCGAGGAGAAGGTCGTCACCATCATCCTCTGATCCCGTACACCATCGACGTCGTCGGACAGGAGCAGTAAACATGAAGACCCAGGCCGCCGTACTGTGGGAGCCCGGTCAGCCGTGGCAGATCGAAGAACTGGAACTCGACCCGCCGAAGCACGGGGAGGTGCTGCTGCAGTTGGCGGCGTCGGGGATGTGCCATTCGGACGAACACGTCAGGGACGGCAGCCTGCCGCTCGAGTACTACCCGTTCATCGGTGGGCACGAGGGTGCCGGTGTCGTGCTCGAGGTCGGTCCCGGGGTCACCAGCGTCGAGAAGGGCGATCACGTCGCACTCGGATTCATCCCCGCGTGCGGGCGGTGCCGGCAGTGCGCGACCGGACAGTCCAGCATCTGCGATCTGGGTGCCCACCTGCTCGAGGGGTGGCAGATCTCGGACGGCACGGCGCGGCATCACGTTCGCGGCAAGGACGCTGCCATCCAGTGCCTGATCGGGACGTTCTCGCCGTACACGGTGGTCAACGAGGCGTCGTGCGTCAAGATCACGAAGGACATCCCGCTCGACAAGGCGGCGCTGGTCGGCTGCGGTGTCACGACCGGCTGGGGGTCGTCGGTGTACGCCGCCGGCGTCCAGGCCGGTGAGACCGTCGTGGTGATCGGCATGGGCGGCGTCGGGTGCGGGGCGGTTCAGGGCGCCGCGCTCGCCGGCGCCCGGCACGTCGTGGTCGTCGACCCCTCGGAGTTCAAGCGGGAACAGGCCAAGATCTTCGGCGCGACCCACACCGCGGCGAGCATCGACGAGGCACTCCCCCTCCTCCAGGACCTGACGTGGGGCCAACTCGCCGACAAGGTGCTCATCACCGTCGCGAATGCGAGTGGCCGCATCATCGCTCCGGCGATGAGCCTGGTGGCGAAGGGTGGCACGTGCGTCCACGTGTCGGTCGGCGACGTCACCCAGAACGACGTCGATCTGAACCTGTTCGATCTGACGGCGATGCGCAAGACCCTCAAGGGCGCATGGTTCGGGAACGCGAACATCCGGTTCGACATTCCGCATCTGCTCCGTCTGTACATGGAGGGTCAGCTGAAGCTGGACGAGATGATCACGAGGACATACACACTCGACCAGATCAACGACGGCTACGAGGCCATGCGGAAGGCCGAGAACGTCCGCGGCGTCATCATGTACTCGTAGGTGCTCGCACCGGGGGCGGTGGGGCGGCGTGCGCGCCGCCGCTCCCGGCGTGGTTCTCTGTCACGGACGCCCGATATGTCCGTTGATTCGTGATGGAGTGCCATGCCGTACGTGTTCCTGCTCGCCGCGATCGCCGCCGAGGTGTTCGGCACGAGCCTGCTGAAGTCCACCGAGGGTTTCACCCGGCTGTGGCCGACGGTCGGGTGCCTGGCCGGGTACGTCGTCGCGTTCCTGTTCCTGTCGCAGGCGGTCAAGACGGTGCCGGTCGGGATCGCCTACGCCCTGTGGTCGGGGCTCGGGACTGCGGCAATCGTCGCGATCGGGGCCGCATTCCTCGGTGAACCGCTGACCGCGACGAAGATCTTCGGACTGGGTCTCGTCGTCTCCGGAGTGGTCGTGCTCAATCTCGGCGGAGCTCATTGATACCGTGGTCGCATGATCGCTGGTGGGACAGGTACACGTCGTGCCTAAGCTCGTGGATCACGACGAACGTCGGCGAAGCATCACCGCCGCCGCCTGGCGGCTGATCGCGGCCCGCGGCATCGAGGCCGCGAACATGCGCGACATCGCCACCGAGGCCGGGTACACCAACGGCGCCCTGAGCCACTATTTCGCCGGCAAGGACGAGATCCTCCGGACGTCGTACGAGCACATCTCCGAGGCCACCGATCGCCGGATCACCGAGGCACTCGGCGACGCGACCGGCCTGGACGCCCTGCGCATCCTGTGCCGCGAGGTGATGCCGATCAACGAGGAGAAACTCCTCGAGGCCCGGATCGCCGCCTCCCTGTGGCCGCGGGCCATGTACGACGAGCAGATGGCCGCGACCAACCGGCGGACGATGGACCGCTGGCGTGAGCAGATGGCGATCTTCCTCGAACAGGCCCGCGAGGAGGGCACCGTCGGCGACATCGACGTCACCATCGTGGTCGAACAACTGCTCAACATGATGATGGGCATGCAGATTCTGGGTGTCCTCACGCCGGGCGAGACGTCGTCGGAGCGTCAGCTGGAGATGCTCGAGCGGTTCGTCACCACTCTCTGATTTTTCGTACGCTCGTCCAATTCCGTTGCTGCGGAGTCCGATAGCGCACCTTTGACCGGACGCCCAGTATGTCCGGATCCGAAATTCACTGTTTACACGAGGGCACCTCGGCTGTAACGTACGTCACTAAGCTTTTTATTCAACACCCGTAGAACCAAAGGATCGCGACATGCCCACCCTTTCCCCTGCGCGTATCGACCACCCGCTGTCGCTGCCGACCGTCGAAGAGATCGCATCGCTCCGCGAGATCCTCGAGGCCGCCGACGCGCTGACCGAGCAGACGCGATTCGTCTACGTCGGTCTCGAGGAACCGGACAAGTCGACGCTGTACCCGGCCGAGACCAACGAGACCGATCGCCGATTCCGCGTTCTGCTGCACGACATCTCGTCGCCGAACGCCGTGGACGTCGTGGTGTCCGTGACTCAGCGGTCGGTGATCAGCTCGGTCACCCTCGACGCCACCCGCGACGGTCAGATGCCGGTCCTGGACGAGGAATTCGAACTCGTCGAGCAGGTGCTGTCCGCCGACGAACGCTGGCTCGCCGCGCTCGCCGCCCGCGGACTCGACGTCGCCGACGTCCGGGTCGCTCCCCTCTCGGCCGGCGTCTTCGACTACCCCGGCGAGACCGGCAAGCGGATCCTCCGCGGGCTCGCGTTCCGCCAGGACCACCCGAAGGACCACGCCTGGGCCCACCCGATCGACGGGCTCGTCGGCTTCGTCGACGTCATGAACCGGACCGTCACCGACGTTCTCGACCTCGGCGCCGTCCCGATCCCCGAGGAGTCGGGCAACTTCGACGACCTCGCCGTCACCGGCCCGCTGCGCACCACTCAGAAGCCCATCGAGATCACCCAGCCCGAGGGCCCCAGCTTCGTCGTCGACGGCAACCGCGTCGACTGGGAGAAGTGGTCGTTCCGCGTCGGCTTCGACGCCCCGCGAGGGACTGGTCCTCCATCAGCTCGGATTCGCCGACGGCGACCACATCCGCCCGATCATCCACCGCGCGTCGATCGCCGAGATGGTCGTGCCCTACGGCGACCCCTCACCGGTCCGGTCGTGGCAGAACTACTTCGACACCGGCGAGTACATGGTGGGCCGCTACGCGAACGCCCTCGAACTCGGCTGCGACTGCGTCGGCGACATCACCTACTTCGACGCCGTCATCGCCGACGAGTTCGGCAGTCCCAAGACGCTGAAGAACGCGGTGTGCATGCACGAGGAGGACTTCGGCGTGCTGTGGAAGCACACCGACCTGTGGGCCGGCTCGGCCGAGACGCGCCGCCAGCGCCGCCTGGTCGTCTCCTTCTTCACCACGATCGGCAACTACGATTACGGCTTCTTCTGGTACCTCTACCTCGACGGCACCATCGAGTTCGAGGTCAAGGCCACCGGCGTCGTCTTCACGTCGGGTCACCCGGGCGGCGACTACCCGTACGCCTCGGAGATCGCCCCCGGCCTCGGCGCCCCGTACCACCAGCACCTGTTCAGCGCCCGCCTCGACATGATGATCGACGGCGACCGCAACTCCGTCGAGGAGGTGCAGACCAAGCGGGTGAAGATGGGCCCCGGGAACGTGCACGGCAATGCGTTTACCCTCGAGCGCACACCCCTGACGAAGGAATCCGAGGCACAGCGCCTCGCGGACAACAGCGTCGGACGGGTGTGGCACATCAGCAACCCGAACAAGCTGAACCGTCTGGGCAAGCCGGTGGCGTACGCGCTGCACCCGGAAGGGCAGCCGATCCTGCTGGCCGACGACGACTCGTCGATCGCGGCGCGGGCGACGTTCGCCACCAAGCACCTGTGGGTCACGCAGTTCGACGAGAAGGAACGTTACGCGGCAGGCGATTTCGTGAACCAGCACTCCGGTGGCGCCGGACTGCCCAGCTTCGTGGCCGGCGACCGCGATCTGGAGAACGAGGACCTCGTCGTGTGGCACACGTTCGGTCTCACCCACTTCCCGCGACCGGAGGACTGGCCGATCATGCCCGTCGACTACACCGGATTCACGTTGAAGCCCAACGGCTTCTTCGACCGCAACCCCTCCCTCGACGTGCCCCGTACGACGTCGAAGCACTGCTCGACCGGAGGCAGCAGCTGCCACTCGGACGGAGGCACTCATGTCTGACACCACCACGGGTTCCGGAGCCGGCAAGCTGCGCGGATCCATCGGCGTCGTCGGGATCGTCTTCCTCGTCATCGCCGCCGCCGCTCCCCTCACGGCGATCGGCGGCGCCCTGCCCGTCATGATCGCGATCGGTAACGGCGCGGGCGCCCCGACCGCCTATCTCATCGCCGCGCTGGTACTGCTCGTCTTCAGCGTCGGATACGCGGCGATGAGCAGCCACATGGTCGACACCGGCGCGTTCTACGCCTACGTCGCCAAGGGTCTCGGCGAATCCTGCGGACTCGGGGCCGCCGGCCTCGCGTTGCTGACCTACACCGCCATCCAGGCCGCCGTGTACGGCCTGGCCGCCGCGACCATTCAGGGACTGGTCGTCCAGTACGGCGGACCCGACCTGCCCTGGTGGATGTGGGCGCTGGTCCTCATCGCGCTGGTGGCCGTGCTCGGGTACCGCAGCATCGATCTCGGCGCCAAGGTGCTCGGCGTCCTCCTCGTCCTCGAGATCGGCATCATCCTCGCGCTGTCGTTCGGTGTCCTGGTGCGGGGCGGGGCCACGGGTATCGACTTCGCGTCGTTCACCCCGACGTCGTTCTTCAGCGGATCCCCCGGTGTCGCATTGATGTTCGCGATCGCGTCGTTCATCGGCTTCGAGGCGACCGCGATCTACGGCGAGGAGGCCCGCAACCCCCGGCGCACGATCCCGATCGCGACATACGCCGCCGTCATCGTCATCGGACTGGTGTACGCCCTGGCCAGCTGGGCCGTGGTGCTCGCGTTCGGCAGCGACAACGTCTCCGCGGCCGCCGCCGCCGACCCTGCCGGGCTGACATTCGCCGCCGCCGCGCAGTTCCTGGGCGGACCCGCCGCCGACGTCATGGCGATCATGCTGGTCACGAGCCTGTTCGCCGCGCTGCTCGCGTTCCACAACGCCATCTCTCGGTACGTGTTCGCCCTGGCCCGCAAGGGTGCGGCCCCGCGGGCACTGGCCCGCACCCACCCCAAGCACGGTTCCCCGCACGTCGGCTCGATCGCCCAGACGATCTCCGCGACCGTGGTCGTCGGTGTGTTCGCACTCGCCGGCGCAGACCCGGTGCTGCAACTGTTCACCTGGATGGCGGGTCTGGCCACCGTGAGCATCCTCGTGCTGATGGTGCTCACCAGCGTCGCGATCATCGCGTTCTTCGCCCGCACCCGGCTGGACACCCGGCTCTGGCACACCCGCATCGCCCCCGTGCTCGGATGTGTGGGCCTGGTGGCCGTCACCTGGTTGGTGCTCGACAACTTCACCACCCTGATCGGCGGGTCGGCACTGCTCGCGGACATCCTGCTCGCCGTGATCGCACTGTTCTTCGTCGCCGGACTGGTCGTCGCCCGGGTCACCCGGCAGAGCCGCGCCGACGTCGGGCAGCACCGCGAACTCACTCCCACGATCTGAGTCCGACGATGTTCGAGATCCCTGCCGTGCACGCGGCGATGTTCGTCGGAGCGGTCGGGGCCCTCGTCCCGATGTGGCGATCGCACGGAACCGACTGCCGGGTTCGGATCGCGCACGGCGCGATGGCGCTGTCCATGGTCGCGATGATGATCCCCGGCATGCCGGCAGGGATCCACCTGCTGGAGGGCGCCGTCCTCATCGGCCTCGCCGTATTCGTCACCGGTGAGACGATGCACCGCCGGACCGCGATTCCGTGCGCGGTCGACCTCACGGCCATGGGGGTGCTGCTGCTCCTGGCGCCGATGTCCGCTGCCACCCCGGCGGCGTCGGCGCCGGCACCCTCCGGCCACCACCACGGTGGCGCAGGAATCTCGACGGGCTGGCTTCCCCTCGTCGTGCTCGTGTGCTGGGCACTGTCGACCCTGTATCTCTTCCGCTCCACCCCGCGCCGCGAACGCTCCGGCGTCAAGACCGCGGCAGCGGGATCCGCACTGATGATCCTGGGCATGGCTCCGATGGCCGTCTGACCGCCCTCCCACCGACAGCACCCTGGAGGAACCGATGAGTTACGCCGATGCCGTCTACACCCGCGGCAAGGTCTTCACCGTCGACGAGGACTTCACGATCGCCACCGCCCTCGCGGTCCGTGACGGACTCGTCCATGCGGTGGGCACCGACGCGGAGATCGAGGCCCTGATCGGACCGGACACCGTGGTCACGGATCTCGAAGGGAAGACGATCCTCCCGGGGATCAACGATTCGCACCTGCACGCCATCGCCTACGGACTCGACACGCCGCCGCTGTCGCTCGACGTGTCGTTCCCGGCCGTCCGGTCGATCGCCGACGTCCGCGAACGCGTGCGGGAGGCCGCGTCGGCCGCCGAGGACGGCGCCTGGATCATCGGAACGGGCTGGGACGACGGCTATCTCGACGAATGCCTCGCCGAGGACGGGCGGACGCCGACCCGCTGGGACCTCGACGAGGTGTCCCCGAACAATCCCGTGTTCCTGCAGGACTTCTCCCGGCACACGTCGTGGGTGAACAGCGCGGCGCTCGCCCTCGCCGGCGTGGACGAGACGACCCCGTTGCCGCCCGGCAGTCTCATGCCCACCGGCGAGGACGGTCTGCTGACCGGCATCGTCATGGAGGGGGCGCAGGCCCTCGTACAGCGGGTTCTGCCGGCCCTCACCCGGGATCGCCGGGAGGAAGCACTCCGCTCGGCGATCTCGATCCTGCAGAGCGAAGGAATCACCAGCTTCACCGACCCCGCGATCGGCCCCGGCGGCGAAGCGCTCGCCGGCGGCGCGATGGGCGCGGAGGGCCTGTCGGTGTACGCCGACCTCGCCCGCCGCGGAGAACTGGGCGCCCGCGTCAACCTTCTCCTCCTGCCCACCGGAATGTCCGGTTCCGCCGAGGATTTCGGGAAGAACCTCGCCGGCATCGACGTCCCGGACACGGTGGACCCGCGAATGTTCCGGGTCCTCGGGGTGAAGGTGTTCGCCGACGGCATCCCGCCGAGCAAGACCGCGTGGATGCACGAGGAGTACGTCGGCGGCGGCTGCGGCTCCCTGTGCGTCGGCGGCGACACCGACGAACGGCAGGTGTACGAGGTGACCGAGATGGTCCGCATCGGCCACGATGCCGGCTACCAGATCGGCGTGCACGTCACCGGCGACCGCGCCATCGACACCGTCGCCGAGGCGATCATCGCCGCACAGAACGCGCACCCCCGCGCGGATGCCCGGCACTACCTGATCCACGGCGACTTCATCAGCGAAGCCACCCTGAAGCGACTGGCCGACAACGATATCGGCGTCAACATGAACCCGACGATCAAGTGGACGATCGCCGACCTCGAGGTCGGTGTGGTCGGAACCGAACGCGCCGCCTACGAATGGCCGTACCGCAGCGCCGTCGAATCCGGGGTGCACCTGATGAGCAGTTCCGATGCACCGGTCACACCGCCCGACTGGCGCCAGGGCATCTCGACGATGATCCTGCGGGAGAGCAAGGCCAGCGGCGCGGTGAGCGGACCCGACCAGACCATCGGACTCGCCGACGCCGTCCGAACCTACACGATCAACGCGGCCTGGCAGGACTTCGCCGAGGACTGGAAGGGGTCACTCGAGGCCGGCAAGGTGGCCGACCTGTGCATCCTCGACGGCGACCTCGAGACCATCGACCCGCACGACATCCCCGCGATGCAGGTCGTCACGACCGTGCTGGGTGGGAAGGTCGTGTTCGAGCGCGTCACGGAGAGTGTCGCGTAGGCCCGATACCGACGACATCCGAACGGCCGGTTCACCACTGCTGTAGGTGAACCGGCCGTTCGGCGTCCGGGCACGTCACTGCGCCCAGGCGGCCTCCGCGATCCAGTACTCGCTTCCGTCGGCGCTGATTCCGCGTTGCCAGTCGGTGGTCCGCCGCAGGTTCGGCTCGACGCGCGCGGTGGCCACGTCGGCGCCGTCCGGCCCGTCCTCCCGCACCTGCCAGTGCACCCAGTTCACTTCGTTGCCGTGCTCGTCGTGCACGAACAGGTCGACGTGATGCCAGCCGTAGCGGTGGGTGTCGGCGTAGCAGGTCAGGAACGTGCGATGGTGATGCGAATAGTCCACGAGGTACCTCCGGGGCCGCGGTGGTTTTCCCATAACGCTAGAACCGGATCGTGCTCAACGGAATCCAAGAAACCTTTACCCCGGCGAGTCGTGGCCGCTCAGAGGTTCGGGTCGACCGGCAGCGTGAACGTGAAGACCGCCCCGTGCGGATCGTTCTCGCGCGCGGTGATCGTCCCGCCCTGGCGGGTGATGATGCGGTGGCTCAGCGCAAGTCCGATTCCGTGACCCGTGGACTTCGACGTGAACGCGCCGTCGAAGATTCGGCCGTCCGGGACGTGCGAGAGACCCTTGCCGTGGTCCTCGACGCTCACGACGCCCTCCGTCGCGGTGGCCTCGGTGCGGACCGTCACGATGCGGTCGGCGGCCGGCCATTCCGCCATCTCGTCGATGGCGTTGAAACACAGGTTCAGGATGACCTGCCCGGTGAGCACCCGTTCGCACACGACGGCGACCGGTTCGGGCGCGCGGAGATACTCGACGTGAACGCCCTTCTGCCGCGCGCGGATGTCGGCGAAATACGCACATTCGTCGACGATGTCGTTGAGGTCGACGATCTGCTGGGACTCCTCGAGTTGCGTCACGTATTCGCGCAGGCTCCGGACGATCTGATTGGCCCGGTCGATCTGCTTGCGCGCCTCTCCGAGGCCCCAGCTCACCTCGTCGCGACTGCTCTGCCCGTCACCGAGGCGGCTCTGCGTTCCGGCGATGAAATTGGTGGCGGCCGCGAGCGGCTGGGCCAACTCGTGCGCGATGGCCATGGCCATGTCGCCCATCGCGTTGTAGCGGGCCAGATAGTTGAGGTATTGCGAGTCCCGTTCGTGCTCCTGTTCGGTGCGGACGTGCTCGGTGACGTCGTGGAAGAGCAGCAGGTGCCCGCTCAGATCATTCTCGATCGCAATGTGCTGGCAGCTTCCCGCGTGCCAGCGGCGCTCCTCGGCCGTCAGTTCCACCTCGTAGCGCAGGCTCTGCGAACCCCCGTCGGCGGTGGTGAGGTCCAGGGCCCGCCGCACGCTCTCCCGTGACTGCCCCGCCCGGCAGAACTCCGTGAAACGTTCGCCGACAAGCGATGCCACCGGGACCTTCAGGAGTTCCGACGCCGCCTCGCTCGCATACGTGATGCGGCTGTCGTCGTCGAGGACGAGGATGCCTTCGGCCATGTTCCGCAGGAACGCGGCCAGCCGGGCCTCGGTGCGGCTGAGGTCGGCCTCGGTGCGCGTGAGGTCGCGGCGCATCGACGTTTCCTGCTCGATGTCGCGGAACTGCACCATCACCACGGTCCGGGCGCTCAACTCGACCCGGATCGCGATCGCCTCCGTCAGGACCTCCCGCCCGCTCTTCGCCCGATACGCCCATTCGGTGACCGCCGCCCCGTTGTCGACGGCCTCCTGCAGCCACCGCCGTCCCACCGACCGCCGGTAGCGCTTCGCCGGGGAGCTCATGTCGGGGGCCTTGAGCGGTTTGAGTTCCTCGACCGTGAACTCGAGCAGTTCCGACGCAGCCCTGTTGGCCCAGAGGATGTCCTTGGTCGCCGCATCGTGGACCAGGACGCAGTAGCGGAGCGACTCGACGAGTTGTTCGTAGTCGGACGGCGCGAGATCGGACAATGCGGCCTCCTTGGGCTCACGTCGAGTCTACTGAGCGTGCAGACCGCGGACACGATAGGGAATTCCTTTACTCCGAGGCGACATCTCTGCACGTGTGCGGGAGGAAGCACCGATTGAGTGATGCCCGCCACCGCAATAGCGTGGAACTCGACACGAAACACGCCCCACCCCTTCTACTTCGCGTCGATCGGAGTATTTGATGACCACCACCGCACCGACCCTCGACACGACGGGCACCGCCGCGAACGGGACGCTGTCGTTCGAGGACGTCCTCGAGCACGTCGCACTGCGGCGGGAAGAGTTCGCACGCCAGAAGTTCGTGCCTCGCGACATGATCGACGAGTTCAAGCAGGTCGGCATCTACCGCGCCGCGACCCCCCGGCAGTTCGGCGGCGACGCACTGCCCCCGAGCGAGTTCCTGCGGATGATCGAACGAATCTCCGCGGTGGACGCGTCGGCGGGCTGGGTCGCGAGTTTCGGCTCCGCCCTGGTCTATCTGGCGGCGCTGCCCCTCGCGACGCAGGCCGAGTTGTACAAGGACAGCCCCGACCTCGTCTTCGCCGGCGGCCTGTTCCCGGTGCAACCCGCCGAACAGGTGCCGGGCGGCCTGAAGATCAGCGGGCAGTGGAAGTTCGCCAGCGGATGCAAGGGCGCCGACATCCTCGGCGTGGGCATCCGCGGCGGCGACTCCACCGCGGGCAAGCCCCGCACCGCCCTGCTGTGGCCGAAGGACGTCGAGATCGTCGAGAACTGGGACGTGGTCGGCCTCTCGGGTACCGGTAGCCACGAACTGAAGGTCGACGGCGTCGTCGTGCCCGAGGACTGGACGTTCATCCGCGGCGGAACCCCCACCGTCGACGAACCCCTCTACCGCTATCCCTCCATCGCGTACGCCGCGCAGGTGCTGGCCGTCGTCAATCTCGGAGTGGGACGCGCCGCGCTCGACTACGCGATCAAGGTCGGTGCGGGACGCACCGGAATCACCGGGGCGCCCAAGCTCGCCGACCGCGCCTACTACCGCATCGACCTGGCCAAGGCGGAGGCGACGCTGCGGTCCGCCCGCGCCTTCTTCTACGAGGTCACCGACGAGGCGTACGCCACGGTGGTCGCCGGCGATCCCGTCCCGGAAAAGCTTGCGGCCCTTCTCCGCCTGTCCTCGACCCACGTCGCGAAGGCGGGAGCGTCCGCCGTGCACACCGCATTCCAGTTGTCGGGCACCGGCGCCATCTACGACGGCAACGCCATGCAGCGGTACATGCGCGAGGCCCTGGTCCCGCCGCAGCACGCCTTCCTCGGCGACGGCATCTACGACAGCGCCGGTGCCGTGCTCATGGACATCCCGCCGTTCCCCGGCTTCATCTGAGCACCGACCGCACCCCGACCACCGACCCTTCAGGAGTACACCCATGACCGCACCACTGCGAGTGCTGTTCTGCATCGGCATCAACCAGAACTTCTTCGACCTCCCGACCGGCCAGGGCGGCCTGGTGTGGAAGGCGTTCTCCGGGATGATGGACGCGCTGGCCGAGACGCCCGGCGTCCGAGTGATCGGGGACATCGACGACGACAGCCACATGGTCGGACCGTCGGACGGCTGGCCGTGGACGTGCTACATCCTCGCCGACGTCGACACCCAGCAGACCGTCAAGGACGTCTGCAACCTGTTCCGCACCACCACGGTCGGCGAGTACACGCTGTGGCGTTACGCGAAGATCGAGGCCCGCATCGGCCGCGCGCTCACCGTCCGCGAAGACGTCGACCTCGGCGTGTGAGCGACATGCACCGTGCGAGCGCGACCGAGCGCATCGAGACGCGCGAGGCCGTTCACCGGGTGATGTGCCGCTACATGGAACTGTGTGACGTTCCGTCCGTGCAGTTCTCGGCCGAGGAACTCGGAGCCCTCTTCACTCCCGACGCGGTGTGGGAAGGCGTCGGCAGCGACTACGCGCACAAGTTCGGCAGGCGGCAGGGCCGCCGGGAGATCGTCGGAATGCTCACCGCGTACCTGCCACCGAGCTCCCATTTCCGGGGAAATGCGCACCTGCTCGGCAACGAGCAGATCGACGTGGACGGACCCACCGCGCAGGGGCGGTGGGTCATGCAACAGCTGTCGCGGTACGAGGACGAATCGGCCGAACTGCTCGTCGCCCGCATCACCGCCGAGTGCGAAGTCCGGGACGGCACCGCCCGGATCAGCCACTTCACGACCGAGAAGCTGTTCGCCACCCGCCTCGACGAGGCACCGCGACTGCTCGAATCGAATTGAAAGAGACACCATGACCACTTCACTGGATCCGACTTTGTCGGAGACCAACTTCGCGGACCTCGCCACCGACGACCGCGTGGACGGATCGCTGTACACCGACCCCGACATGTTCGAGGCCGAACTCGAGCGAATCTTCTATCGCACCTGGGTGTGGGTCGCCCACGAGAGCGAGATCCCCGAGGCCGGAAGCTTCAAGATGGCGACCATCGGCAGGCAGCCGGTGATCGTCAACCGCGACCGCAAAGGAAATTTCAACGTCCTGCTGAACCGATGCCGCCACCGCGGGGCCAGCGTCTGCGAGGTCCCCAAGGGCAAGGCTAACGGGTTCACCTGCCCGTATCACAGCTGGTCGTACGCCCTCGACGGGCGGCTGCGCGGAATCCCCTACCCCGACGGCTACGACGAGGACCTCGACAAGAAGGACCTCCCGCTGCAGAGCCTGCGGGTGGAGTCGTACGCGGGCATGATCTTCGCCAGCTTCAACCCCGACATCGAGCCCCTCGACGAGTTCCTCGGTGACGCGAAGGTGTGGATCGACCTGTTCATGAAGCAGGGCGCCGGCTACCCGATCAAGACCCAGGGCGAGCACTGCTTCCGCTTCCGCGGCAACTGGAAGATCCAGTTGGAGAACACCACCGACGGCTACCACTTCCCGATCGTGCACCGATCCTGGATGTCGTCCGTGGATGCCGAAACCGCCGACATGCTCTCCTTCATGACCGACGACAACGCCGTCACGCACGCGCTCGGCAACGGCCACAGCGTCGCCATCATGGTCCCCGAACACGTCGACCTGGACCACGACGACGGCACCGAGAAGATTCAGGCCCGCTTCGACCACATCGTCGAGGAACTGTCGAAGACGATGCCCGCCGACCAGGTCCGCCGCATCGTCCGGTCCATGCACGGCGCCGGGTTCAACCTCAACATCTTCCCCAACGTCGCGATGTCGATGTCGTTCTTCCGGGTACTGCGGCCGATCGCGGTCGACGAGACCGAGATCCGACACATCGCCCTCGGCATGGACGGCGGACCCGAGATCGTCAACCGCGAACGTCTCCGCATCCACGAACACTTCCAGGGCCCGTTCGGGTTCGGCAGCCCCGACGACTCCGAGGCCTGGGACCGGGTGCAGCGCGGCTCCCGCGGCGCACCCGGAATGCCGATCATGGTCAACCGCGGCCTGAACCGCGAAGCACTCGACAGCGACGGGCACCGCACCTCGCACGTCACCGACGAAACCGGAATGCGCGAGGCCTACGCAATGTGGAAGAGGATGATGACCGATGAGCACTGACCTCCTGACGATCGCACTGTCCGACACCCGGGTACTGCAGGCGATCGAACTCGTCTGGCACGAAGCGGCCCTGCTCGACGCCAAGGACTACCAGACCTGGGACGCCCTGTGGACCGACGAAGGCCGGTACGTCATTCCCATCGACCCCGACACCGACGACTTCGACGGATCGCTGAACATGGTCAACGACGACACCCGGATGCGGCGCATGCGGATCGAACGATTGACCTCGGGGTATTCGATGTCCGCGCTCGCCGCGGCCCGCACCGTTCGCACCGTCTCCCGCTTCACCGTCGAGGACCGCACCGAGGACTCGATCACGCTGAAGTCCGCGCAGATCCTCGTGGGCTTCAAACGCGACGACCAGCAGACCCTCGCCGCCGACGTCACGCACCGCATCCGCGACACCGAGGCCGGGCCGCGGCTGGACCTGAAGGTCATCCGGCTCGTCAACTCGCAGGCCGCGGTCAACGCCTCCGGCTACCTCCTCTGACCTTTCCACCCAGAAACAGGAGTTCGACATGGACCACGTCGCAGTAGTCACGGGCGCCGGACGCGGACTCGGTGCCGCCATCGCCCGCGCGTTGCACGACCGCGGATATCGTGTACTGGTCGCGGACATCGACGAAGCCGCCGCGAAAGAGACTGCGGTGAACTTGGATTCCTCCGGGAACACCGCCGTCGCCGCCGTCCTCGACGTTCGGAAGAGGACCGACTTCGAGTCCCTGCGCGACCGGGTCGTCGACCTCTGGGGCGGGGCGGACATCCTCGTCAACAATGCCGGCCGTTCCCAGACCGGCTCGTTGATGGACATCAGCCCGGAGGAATTCTCGGACATCGTCGAGATCAACCTCAACGGCGCGTTCCTCGGCTGCCAGGTGTTCGGGAGCCACTTCGCCGAACGCGGCTACGGCCGCATCGTCAACATCGCCTCGCTCGCCGGCCAGAACGGCGGGACGGCGACCGGAGCCCACTACGCGGCCGCGAAGGGCGGCGTCGGAACGCTGACCAAGGTCTTCGCCCGGGAACTCGCACCGTCGGGTGTCACCGTCAACGCGGTGTCCCCCGGACCGCTGGACCTGCCGGTGGTGCGCGAGACGGTGCCCGCGGACAAACTGGCCGCCATTCTCACCACCATCCCCGTCGGCACACTGGGGTCGCCCGAATTCATCGCCGAGACGGTCGCCCTCCTCGCATCCCCGGCCGCCGCGTCGGTGACCGGAGCCTGCTGGGACGTCAACGGCGGCCTGTACATGCGCTGACCCCGCTCGAGGGCGACGGGTCGCAGCACCGGAGGAAGAATCACCATGAGCATGTTCACTGTCAAGGTCGCGGAGATCGTCGAGGAAACGCCGGACATCAAGTCGTTCCGGCTCGTCCGCACGGACGGTTCACCGTTCGATCCGTACCCTGCGGGCGCCCACATCGACATCCTCGGACCCACCGAGGTCCTCACCCAGTACTCGCTGTGCAGCCCGCCGCACGAGTCCGAATCGTATGTCGTCGCCGTCAAACGCGAGACCGGTCCGCGCGGTGGCTCGGCGGCGCTACACGATCACGTGACGACCGGCAGCGAGTTGCGGATCAGCGGGCCGCGGACACTGCTCACGCTCGCCGAGGACGCCGATCGGCACATCCTCGTCGCGGCGGGGATCGGGCTGACGCCGATGCTGAGCCTGGCGTTCGCGTTGCATCGGCAGGGGCAGCGATTCGACCTGCACTATTTCGCGCGGACGCGTGAGCAGGCCGCGTTCGTCGACCTGCTGGAGAATTCGGACTTCCGGCAGGACGTGCACCAGTACTTCGGCCTCACGCGGGACGACCAGTTCTCGGCGCTCGAGAAGATCCTGGCGGACGCGTCCGCCTCCACCCACGTCTACACGTGCGGCCCCGAAGGTTTCATGGATCGGGTGCGCCTGCTGGCCGAACCGGCGGTCGGCGAGGACGCGGTCCACTTCGAGCACTTCGAGGCGGCGACGCCTGTCGCGACCGAGTCGGACACGGCGTTCGAGGTGGAACTCGACACGGGCGAGGTGTTCGAAGTGCCGGCCGGAAAATCCATCGCCGACGTACTCGAAGAGAACGACATCGACATCGACACCTCGTGCCGGGAAGGGATCTGCGGCACGTGCGTCCTGGACGTACTCGAGGGCGAACCCGACCACCGCGACAATTGCCTCACCAAGAGTGAGAGAAAGGCGGGAGACAGAGTTGCCGCCTGCGTGTCGCGCGCGAAATCCGCGCGACTCGTCGTCGAGCTTCCCTGAACACTGTCAGGTCACGGAGAGTCCGGCCTGCAGAATGTCGCGCACGAGTACCGCAATGCTTTCTGCTCCGGTCTTCTCCTTGATCCGCGTGCGATGCACGTCGACCGTCTTCACGCTGATACCCAGCTCTTTGGCGATGTTCTTGCTCGGCAACCCGTCGAGCACGAGTGCGAGAATTTCCCGTTCCCGCACCGTCAGCGCGTCGATCCGACCCTGCAATTCCGTTCGGTTGCGACGCTCGCCGAATCGTTGCCGCGCGACCCGGAGCGCATCCTGGATCACGTCGAGCATGTGCTGCGGATCGTAGGGCTTCTCGATGAACGTCAGCGCACCCCGCTGCAATGCCCGCACCGACATCTTGATGTCACCGTGCGCCGACACGAAGATGATCGGAATCGGGGATTCGTCGGCGAGGAGTGTCTCCTGGAGCTGGAATCCCCCGACCTCCGGCATCCGGACGTCCAGGACGAGGCAGGCCGGGATGTCGCGGCGGTACTCCTCGAGAAACGACTGCACCGAGAAGTAGTACTCCGACGTGATGTTGACCGAATCGAGTAGCCACGCAAGCGATGCGCACAACTCCTGATCGTCGTCGACGATGTAAACCCGTGTTTCCTGCTGCTCCATCGAATCCTGCCTCGCACAGATCGCTTGCTTCCCCGTCCAGTCAACACCGACCGTAACGGAAGCGACAGCCAACTGAAGAAATCCCCTAGCCGGGTACGCGACTTACTGCGAGAAAGTAGCGTCGCCGCCAATGTTCCAGCGCACGAGCGCGTCATATCCTTCTTTACAGGATCGCCGGCGCCACGTGGTGACACGACTTCCCGTTCCGACTCACGGAGGCTGAAATGCCCGAACTCACTCCCATGCAATTGAACTTCCGCACCGCCATGGCGAATCTGCCCGCCGCGGTCAACGTCGTGACCACCGACGGCCCCGCCGGGCGCTGCGGAATGACCGTCACCGCCGTCTGCTCGGTCACCGACTCCCCGCCCACGGCGCTCGTGTGCGTGAACCAGAACAGCGCGATGCACAACGTGTTCCGGGAGAACGGCCGCGTCGGCATCAACGTGCTGTCCGGCGACGACGAAGAACTGGCCATGCATTTCGCGGGCGCGACGAAAGTGGCGATGGCGGACCGCTTCCAGTGGGACATCTGGGAGGAGGACACCGGTGACGGTGTCCCGATCCTGCGCGCCGCCCACGTGGTGCTCGCGGGCCGGATCGCCGACATCAAGACAATGGGATCGCATTCGGTGATGTTCATCGAACTCGACCGCGTCCGGACCCGCGAACAGGGCGACAGCCTCGTCTACTTCCAGCGCAAGTTCCACCGTTTGTCGGTCCCGGTCGAGTCTCCCGACTGGCTGTTCTACGACGAATGGTCCGATCCGATCACCGTGACACCCGCCCTCGTTCCCGCCGCAGCCGGAGGTAGATAGACATGGACACCTCGTCACCACCCGAACGCCTCCCGCAGGATTCCGACCTGCAGGAGCTCGCAGATACCCGCGCCGCCCTGACGTTTCGTCTCAGCGCCCTGGTCCTCGCCCTGTTCCTGCCACTGCCGATTCTCGGCGGGTTCACCTCGCTGCTGGACGGCGTCGTGTTCAGCGGTGTCACCGTGGCGTGGCTCTACGCCGTCGCGCAATTCGCCGTCGCCATCGTCGTGGCCCGGTACTACATGGCGCGTGCCGCCGAACTCGATGCCCAAACCGAACCGCGGACGAAAGGATAACGCGCCGTGAACCTCGTCTCTGCGTCACTCTTCGCGGCGCTCGTCGCCGTCACCCTGATGATCACCGCGTGGGCGTCCAAGCGGAACAAGTCGGCGGCCGATCACTACGTCGCGGGCGGCAGCCTCACCGGTCGCCAGAACGGTGTCGCGATCGCCGGCGACTTCATCTCTGCCGCCTCGTTTCTCGGCGTCACCGGTGCGATCGCCCTCACCGGTTTCAACGGGTTCTACCTCGCGGTCTTCGTGCCCGTCGCGTTCGTACTCGCGATGCTGCTGATCGCCGAACCGCTGCGCAACCTCGGCCGCTTCACGCTGGCGGATGTCCTCGCCACCCGCTTCCCCGGCAAGGACGTGCGCTCGATGATGGCGCTCAGCACGGTGGTGATCAGCGTGGTCTACCTCGTGTCGCAGTTGGTCGGCGCCGCATTGCTCGTGTCGCTGCTGTTCGACCTCGACTACGCGGTGGCCGTGCTGATCATCGGAACACTCACCACCGCATACACGCTCGTCGGTGGGATGCTCGCCACCAGCTGGATCCAGATCATCAAGACCGGTCTGCTCATGGTGTGCGCCGTCGTCCTGTTCGTTCTCGTGCTGGTGCGCTTCGACTTCAACCCCTTCGGCCCGTTCAGCACCGCGCTCGCCGAGTTCGGTCAGTCGTTCGTCGCACCGCAGCGGACGTCGGGCACGGCGTCGTTCGACCAGTTGTCGCAGACCGTCGGACTCGTTCTCGGCGTCCTCGGCCTGCCGCACGTCATGATCCGATTCCTCACCGTCCCGGACGCGAAGCAGGCGAGAACGTCCGCCTACACGGCGATCTGGATCTTCTTCGCGTTCTACCTCCTCGTTCCCATACTCGGCTACGGCGCCGCCAAGCTGGTCGGGGTCGAGGTGATCAAGTCCGAGAACCGCGGCGGCAACCTCGCGGTCGCCCAACTCGCCGAAACCGTCGGCGGCGGCGTGCTGCTGGCATTCGTCGCGGCCGTGGCGTTCGTGACCATTCTCGCCGCACTGTCCGGCCTGGTGATCGCGACGTCGGGTGCGATCGCACACGATCTGTACGGGCAGGTGATCCGCAACGGATCGGTGTCCGCGAAGGCTCAGCACCGCGCGGCCCGGGTGGCCACCGTGGCGACCTGCGTCATCGGTGTCGCCATCGCGTTCGCGGCGCAGAAGCAGAACGTCGCGTTCCTCGCGTCGCTGGGAATGTCCATCGCCGCATGCGCGAACCTGCCTGCGCTGCTGCTGACCATGTACTGGAAGCGCATGACGGCACGCGCCGTCATCTCCGGCATCGTCGTCGGGCTGGTGCTGTCGATCACCGTCATCCTCCTCAGCCCCGTCGTCCAGGGGCCGGGCTCCATCCTCGGATTCTCGAACCCGGCACTCGCCGTGGCACCCCTCTCGCTGGCGGTGTCCGTCGTGGTCGCGCTGCTGTCGGCGCCGTCAGGAGAAACCAAGGCACGGGCCGACCGCCTCTTCTCGATGATGCGCACCCGGGCGCTCACCGGACAGACCGAGACGAAGAACGACGACACGATGGCGGCGATGCAATGAAGACGGAAGTGCAGTCTCCCAGCCCACTCCGGGACCTGACCGAGCAACTGGCGTCGGGCGGAACGACGCCGACCGCGGTGGCGGAGTCGGCGCTCGCGCGGATCGCGGATCTGGACCCGGCGATCCACGCCTGGGCCCACCTCGATCCCGACGCGGTGCGGTCTGCGGCCGCCCGGATCCAAACCAGCGATCCCGGCGGGGTGCTGTGGGGTGTTCCCGTCGGCGTCAAGGATCTCATCGACGTCGCCGGCATGCCGACGCGCTGCGGCAGTGAGCTGCGGAGCGCGGAACCGGCGTCGACGGACGCCGACTGCGTGGCCCGTGCGCGCGCACTCGGCGCACTCCCCGTCGGCAAGACCGTGACCACCGAGTTCGGGTACTTCAAGCCAGGGCCCACCCGCAATCCACGCGCCGTGGACCACACCCCCGGCGGGTCGTCGAGCGGTTCGGCGGCAGCGGTGGCCGCGGGCATGGTGCCGCTGGCGTTCGGCACGCAGACCGCGGGATCGCTGACCCGGCCTGCGTCGTTCTGCGGAGTCGCGGGTTTCGTCACCGCCCACGGCGAACTCCCGACCGCCGGCATCACCGGATTGAGTCCCCGTCTCGACACGGTGGGGCTGCTGGCACGCACGGTGTCCGATCTGCACTTCGCGTGGACGGCGCTGCGCGACGGCACCCGGGCGCCCGTACTCGAGCCTTCCACTCCGCGCCGGCTCCGCCTGTGGAGTGGGTTCGAACTCGGCGAGGTGTCCCCGGACATGACGGCGGCGCTCAGGACCACCGCGGGTACCGCGCAGTCCGCGGGTGTCCGGTGCCGTGAGGTCGATGCCGCCGCGGCCGTCGTGGCGCTGACGGAACACCACCACACGGTGATGGCGTACGACGCGGCCCGGGAACGCGCCGTCGAGGCGGCGCAGCCCGAGAAGATCAGTGCTCCCCTCGCCGAGTTGTTCGCGGCGGGGGCCCAGACCACCGAGGCGCAATACCGTGCCGCCCTGGCCGGAATCGCCGAGACCCGGCGGTTGCTGCTCGCGGCGCTGGACGAGGACGAGGCCATCCTGGGACCCGCCGCGCTCGGTGCCGCTCCCCGCGGCCACGACGCGACGGGGACGCCGGTGCTGAGCCGACCGTGGCAGGCGATGGGCCTGCCCGTGGTCACCATCCCCGGCAAGCGCGACAGCGCGGGCCTGCCCCTCGGATTGCAGCTGATCGGGCGCCCGGGCGCCGAACAACGCCTATTCGAGACGGCGGCGTGGCTGGAATCCGTTCTCTGACACCGCTCGCGGGTCGTCTGTGGGTGGCTCGCCGGGAACTCTGTCAGATGGTGTCGACACTCAGTAGGTGTTCGATACCGCGGAGATCATCCGCGTTGCGGGTGACGAGTCGGGCGTTGTTGGCGTGCGCGGTGGCGGCAATCATCAGATCGAGGGCTCTGGGCTGCGGTTTGCGGCCGTACGCTCGCACCGCCGCGGCCAGCTGTCCGTAACTTCGAGCGACACCTGCGTCGACGGGGAGTGGTTCGAAGCTGCGTTCCACGGCGATCAGCCGCTGCAACCGTTGAGCCCGTTGTTCCGCGGTGGCCGCGACCAGGAGTCCGAAATGCAGTTCTGCCAGGCTCACCGCACTGATTGCGATCTCCCCGTCAATGGAGGGGACATCGTTCGCGATCAGGACGCTCGTGTCGAGCACCGTTCTCACCGCGGGGTCCACGGGTCTGCGATCGGGTCGTCGATCAGATTGCAGTCGGCCTCCCACGTCGGATCGGTGTCCGTACGAAAGACGTCGGCGATCTCGTCGAAGGCACACCACGTCTTCCGACCGGCCGGGCCGAGGATCGCGCTCGGCCGCCCGGCGACCGTGATCAACATCGTCTCCCCAGCTTCGGCACGCTTCACATAGTCACTGGCGTGCTGGCGCAGTTCCTTCAAGCCGAGACGCTTCACATCGCCTATGGTAGCACTAATGCTACCTCGGTATCGGCGCGAAACCTCGACCGCCTGTCCTTCCGTGGTGCCCCGCGCGACCGAATTGTGCGCCGATCTCACACGCTGATCGGCAGGAGTTCCTGTTCGCGGAAGGCTCGCGGCGACACGCCGTACGTGTCTTTGAACAGCCGTGAGAAGTGCGAAGAGTTGACGAGACCGTGCCGGGCGCAGATGGTTCCGATGCTCTCGTCGCGGAAGCGGGCGTCCTTCAGATCGCGGCGACTCTTCTCGAGCCTGCGGTGACGGATCCACCCGGCCACCGTGTGCCCGTCGGCCTCGAACATCTTCTGCAGGTGCCGCGTCGACACGTGGTGGTGGGACGCCACGGTGGCGGTGTCGAGTGCAGGGTCGTGCAGGTGCGCGTCGATAAACGACTTCACCCGGAGCAGCAGTGTCGCGCCCGGAGCGGTGGCGTCGGCGGGTGCCTCGGCCTGCACGGCGGCACTGAGCAGGTCGACGACCGCGTCCTCGACGAGCGGGGTCGTCGGCATCGTGCCGGTCACGACGGAGTGGTGGAGGTTCGTCAGGAACGGTGAGACGAGCGCGCCCATCCCGCTGCTGCCGCGGATGCGGCGCGCCGACACGGTGCCCAGTTCCCGCGAGGCGATGCGCAGCATTTCGCGGGGAAACATCAGCACGAACATGCTGAAGTCGCCGGCGAAGTGCAGGTCGTACGGCTTGCTGGTGTCGTAGACGGCGAAATCACCGGGCCCGAGCACGGCCTCACGGTCGTCCTGGACGATGACGCCGCGGCCCGACAGTTGCAGACCCACCTTCACCAGGCCCGGGTCGGACCGCTTGATGGACGTGCGGGTCCGCCGGACGTCCACCGCCCGTCCCCCGACCTCGCTGAGCTGCAACCCGCCGAGCGCGGTGCTGCGCAGGGTCCCGGTGAACCTGGCCTCGCCGTCCTCGGCGGTGGACACCACGGCGAGCGGGACGAACGCCGTGGAGACGGCCTGCCGCCAGTGCTCGAACTGCCCGTCGTCGTCACGCGCGTGTTCACCACCGAGACGCACCTTCGATCACCTCACAGAGCGGAGCGGTTGTCGATCAGTCGCCGTGCCTTGCCGAGCGACCGCTCCAGTGCGCCGGACGCCACCACGTCCACCTTCACGCTCACTCCGATGCGGTTCTTGACCAGCTTCTGGAGTTCGGCGGCGGAACGGGGATGATCGGTGGCGGACGCGTCGGGGCGGGCTTCGACTCGTACGGTCAGTTCGTCCATCCTACCGGGGCGGTCGAGGATGCACTGGAACTGCGGGGCCAGCGCGGAGACGGTGAGGATCAGTTCCTCGATCTGGGTGGGGAACAGATTCACCCCGCGCAGGATGATCATGTCGTCGGTGCGCCCGGTGACCTTCTGCATCCGCCGCACCGACCGTGCCGTGCCCGGCAGCAGGCGGGTGAGGTCGCGGGTGCGGTAACGGATGATCGGCATAGCCTCCTTGGTGAGCGAGGTGAAGACGAGTTCGCCCTCCTCGCCGTCGGGCAGCACGGCACCGGTGACCGGGTCGATGATCTCCGGGTAGAAGTGGTCTTCCCAGATGTGCAGGCCGTCCTTGGTGTCGACGCATTCCATCGCCACACCGGGGCCCATCACCTCGGACAGCCCGTAGATGTCGACGGCGTCCATGTTCAGCTGCTTCTCGAGTTCGGTGCGCATCTCCTCGGTCCACGGTTCCGCCCCGAACACCCCGGTCCGCAGCGACGTCTTCGACGGGTCGATGCCCTTCTTGATCATCGCGTCGACGATCGTGAGCATGTACGACGGGGTCACCATGATCGCGTCGGGTTCGAAGTCCTCGATCAGCTGGATCTGGCGGTCGGTCATGCCCCCGGACATCGGGATCACCGTGCAGCCCAGCCGTTCGGCACCGTAGTGCGCGCCGAGGCCGCCGGTGAACAGGCCGTACCCGTACGCGACGTGCACCTTGTCGGAGGGCTTCACGCCACCGGCCCGCAGGCTCCGGGCGATCAGGTCTGCCCAGTTGCTGATGTCGTTGGCGGTGTACCCGACCACCGTCGGGCGGCCCGTGGTGCCGGACGAGGCGTGGATGCGGGAGACCTTCTCCTGCGGCACCGCGAACATCCCGAACGGGTAGTTGGCCCGCAGGTCCGCCTTCGCGGTGAACGGGAACTTCGCCAGATCGGACAGGTCCTTCAGGTCGCTCGGGTGAACACCCGCGTCGTCGAACGCCTTCCGGTAATGCGGAACGTTGGTGTACGCGTGGAGAAGTGACCACTGCAGACGTTCGAGTTGCAGCGTCGAGATCCGGTCGCGCGTGGCGAACTCGATGTCCTGCGAGGGCGTGGCGATACTGGTCATTCTAGTCTCCGGGGTGGGCGGGCTGGGTAAGGTCAGGCGTCGAAATCGACGGTCACGTTGTCGCTGACCGGGAAGGTCTGGCACGTCAGCACGAAGCCGGAGTCGACCTCGTAGTCCTCGAGCGCGTAGTTGCGGCGCATGTCCACGTCACCGCACGTGATCTTCGCGCGGCACGTTCCGCAGACGCCGCCCTTGCAGGCGAACGGAAGGTCGGAGCGGTACTTCTCGGCGGCGTCGAGGATCGACTCGTCCCGCGGCAACGTCGCGGTGGTCGAGCGGCCGTCCAGCACGAGGGTCACTTCGCTGCTCGGCCCGGTGACACCGGGTTCGCGGTGCTTCTCCATCGGCGGCGGGACGTCGTCGACGAAGAACAGTTCGTGGTGCACGCGGCTCTTGTCGATCTGCAGTTCACCGAGCACCGTCTCGGCGTCGGTGACCATCCCGAACGGGCCGCACAGCCAGAAGTGGTCGATGTCGGCGAGCGGCACGATGGACGTGAACAGGGCGCGCAACCGGTCGGCGTCGAGGCGCCCGGTGAAGAGTTCCACCTCGCGGGGCTCGCGGGACAGGACGTGCACCACGTCGAAGCGCGACCCGTACATGTCCTTGAGGTCGGCGATCTCCTCGGCGAACATCACCGTGCGGGTGCGCCGGTTTCCGTACAGGAGAACGACTTCGGCCTCGGGGTTGGCGAGCATCGACGCGGCGATCGACAGCATCGGCGTGATGCCCGATCCGGCGGCGATCAGCACATGGCGACCGCCGGCCTCGGGGTCGGCGACGAACGTTCCGCTCGGCCCCTGCACCTCGATCCGGTCGCCGGGCCGGACGTCGCGGACGAGCCACGTCGAGAACAGGCCGTCGGACACCTCGCGCACACCGACCCGCGGCGCGGAACCGGCAGGCGCGCAGATGGAGTACGAGCGGCGGTGCTCGACGCCGTCGATCGTGCGCCGCAGGGTGAGCGACTGGCCGGGGCCGAACGCGAACTCGTCGGCGAGGTCGGCGGGAACGTCGAACGTGACCGCGACCGCGTCGTCGCAGAGGGATTCGACGTCGGCGACGGTGAGCGTGTGGAACGCCCTGTTGCGCAACGCCGCACCGGGCTTCGGGGACACCGCTGTGGTCATGATCAGATTTCCTTCACGTGATCGAAGGGTTCGAGGCAGTCGAGGCACCGGTACAGGGCCTTGCACAGCGTCGCCCCGAATTCCGAGTCGAGACGGGTGTTGGCGGAGTGGCACACCGGGCACGTGACGGCCCGCGGCTTGACGGTGAGGGTCAGCGGGACGGGACCGGACGTGCGCAGAGGCGCGGGCCCCGGCGTCGAGTAGCCGTTCTCGCGCAGCTTGCGCCGGCCGTCGTCGCTGATCCAGTCGGTGCTCCACGGCGGCGTGAGGACGGTCCGGACCTCGACGCTGCCGAAGCCGGCGTCCTGCAGGGTGTGCTCGATGTCGTCGCGCATGGTGGCCATGGCGGGGCACCCGGAGTAGGTGGGGGTGATGGTGACGACCACCGATCCGTCGGCGTGTTCCTCGACGTCGCGGAGCACTCCCAGATCGGCGAGCGTGAGCATCGGCATCTCCGGGTCCAGGACGGACTCGGCGAGGCGGCGGGCGTCGGTGCGTACTGCGGTGGTCATGTCACCACACTCCTTCCGGATGGGCCCGGGCCACGCTCTGCATCTCGGCGAGCAGCAGTCCGAGGGCCTCGGTGTGCAGGCCCTGACGTCCGGCCCGGCCGCCGACGGTGCCGACGGTCCGGCCCTCGGGGGCGGTGAGTTCCGCCGCCTTCAGCACCTGGGCGAGCACGGTGTCGAACTCCTCACGGAGGTCCCGCGGGTCGACGCCGACACCCACACCCGCGAGGGCGAGTTCCTCGGCGGTCGGGGTGAAGAGTTCCTCGACGTACGGCCACACCCGGGCGAGGGCGTCCTCCATGCGTGACTTCGACTCCGCCGTACCGCAACCGAGCGTCACCACCCACCGGGCGGCGTAGTCGCGGTGGTAGGTGAGTTCCTTGACGCCCTTCACGGCGACCGCCGCGAGAACGGGGTCGCGGGAGGTGCGCAGGCGGTCGAACAGGGCCAGCCGCCACGTGGCGAAGACCAGCAGTCGCGTGACGGTCTGCGCGAAGTCGCCGTTGTCGAGTTCGGTGAGACGGGTGTTGCGGAACCGGTTCTCGTCGCGGAAGAACGCGAGCGCGTCCTCGGCGGGAATCGGGCTCGTGTCCGAAATGAACGGCACCACCGACGCGTCCGCGGCGGCCGCCCGGGCGAGCAGCAGCCGCGCCTGACCGAGCAGGTCGAGGCCGACGTTCGCGAGCGCCACCTCCTCCTCGAGTTCCGGTGCGCGCGTGCTCCACTCGGCGAGCCGCTGCGAGCTGATCAGCGCGTCGTCGCCGAGCATCAGGCAGTAGCCGGCCAGTGCGGCGAGGTCGACGTCACCCGGAACCGTGGTGTCGACGCCGGCCAAAGGGTCGTCGAAGCTGGTGCCGAAAGCCCACTGGCCGTGGCTGTCTTCGTCGACGAGGCCGTCGTAGGCGTTGTCGTGGTCGGTCATCGGTACATCCTCGGAATTCTCGTCGGCCTGCGAAACGGTCTGGGCCGGATCACATGTGGGGAACGTTGTCGGGGATCTCGTAGAACGTGGGGTGCCGGTACACCTTGTCGCCGCTCGGCGCGAAGAACGGGTCCTTCTCCGACGGACTGGACGCCACGATCGCACTGGACCGCACCACCCAGATGCTCACACCCTCGTTGCGGCGGGTGTAGACGTCCCGCGCGTGGCGGACGGCCATCTCGTCGTCCGCGGCGTGCAGGGATCCGACGTGGACGTGGTTGAGTCCGCGCTTGCCCCGCAGGAACACCTCGTACAGGGGCCAGTCCGCGCGCACCGCGGTGTCGTCCGTGCTCATCGTGCGTTCTCCTTGTTGCTCTCGCGGCGGGCGAAGGCCGTTGCGGCCTCCCGCACCCACGCCCCGTTCTCGTGTGCTGCCCGCCGGTTGGCGACGCGCTCGACGCTCGAGGCGCCGTTGCCCTTGATCACCTGCATAAATTCGCTCCAGTCGGGTTCCCCGAAGTCGTGGGCGCCGCGCTCGGCGTTCCACTTCAGGTCCGGGTCCGGGAACGTCACGCCGAGGACCTCGGCCTGCGGGATGGACATGTCGACGAACCGCTGACGGAGTTCGTCGTTGGTGTGCCGCTTGATGCGCCACTTCATGGACTGCTCGGAGTTCGGCGACTGGTCGTCCGGCGGTCCGAACATCATCAGCGCCGGCCACCACCACCGGTTCACCGACTCCTGCACCATCTCCCGCTGGGCGTCGCTGCCGCGCATCATCGTCATCAGCAGTTCGAAGCCCTGCCGCTGGTGGAAGGACTCCTCCTTGCAGACCCGGATCATCGCGCGGGCGTACGGCCCGAAGGAGCTGCGGCACAACGGCACCTGGTTGCAGATCGCGGCGCCGTCGACCAGCCAGCCGATGACGCCCACGTCGGCGTAGGTGAGCGTCGGGTAGTTGAAGATCGAGGAGTACTTCTGCTTGCCCTCGATCAGCTTCTCGGTGAGGTCGGCGCGGTCGGCTCCGAGCGTCTCGGCGGCCGAGTACAGGTACAGGCCGTGCCCGGCCTCGTCCTGGACCTTCGCCATGAGGATCGCCTTGCGACGCAGCGACGGCGCGCGGGTGAGCCAGTTGCCCTCCGGCTGCATGCCGATGATCTCCGAGTGCGCGTGCTGCGCGATCTGCCGGATCAGCGTCTTGCGGTAGCCGTCGGGCATCCAGTCCCGGGGCTCGACCCTCTGGTCGGCTGCGATGGTGTCGTCGAAGAGCGTTTGCAGCTCATCGGAAGCGTGTGACGTGGTCATATGTCCTACCTCTATTACCGAATGATCGGTTGGTATCAAGTATGCATGTCAGCCCCCTCCCACACAAGGGCGGGAGCCGAATTACGTCAGTGTCCTTCGAAGGTGGGCGCGGTTTTCGCGAGGAACGCGTCGACCGCACTGCGGTGATCCTTCGACTGTCCGAGCGCCTCCGCGGCCGCACGCTCCCGCTCGAGCGCCTCCGACAGCCCGGTGGACGCCGCCGAGACCAGCGACTTGACCTGCGCATACGCGGCCGTGGGACCGTCGGCGAGCTGCCGCGCCAGGGCGGCGGACGCGTCCCCGAGTTCGGCGTCGGGCACCACCCGGTGCACCAGCCCCCAGTCCAGCGCCTGCGCCGCGGTGAACCGGTCGCCGAGCATCATCAACCCCGTCGCACGGCTCGCCCCGAGCGCCTCGACGAGCGTGTGACTGAGCCCGGAGTCGCCTGCCAGGGCGATGCCGGTGAACGCGGTCGCGAACTTGGCGCCCTCCCCCGCGATCCGGATGTCCCCGGCGAGGGCGATGCCGAGTCCCGCCCCGACGCACGCCCCGTTGATCGCGACGATCACCGGCACCCGGACCCCGGCCAGGGCCCGGAGCAGCGGGTTGTAGTGCTCGGCGACGGTGTCCATCGCGTGTGCGGGATCGGCCTCGAGGCCGGCCACGTGCTCGGCCAGGTCCTGGCCGACGCAGAAGTTCTTCCCCTCCGCCGCCACCAGCAGGGCACGCACGCTGTCGTCGGCGGCCACCTTCTCGACCGCGGCGAGCAACTGTTCCTTCACCGCGCGGTCCAGCGCGTTGGACGCGCCCGCCCGGCGCAGGGTGATGGTGGCCAGTCCCGCGTCCACGGAAAGTCCGATCACGTCGTTACTGCTCATGAGAATGCGCCTCCTGCTGGTTGTGGTGGGGTGGCCTCTCAGGACCAGGTATAGAAGCCTTGGCCGGTCTTGCGGCCGAGTTCGCCGCGGGCGACCTTCTCGCGCAGCAGGGCGGGCGGCGCGAACCGCTCGCCGAGGGTCTTCGCGAGGTGCTCGGCGATCGCGAGCCGGACGTCGAGGCCGACGAGGTCGGTGGACCGCAGCGGCCCCATCGGATGCCGGTATCCCAGCTCCATGGCCCGGTCGATGGACTCGGCGTCGGCGACGCCCTCCTCGAGCATGCGGATGGCCTCGAGCCCGAGGCACACCCCGAGCCTGCTGGTGGCGAAGCCCGGGGAGTCGTTGACGAGCACCTCGGTCTTGCCGAGCAGGGACACCCACTCGCGCACCTTCTCGACCACCGCGGCATCGGTGGCGGGGGCCCGCACGATCTCCACGAGCGTCGACGCCGGGACCGGGTTGAAGAAGTGCATCCCGATCAGGCGGGCCGGATCGTTCAGCGCGGCACCGAGTTCGGCGATGGAGATCGAGCTCGTGTTGGTAGCGATCACGGTGGCGGGCGACACGGTCTTCTCGACCAGCGCCAGCACGCCGAGCTTGAGGTCGACCAGTTCCGGCACCGCCTCGACCACCAGATCGAGGGCGGACGGCAGCGCGTCGGGCGCCTCCACCGTCGACACCCGTCCGAGGATGGTCGCGGGGTCGGCGTCGCCGAGCTTGCCGCGTTCGTGCGCCCGGTCGAGTCCGTCGGACACCCGCTGCAGGGCCGCCTGCCGGTCGCCGCTCTCGGCGATGGTGACGGTGGAGCCGAGGGTGGCGAAGACCTGCGCGATGCCCGCGCCCATCCGGCCGCCGCCGACGACGCCGACGTTCTTCGGTGCTGTGTTCGTCATTTTTTCTTCTCCAGGAAGGCGGTCATGCGGTCGTGTTTGTCACTGCTCTCGAACAGCACCGCCTGGGCGATGTCGTCGGCGAACGGGTGCGAGCCCGGTGCGTCGACGATGATCTTGGTGAGCTTCAGGGCCAGCGGCGCCGAGCGGGTGATGCGGTCGATCGCCTTCTCGGCGGTGGCGACGTGCTCGCCGGCGGGGACGACGTCCATCACGAGTCCGTGCCGCAGCGCCGCGTCGGCGTCCAGGTTCCGGCCCCCGAGCAGGACCTGCTTGGCGACGGACTTGCCGACCAGTTCCGGCAGCCGGTAGCTCGCGCCCGCCGCGGCCATGATGCCCAGGCCGGGTTCGGGGTTCCCGAACACCGCGGTCTCGGTGGCGATGCGCAGGTCGCAGGCGTAGGACAGTTCGGCGCCGCCGCCGAGCGCGTATCCGCTGACCGCGGCGACGGTGGGCATCGGCAGCTTCGCGATGCGGTCGAACAGCGTGCGGTTGATGCCGGCGAACGCCTCGTCGCGGCCGCGCTCGCGCAGTTCGGCGATGTCGGCGCCACCGGCGAAGTGGTCGCCCTCGCCGGTCAGCAGCATCGGCTTGGGCGTCGCCTCCAACACGGCGCACACCTGGTGCAGTTCGGCGATCATCTCCGCGTTGATGGCGTTGCGCTGCGCGGGCCGGTGCAGCGTGACCACCATGCGGTCGTCGCGGTCCTCGACCTTCAGCGTGTTCACGGCGCCTCGATCAGCATCGCGACACCCTGGCCGACGCCCACGCACAGCGTGGCCAGCCCGCGGCGGGCGCCTTCGCGTTCCATCCGGCCGAGCAGCGTCAGCAGGATCCGCGCACCCGAGCAGCCCAGCGGGTGGCCGAGCGCGATGGCGCCGCCGTCGGCGTTGACGATCGACTCGTCCAGCTTCAGCTGCCGGATCACTCCGAGCGACTGCGCGGCGAAGGCCTCGTTGAGTTCGGCGGCGCCGAGGTCGGACACCGACCAGTTCGCCCGGGCCAGCGCCTTCCGCGTGGCCGGGACCGGGCCGAGACCCATGATGTTGGGGGCGATGCCCGCGCTCGCGCTGGTGACGATGCGGCCGCGGACGGTCAGGCCGTACCGCTCGACGGCGGCCTCGCTCGCGACGACGAGGGCCGCAGCGCCGTCCGACAGCGACGACGACGAACCGGCGGTGACGATGCCGTCCTTGCGGAAGACGGGTTTGAGCTTGCCCAGCTTCTCCAGGGTGGTTCCCCGGCGCGGGGTCTCGTCGGCGGTCAGTTCCCCGTCGCGCAGCGGCACGGGGACGATCTCGCGGTCGAACCGGCCTGCGTCGACGGCGGCGATCGCCCGCTCCTGGCTGCGCAGCGCGAACGCGTCGCTCTCGGCGCGGGTGATGCCCTCGAGCGCGGCGACCTCCTCGGCGGTCTCGCCCATCGACAACGTCACCTTGCGGACGTCCGGTCCGGCGCCGGCCGGAACGTCCGCGTCGGTGGCGGTGAATCGCGGGTTCGTGAAACGCCAGCCGAGCGAGGTGTCCGCCACCTCCCCCGGACGCGCCCACGGGGTGCCGGGCTTGGCCATCACCCAGGGTGCGCGGGTCATCGATTCGACGCCGCCGGCGATCACGAGGTCGGCCTCGCCGCTGCGGATGGTGTGCGCGGCCGACGCGACGGCGGTCAGACCGCTCGCGCACAGCCGGTTCACCGTGTAGCCGGGGACGCTGTCGGGCAGGCCGGCGAGCAGCACGGCCATGCGTGCGACGTCGCGGTTGTCCTCGCCGGCCTGGTTGGCGGCACCGAGGATCACCTCGTCGACGGCCTCGCCCGGGATTCCGGCTCGGCGGGCGGCCTCGGCCACGACGAGACCCGCAAGGTCGTCGGGGCGCACTCCTGCGAGCGCTCCGCCGTACCGACCCTGCGGGGTACGGGCTCCGTCCACCAGAAACACTTCGGCCACAGTCTTCTCCTTCACGGGGGTGCCGTCTATTAATAACCGAATCTTCGGTCGGTACGCAAGGGCAGGTCGCGATGGGAAACTTCACATCCGCCCTTGACAACCAGCGGCTAGAGCGACGATTGTGTTAACCGACCGAACGTACGGTGAAATGGAGTTGTCGTGAGCAAGTTACTGGAAAGCTACGCCGCCGGACGCTGGCACACCGCGCCGGACGAGGGAACCCCGCTGCTGAGCGCGGTCGACGGCTCCGAGGTGGCGCGCATCTCCGCGACCGGTCTCGACCTCGGCGAGATGGTGACCTACGCCCGCGAGGTCGGCGGACCGGCCCTGGCGAAGCTGACCTTCCACGAGCGCGCCGCCGCCCTCAAGGCGCTCGCCCTCACGCTCATGTCGGGCAAGGACGAGTTCTACGCCCTGTCCACCTCGACCGGCGCCACCAAACGCGACTCCGGCGTCGACATCGACGGCGGCTTCGGCACCCTCCTCAGCTACGCGAGCAAGGCCCGCCGCGAACTCCCCAACGACACCGTCTACCTCGACGGAGCGTTCGAACAGCTCGGCAAGAAGGGCACGTTCCTCGGCCAGCACGTCTACACGTCCCGCCGCGGCGTCGCCGTCCAGATCAACGCGTTCAACTTCCCCGTATGGGGCTTCCTCGAGAAGCTCGCCCCCGCGTTCATCGCCGGCGTCCCGTCGATCGTGAAGCCCGCGAGCCAGTCGGCGTACCTCACCGAACTCGTGTTCCGTCGCATCATCGAATCCGGGCTGCTGCCCGAGGGTTCCGTCCAGCTGCTGTCCGGGAGCGCCCGCGGGCTCCTCGACCACCTCGGCGGTCAGGACTCCGTCGCGTTCACCGGCTCCGCCGACACCGCCGCCACCCTGCGGGCGCACCCGAACGTCGTCGGTGAGGGCGTCCACTTCAACGCCGAAGCCGACTCGCTCAACGCGTCCATCCTCGGCGCCGACGTCGAACCGGGCAGCGAAGAATTCGACCTGTACGTCAAGCAACTCGTCACCGAGATGACCGTGAAGGCCGGCCAGAAGTGCACCGCGATCCGGCGCGCCCTCGTGCCGTCCGCGCTGATGGACGACGTCATCGCCGCGGTCGAGGCCCGGCTGTCCCGCGTTGTGGTCGGCGCCCCCGACGCCGAAGGTGTCACCATGGGTGCGCTCGCCAGCATCGAACAGCGCGACGAGGTGCTGAAGTCGCTCCGCGGACTCACCAAGTCGGCGCAGATCGTTTTCGGCGACCCGGAGAACTTCGACGTCGTCGGCGCCGACAAGACGACCGGCGCGTTCCTGCCGCCGATCCTGCTGCGCTCCGACGACAAGGACGCCACCGAACCCCACGACATCGAGGCCTTCGGCCCCGTCAGCACCGTCATCGGATACGACGGCACCGACGAGGTCATCGCACTCGCCGCCCGCGGCAAGGGCAGCCTCGTCGCCTCCCTCGTCACCCGCAACTCCGCACTCGCCCGCGACATCATCCTGGGCCTCGCCCCGTTCCACGGCCGCGTCCTCGTCCTCAACCGCGACGACGCCAAGGAATCCACCGGCCACGGCTCACCGCTGCCGGTCCTCGTCCACGGTGGACCCGGACGCGCAGGCGGCGGCGAGGAACTCGGCGGCATCCGCGGCATCCTGCACCACATGCAGCGCACCGCGGTCCAGGCCACCCCGGACATCCTCACCGCGGTCGGGAACAAGTGGGTGACCGGCTCGCAGCGCAACGACGACGGCATCCATCCGTTCCGGAAGAACCTCGCACAGTTGCGGATCGGCGACACCATCGTCGGCGGCCCCCGCCAGGTCACCCTCGCCGACATCGACCACTTCGCCGAGTTCACCGGTGACACGTTCTACGCGCACACCGACCCCGAGGCCGCCGCCGCCAACCCGCTGTTCGGTGGGATCGTCGCGCACGGGTACCTGGTGGTCTCCCTCGCCGCCGGCCTGTTCGTCGAACCGAATCCCGGTCCCGTCCTCGCCAACTTCGGCGTCGACAACCTGCGGTTCCTCACCCCCGTCAAGGCCGACGACAGCCTCACCGTCACCCTCACCGCGAAGCTCATCACCCCGCGCAGCAGCGCGGACTACGGTGAAGTCCGTTGGGATGCAGTCGTCGTCAACCAGGACGGCGACCCCGTCGCAACGTACGACGTTCTCACCCTCGTCGCCAAAGGAGAAGATGCATGAGCTTCAAGGTCGCCGTCTGTTACGGCCAGCCCGATGACCCCGACGCGTTCGACGCCTACTACCGCGACACCCACATGCCGCTGGCACGCAAGGTCCCCGGCCTGTCCGACTTCACCTGGGGCAAGTGCAGCGCCCTCGACGGCGGGAAGCCGCCGTACTACGCCGTCGCGAGCCTCGTCTTCCCCGACGCCGAGACCATGAAGTCCGGGCTGCAGTCCGAGGAGATGAAGCAGGCGGGCAAGGACGTCCGCAACTTCGCCACCGGCGGCGTCACCATGTACGTCCAAGAAGAAGAATCCGTCTACAACCAGTAGGAGAAACATGACTGTCGACGCGTCCGCGGAATGCCGTATCGCGCGGGAGATGTTCGAGGCAGACAACGCGTCCCGCGCGCTCGGCATCCAGATCCTCGAGCTGAGCCCCGGTCACGCGGTCGCGTCGATGGTCGTGGGTGAGACCATGGTCAACGGTCACGGCATCACCCACGGCGGCTTCGTGTTCACCCTCGCCGACACCGCATTCGCGCTGGCGTGCAACGGGTACGACACTGCCGCGGTCGCCGCCCGCGCCGACATCCGGTTCCTCGCGTCCACCCGCCTCGGCGACACCCTCGTCGCCGAGGCCGTGGAGCGGGCCCGCTACGGGCGCAACGGCCTCTACGATGTCACCGTCCGCCGCGGCGACGAGGTCATCGCCGAGTTCCGTGGCGACAGCCGATGCCTCCGGCCCGTGAGTACTTATTAACGTTCCGCGGTTAATAAGTACTCACGGGTGCGAAGCGCATACTCGCCCGATCTCCAGCGCAACCCAGACCGCGCCGTCCGGCCCCACGGCAAGTCCGTGTGGTTCCGAAGACGGTGTCGGCAGGTCGTATTCGGTGATCTCACCACCCGACCCGATGTGCCCGATCCGGTTTGCGCCCCATTCGGTGAACCAGCAACCGTCGTCGGGGGCGGCGACGACGGCGTGAGGTCGGGCCGAGCGGTCCGGTAGCGGGAACTCGTCGATCCGGCCGTCGACGGAGATCCGGCCGATCTGGCCGGCGCCGATCTCGACGAACCACAGTGCGTCGTCGGTTCCGCGGGTGATCCCCACGGGCCCGGCGGCGGGCGTCGGCAGAGAATGCACCGCGACGTTGCCGTCGACGTCGATGCGGCCGATCGCGTTCGCCTGGTTGAGGGTGAACCACAGCGCGTCGTCCGGGCCCGCCGTGATCGCCGAAGGGAACCCGCCGTCCGTGGGCAGCGGAAACTCGGCGATCTGGCCGTCGGTGGTGATCCGGCCGATCCGGTCGGCGCTGGTCTCGGTGAACCACAGGGCGCCGTCCGGGCCCGCGACCATGCCGAACGGGCCGCTGCCCGCGGTCGGGGTCGGGAACGACTCGGTGGTGCCGTCCAGCGTGATCCGCCCGATCCGGTGATCACGGAATCGCGTGAACCACAGGGCGCTGTCCGGGCCCGGCGTGATGATCGTGGGTCCACAATCGGCGGTGTCGAGCGGGTACGTGGACACGTCGCCCTCGACGGTGAGGCGCGCGATCCGGCCGGCGTGGACGAGCGTCAGCCAAAGGGCGCCGTCGGGTCCGCACGTGATTGCATACGGTCCCGACTTCTCGTCGGCGACGGGGAACTCCATTTGCCTACGGCCCGTGAGCACTTATTAACGTTCCGCGGTTAATAAGTACTCACGGGCGCGAAGCGCTTACGGGCGCAGCATGCTTCCCGCGCTCGGTGGCGGCCGCCGCGTCGCGCGCGGCGCGTTCGGTGGCGGCCGCCTCGATGGCCATCGCGTGATCGACCGCGTGCGGGGCGATGCCCAGGTTGTCCAGCGTCTCCCACAGGCTCGACAGGGCGGCCTTCGGGTCGAGGTAGTACTCCGATTCGCGGACGCGCCAGAAGGTCCAGCCGCACCGTTTGAGTTCCTGCTCGCGTTCGAGGTCCGCGATCCGTTGTTCCTGGGTGGTCGCGAAGGCGTCGCCGTCGCATTCGACGGCGAGTCTCATGGTGCCGCCGGTGACGACGAGGTCGATGCGCCGATTGTTCACCTCGACTTGGGAATTGACGTGGTAGCCGCGTTCGGCGATGTCGTTGAACACCCGCTGTTCGAGGAGGTTGTCGAACGGGGGGATCCGCACGTCGCGGTCGACGTCCTGCGGCATCGGGTCGGCCGGCGCCGGTGACGTCGACATCATGTAGCTGAGCAGGGAGTTGCGCAGGTCTGCCCGCTTGAGTTCGTCGACGGTCACGGAGTGGAACAGCCACAGCTGATCCTGTGCCCGTGTCGCCGCGACGTTGAACCGCCGCTTGTACTGGTTCGCGGTCAGCGGTGCGAAGTTCTGCTCGGGTCCCACGACCATCGACAGGAACACGACGCTCCGTTCGTCGCCCTGGAAGTCCGGCGGCGTCCCGACGCGCAGTCGCCGCTGCTCCCACTGTTCGATGCCGATGCGTTTGACGAGTTCGGTGCGGATGGCGTCAACCTGGGACTGCCCCTGCAGCACGACGATTCCGAACGTCTTGCCGTCGTAGCGGGGGTCGACGAGGCATTCGATGAGCTGATCGACGAGGGCGGCAGCCTCGACGTGGTTGGTCAGCGTCGCGTCCTTGCCCGATACGAAGGCCTCAGATACATACGTATGTTTCAGCGGCGGAAGCCGATCCGCGCCGAACTGCCGCACCGGGACCAGCGGCAGTTCGCCGTAGAACTGGGTGCTGGACCAGTTGATGATCTCGGGCATCGAGCGGAAGTGCTCACGGAGCCGGACCACCTGTCCGAAGCTGGTGCGCAGAATCGAGAACAGACTCGACCGTGGTGTGAGCGTCGCCTGGACGTACTCGGGGAGGTCGGGCAGGTACGCGTCGAGGCGGGTGAACACGTCGTCGAGGGTGCCGCTGGTGGGGATGTCGGCGGGGGCGCACTGCTTGTCGTCGCCGACGACGATGACCCGCGGTGCCAGCCACAGCAGGAACAGGTTGGTGATGTCGGCCTGGCTCGCCTCGTCGACGATGACGACGTCGAAGCTGCCCGGCACGGGCGGGATGGACGCGAGGACCTGCTGCAGCGGCATCACCCATGCGGGCACGGCACCCTGCGCCTCCCCCATCGCGGATCGTGCTGCGCTGCGGTACTTCTCGGCGTACTTTCCGGCGCCTGCGCCGATGCTCGAGATGTGCTCGCGGTACGTCTGCAGTGCCCGCACCTGGTCGGCCGTCAGATGTTCGAGGCAGTCGCGCCACGCGGTGGCCGCCGCGAGCCGCGCCGTCAGGTGCGCGAGATCCGCGTCGACGGCGTTGAGTTCGGCTTCGAGTTCCTGCTCACGACCGGCCCGGTGCTGTTCGGTGACCCATTGGCGGGCGCGGCGCCACGCCCAGGCCTCCGACATCTGCCAGCTCATCTCGTCCCACTCGGTGAGCGCCGCCGTCCTGCGCACCAGGTCGTACAGTGCCGGGGCGACGGGTGAGAGCCGGTCGGACAGCTCGTCGAAGAGCCGCTGATCCTGCTGTTCGACGCGGGCGATCGCGTACCGCGTGAGCGCCTCGGAGAGCGCAGCGTTGTCTGCCTGGTCGAGCGCCGCCACCAGGGCAGTTCCTTCCGGCGACGGTCCCGCGTCGACCTCGGTGGAGACGGCCGAGACGATGGCGTCGAGTTCCGCACGCGCACTGTCCACGTCGGCGCGGGTGGTGATGGCCTCCGCGGCCCCGGCCACCGCGGTGGCGTCCGCGAGGTTGCGGATCCGCGGCGCGTTCGGGGACAGCGCGAACAGTTCACGGGCCAGCGCATCGCGGGCGACGAGGAGGGCGCGCACGCGGGCCACCCGGCCGACGATCATGTTGAGGCTGTCGACCTGAACGGCACGAGACCCGTTCATGTCCACCGGAATCCGCAGATCGGCCAGCAGGGTGGCGGCGGTCTGCGCGGCGTCGTAGGCGCGCAGGTGCTCGGTCACCAGTCGCACCGTGGCGGCGGTCGTGGCAGGGACGCCGTCGACGGTGGCGTCGAGGCCGAGTTCCTCGACGGCCTTCTGCTCCTCGCTGCGACGGAAGCGGGCCTTCCATTCGACGGTGCCGGTTTCCATGGCGACGGCGAGCGCACCCACCGCCTGCAGGGCGGGTCGGGTCATGACGGCGCACTGGACGTCCTGCGCACCGATGTACCGGTCGGCGGCGGCGGCCGCCTCGACGATCGCGGGCAGCGCGTCCAGCCGACCCCACAGGTGGGTGGCCCGGCCGGACAGCACGGTGTCGGCGAGGCTCTGGAACTGACCGTCCAGGTCGAGGACGTCGTGCGCGCGGGCCTGCAGTTCCTTGCAGTGTCGGCGAATGGTGTACGCGGTCTCGGGCTCGACGCCACCGAGGACCTCGAGCAGATGCGCCGACTGCGGGGTGTCGATCGGGATGCTGGTCGACGCGCGCGAGCAGAGCCGTTCGAGTTCGGCCCGGTTCGGCAGCAGGGAATCCAGCGCGGGAAGCGTCTGGCGTGCACGCTGCGCGCGCTCGGGGGACGCGGTCACGCACAGCCGGCGCAGGGTCTCGACCTCGGTGCCGGTGAGGGGCGGTTGCTCGCTCAGCAACGGTCCGGGAAGCCACTCGAACGCGTCCTGCAGGCCCATGACCTTGCGGACGATGGTGGCGGCGGTGCCCTCGTAGCCGTCGGCCACGGCGTCGTGCTGGTAGGTCTCGGACTCGCGCAGCGCCTTCACCTGCTCGAGCACGACGGCCCGCTTCTGCACGGCCTCGTCCCGCTGGGCGCGGAGGTCGGCGATCTTCTGGCCCTCGCTGTGCGGGTTGAACGACGACTTGCGTTCGGCGATGGTCGCCACACTGCGGGTGAGCTCGTCCGAGCCGCCGCGGGACAAGTCGGTGATCGAGACGCACAGTTCCTGCATCTCGGGCGGGAGCTTGTCCCTCAGGACGCGGAGCGCCTGCGCCTTCTCGCTCGTGACGAGCACCCGCTGTCCGCGCGCGAGCAGCGCCGACACCAGGTTGGCGATCGTGTGGGTCTTGCCGGTCCCGGGTGGGCCCTCGACCACCACTCCGCTGTCGCCGCCGAGCCGCTCGATGATCTGCGACTGCTCGGCGTTGGCCGGAAGCGGGAACAGCGGGTCCTCGGCGAGGGTGGAGGACGTGGCGGCGCCGGTGCGCTCGAGCCACGACAGCCGGTCCGCCGGTTCGATCGCCTCGACCAGCTGGGCGAGCCCGAGCGGGACGGTCGCGCCGTCGCGGTCGAGGTGGGAGATCATCTGCTCGTAATACTCGACCAGGGCGAACGCGCTGCGCTTGCGCAATACCAGGGCGGGCGACAGCGTGACGGTGCCGTCCGCGTCTTCGGCCGGTTGCCGGACGTCGTCGCGCACGTCCACGTACGCGGTGAGCGATTTCGGCGCCCACTCCGTGAGCAGTGTGCGGACGCCGTCGCTCAGCGGCGACGTGGCGGTGTCCTGCAGTTGCTTCTGCAGCGGCATCGCGTGCGCGCTGTCGTAGACGTCCAGTCCGGTGAACAACTGGGAGTCTTCGAGCCGGGGCTGGGAGCCCGCGATCAGCCGCACCAGCAGGTCGCCGGTCCGCGGATCGCGGTGGATGCTCGCGGACTGGGTGACCAGGTGGGTTTGGACACCGTCGTCGGGGCCCGCACCGGCCAGGGTCAGCAGACCGGACGCGAGCACGAGTTCGATCGACTCGGGGCGGGCGTTCAGCTCCTGCAGCATCCGCTGCAGCGACTGGTACAGATCGGCGTGCGGGCGACGCTCCCGGTCCGCCTTCGCCCATGCCTGCCACCGCGGGACGTAGGCGTCGAACGCCTGCCGGACGTCGTACGCGCGGCGCACGTCGTATTCCTCGTCGGAGTCCTCGGCGTACGCGTCGGACGCGTTCAGCTCGAGGTCGGACCGCGAACTGTCGGCGCGGGCCGACGCGTCCACCCAGCCGGCCAGGACGGTGGGAAGGTCCGGCGGATCCTCGACGCCGATGAGGGGCACGCGCAGGACGATGTCGCCCTGCGCGGCGTCGGGATCGAGTTGGATCGTCCGGCCGTCCTGATGCAGCCATTCGACCTGTTCGTGCTGGTCGACGCGGAGAACCGGCTTCGTGCGAGCCCGGACGATCTCACGCAGGAACTGCAGCAGGCGCTGGACGCGGCCTGCGAGCTCGGCGTCGTTTTCGGGACTCGACAATGTAAACCTCTGCGAATTCTCGGTGATGACGTGCGCTTGCCCCCGCCGTGCACACTATCGGGTCGAGGGGGTGAAGTTCGAGGCGTCGTCCCCTGTCAGGGGGACTGGACGGTCGCTCGAGGCGCGAAACGAGCCTCCATTCGTACCGACTGGTCCCTACTATTCATTCATGACGGTGACGCGCATCACGAAGCTGGCCGCGGTGATCGCGACCGTCGCTCTGACGGCACTGGGAGGAGGATTCGTGTCGGCTGCCGCTCCCGCGCCCGGCGCCAGGGTCACGGCCTCGGCGGACGGGTTCGCACTCGACGGGCAACCGTGGTGGCCGACCGGGTTCAACGCGTACCAGTTGGCCACGAACTGGTCGGTCAATTGGGGTTGCGGCGCAATGGTCGACCTCGACTCCTACTTCTCCGCGCTGCCGCCGCACTCACTCACCCGTTTCAACCTCTTCCAGGCGCTGGCGACCAACCGCTTCACCGGACAACTGGACTTCGGGCCGATGGACGCCGTGTTCGCGGCGGCCGAGGCGCACGACCAGATGCTGATCCCGGTTCTCGCACCCCAGGACGGGGCGTGCGAGGACGGGGTGTTCAAGGGCAGGCAGTGGTACGTGGACGGCTGGACGACGATGACGCCGGGCGCGCCCCGCACGCTGATGAGCTTTCAGGAGTGGACGCGGACCGCCGTCGACCGCTTCCGTGGTTCGCCGTCGCTCGCGGCGTGGGAACTCGTCGGGGAGCCGGAGACGAGCACGTGCACCGACGCCGACTGCTCGTGGTGGACCCGGTCGTGTGAGCCCGGTGCGGCGCAGGTGCTGCGTGATTTCTTCGATGCCGCAGGCGCCGAGGTGCGGGCCCGCGATCCGCGCACGCTGATCACCGCGGGATTCACCGGCGGTGGCCAGTGCGGAACCCAGGGCGACGAGTACCAATTCGTTTCGGCGTCACCGTATGTCGACGTCGTGCAGTACCACGATTACGGCGCCGACGGGGTTCCGCTGCCCGGCGATCGGTGGAACGGACTCGGGCGGCGCCTCGAACAGGCTGCGGCACTCGGCAAACCGCTCCTGGTGGGCGAGATCGGCGAACTCGCCGGATCGTGCGCCGCCATCACGGACCGGGCGTCGCACATCGGCGCCAAGATCCAGGGGCAGCGGGACGCGGGGGCGGCCGGGGCGCTGCTGTGGGCGTTCGTGCCGGACCCCCGGCCCGCCGAGTGCACGTACGACATCGGCCCCACCGACCCGCTGTGGGGCGTCGTCGAGCAGTTCGGAAGCTGGGGTTCGGGCACCGCGCCGGCCGCCACGTAGACCATCCCTCGCGACGCTCCATGTACATGTAACTCCGAGTGCACTACACTTTCGCAAAACATTCGCTGATGCATGATTTGTGCCGAAAGTGCGTCACTCACGAGGAGCGTGAACATGGCAGCAGAGCTGGAGTCCCGGTGACGACCGAGCCGCGCACCCTGACCGTCCGGACACCGGAGCTGACCCTGCGGGCCCTCACGTGGGGTCCGGAGGACGGGCCGCTCGCACTGCTGCTGCACGGGTTTCCCGACTCCGCCACCACCTGGCGGCATCTCGGACCGCTGCTGGCCGCGCAGGGGTGGCGAGTGGTCGCGCCGTACAACCGCGGGTACGCCCCCTCCGACATTCCCGCCGACGGCAGCTATCAGCTCGGCGCCCTGATCGGTGACGTCGTCGACATCCACGACGCGCTCGGCGCCGACGGCCGCGCCGTCCTGATCGGGCACGACTGGGGCGCCGCGATCGCCAGCGGTGTATCGCACCATGCTCCGCAACGGTTTTCGTCGGTCGTCCTGCTCGCGGTTCCGCCGCTGCCCGCGGTCGTGTCGCTGTTCCGGACGCCGCGGCCGAAGAATTTGCCCCTGGTGTTGCGGCAGCTGCCCCGCAGCTGGTACATGAGCGTCGCGCAGATCCCCGTTCTCTCGCAGCTGTTCGGCGAACGCCTCATCCGCCTCCTGTGGGCGCTGTGGGCCCCGGGGTACGACTACCGGCAAGACTTGGACGCCGTCCTGAACTCGTTGCCGGACAAGGCACATCGCCGGGCCGCCCTGTCCTACTACCGGGCACTGTGGAACCCCCTGTACCGCCGCCGCAAGTACGCCGAGGAACAGCGTGCCGCGTTCGGCCGGGCGCGGGTGCGCACCCTCTGCGTGCACGGGGCCGCCGACACCTGCGGACTGGTCGACCTCGGCGCGCACGCGCTGGCCTTCCTCCCCGCCGAGAGCCGGGCGTGCGTCGTGCCCGGCACCGGACATTTCCTCCACCTCGAAGATCCCGACACCGTCAACCGGCACGTCCTCGAGTTCGTCGGCCCCGCGCCGACGGCACAGCCCGCATCCCCCAGGAGAATTCATGGCACTCACACGCCGTAAGAACACCCTGCCGCCCGACGCGGTCGATCCGGGCCCCGTCTCCCTGCGGGCGCGCAACGTGCAATTCGACCTGTCGCGCAGTCCGCTGCACTGGATACCGGGTCACCCCGTCGCCTCCCACGTCGTGAGCGCCTATCACATGCTCTTCCCCGAGGTGGAGCGCTTCTTCATCACGGCCTTCGAGGAGGCGCTGCCGTTGGTGGACGACGAGCGCCTCCGTGAGGACATCCTCGGATTCATCGGACAGGAGTCGATCCACGCCGACGCCCACGACCGGGCGGTACGCGACTTCCTCCTCGCACACGGCATCGACGCCTCCCCCGTGCTCGCCCAGGCACAGTGGATACTCCGGAAGTCGATGGGACCGCGGGACCTGAAAGACCCGGTGGCGCAGCGGCAGTACCTGATCGAACGGCTCGCCGTCGTCGCCGCACTCGAGAACTTCACCGCGTTCCTCGGCCACTACGCCCTCAACAGCACGTGGGAGGAGTACGGCGCCGACCCGAACGTCGCCGACCTGTTGCGGTGGCACGGTGCGGAGGAGATGGAGCACCGGAACGTGGCGCACGACGTCGCACTGTACTTCGATCCCACCTACCGGCGCCGGTTACGCGCGATGGCGGTGACGGTGCCCGTCACCGTGCTGTTGTCGGCCCGGTGCATGTGGTTCGTGATCAAATCCGATCCGCAGGCGCCACATTCACGGCTGCGGACCGTCCGCGACATTCTGCGCGGCGGCAAGGCAGGGCTGCTCCCGACGTGGCGGGAAGTGCTCGGTGCGATGACCGGCTACCTGAAGCCGTCGTACACCCCGGAGCAGACGGGGTCGATGGCGCAGGCCCTGGCCTACCTCGCCCGGGTCGATGCCCGGACGGTGACCCCGTGACCGCCGCCGGCACCATCCCACCCGACATGTGGGGGCGACGCAGACACGACCGCCTAGTGACGACGCTCGACCGCCTCTCCCTCCCGTACGTGCGGGTGTTGCGGCACCTCCACCTCCCGTCGCCTCGCCGGCAGGCCTCCGACGACTCCCTCCGAGTGGTGGTGACCGACCGGCGCATCGAGGCGGTCGACGAGAACGTCGTCAGCTTCCGGCTCGAACCGGCGGGCGGCGGCACCGTGCCGCCCTGGTACCCCGGCGCGCACCTCGACCTGCTGCTCCCCTCCGGCCGGCTGCGCCAGTACTCGATCTGCGGGGACCCGGCCGACCGTTCGCACTATCGGATCGCGGTCCGGCTGATCCCGGACGGCGGCGGCGGTTCCCGCGAGATTCACGAATCCCTGCACGTGGGAACGGAACTCACCATCCGGACGCCCCGCAACGCCTTCCCCCTCACGCTCGGCGGGCACAACACCCGACCGCAGACGGTCCGCTTCGTCGCCGGCGGCATCGGCATCACCCCGATCCTGCCGATGATCGCGGCGGCCGACCGCGTGGGAGTCGACTGGTCGCTGCTGTACTGCGGCCGGTCCCGCGAATCACTCGCGTTCACCGACCACCTCGCTGCCTTCGGCGACCGGGTGCGGCTGCGCCTCGACGACGAGCACGACGGACCACCGACCGCGGACGACCTTCTGGGAACCCTGCCGGACGACTCGAGCGTGTACTGCTGCGGGCCGGCGCCGATGATCGAGACGCTCCGGACGGCGCTCGGGCCGCGCCGGACGGTGGGCCTGCACTACGAACGTTTCGCACCGCCACCCATCGTCGACGGGACGGCATTCGAAATCGAACTCGCCACCGACGGCACGGTCCTCACGGTCGCCGCGGATCGCACTGCCCTCGACGCCATCCGGGACGTGCGCCGCGACGCCACCTACTCCTGCCGGCAGGGATTCTGCGGCAGTTGTCGCGTCACGCTTCTCGACGGCACACCCGACCACCGCGGCGGCGCGCTGTCCGAACGGGAGCGTGCGGACGGGCAATTCCTGCCCTGCGTGTCGCGGGCCGACGGCGGCCGACTCGTCGTCGACCTCTGACGCTCGCGGGCGCGGCGTTACCGGCTGTCGTGCGGTTCGAGTGTGGTGTCGATCAGTTCGGCCCACCGCTGCACGACGCCCTTGCGCCTGGCGCGGTCGTCGCCGAGGAAACTGGCCAGCCCGAGCCCACGGGCGGAGTCGAGGAAGGCCTGGATAGTGGTGCGTACCTTCGAATCCCGCGGATCGAGACCGAGCAGCTCGACGGCGGCGAAGTACACCTGCTTGCCCATCTGCTCCTCCATCGCAGCGACCTGCGGGCGCAGCACCGGGTCCGCGGAGGCCGCCACGCACAGCTGCAGGGTGGCACCGAACAGCTGCCCGAGGTGCAGATCGACAAACCCCTCGACGATCGCGAGCGTGCGGCCCTTCCCGGTCGGGAAGGACGAGGCCCGGCGGCGCAACTCCGCCAGCCGGGTGTCCGCGACGTGCTCGATGGCGGCGGCGAACAGTCCGTCGCGGTCGGTGAAGTAGTGCTGCACCGCCCCGCGGCTCACCCCCGCCCGCTTGGTGACGACGGTGACCGTGGTGTCGCGCCAGCCCAGTTCCGAGAGGCATTCGATGGCGGCGTCGAGGAGTTTCAGGCGCGTGGCGATACCGCGATCCTGCTGCGGCGCGCGTGCCTTCGTCGCGCTGATGGGCCGGTCCGTCGTCACAACGAACCACTGTGCATGGGCGGGACCCGGCAATCAAGTCGCCCGCGAGCACCGACACGTTCGATCACCCAGACCACGATAACCATGCACAAACGAATGGAAAGTTGTCCCATGACGTACACACAGGTGCTGTACACCGTGAATTCCGGAATCGCGACGGTGTCCATGAACCGGCCCGCCGCCCGCAACGGCTACACCATGACCATGGCGGACGAACTGTCGTCGGCACTGACCGAGGCCGATCAGGACCCGGACGTCCGGGTCGTGGTGCTCACCGGCGAGGGCACCGACTTCTGCGTCGGCGCCGACCTGTCCGGCGGCTCGACGACCGACGGCGTCGCAACCGATGGCAGCTGGCAGGAACCCGCCGGTCGCTGTTCGCGACGCATCTACGAGAGCAGCAAGCCGGTGATCGCAGCCATCCGCGGCGCCGCGGTCGGAGCCGGCTCGACCATCGTCCTGCCCGCGGACTACCGGCTCGCGGCAACGGATTCGAGGTTCGGTTTCGTCTTCACCCAGCGGGGATTCTTCCCCGAGGGCGGATCCGCCTGGTACCTGCCGCGCCTCGTCGGCATGGGCACGGCGTCCGACTGGATGATCTCGGGCCGGGTGTTCGGCGCCGAGGAGGCACTCGCGGCCGGGCTGGTGCACCGACTGTTTCCCGCCGACGAGGTGTATCCCGCGGCGATCGCCCTCGCCGAGGAACTGATCGCCACCACCGCACCGGTGTCGGTGGCCGTCACCCGGCAGATGCTGCTCCGGATGAGCGCGATGGATTCGCCGCACCCGGCACACGACCTCGATTCCCGGCTGATCGCCGGGATCTTCACCAGCCCCGACGCCGCGGAGGGCATCATGTCGTTTCTCGAACGACGCCCGCCGCGTTTTCCGGGGACGGTGCCGGCCGATCTCCCGGAATTTCTTCCGTGGTGATCCGGGAGACCCTGGTCCGTACACCCACTTCACCCTGGACGGATGACGCGGCCCACCGGTCCGGCCCTCGAGGATGGGGGTAGAACACTTCTCCTGGAGGGAGCTGAACGGATATGGCGCCGGACTTCTCCGATCGCACCGACTTCGACAACGCTGAGCGCGGCTTCATCGCCACGCTGGATCCGTTGACCATCACCGCTGCCGACGGACGAGTGGTGTTCGATATGACCGGATACCGCTACCTCGACGGTGAGCGGCCCGAGACGGTGCACCCGAGCCTGTTCCGCCAGGCCCAGCTCTGCTACAAGAACGGACTGTTCGAGGTCACCGACGGGATCTATCAGATCCGGGGCTTCGACATCTCCAACATGACCCTCGTCGAAGGTGATCGCGGCGTCCTCGTCATCGATCCGCTGATCTCGGCCGACTGCGCGGCCGCCGGCCTGGCGCTGTACCGCACACATCGCGGCGACCGACCGGTCACCGGCGTCATCTACACCCACTCCCACGGCGACCACTTCGGCGGCGTGATGGGCGTACTTCCCGACGGCGCCGGGGACGTCCCGATCATCGCCCCGACCGGGTTCCTCGAGCACGCGGTGTCCGAGAACGTCTACGCCGGCACCGCGATGGTCCGCCGCGCGGACTACATGTACGGGTCCACCCTCGACGTCGGCCCCCACGGCCACGTCAGCTCCGGGCTGGGCATCCGCACCTCGGCCGGATCGCTCGGCCTGCTGCCGCCCACCGTCGACATCACCCACACCGGGCAGGAGGAAACCGTCGACGGCATCCGGATCATCTTCCAACTCACCCCGGCACCGAGGCCCCGTCGGAGATGAACTTCCACTTCCCCGACCACCGCGCACTCTGCGCCGCCGAGAACGCCACCCACAACCTGCACAACCTGCTCACCCTCCGCGGGGCCCTGGTACGCGACCCCAGGATCTGGTCGCGCTACCTCGACGAGATGATCGAACTGTTCAGCACCGACAGTGACGTCGTGTTCGCCTCACACCACTGGCCCACCTGGGGAACCGCCAACATCGTCCGGTTCCTCTCCGAGCAGCGAGACCTCTACGCGTACCTGCACGACCAGACACTGCGCATGGTCAACACCGGAATGACCGGCACCGAGATCGCCGAGGAAATCACCCTCCCCCCAGCCCTCGACGACGCCTGGCACGCACGCGGCTACTACGGGTCGGTCAGCCACAACGTCAAAGCGATCTACCAGCGCTACATGGGCTGGTTCGACGGACATCCCAGTTCCCTCTGGCAGCACCCGCCACAGCAACTCGCCACCCGCTACGTCGACGTCATCGGTGGCGTCCCCGCCGTGCTGGACAAGGCCCGCGCCTACACCGAGGCGGGCGATCTGCGATTCGCCGCCGAACTGCTCAAACACGCCGTGTTCGCCGAGCCCGGCAACCAGGACGCCAAGAACGCCCTCGCCGACGTCTACACCCAACTCGGATACGGCGCGGAAAACCCGACCTGGCGCGGCTTCTACCTCACCGGGGCCAAAGAACTACGCGGCGAAATCCCACCACCCGCGATCGACACCGGATCCGGAATGGCCACCGCACTCACCGTCGAACAACTCCTCGACACACTCGCGATCCGCATCGACGGACCCCGAGCGGCCCGCGAAAAGCTGTGCATCGAACTCCGATTCACCGACTCCGACACCACGATCCGGCTCACCCTCACCAACGGCGCCCTCATCCAGACACCGAATCCGCGAACGGAAACCACCGCCGACCTCACCCTGAGCCTCACCAAACTGCAACTCCTCGGCATCCTCGCCGGCTCCGGACTCGACGACGTCGAGCACAGCGGAGACCCCAGCGCTGTCCAACGACTCCTCGCCCTGCTCGACGCTCCCAACCCCGCCTTCCCGATCGTCACCCCCTGACCACCCGATTTCTCTCATGCGGGTGCGGCGGCACCTCGGCGTGCGGTGCGCGGCCGGTACTCCACCACGGTCAAAGCCAATGAGACGTACCGTTCGATGAGCATGTCCTCGGTCAGTTCACCACCGGGGCGATACCACTGGGCGACTGCGTTGCACATGGCGATGACGGCACGGCGGGCATCGTCGGGGTAAGGGGTCTGGAACAGACCGATCTTGACGCCGGCTTCGATGACGTCCTTGAACTGCTGGCTGCCGCGGGCTTCGCTGCGCTCGTAGGCGGCCAGATCTCCGGCTCCAGACTGCGAGCCTCGGTTGCCACGATGCTGCTCCTGGCCGGGTGGCGGACCCGGAACCGGATCGATGCGGAGACCAGCGCTACGAGATGCTCGGCCGGGTCGTCACCGGCGTTGGCGAGCGCCTCGTCGCGATACTCGATCGACACTCTCCGTTGCCGAGACCAGCGCTCCCGACGAGTTCCGCCGAATCAGTCAGGTCGCGATTTCTCTGCCGCCGGTTCAGGCGTGCCGCACCGACATTCCCGGCGTCATCGCCACGAGGAGCGCGAAACTCCCTGAACACGGTGCCACGTATTTGACCCCCGACGCCGTTGCCGCCCTGGCGGATCGGCGCTACTCCGGGAACTTCGTGGAACTGCGGACAACACTGGCCTGCGCGGGTACACGCCGCCCGCGAACTCGGCATCAGCCGCTCGACCCTGCAGCGCAGGCTGAAAGCGTACCGAATCCAACCCTGATTTGTGCCGCAGAGTGCGGTCAGCGCCCGCCGCGGCGCAGGGTGACGCGATAGGTGTAGTGCTCGGGCAGGAAGTAGCTGACCGCCAACTCGACGGTCCGCCCGTCCGAATCGGAGTAGAGGCGGTCCACCCGCAGCATCGAGTGGCCCTCGGAACAGCCGAGTTCGCGGGCCACGTCCGCCGGCGCCGGCGCGACGGTGATCGATTGCGCGGCCTCGGTGATGGGGCTCCGCAGGTGCGGTTCGAGCAGACCGATGATCGTCTGCGAGGTGACGGCGCCCTCGGACATCTCGGGTGCGTCGGCGACGAACCGGGCGATCTCGTCGGGCAGGTAGACGGTGGTCAGCACGAACGGGGTGTCGTCGTGGCGCCGCCGGAACACGACCGTGTTGACGAGGTCGGTGTCGAGGCGGAGCCTGCTTGCGGCCTCGATGTCGACCCGCCGTCGCAGGGGCGTGACCACCTCCATGGTGGTGTCCGTGGACAGGTTCATCAGATCCTCGATCGACCCCAGCTGCCGCAGGTATCGGCCGTCGGACTCGGCGGCGAACGTGCCCCGGCCCGGGACCCGGTAGACGATGCCCTCTGCCACCAGGTCCTGGAATGCGCGACGAACGGTCTGCCGGCTGACACCGTACTGGTCCGCGAGCTCGAATTCGGTGGGCAGCTTGATCCCGCCGCTGTACTTGCCCGCAGCAATGTGCTCGCGGAGCTGCCTCGACACCAGCTGGTACGCCGGCTCCGTGTCTCGTTCTCTACCGTTCATCGCGCACCGATCCTACGTGCAGGTTGCCGACTAGATGCCGCCTCGCGACACCAACTGCGAGACGATGACGTTGCGCTGGATCTCGTTGGTGCCTTCGCCGACGATCATCAGCGGGGCGTCGCGGAAGTAGCGCTCCACGTCGTACTCGGTGGAATAGCCGTAGCCGCCGTGGATACGGACGGCGTTGAGGGCGATGTCCATCGCCACCTCGGACGCGTACAGCTTCGCCATGCCCGCTTCCATGTCGCACCGGTCGCCGCTGTCGTACTGCTCAGCCGCGTGCCAGGTGAGCTGCCGGGCCGCGGTCAGCTTGGTCGCCATGTCGGCGAGGTAGTTGCCGATCGACTGGTGCTTCCAGATCGGCTTGCCGAAGCTCTCGCGCTGCTGCGCGTAGGCGAGGGAGTCCTCGAGCGCCGCCGTGGCCACGCCCAGCGCACGGCAGGCCACCTGGATGCGCCCGGTCTCCAGGCCCTTCATCATCTGGCCGAACCCCTTGCCGGGGGTGCCGCCGAGGATCGCGGAGGCGGGGACGCGGTACCCGTCGAACGACAGCTCACACGTCTCGACGCCCTTGTAGCCGAGCTTCGGCAGATCCCGCGACACCGTCAGGCCGGGGCCGTGCTCGACGAGGACGATGGAGATGCCCTTGTGCTTGGGGGTCGCCTGCGGATCGGTCTTGCACAGCAGCGCGATCAGCCCGGACCGGCGCGCGTTGGAGATCCACGTCTTGGAACCGGTGATCACCAGATCGTCACCGTCCGCCTTGGCGTTGGTGGACATGGCCTGCAGATCCGAGCCACCGCCGGGCTCGGTCAACGCCATCGTCGCACGGATCTCGCCGGTCGCCATCTTCGGCAGGTACTGCTGCTTCTGCTCTTCCGTGCCGTACAGCGACAGCAGTTTCGCGACGACGGTGTGCCCGCCCATCGCACCGGCGAGGCTCATCCAGCCGCGGGCCAGTTCCTGCGTCACCTGCGCGTAGCAGGGCATCGACACCGGTGATCCGCCGTACTCCTCCGGGACCGCCAGACCGTAGATCCCGATCTGCTTCATCTGCTCGATCCACTTCTCGGGGTACTCGTTGGCGTGTTCCACCGCCTGCACGGTCGGCTTCACGTCGCGATCGATGAACGCGCGCACCGTCTCGACCAGGTACGACTCTTCCTCGTTCAGCTTGGCCATGAATCCACCTCACACTTTCCGCAACATTTGTACGGCCATAATCCGACATTGTCTGCCTAAAGTCAACGATCGGTCTTGACATGACCGCTGCGTCGCTGCCAGCATCAGCAGCGCAGCCGCATCAGGCTGGCCGTACATATCCAGCCCGACCCGGGCTCCCGGACCCTAGGAATGAAGCATCGTGCAGACCCTCACCCGCAGGCGCGCCGTTCTGGTGGCCCCCGGATCCGACGAGCGCAAAGCCGTCAAGGCGCTCCGGTCGACTGCCGACGAGGTGGTCCTCGACCTCGAAGACGCCGTCGCCTCCGCCAGGAAGGCCGAGGCCCGCGACCTCGTGCGTCGCCTCGTGCTCGAATCGGACGGCTCCCGGGCCGTCGCGGTCCGCATCAACGCGCTGACCACGCCGTGGGCCGAGGACGACCTCGCCCTGTGCGCCTCCCTCGGCGCCGCGCTCACGAGCATCGTGGTTCCCAAGGTGGAGACGGCGCAGGATCTGGTCCGCGCCGATCAGGCGCTCGCCGGTACCGGCATCGGGTTGCAAGCTCTCGTCGAAACCCCGGTCGGCGTGCAGAACATCGCCGACATCACCCGCGCCGTCGACCGGCTCGAGTCCGTCATCATCGGCTACGCGGATCTCGGGGCTGCCCTGGGCCGGTCCCGCTCCGCCCTCCCCGAGCACTGGCTCGCGATCCAGGACGGCATCCTCGTCGCCGCCCGCGCCGCCGGAATCCAGGCGATCGACGGCCCGTTCCTCGGCATCGCCGACGACGACGCCTTCCGCCACTCGGCCGCATGGACCAGCGCGCTCGGCTTCGACGGAAAATGGGTCATCCATCCCGCCCAGGTCGAGTCGGCTGCCACGGCCTTCACCCCCACCGACACCGCGGTCGAGGACGCACGACGCGTCATCGACGCACTCGCCGCCGCCGAGGCCGCGGGCGCCGGGGCGGCGCAACTCGACGGGCAGATGCTCGACGAGGCCGTCGCAGTCGCGGCACGCCGCGTTCTCGCCCAGGTAGGTGCACAGTGACGATCACGCAGACTTATGTCGGTGGACCGTACTTCGACGAACTCGAGGTCGGGCAGGCATTCGACACCGCCCCCGCCGTCACCCTCACCAGCGGTCTCGCCGCCGCCCATCAGGCCATCCTCGGTGACCGCCTGCGGCTGCCCCTCGACGCGCACCTGTCCCGGGCCGTCACCGGGTCCGCGGAGGCAGTCGCGAACCCCGGCCTCGTCACCGACGTCGCCATCGGACAATCCACGCTGGCTACCCACCACGTGAAGGCCAACCTGTTCTACCGCGGCCTCCGTTTCCACCACTTCCCCCATCTCGGCGACACGCTCTACACGCGCACCGAAGTGGTGGGACTGCGGGAGAACTCGGCGAAACCGGGGCGCAAACCCACCGGGCTGGCGGCACTGCGGATGACGTCCACCGACCAGGACGGCCGCACCGTCCTCGATTTCTACCGCTGCGCGATGCTCCCGTTGAGCGAGAACCCCGACGAGGACCGCGTCCGTAAGTCCGACGACCTGTCCGCGATCGGGCCGCAGTCCGAGCAGTCGTTCGCCGCCCCCGAGGGCTGGGACCTCGCCCGCTACCGCGACAAGGTTCCCGGACAGCACTTCTCGGCCGACCTCGCCGGATCCGTGCTGCGGAGCAGCGGCGACGTGGTCTCGAGCGCCCCCGAACTGGCGCGCCTCACCCTCAACATCGCGGCCACCCACCACGACGAACGGGTCGGCGCCGACGGACGACTCGTCTACGGCGGGCACACCATCGGCATCGCGCTCGGGCAGGCCACGCGCGCCCTGCCGAATCTCGTCACCGTCCTGGGCTGGAAGTCCTGCGACCACACCGGTCCCGTCCACGAAGGCGACACCCTCACCAGCGAACTCGAAATCGAGAGCGCCGAGGAGTTGCCCGGCGGCGGCGGAGTACTGCATCTGCGTTCACTGGTGTTCGCGCACAACGCCACAGCGTCCGACGTCCCCGTCCTCGACTGGCGCTTTACCGCCCTCATGGCCTGACCTCCACCATCAAGGAGCATCTCTCGTGACCGCCCACACTCCCCTTGCCGGACTTCGGATCGTCGAGGTCTCCAGCTTCATCGCGTCCCCCCTGTGCGGACTGACCCTGTCCCAGCTGGGGGCCGAGGTCATCCGGATCGACCCCATCGGCGGCGCCGCCGACTACAACCGCTGGCCGATCACGGGCGACGGCGAGAGCATCTACTGGACCGGACTCAACCGCGGCAAGCGGTCCGTGGCCGTCGACATGCGCAACCCGGAGGGGCAGCGGCTCGTCCAGCAACTGGTCGCGGCCCCCGGAACGGGCGGCGGAATTCTCGTCACGAACGCGGGAGGTCGTGACTGGCTCTCCCACGAGACGCTGAGCGCGCTCCGCTCCGATGTCATCACCCTCGAAATCCTCGGTGGCCGTGACGGTTCCCCCGGCGTCGACTACACGGTCAACGCCGGGCTCGGATTCCCGTCCATCACCGGTCCCGCCGATCACGCCGGCGTCGTCAACCACGTCCTCCCTGCCTGGGACGTGGCGTGCGGGCTGTACGCCGCGCTGGCCGTCGCGTCCGCGGCCCGTCACCGCGACGCCACCGGCGAGGGCACCCGCATCTCCCTGCCGCTCGAGGACGTCGCGCTCGCCACTGCCGGCACCCTGGGATACCTCACCGAGGTGCAGATCAACGGCACCGGCAGGCAAGGCACCGGCAACTCCGTCTACGGCACGTACGGAACGGATTTCACCACGAGCGACGGCGCCCGTTTCATGATCGTGGCCCTCACCCCGCGGCACTTCCGCGACCTCGTTGCCGTCACCGGAACCACCGCCCCGGTGGAGGCACTCGCCACCGCACTCGACGCCGACTTCGCGCGCGAAGCCGACCGCTTCACCCACCGCGACGTCCTCACCGCACTGTTCACACGCTGGTTCCGCGAACACACCGCAACCGAAGTGGCCGAGGCACTCTCGAAGACGTCCGTCCTCGCCGAGCGCTACCGCACGTTCGAGGAACTCGTCAAATCCGGCGAACTCGAGAACAACCCGATGTTCACCCCCCTCGACCAGCCGCGGGTCGGCACCTACCTCGCCTCCGGCCACCCGGCATCATTCGACGGACACCACGCCACCGTCGCACCCGCCTCCGCCGTCGGCGACGACACCGGCAGCGTCCTCCGCGACCTCCTCGGCAGCTCCGACTCCGACGTCGCCAAACTCCTCGACAGCGGCATCGTCGGGGGGAAGTGACCGTCGGGGGACCTTTCAGTCGTCGCAGCAGTCGCAGGTACGACCGCAGCCGGCGCCGGGGGTGGTGACCGGCGCCGGGCAGCAGGTGTCGCCCTGCCAGGCGTTGATGCCCTCCTTGACCGCGATCGCGGCGATGACCAGGGCTGCGATCGGGTCGGCCCAGGACCACCCCAGCAGGGAGTTGAGCAGCAGCCCGACCAGCAGGACGGCGGACAGGTAGGTGCACAGCAGGGCCTGTTTGGAATCGGCGACCGCCGAGAGGGACCCGAGTTCGCGTCCCGCGCGCCGCTGCGCCCACGACAGTACCGGCATGATCGCGAGACTGACTGCCGCCAGGGCGATCCCGACGATCGAGTGCTCGGCTTCGCCGATGCCGAAGAGGGAGCGGATCGCGTCGACCGTGACGTACACGGCCAATGCGAAGAACGAGAACGCGATGATCCGCAGCGTCACCCGCTCCCGCGATTCCGGGTCCTTCCCGGCGAACTGCCAGGCCACGGCCGCCGCGGAGGACACCTCGATGACCGAGTCGAGACCGAACCCGATCAGCGCGGTCGACGACACCCGGGCGCCCTCGCTCAGCGCGATGACCGCCTCGAGCACGTTGTAGCTGATCGTCGCGGCCACGAACCACCGGATCCGCCGCGCCAGGACCTGCCGGCGCCCCGCGGTGAGAGCCGGACGCGCGGCGGGCATTCCGAGTTCCGACGCCATCAGCAGCAGCCGTCGGTCTCGGCGTCCGGGCAGCAGGACGGATCGACGGCCAGCACCAGACCGATCAGGTCGTCCAGCGCGCGCCCGATCCGCGGATCCGCCAGTTCGTACCGCGTCCGCCGCCCCTCCGGCGCCGCGACGACGAGTCCGCAACCACGCAGGCAAGCCAGGTGATTCGACAGGATCTGGCGCGACACCCCGATCTGTTCGGCCAGCTCGGACGGATACCCGGGACCCGACCGCAGGCTCAGCAGGATCTGCGTGCGCGTCGTGTCCGACAGCGCGTAGCCGAACCTGGCCAGCGCGTCGCGATGGATCAACATCTCCATGGCCCGACGATACAGCGATTCCTGTATTCAGGAAACCCTGAACTCTTGATCCTGTCGTTGCGGCGGCTGGGCGGGCCGGTGCCGGCGCCCCATCGTCATCCGGCCGAGAATCCGGTCACGCAGGACGAACGTGTGGAACAGGATCGCGCACAGGTGCGCGGTGAACGCTGCGAAAAGTAGGTACCCGAGCACCGTGTGGGACTGCCGCAACACCGAGTACAGATCAGGATCGCGGGGAGCGATCGCGGGCAGACTCAGCTGCGCGGTGAGGGCGATCGGGAACCCGCCCGCCGACAGCATCGCCCACCCGGTGACCGGTTGCAGCACCAGGAGTCCGTAGAGCAGGCATTCCGACCCGGTCGCGACCATCCGCTCGGCGGGCCGCATCCCGGCAGACGGCGGCGGACGGTGGAGGACCCGGTTGCCGATCCGCACGACCGCGAGGACGAGAATCGCGAACCCCAGCGGTTGATGCACCGTCCGCAACAAATGGTAGGCGTCCAACGACGCCACCATCGCGACGCCGAGGAAGAGTTGTGCGATCACCAGGATCGCCATCACCCAGTGCAGCACCCGCGACGTGAACGCATACCGTGTCGGGCTATCGCTCATCGGGCACCTCCGAAACGTTGACTCGACTCGGCGATTTCGGCTCACCGGACCGCCGGTTGAACGATTCCGCGTAGACCGCGGACCGTGCACTGAGCAGTGGATCATCCGACGGCGCAATGCCATTCGGCAGTACGAGCGGATCGAAGTTGACGTCCCGCGCATTGTCCGGCGCTTCGGTGTCGATCGCATCGACGGTCAGCGTGCCGACGTCGAGGGACTTCCTGTCGGCCGGCCACGGTCTGGTTGCATCGTCCGTCGGGTCCCCCGCCTCCCCGATCGTGAGGATCATCCGCCAGCGCAGGGGTCCTCGCGTGACGTCCCGGACGAGTGCGTCGAACAGGTAGTCGCGGCCGGACGCCTCCTCGGCGCCGGGATGCCGGACGGGTTGCTCCGGCACCAGCTTCCAGCGCACCGGAACCGTGGCCCCGGACCGGTCGGCGCACCGAAAGGCATTGAGTCCGTGAAATGTGCTGTCCCCGAACCCGGAAGTGCGAGGCTGTCGCCGGATGATGTCCATCGCCGCCGCCGTCTCGGGATGGCGTGCCAGGAACGAGGCCATCGCGGCCGGCTCGGGTTTGCCGGTGTCCGGGATCTTCTTCGAGGCGAGCAGCCGATCACGGAAGCCGTCCGGCGTGCGGTCGGGAAACACCGGACTGTCGATCATCGCGGTCCGCCATTGCTCTCCCTCGGGCAACCGGAAGACCAATCCCAGACCGCGCACGGTGTCGGCGGCGTCGACGGCGTCGGGCAGCCCGCCCGACAACGAGAACCGCCCGGTGACGGGGTGGCGGCCGCCGGCCCGGAAGACGCTCGCCGTGGACACCGCGGACCCGGCGCCGGTCGGCGTGAACCACCCCGTGGCACTCACGCCCTTCGCGTGGTTCCGCCGGAACCCCTCGTGCCGACCGAAGACCTGCTCGAACCGATCGACGAACCGCGACGGGGTGACGGTGTGCGGGGTCAGCCGGCCGCCGGCGAACAGGAACCCACCGACGTCCACCGCGGCGATCGCACCGACCGCCGCCAGGCCGATCAGGGCGCTACGCCGGGTGACGCTTGCCCCTGACCGACCACCGACGGAGGGTTCGTGACCGTCACCCCTGCGCGGCATCGACCGTCACCACGTGCCACGTCCCCTTGACCCCGTCTCCGCTCGTCACTCCGGGGGCCGTGTCCTTGGCGAACCGGTAGAGAGGATGACCGTCGTAGGTCGCCTGCTCGACGCCGTCGGGACGCGTCGTGGTGCCCACCGTGCCCGGCACGACGGCGTCCGGGTGGGGCAACGGTGTGCCTTGTGTCGGCGGCCAGATCTCGGCACACGGGCCCACGCACTTCACCAGGTCGGCGGTGTCCTCGTCGAAGCGGTAGAGCGTGAAGCCGTCGCCGTCGGTCAGCACGGTGCCCAGCGCGGTCTCCCGCGTGCCGAGCGTCGCCGCAGCATCCGCTGCGCCGGTCGTCGGCGCTGCGTCTTGCATGCTGGTCGTCTGCGCATCCGCCGGGGCCTCGGTCGCCTGGCTGCAGCCCGACATCAGGGCAACCGCAGCGCCGGCGCAGGCCACCGCAAGAATCGCTCGCTTCGCGATCATCAGATCTCCGTTCTCTCCTCTGAAGCCGCCCGCCGATCGCGGACGACGCCGGGGAGTACGGACCGCCGGCCGGCCGCGTTCACGGCGGCCGCGAATTTTCACGAAGACGCTGGTGGAGAATCGACGGTGAACGCCGCGGCACTCCCGTCCGTACACCCTGGCGGACGTCGGGCGGGCCGACGACATTTCCGGTGTTGCAGGAGGTGAGGTCGTGCGGCTACGCATGGCGCGCAAGCGGGCGGAGGAGTCGGTCGGGAATTTGGCCGACAACGCTGTGTTGCGGACCGTCTACGACGATCACGCCGGCGAACTGTTCGCCCTCGCCTACCGCTCGCTCGGAGACCGGGGACGCGCGGAGGAAGTGGTGCAGGAGACGTTCCTCCGCGCCTGGCGCGGCGCGGACCGGTACGACCCGCAGCGTTCCACCGTCCGGACCTGGCTGTATGCCATCTGCCGCAACGTGGTGATCGACGCGAGCCGGGCGCGGGCCTCCCGGCCCCAGCTCGCCGACACCGAGCCGCCCGACGTTCCGGTGCCCGAGCGCCCGCTGGAACAGTTGCTGGTGGGACTGCAGGTCGAGGAGGCCTTGCGGCGACTGTCCGAACAGCATCGCGTCGTACTCGTCGAGATCCACTTGCGCGACCGGTCCACCAGCGAGGTCGCGGCGGAACTCGGCATCCCCGTGGGCACCGTGCGCAGTCGGGTGTACTACGGGCTGAAGGCGCTCAAACTCGTACTGGAAGAAATGGGGTGGCACGGTGACCAGTGATCGCTGCCGACAGATGCACACCTTGCTGGGCATGTATGCGCTCGGGCGCCTCGACGACCACGAAGCGGTGGCGGTACGCGCCCACCTGGACGGATGCGCGGACTGCCGGGCCGAGTTGAACCAGCTGACCCCGGTGGCCTCGGTCCTGGGGCAGGCGGACCCGGACCGGCTCCTCGAGCCACCGCCGGCGCCGTCCCCCGCGCTGCCCGGCACGATCCTCGCGACGCTCGACCGCGAACGCAGCCGGCAACGGCACCGCCGGGTCGCGGTCGTCGCCGCGGCCGCCGTCACCGCTCTCGGACTGCTCACCGGCGGATTCTTCCTCCGCACCCTCGTCCCGAGCACCCCGCCCGGACAGCCGGTGGCCTTCACCGCGCCCGCCGCGGGCGTGGAAGCGTCCGCTCGGGTGGAGAACCGCGCCTGGGGAACCGGAATCAGCCTCGACGTCACCGGACTCCCCGAGGGCAGCACCTACAACGTCTGGCTGCAACGACCCGACGGAAGTCGCATGAACGCGGGAAGTTTCATCGCCGGCGGCGACCGGAAGATGTCGATGAACCTCGCCGTGGCGCTACCGATGTCCGACGCCACCATGCTCGGCGTCAGCGCACCCGGGGACGACACCGCCATACTCCAGGCGCCGCTGCACTCGTGACGGTGCCGCGGCCGTGTGTCAGAAACTGGTGAGAGCAGCGATCTTCTGCTTCGCGGACCGTTCGACGAGCAGTGGAACGAAATCGCGCACCGCTCCCACGTCGAACGTCGCATGCACGTCGTGCACGATCTGCTCGACAGTGTGGCGTGGTACGCCGACGTGCTCCACGGCAAGCCGGTCGACGACCAACTCGACCTGGCGTCGTTCTTCGTCTACGGACATGATCGCCCTCCCCTGGGAATTCCGGGGCCACTCCATCTCGCGACCTCCGTGTCACTCGATCTTCACACGACTAAAGTTGAAAATTAAACTTAGGCGACTGTGAGATAGGCGACCCTCACCGGCGCGAGGCGCGCTTCGCGCCTCAGCTCGCCGCGTTCCAGGCGGCCGCCGCGGCGAGCAGTGCCCGGACCCCGGTCTCGAGGGTCGGGTCGATGACCGGGGCGAACTGCGGCGAGTGGTTGGTCGGCACTCCCTCGGGCAGTGCCAGGGCCGCCGTGGCGGTGAGGTCCAGGTGGGCGAACGCCGCGGGGTCGGCGCCGCCGAAATGCCAGAAGACGGAGGGACATCCGGCGGCGGTGGCGAAGACACCGAAGTCTTCGCTGCCGGCGAGTGGACGTGGCATCGGCAGTATCCGGTCCGAACCGAAGGTGTCGGCAAGTGCCGCGACGACCCGCTCGGTGGCGGCCTCGTCGTTGACCGTCAACGGGAAGTCGTTGAGCGGGTTGAACTCCGGCTCCTTCGGCGCCCCGGATGCGGCGGCTTCGGCGTTGACGACGCGGCGGATCGCGGGCAGCACCCGGTCCCGCACCTGCGGATCGAACGTGCGGACGTTGACCTTCAGTTCCGCCTCGTCGGGGATGATGTTCTCCTTGTGGCCGCTGTGGAACGAACCCACGGTGACCACCGCCGAATCACCCGCGGCCACCTCACGCGACACGACCGCCTGGAGTCGCCCCACCACGGCCGAGCCCATGACGATGGGATCGACGGTGTGCTCGGGCGCCGATCCGTGTCCGCCGCGCCCGAAGAGCCGGATCCGGAAACTGTCGGCGGCAGCCATCAATGTTCCGGGGCGGGTGACGATCACCCCGGCGGGGAACGGTCCGACGTGCTGGCCCAGGCACACGTCCGGTCGGGGGAAGCGCTCGATGAAGCCGTCGTCGACCATCGCCCGGGCGCCCTGCGCGGTCTCCTCGCCCGGCTGGAAGACCACCACGAGGGTGCCGCGCCACAGGGAGCGATCCGCGGCGTACAGCGCGGCGGCGCCGAGCAGGCAGGTGACGTGCACGTCGTGACCGCACGCGTGCATGACCGGCACCGTCACCCCGTCGGGATCGATCCCGGTGTCGGTGGAGGCGTAGTCGAGTCCGGTGTCCTCGCGGACCGGCAGTCCGTCCATGTCGGCGCGCAGCAGCACCACGGGGCCGTCGCCGTTGTGGAGCACCCCCACGACGCCGGTCCGGCCGACGCCCTCGGTGACGTCCCAGCCCTGTGCACGCAACACCGCCGCGACGATGTCCGCGGTCCTGTTCTCCTGCATGGACAATTCGGGGTGTGCGTGCAGATCGCGGTAGAGGTCGGTGAGCGCGGGCAGCAATACCTCCAGCCCGGCCTGGGCGGGAGTACCGGTCGGCAGAACGACGGTCTGGGAGAACTCGGTCATCGTGGGGTCCTTACATTGTCGTGGCTGGGTGAGTTCGGGCGTTGTGGCTCGCGGGACGCAAGGGCTGCACTGAAAGTCTTGGGACGCTGCGGTGTTCCCAGCGCGAACGCGCCGGCGAGGACGGCGCCGACGACGAGGAAGCCGAACGCGGCGGTGTAGGAATAGCGATCGACCAACGCGCCCATCACCATCGGGGTGATGAACCCGGCGGCCTGACCGCCGAAGTTGATCATCCCCGACCCGGTGCCGACCAGCCCGGCAGGCAGGGTGCGCAGGGGTATCGCGAAGATCGGCATATAGCACAGCGTGGCGGACGCGGTGGCCAGCGACAGGAGCGCGACGAATTCGGTCAGCGACGTCACCCGGTTCAGGAAGAGGATGCATACCGCGCAGACCGTCATCGCGGGAAAGACGATCACCCGGTGCCGGCCGCCGAGACGGTCGATGAGCTTGCCGCCGACGATGATCGCGACGCCACCGACCAGGGCGGGTATCGCGGACAGCAACCCGGACCCCGTGAGCGAAATGCCGCGCTCGGTCTGAAGATAGGACGGGATCCAGGAATTCAGGCCCCACACGATGATGCCGTAGCCGAAGAACATCAGCGTGAACCGCCACATGACGCCCGAGGCCAGAACGGTGCGCAATCCGCCCTGCGCGTCCGGGCGGGGTGAAGCGTCATCGGACTGCGGCAACGTGGCGGGCAGCCACAGTTGGATCGCCGCCCAGACCAGGACCCCGAGACCGGCGATCGCGAAGAACGACATCCGCCAGCCCCACACGGCAATGATCGGCGCGGCGATGAGCGGGGCGAGTACCGCGCCGAAGGCGTTCGAACTCTGCGCCCACCCGGTCGCCGTCATGCGCTGGCCCGGCGCGGTGCGCTCGGCGACCGCCTTCATGGCCGCCGCGGGATACACCCCCTGTCCCACCCCGAACACGAACCGAATCGCCAGCAGCACGGCGAACGCCCAGGCAGTCCCGGTCAAGGCAGTGAACAGGGACCAGATCAGCAGTGACCAGCAGACCACCCGTCGCGAACCGAACCGGTCGGCGAGCAGTCCGCCGGGGATCTGGCACAGCGCGTAGGAGAGGAAGAACGCGGAGATGACCATGCCCTGTTGAGCGTGGCCGAGACCGAACTCCGCACCGATCGAGGGCAGCGCGAGATTGATGGCGAGGCGATCGATGTAGTCGACGACCCACGCGGCGAACAGAAGAATCACCGTGATCCGCGCGGCCCGGTCCAGCGGGGTCCGATCGGCGGCGGTGCGGTGCGCTTCTGGTGGATGTTTCACAGTTTCTCCCGGATGACAGGGTCGGCGAGTCACCGACACACCAAGTCGACGCCTCGGCACAGGCCTCGCCGTGCCGGTTCTGACGATGCTGCGGACACCGCCTCCGACAACGGCCGCCGCGCACTGGGTGAAGACTAGGAACCATGAGGGTCACGAGAACGAATACGCAGGATTCCGTCACCACACCGTCCGACACGCAGGAATCCGACAGCCGCGGCGGCGACGAGGAATTGTCGACGGGTGGGCGTCCACCGTTCGACGAGCTGGACCTGGCCCTGATCGATGCCCTGCAGACCAGTCCACGCGCCCCCTGGTCGCAGGTCGGCACCGCGCTCGGCATCGGGGCGACCACCGCGGCCCGCCGCTGGCACCGCCTGACGGAACACGGGCTGTCCTGGGTCACCGCGTACCCGGCGCCGTCGGACGATCATTGCGTCGCGTACGTGGAAGTCCGCTGCAGCCCCGGCGCGATCGAGCCACTGATCGACCAGCTCGTCGCCGATCCACGGGTGTTCAGCCTCGAGCAGGTAGCGGGAGACTTCGATCTGTTCCTCAGCGTCGTGACGCGCGGACCTGCCGCGCTCGCACGCTTCCTCAGTCACGACCTCGGCGCGCACGACGGGGCGCTGTCGGTGAACACCCGGGTGTCTCTGCGCGGGTACCGGGAGGGCAGCAGTTGGCGCGTGCGCGCATTGGACAGGGACCAGCGCGCCCAACTCGGCACGCGTCCGGCGTGGACGCACCCGGATACGTCGTCGAGCCCGGACCTCGTCCTGCTCCGGGAACTCGGCGGTGACGGCCGCCGCAGTTACGCCGAACTCGCCGCCGTCACCGGCATCGCCGAGCCGACCGCGCGGCGCCGGCTACAGCGGATGATCCGCCAGGGCGAAATCCTCTTCCGTTGCGACTTCACCCAGCAACTCGCGGGCTGGCGGCTGCTCGCCACCTACCGGCTGAATGTGCCTGCCGAACGTCTCGACGACGCCGCCCGCGAGCTCTCCGCCCTCCCCGACGTGCGCCTGTGCGCCGCGGTGACCGGGAACTGCAACCTTCTCGTGTCCGTGTGGTCCCGCTCGGCGGAGGAGATCGCCCGGCTCGAGGGTCACTTCGGTGAGCGGATCCCGGGCCTGACCATCACCGCACGCACCGTGACCCTGCGCACCGTCAAACGCATGGGGCAGCTGCTCCACCCGGACGGCACCGCAGCCGAGCACATCCCGCTGGAGATGTAGACGCCGGGCTCACGACCGGACACCGGGAACCCCGCATAACCAATGCCAACGTTGCTAACCGGTCAACACATCGCAGTTCGCCCGAGCTTGTGAAAGTGCAATAATGGATATGACATCAATATCGGAGGATTTCGGGAAGGGACCGATTGTGGCTACTCGTCGGCCTCGCGACCGCAAGCAGCAAATCCTCGCTGCCGCGAGTGAACTGTTCCGCGAGCAGGGCTACCACAATGTATCGGTCGCCGACGTCACCACCAAGGTCGACATCGCGGCGTCCGCCCTGTACCGCCATTACCGGAACAAGCACGACCTGCTGTATTACGCCGTTCTCGCCGGCCTGGATTCCCTCCAGGAATCGGTGGACGGTGCGACGGACCTGGACTCGCTGTTGTCGACGCTGTCGGTGACGTCGACAGGACGCCGGGGTCTTCCCGTGCTGTGGCAGCGCGAGGCGCGCTACCTGGGGGACGAACCGCGGGCGGAGTTGCGTACCCGGCTGCGAGAGGTGACCTCCCGGGTGTCCCGGTTGGTTGCCGGCGACCGGGCGGACCTGTCCGCCGCCGACTGCGAGTTGCTCGGGGTGTCGGTCCTGGCCGTGTTCGGCAGTGTCTCGGGCCACCGCTTCACGTTGCCGCGCCGCCGCATGGAAGCGCTCCTGCTCGGACTGTCCGAACGCGTCGCACGGTGTCCCCTGGGCACCGGCGCACCGGATGCGGTCCGACCGGACGCGGGAATGGCGATTCCCTTGTCGCGGCGAGAACAACTGGTGACCGAAGCGACCCGGCTCTTCGACGAACGCGGCTATCACACCGTGAACAACGAGGACATCGGTGAGGCGTGCGGGATGAGCGGTCCCAACGTGTACAACCACTTCGACGCGAAGATCGATCTCCTCGTCACGGCGATCACCCGCGGTTTCGATCGCCGGGCCCTGGCCGCCCGCCAAGCCTTGACGCGTGCCGGCGACCCGCGGCAGGCGCTCACGTACCTATTGGGCGCACATATCGCCTTCGTGCTCGAGGACGATCATCTGATCGGCGTGATGGCCACCGAACTCAGCCACCTCCCGGACAACGTCCGCAGGGCCTGCGTGCAGGAGCAGCGTGACTACCTCGATCTGTGGGCGCGGGTCCTCGACGCGGTCCGCCCCGGACTGGACGAGGCGCAGGCGCTGATCACGATCAGCGCGGTGATGACCGTCGTCGCCAACGCCGCCCGAACCGGCCGTTTCCGCAGTCGCGCCGATCTGGCGGATCGGCTCGCCGAGATCGGCACGGCCATGTTGCTCGACACCTCGGCACCGGACGACTTTGCCGCCGTTACGGGACCAGCACAGGTGCCGGCGACGTAGTCGGTCGACGCGAACGGAGAAGCACCTCCTGGTTGACGGTGGCGACCAGGGCGCCGTCGCGGGTCCACACCTGAGCGGTGGTCAGTCCTCGGCCGTCACCGGAGGTCGGGCTGTGGTGGACGAACAGGAGCCAGTCGTCGGCGCGGCAGGGCCGGTGAAACCAGATCGCGTGATCGAGTGAGGCGAGGTACAGGGTCTGTGCCGGGGTGCCTGCCGTCCCGGTGGCGCGGAGGTGTCCGAGCGCGGCCGTGCGGGCCACCGTCAGATCGGAGCAGTACGTCAACGCCGCGGCATGCAGGGCGGGATCGTCCGGCAGGTCCGGGCGGATCCGGAACCACATGCGCCGGCGTTGCCCGCCGTGGTCGACGGTACCGATGTCGTCGTCGGTGTCTCCCTGGACGGGACGTACGTCCACCACTCGCCGGATCGGTGAGGAGGGGTCGATGCCGGACCACAACCGGTCCGCAGCCGCGCTGCGCGGGGGCAGCGTCGCCGGGTCGGGCGCCGGTGGCATTTGCACGTGCCGGTCCGTGTCTGTCTCCGGCGTCTTGAAGGATGCTGTGAGCGTGAATATTTCGTTTCCGTGCTGGCGTGCGCTCACCTGCCGCAACGCGTAGGTGCCGCCTTCGCGCACGGGGTGCACGTCGTACTGCACCGGTTCGCCGGGGCGCCCCATGCTGAGGAAGTAGCCGTGCAGTGAGTGCACGGCCCGGTCGGGTGCCACGGTGCGGTGCGCGGCGAGCAACGCCTGCGCCGCGATGTGCCCGCCGTAGGCCCGGCCGCGGCCGCCGGCGGAACAGATGCCGAGAAACGTGTTCGGGTGTGGATTGTCGAGGTGCAGGACGTCGTGCATGACGTGTCGTCTCCTACAGTCCGAGAGACTTGGCGATGATCGTTTTCATCACTTCGCTTGTGCCGCCGTAGATCCGCGATACCCGGGTGTCGGCATACAGGCGGGCGATCGGGTATTCGAGGATGTATCCGTAGCCGCCGTGCAGTTGCAGGCATTTGTCGATGACGCGGCCGGCCATCTCGGTGCTGAACAGTTTGCAGTGGGCGGCGTCGACGGCGGACAGTTGGTGCGCGTCGTCGAGTTCGATCGCCTGGTCGACCATGGACTGGGCTGCCTCGAGTTCGGCCGCGCATTCGGCGAGCACGAACTTGGTGTTCTGAAACGCGGCGACGGGTTTGCCGAACACCTGCCGGTCACGGGTGTACGCGAGGGTGTGCTCGATCGCAGCGCGGGCGGTGGCACACCCGCCCGCCGCGATGGCGAGGCGCTCGCGGGGCAGGTTGTTACCGAGGTAGGAGAACGCGGCGCCTTCCTCGCCGAGCAGATCGGACGCGGGAACCCGGACGTCGCTGAACGACACCTCACAGGTGTCGCTGAATTTCAGGCCGATCTTGTCGAGTCGGCGGCCGACCTCGAAACCGTCCGAAGTGGTGTCGACGACGAACAGGGACAGACCACCCCGCCGATCGTCGGCGTCCACGGGAGCGGTGCGCGCCACCACGACCATGAGGTCGGACTGGGATCCGTTGGTGATGAACGTTTTTGCACCGTTGAGGATGTAGTGGTCGCCGTCGCGCCGCGCGGTGGTGCGGATGGCGGCGAGGTCGGATCCGGTGCCGGGCTCGGTCATCGCCACCGCCAGCACCGTCTCGCCGGCGGCGCAGCCGGTCAGCCAGCGCCGCTTCTGCTCGTCGTCGGCCAACTTCAGCAGGTACGGCAGGACGATTCCGGTTGTGACGCCGTAGTTTCCGAGGGAGACACCGGCGAGGGCGGCTTCTTCGGTCATGATGGTGATGAATTTATAGCTGGTGGGCCCGGCTCCGCCGTACTCGACCGGGATGTCGAAACCCATCACGCCCAATGCCCCGAGCTTGCGGTAGAACTCGTGCGGTGCGAAACCCTGTTGCTCCCACTTGGGGAACTCGGGCACCACCTCCCGGTCCAGAAAATTCCGGAACATTCTTCGGAAGTCGTGATGCTCGTCGTTGAAAATTGTGCGCTTCATGGGAAAGCTCCTCGGCCGACGACGTCGGCTCCTCAGGTGTGGTGGTGGCGGAGTGCGCGCTTGTCGACCTTGCCGGTGGCGGTGGTGGCCAGTGCCTCGACGAGTTCGATGGTGCGCGGCGCTTTGAAGCCGGAGAGGCTGGTCTTGACGTGTGCACGGATGGCCTCGATCGTGACGCTCCGCCCGGGCGCCGGGACGATGATCGCGTGGACGCGCTCCCCCCATTGCTCGTCCGGAACGCCGATCACGGCGCAGCGCAGGACCGCAGGGTGGTGACAGATCGCGTTCTCGACCTCCGTCGAATAGACGTTCTCGCCACCGGTGATGATCATGTCCTTCGCCCGGTCGACGATGAAGAGGTAACCCTCGTCGTCCATGTAGGCGAGGTCGCCGGTGTGCAGCCATCCACCGCGCAACGCCGCCGCGGTTTCCCCGGGCCGGTTCCAATACCCGAGCATGATGTTGTCGCCGCGGGTGAGGATCTCCCCGACGGTCCCGCGGGGAACCTCGTGTCCCGCTTCGTCGCCGATGATGATCTGTGCGTGCAGCGTGGCGCGGCCGGCCGACTTCAGGCGGGGTCCCCCGACTCGGTGGTCGATACCGAGCAGTGAGGCGATGACGGCGGTTTCCGTCATCCCGTAGCCCTGCACGAACTGGGCGTTCGGGAAGGCCGCCATCGCCCGGGTGAGGACGGCTTCGGGCATCGGAGCCGCCCCGTAGACGATCGTGGAGATCGAAGTCGTGTCGGCGGTGGGGAAATCGGGGTGGGTGTGCAGCAGTTGCAGCATGCCCGGGGTCGAGGTCATGGTCGTGACACGGTGCCTACCGAGCAGTCGCAGCACTTCGCCCGGTTCGAACCGATTCGCGAACACCAGGGTGCCGCCGACGAGGGCCTGCGCCATCATGCCGAGCAGCGCCGCGATGTGGAACAGCGGGGCCATCACGAGTGTGGAGCCGTCCGGTTCGCTGGATCGGGCGTACCCCATGCTGCCGAGGATGGAGGTGGACAGTGAGCGGTGGGAATGCATGGCGGCTTTCGCTGTGCCGGTGGTGCCGCCGGTGTAGATGAGGGCGGCGAGGGTGTCGCCGTCGGCCCGCACGTCGTCCACCGCCGGGCCGGCCGCGATGAGATCCTCGTAGCCGACCGTGCCGGCGGGTGCCGGGCCGTCACCGACGTGGACGATCACGGGGCCTGTTTCCAGGCCGGCGATCAGCGGCATGCAGTCGTCGTCGACGAGGATGCAACGACTGCCCACATCGGCGACGGCATCGGCGACCTCTCGCGGGGACCAGCGGCAGTTGAGGAGGGTGACCACCCCACCGAGCCACCAGGTGGCCATCAGTGCCTCGAAGTAGCGGTCCGAGTTGAATGCGAGAATGCACACCCGGTCTCCCGGTTGCACCCCCTGCTCCCGCAACGCACCGGCCAGGTGCGCCACGCGCTCGGCGACCTGACCGGCGGTGCGTTCGCGTGCACCGTACACGGTCAGCGGTCGCCGGGGTTGTTGCTGAACCGCCTTGTGCAACAGGTGTGTCAGGTGCATGGATCACGTACTCCTCGGCAGTTGTGTCGGTGGGGTCGGGTGCGCGGCGCGAACCGTGGTCAGTCGAGCAGGAACTCTGCGTCGCCGACCAGTGCGTTCACACCGGTCTGACGTGCACAGGTCATCTCGATCCGCACCCGGCGTCCGTCCTCGGCATCGAAGACGTCGACGATCTTCGCCGAGCACGTCAGTTCGTCACCGGGCCAGACCTTCTCGGCGAATCGCACCTTGAATCGGCGCAGGTTCTCCACCCCCAGCCAGTCGGTGACGTAGCTGGCGAGCAGGCCCGCCTGCAGCATGCCGACCGAGAACACCGACGGGAAACCGGTCTCCAGTGCATAGGACTCGTCGTGGTGAAGCGGGTGGAAGTCGCCGGATGCACCCTGGTACTTGACGAAGTCGGTGCGGGTCAGCGGCGGGTACGTCAGCGGCGGGGCCTGGTGGCCGATCACCGGTGTGGTCGTCACGGTAGTCATCATTTGCTCCCTTCCGAGTTGCCCGTGGTAGCGGTCTGGATGATGGTGCTGTTCTGGGTGGCCACCAACCGGCCGCTGTCGTCCCGGAACTCGGTGATCATCTTCGCGAACGTCATCACCCCACCGCGTTTGCCGGGCTTTTCGAAGCTCTCGCCGATGCGGGTGTCGGCCGTCAGGGTCTGTCCCGCGCGGGGCAGCGGACCGTGGAATACGTACTCCTCCTCGCCGTGGAGGATCCGGCGGCGGTCGAATCCGAGTTTGACGAAGCCCGACTGCTCGGCCGGTTCCCAGATCATCCGGCCGCTGGTCAGCATCGTCGGCGGGATCACCGGTTCGGTGCCGGTGTGGGCTGCGTCGTCGGTCATGACCGCCCGCGCGAACTCACGGATCTTGCTGTAGTCGAGGGGAAATTCGTAGCTCATTTGGTTGCTCCTTGCACCGGGGGGATTCCCGCGCGACGGGTTTCGACGGACCGGGGGAACGTGTCCGAACCCAGGACCGTCGCGAATTCGTCGACGTCCCACTGCCGGTCCGCGCGGACCTCGTGCGCGATCGAGTAGCCGGCGTACAGCCCGACGTATCCGCCGTAGACGCCGAAGGTCTGACCGGTGAAGTCACAGGACTCGGTGGCCAGGTAGGCGACCAGCGGGGAGATGTTCTTCGGGTTGTAGCGGTCGAAGACGTCTTCGTCGACCGGCTCACCGACGAGTTCGCTGATGCCGGGAGTGGCGGCGACCGGTGCGGTACGCGCCACGGGTGCAATCGCATTGGCACGAACCCCGAACTTGCCCAGCTCGCGGGAGGCGTTCACGACCTGGATGGCGAGGCCGGCCTTGCACGCCGAATAGTTCCACTGCCCGAAGTTGCCGTGCAGGCCGGAGCCGGAACTGGTGTTGACGATCGAGCGGTCCGCCGTGACGCCTTCCTTCGACCGGGCGCGCCAATAGCGTGCAGCGGCCTGGGTGGCCGAGAACGTGCCCTTCAAGTGTACGTTGACCACGGCATCGAAATCGCGTTCGGTCATGTTCCAGATCATCGCGTCGCGAATGATGCCGGCGTTGTTGACCAGTACGTGCAGATCACCGAAGGAGTCGACCGCGGCGTCGGTGAGCGCAGCGCCGACGGCCATGTCGCCGATGTTGCCTTCGACCGCCACGGCCTGACCGCCGTTCGCGAGAATTTCGGCGACCGTGCTGTGGGCGTCGGCGAGGTCGTTGCAGACCACCTTCGCTCCTTCGGCTGCCATCAGCAGGGCGTGCTCGCGGCCGATGCCGGCACCGGCGCCGGTGACGATCGCCACGCGTCCGTCCAATTGTCCCATTGTCTTGCCTTTCAAAAGAGGGTGCGGAACTGACCGGGGCTGGTCAGGAAACCTTTTCGTAGAGGGTGACGACCCCGGCCCCACCGAGCCCGAGGTTGTGCTGCAGGGCCACGGTCACGTCGTCGACCTGACGGGCGTCGGCGGTACCGCGCAGCTGCCAGACCAGTTCGGCGCACTGCGCGAGCCCGGTCGCACCGAGGGGATGGCCCTTCGAGAGCAGCCCGCCGCTGGGGTTGACCACCACGCGGCCGCCGTAGGTGTTGTCGCCGTCGAGGATGAACTTCTCCGAGCCGCCCTCCTCGACCAGGCCCAGCGCCTCGTAGCAGAGCACCTCGTTGATCGAGAAGCAGTCGTGCAGTTCCACGACCTTGATGTCGCGGGGATCGACACCCGCGGTTTCGTACACCTGGGCGGCTGCCGCCTTGGTGATGTCGGCACCGACGACCTTGAGCATGTCGTCGGCGGTGAACAGGTCGGGGAAATCCGTCGACAGGGCCTGCGCCGCGATCGCGACGGTCGGCGTGATGCCGTGCTTGCGGGCGAACTCGTCACTGCACACGATCGCCGCGCCGGCCCCGCACGTGGGCGGGCACGCCTGAAGACGGGTGAGCCCGCCGTACAGTGCGGGCGAGTCGAGGACCTCCTGCTCGGTGACCGGGTCCCGGAACACCGCGTACGGGTTGTTGGCGGCGTGTTTGCGGGACTTGACCGAGATCTTCGCGAACAGGTCCGGGGAAACACCGTAGCGCTTGCAGTACTCCTGCGTCGCGCCGCCGAAGAATTGCATGGCGTTGGACGGGTTGTCCCGGTCGACGCCGTACGTGCGGTCGAGCACCTCGAGGTGCCTGCCCATCGGAACGGGCCGATCGCCCCACGCGTTGAGCAGCGGTCCGGGCCGCATCTGTTCGAATCCGACGGCCAGGACACACTCGGCGGCACCGGACTCGACGACCTGCCGTGCCAGCCACAGCGCCGAAGATCCACTCGCACAGTTGTTGTTGACGTTGACGATCGGGATGCCGGTCATTCCGACGTTGTAGATCGCGCGCTGCCCGCTGGTCGAATCGCCGTAGACGTACCCGGCGAAGGCCTGTTCGATCGTCTCGTAACCGAGACCTGCATCCGACAGGGCGGCGCGGATCGCCTTCTCGCCCATGTCGAAGTAGTCCTCACTTTTTCCCGGTTTGGCGAACGGCACCATGCCGACGCCTGCGACCAAGACTCTGCGACTCATTTCTGTACTCCAGTTCGTTGGGGAGGTAGGGGTTTCACGTGTCAGAGCAGTTCGAGGATGGTGGCGTTGGCCATGCCCCCGCCTTCACACATCGACTGCAACCCGTAACGGAGGCCTTCGGCGCGCATGTGGTGGACCATCGTCGTCATCAGCCGCGCACCGGATCCGCCGACCGGGTGCCCGATTGCCATGGCCCCGCCGTTGGGGTTCATGCGGGCGTAGTCCGCGCCGGTCTCGCGCAGCCACGCCAGCGACACCGACGCGAACGCTTCGTTGATCTCGAAGGTGCCGATCTCGTCGAGCGTCAACCCGGACTTCTTCAGTGCGAGGGCCGTCGCCGGGATGGGGCCTTTGAGGATGGTCACCGGGTCGGTACCGGTGACCACCGCGGTGTGGATGCGAGCCATCGGACGCCACCCGTGCCTGCGGGCGATCTCGCTGGTGGTGACGAGCAGTGCGGCCGAGCCGTCGGACACCTGCGACGCGTTGCCCGCGGTGATGTCACTGTCTTCGGCGAACGGGGACGGCAGCGTCGCGAGCTTATCGAGGGTGCCTCCGCGGCGGATCCCTTCGTCGGTGTCGAAGATCCGCGTGCTGCCGTCGGCGTCGACGACCTCGATCGGAGCGATCTGGCCGGTGAACCGGCCCGCGTCGGTCGCGGCGGCCGCCCGGGCATGCGAATCCAGGCCGTGCCGATCCATCTCGGTGCGGGTGATGCCGTACTCGTCGGCGATCATCTGGGCGCCGCGGCCCTGGTCGTAGCGGTCGATGTTGTAGCGGCCGAGAACCTGCGGTCCGTAGATGGGTCCGTAGTCACCGGCGCGGGCGGCAGCGCCGAGGGGAACGACGCTCATCATTTCGACCCCGCCCGCGACGGCGATGTCGTACTGGCCCGAGATCACCCCGGCGGCCGCCTGGTGTACGGCCTGCTGCGAGGAACCGCATTGCCGGTCGACGGTGACTCCGGGGACGTGCTCGGGCCATCCCGCCGCCAGCACGGCCGAGCGGGCGATGCATCCGGCCTGCATGCCGAGTGTTCCCACACAGCCCCAGATGACGTCGTCGACGAGACCGGGTTTCAGTCCGGTGCGTTCGGTGAGGGCGCCGAGCACGTGCGCGGACACCGCCACCGCGTGCATCCGTGACAGGGCCCCGTCGCGCTTGCCGACCGGTGTGCGCACCGCGTCGACGATCACTGCATCACGCATGAATCCTCCTGCGGGGAGCATGGTTCGGGGTCTACAGACCCAGGTCCTTGGCGATGATGGTCTTCATGACCTCGCTGGTACCGCCGAAGATGCGGTTGACCCGCGCATCGGCGTACAGGCGGGCGATCGGGTATTCGAGCATGTAGCCGTAACCGCCGTGCAACTGCAGGCACTTGTCGATCACACGCCCACTCATTTCGGTGCAGAACAGCTTGATGCGGGCAGCATCCGCCGGGGTGAGTGCACCGGCCTCGTCGAGATCGAGTCCCCGGTCCACCAGTGCCTGCCCGGCGGCGACCTCGGCGGCGCACTCGGCGAGCACGAACTTGGTGTTCTGAAAATGTGCGACCGGCTTGCCGAACACTTGCCGTTCCCGCACGTATTCGCGTGCGAAGTCGATCGCCGCCGTCGCGGTGGAGACGGCGCCGACGCCGATCGACAGCCGCTCGCGGGGCAAGTTCTGACCCAGATAGGAGAAACCCTGATCCTGCTTGCCGAGAAGGTTTTCCACGGGCACCAACACGTCGGTGAAGGAGATCTCGTTGGTGTCGCTGGCCTTCATGCCGATCTTGTCGAGCTTGCGTCCGAATTCGAAGCCGGGGCTGTCCGTCGGTACGACGAGCAGGCTCAGGCCGAACCGGCGGTCGTCGTTGGGTGCGGAGGTGCGGGCCGCGACGACGCACAGTTCGGAATTGCGGATTCCGGTGATGAACGTCTTGGCGCCGTTCAGGACGTAATGGGTGCCGTCCTCGGACAGCCGGGCGGTGGTGCGGATGCCTGCCAGGTCCGAACCGGTGCCCGGTTCGGTCATCGCGATGCACAGCACCGTCTCGCCGGTGGCGACACCGGGAAGCCAGCGCTTCTTCTGCTCCTCGTTCGCCAGGCGCAGCAGGTAGGGCAGCACGATGCCGGTACTCACGGTGAAATGCCCGAGAGTGACTGCGGCGCGGGCGGTCTCCTCCTGCATGACGGCCTGGAATTTGAAACTCGTGGGCCCGGGCCCGCCGTACTCCTCGGGAATGTCGAAGCTCATGGCGCCCAACGCTCCGAGTTTGTGGAACAGTTCACGCGGAGCCTGGTTCGCCTTCTCCCAGTCGGGGTAGTACGGCGACACCTCCTTGGCGATGAAGGTGCGGATGGTGTCGCGGAATGCTTCGTGCTCTTCGGTGTAAACGGTGCGCTTCATCGTCTCTCCTGACGGGTTGGGCTGTTGGTTCGGTGCGGGATCAGACGCGGCCGGCGTCGACCACGAGGCACTGGCTGTTGACGTAGTCGGATTCGGGGGTGCACAGCAGGTAGACCGCCCCGGCAGCTTCGGTCGGGGTGCCGCCGCGCCCGAACGGGATCATCCTCGACGACATCGCCATTCGATCGGCGTTGATACCGACGCGGATATCGCGGCCGTCGATGTTCAGGGTGGTGTCGGTGTCGGCGGCGACCTCGGTCATCCGGGTGAGGATGAGACCGAAGGCCACCGCGTTCACGTTGACCTTGTAGCGGCCCCACTCCTTGGCGAGGGTCTTGGTGAGCCCGAGCAGGCCGGCCTTTGCCGCGCCGTAATTCGCTTGGCCCGCATTGCCGTAGAACCCGGACACCGAGGAGATGTTGACGACCTTGCGGTGATAGTCGGTGGGCGCGGACTTGATGAACGGCTGTGCCGCCCGCAGGATCCGGAACGGCGCCTTCAGGTTGACGTCCAGGATGGTGTCCCACTGTTCGTCGGTCATCTTCTGGATCACCGAGTCCCACGTGTAGCCGGCGTTGTTGACGATGATGTCGAGACCGCCGAACGTGTCGACCGCGGTCTCGACGAATCGCTCGGCGAACCCGTCGTCGGACACCGATCCGGTGCAGGCAACGGCACGGCCGCCGGCCGCGGCGATCTCGTCCACCGTCTGCGCGGCCGGTTCCGGATCGAGGTCGTTGACCACCACCGCCGCGCCCTCGCGGGCCAGCTTCAGGGCGATCTCACGTCCGATGCCGCGTCCCGAACCCGATACGAGGGCGGTCTTGCCGCTGAGTGTTCCCATCGTGATGCCTTCCAAGAAGTCTGTCTGAATATTCCGACTCACGCTTGATCCGTTCGGCCATAAACCGGCTTCTTACTGGTGTTATGCCCAAGATAGGGATGCGGATCAATTCGATGTCTTCGGTTACTGATTATTCACATTGCCTCGGTTGTGCGCGCTTGTCAACCCCCGCACGGCGCGCTTGTCCCGTTCCGGGTTCGCGAAGACGAGAGCGCCGAGCGCGAAGACCAGCGCGACCACTCCGAAGACCTGGAACGCGGTCGCGTATCCCGCTGCCGGGCTGTCCGCCGCGTCGACGATCAGTCCGGTGATGTAAGGCCCCACCAGTCCGCCGATCCCCATCATCGCCATGAACACCCCGAGGGTGCCCGCCGTCTGGCGCGGCGGGCACAACTCCGTGATGGTCGCGATGATCAGCGGGTAACCCGAGGCGAGGAAGCCGTAGCCGACCGACACGATGAGAACGGCGAGTGCGGGCACACCGACGTAGGGCAGTGTCACCAGAATCGCCGCGCTGATCATCACGCCGGCCACGGGAATGATGATCCGCACCGTTCGGGACGTCGCGCCGCGGGAGGTCAGCCGGTCACCGGTTGCGCCCAGCACCAGCATGAGGGTCAGACCCGCGATGCTGGGGAACGCGAACATCGACCCGGCCTGCAACCTGCTGTAGCCCAGTGCTACCTCGAAATACGACGGGAGCCACGTCAGAACGATCGCGACCAACGCGTAGATGGCCATGATCAGCAGCACGCAACTGAGGAAGGTCGGGGTCCGGAAGATGCGGATCCACGGCACCGCGGGCTCGTCTGCAGCGGTGCCGGACTCGGTGCCGGCATGCCCATTCCCGCTTCGGATGTGGGGCCCCTCGGACCACGTCGACAACCACAGCACGCACCACAGCACTCCGAGGACGGCGAGGCAGACCAACGCGGCCCGCCAGCCCCAGGACACGGTGACGAAAGCCAATGCCGGCGCGACGACGATCTTCGCCAGCGAGGCGGAACCGGCGAGCAGAGCACCCGGCAAGGCCCGCTTCGCGGGTGGATGCCACGAGAAGGTCGCGGTGTGCGTCAGCGGGCCGCTCGGTCCTTCCGACAGTCCCAGTAGAAGTCGGCTGGCCAGCAGCACCGTGAAACTGGCAGTGAACACCATCGGCAGCATCGCCGCCGACCAGGCCAACGCCAGCACGGCAAGGGCCCACCGCAGCGACAGCAGCGTGTTCACCGCGCCGGAGAAGAAGCCGCCGATGGTGAAGGTGAAGAAGAACAGGCTGCCGACGAGACCGATCTGCGCCGCCGCCAGGTTCAACTCCTTGGCGAGCGGCTGCGCGATGATCCCGAGAACAGCCTTGTCGCTCCAGTTGACCACCGTCAGCAACACGAGCAGGGAGGTGAAACCCCAAGCCCGCATCGGACGATCGGAAGTGCTCGAATGTGTCGGCAATGGGTGTCGAGAAGTGTTCTCGCGTGTTGTCACCGTAAATCCCTTTCGGAAAATTGACGAGCATGCTTACGGGTTGAGACAGGAGTCGAGCCGAGCACGAAGGGCGTGACTGCACCGGCGTCGGTGCGCGGGAGCCCTGCATCCGACCGCACTCGGGGAACGCGTCCAGGACCGCTCCGACCGCGCAAGACTGCAGTCTTTGGTTGCCCGAAATTCTTGCGCCGGCGGCGTGGATACATGGTAATCCCAGATATATAGGCGATCTTGCGCACTTTCGGGTCGGGACGGCCGCGATCGTGTAGCTCGATGTAGTTATTGCAGATTCACATTCGATCATTTGGGGCAAAGTGTCAAGAGTCACTTCGCCCCGCTGTTGACGAGACCCTCCCGGGGACCGAAGTTCGCAGTCGTCAAATGACAAAAAGGCGTCGTCACATGGCAAGACTTCTGAGAGCTGCGCCACATACCGTTTGGGGTATCTCGACGAGCCGCCCTTCGAGCGGCGCACCAGGAACGGATGAGCCCATGCGCGCAGTTGTCATGCAGGACAGCGATCTCGACGTCACCGACATCCCGATACCGGAGCCCCACTCCGGGGAGGTTCTGGTCAAGACGCTGGCCAACGGAATCTGTGGATCGGATCTGCACTGCGTCAGTCATGGACCGGAGTTCGTGGCCGGCGTGAAGGCTGTCACCGGCAGTGATCTGCTGGATGTCAGCAGACCGGTCGTCCTCGGGCACGAGTTCTGCGCCGAGATCGTCGCGCACGGACCGGGCACCCAGGGGATCCTGGCGCCCGGCACCCGGGTGGTGTCTCCACCTCTACTGCTCCGCGAAGTCCCCACCCAGCTCGGCTTCGGTGGAATCGACACCCCGGGCGGCTATGCCGAGTACATGGTGCTGTCCGAGGCACTGCTGATGCCGGTGCCCGACGCCCTCGACACCGCCACGGCGTCGTTGACCGAGCCCCTCGCCGTGGCGCTGCACGCGGTCAATCGCGGCGCGGTCGGCGCCGACGACGTCCCCCTGGTGATCGGCTGCGGTCCGATCGGCCTCGCGACGATCGCGGTGCTGAAGATGCGCGGCGCCGGGCCGATCGTCGCTGCAGACTTCTCCCCGGCCCGCCGCGCTCTCGCCGCGAAACTCGGCGCCGACGTCGTGGTGGACCCGCGGGAGTCGTCACCGTACGAGTCGTGGCACCAGGTCGCGGCGACCTCCGACCCGGCGCGGGTCGGCCGCCGGACGGCACTGTTTCCCGAGCTGTCCGTGCGGCCCTCGGTCGTGTTCGAGTGCGTCGGCGTTCCCGGGGTCATCCAGCAGATCCTGGCCGGCGCGTCCGCGTGCTCGCGGGTCGTCGTCGCCGGATTGTGCATGCAGGAGGACCGCTTCCAGCCGACCTTCGGCGTGCTGAAGGAGATCGACCTGATCTTCTCGATCTATTACACGGTCGACGAATTCGCCGAAACCCTGGCATATCTCGCCGCCGGCGAGCTCCAGGTCGATCCGTTGATCACGCGCAGCGTCGGCCTCGGCGAGGTCCGGCAGGCGTACGCAGATCTGGCCGACCCGGAGAGGGACGCCAAGATCATCATCGACCCCACCCTGGGCTGACATCCCGCCCGACACCCCCGTTCCGGCGCACCCTCGCCGGAAACGTTCCGCCATCCGAACCCCATTCGGGGTCTCACATCGACAACAGGAGACTCGACATGACCGCCCAGCCCTTCACGAAGGCACCCGTGTTCTCACTCCCCCAGGACGAACTGCTCACCCTCAACGCCGCGGACATTCCCGTCATCAAGGACGCGCTCGCCCCCGGTGTCAACTACCAGCCGCTGTTCCTCGATCCCGAGGTCGGGATCTGGGTGGTGCTGGCGCATTTCGCCCCCGGCGCCGAACTGCCCGTGCACCTGCACACCGGCGCCGTGCACGGCTACACCCTGTCCGGTAAGTGGGCGTACCGCGAGTACCCCGATCAGCCGCAGACGGCGGGCAGCTACCTCTACGAGCCCGGGTCGTCGATCCACCAGTTCTACGCCCCCGAGGACAACACCGACGACACCGTCGTCCTGTTCATCGTCTACGGCGCGAACATCAACTTCACCCCGGAGGGCCAATTCCACTCCGTCCTCGACGCCATCACCATCAAGACACTGACCGAACAACTCTCGGAGGCGCAGGGCCTCGGCAAGGTCAACTACCTCACCGGCGGCAGCGCCCGCTACACCGCCAACTAGTTTCACCCCGAAACACGAAAGGGGTTGCCGGCATGACCGCAACCATCCCCCGCCCCGCACCGGCACTGCCGGGCAAGGTCTTCATCACCGGCGCAAACGGATTCATCGGCGCCGCCCTCGCGCGGCGGATGCGGGCACTCGGCGTCGAAGTCACCGGCGTCGACCTGACAGCCGACCCGGCCAACGGGATCGTCGCGGGAAACACCACCGACCCCGACTCCTGGTCCGCCGCCCTCCACGGCGTCGACGTGGTGATCCATACCGCGGCGCTCGTGTCGAATGTGGCCTCCCTCGAGGATGCGTGGACGGTCAACGTGCTGGGAACGCGGCGGGTGCTCGACGCCGCCATCGGTGCCGGCGTGCGCCGATTCGTCCACCTGTCGTCGATCGCCGCGTACGGCTTCGCCTACCCGGACGGGGTGGACGAGAAGTACCCGGTTCACGTCAACGGGCACAGTTACACCGACACGAAAGTGAACTCCGAGGCCGTCGTGCTGACCGCGCACGCCGCCGGCGAAATCGACTGCACCGTCATCCGGCCCGGGGATGTGTACGGGCCGGAGTCTCGCCCCTGGGTGATCCTCATCCTGCAGATGCTCGCCGCCCGGCAGCTGATCCTGCCGAACGGCGGAAAGGGAACGTTCACACCGGTCTACATCGACAACCTCGTCGACGGCATACTGCTGGCGATCGCCTCCGACGCCGCTGCCGGGCAGATCTTCAACATCACCGACGGCGACGGCATGAGCTGCGCGCAATACTTCGGCCGGCTGGCCCGGATGACCGGCGGTCCTGTCCGCACCCTGCCTGCCGGACTCGCCATCGCCCTTGCGAGCACCGTCGGTGCGATCCAGCGGCGGCTGGGCCGGCCCAGCGAGCTGAGCCCGGGAACCATGCTGATGCTCAACCGGCCCGGCGCCTACTCCATCGACAAGGCCCGCACGGTCCTCGGCTACGAACCGCTGGTGTCGTTCGACGAGGGAATGACGCGGGTCGAGGCCTGGGCCCGAGAGGAGGGCCTGATACCCGCCTGAAGTCACCCCCGCGCCGTCGAAAAGCAGCCGTGCACTTGACTGGGCGCGGCTACTTTTTGACAATTGACGACTATGGTCGACCTCATCCGAGCATCGGCGCTGGCGAACTTCGGGGATCTTGTCACCGACTTGGGCGGCGACCCCGACGCGGTGCTGCTCGCGCACGGGGTCGACCCTGTCGTCGCCGGCGACCACGAACGCTTCCTCACCTATACCGCGGTCGCCACCGTCATCGGCGGCGCAGCGAAAGAACTGGGCCACCCCGACTTCGGGTTGCAGCTGGCGCGCCGTCAGAGCATCGACATCCTCGGCCCCATCGCGGTCATCGCCCGCCACGCCGACACGGTGGCCGACGCGCTCGACGGTGTGTCCCGCTATCTGCACACCTACAGCCCCTCCATTGCCACCGAACTGCGGCGGGATGCGGCGGCCTCGGAGTTCACCTTCACCGTGTTGCTTCGCCAGCTACCGCACCGGGACCTGATGGTCGAACTCAGTCTCGGTATCGGACTCGGGGCACTCCGGCTGCTCGTCGCCCCGGACTTCGTACCACTCCGGGTCACCGTGCAGCACGCACGATCCGCAGAGCCGGAAGCCTACGAGAAGTTGTTCGGTTGCCCGATCGAGTTCGAGGGCACGCAGAACTGCCTGACATTGCCCAATAGTGCACTGAACCAGCGAATTCACGGTTCGGACTCCGCGGCCCGCGCTCTCGCCGAGAAATACCTGGCACCGATACGTCCCGATCTCGCCGTCGCCGACCACGTGCACGACCTGATCCAGCGGCTCCTGCCGCTCAACCAGGCGAGCCTCGTCCACGTCGCCCGGGAGATGTCGCTCCATCCCAGGGTGCTCCAACGCCGCCTCGCCGAATCGGACACCACATTCGAGGCCATCCTCGACGACATCCGACGCACCTCCGCACAACGCCTGTCCGCCACCGGGCTCCAGGTAGCCCAGATCGCACGCATGCTGGGCTACACCGAACAGAGTAGTTACACCCGCGCCTGTCAACGCTGGTTCGGGCAGTCCCCACGCCAACTGATCTCGGCCCTGACGCCCGGACCGTGACGCGGTCCAGACGCTCGGCCGTGAGTACCGGCTCGGCAATCACTGCTGCATCCCAACGCGACCCATCAGTCCGGCCGATCACTCGGGGAGGCATTTGGTCTTGGACGCATGCCCCGCGATCACCGAGTGTGAATGTACGTGCCACACGCGCGTCACGGACGATTCACAGGAGGAACAATGGGGCCGCTCGACGGAATCAACGTGCTCGATCTCGGCGGGGTACTGTCCGTCCCCTACGCGGCCACTCTGCTCGCCGAACTCGGAGCGGACGTGATCAAGGTCGAGAGTCGCGACGGCGACCAGCTTCGTGGAAATCATCCGATGCACTGTGGCATGTCTGCGATGTACTACAACGCCAATCGCGGCAAACGCGGAATCGTGCTCGACCTGAAATCGGACGAGGGTATCCGGGCCGTTCACGCTTTGATCGCGAAGGCCGATGTGGTGATGGAAAATTGGCGTCCAGGTGTCGCCGAACGGCTGGGCCTCGGATTCGACGAGCTTCGTGCCCGGCATCCGGCGCTGATCACAGCATCGGTGCGGGGCTTCGGGTCGGCGGGCCCCTATGCCGGACAACGCGTGTACGACCCGATCATTCAGGGTGTGTCGTCGATGGCCTCCACGCAGGACGAAGACACTCCCCAGCTGGTGACGAACCTTCTCCCCGACAAGCTGACATCGATGTCGCTGGCACAGGGCATCCTCGCGGCCCTCGTCCAGCGTGGCCGCACCGGCCGGGGCGACCACGTCGAAGTCACCATGCTGGACACCGCGATCTCCTTTCTCTGGCCGGACATGATGCAGGCCGACACATTCGTCGACGCACCGCCCCCCGCGGGTAAGGTCGAACGAAACACTCGGGTGGCGCAGATCCTGCGCGCCGGTGACGGCAAGTGGCTGATTTGCACGGCCACCACCAACTCGCAATGGGCACAGCTCTGTCGGACGATCGGGCAGCCGGAGTGGATCGAGAAGTTCCCCGGACTGGACGATCGCCGCGAAGCACGCACAACGATCAACGATCAGCTGACCGCGATGTTCCAGGATTCGACTCGCGACCAGGTGCTGACACTGTTTTCGGACGCCGACATTCCCTGCGGGCCGCTCAACACCGTCGAGGAGATGCTGACCGATCCCCAGGTGCAGGCCAACGACGTCATCCGTGAGGTCGAGCGACCGGGCCTGGGGATCGTGCGTGAACCCGCACCGCACGTCCGAATCGGGACGGAGCCTTGGCAACCGACCCGCCTCGGAGCACCACGTCTCGGCGAGCACACCGAGGAAGTGCTCGCCGAACTCGGGCTGAACGTCTCGTGACGGCCCCTGCCTCGAGCAGGGAAAGCCTCTCGACCGGATGCGGACGATCGTGACCGGTGGTCTCGATGTCGACGCGCGGACCACGCCGGATCACGCGTCCCCACGGAGACCTGCCTGGGTACTCCTGATCGCATCGTTCACGGCGTTCCTCGGCGGTTTCAACCAGAGCGCTCTGAACGTCGTGCTGCCGGTGATCGCCGGCGACCTCCGGCCGAGTGCGGTGGCGACCAGTTGGATCCTGCTGGCCTACCTGGTGACGATGTGCTCGTTGCTGGTGGTGTTCGGCCGGATCGGCGATCTGGTCGGCCGCCGGCGTCTCTTCCTGTCGGGAGTGGGCCTGTTCGCACTGTCGAGTGCGGTGTCGGCCGCGGCGCCGACGGCCGGAATACTGATCGTGGGACGCGGTTTTCAGGGCGCGGGCGCCGCGATGATGTTCGCCACCGGCGCCGCTCTCATCGCCTCCGCATATCCGCCGAAACAACTCGGCGGGGCAATGGGGGTGTACTTCGCGGTCAATTCGCTCGCTCAGTTCCTCGGACCCGTCATCGGTGGCGTCATCGCGGCGCAGCTGGGATGGCACTGGGTCCTGTGGCCGAATGTCGCGGTCGCCGTTTGCACCGTGGCCACCGGTTTCTTCGTGCTCCCACGCGATGCGCCGAAATCTTCCGGACAGCGGCTCGACCTGCTCGGCGCCGGACTGAGCATCGGCGCCATCACCACCGCCATCACGGCGCTGAGCCTCGGGAGCGGAACGGGCTGGACGGATCTGCGAATCGTCGGACTGTTCAGCGCCTCCGCGAGCAGCGCCGTTGCCTTCGTCTGGTGGGAACGGCGAGCGGAGTCTCCGCTGGTAGACCTCTCGTTGTTCGCCGAGCGGATATTTCGCTGGGCGAATGCATCGAGCTTCCTGAACTGCGCGGCGCGGTTCCCCCTTGTCCTGCTCATCGCACTGATGTTTCAGACCGTGCACTCCTCCGGTGCCGCGATCGGCGGCCTCGCGGTCGTGCCGGTCTCGATCGGCACAATGCTCGCCTCGCTGAGCTACCGCCTGCTCGAGCGTCGATTCGGCGCCTACCTGCTCGGAATCGTCGGCTCTCTCATGACCGGTCTCGGAATCCTGATCGTCCTGCTGTCCGTCACGGCTCACCCGTATGCGCTGTTCGCGGGGTGCGGTGGGCTGATTACGGGAGCAGGCGCCGGAATCCTTGTCGTTGCCAACGGCGCGACCATCCTGCGCCGCTGTGATCAGGCCGCGCTCGGTTCGGTCAGCGGCATCCGATCTCTCGTCCAGATGCTCGGCAACACGGTCGGAACCTCACTGTGTCTGGCGGTGGTGACGGCACCCCTCACGGGTGGCGACAGGTCCGCGATCTTCGGCGGCCACGCCGATTCGCTCGACCCGGCAGCCTTCGGAGACCTTCGTCAAGGCTTTCATGCCGCATTCGGCCTGCTCGCGGTTCTGGCTCTCGTCGGAGCCGTGGCCGCCGCGCGTGCGCGCGACGGCCACCGGAGGCGGAGGGCGAAATTCACGAGAAGCCCGGCCCGTGAGGACGGGCCGGGCACCCCACTCGGAATCGGTTGAACCTCCCGACCGAGGGTGCTCGACTGGCCAGGATTGCCACGAATCCGACGTTCGCGGACATCGGCAACGGATTCATCGGTCACGCTCGTCGGGAGGCGGTTCGCGGATCACGTCGGTCCTCGCAGCCGTCGCGAGCGTGACGAAAGCACGGGCAGCCGGTGACAGCGGACCCGAGCGGAAGACGAGACCGAAGTCATGGCCAAGCTCCGGCTCCGTTCGCACCACCCGCACCCCGCGCCGCTCGGAGCGCCGGGCTTCCGGCTCCGTGAGGAAGGCGGCACCGGCACCGGCCGCAACAAGGAGATACACGTTGTGCTCGTGCTCGACCTCCACTACCACCCGTGGCGTGAATCCTCTCTCGGCACAGACGCGTTCGACCTCGTCACGGACAGCGGTCCCCCTCGGACCCGCCACCAACGGCAGATCGGCGAGACCATCGATCGGGAAGTTCACGGACTGGGTGCGGGAAGCCTCTGGAGGCAGACCCAGCAGGAGACGGCGCCGGCCGAGGCCATACGTCGACAGCTTGTCGTCGTCAGCGGGGAGGTAGTCGACACCTACCTCGCATCGGGCGTTCCTCAGGAGGCTCTCGACGTCGGCGTTCGGCCCCGGATCGATCAGGTTCACCCACACTCCGGGATAACGCGCCCGAAAGCGCGCCACGAGTGAGACGAGCGGTTCGACCGCGAGGTCCGGCGGGCTCGCCACGTCGAGCCAGCCCTGTTCCAACGTGGCGATCCCCCGCACGACATTGTCCGCGTGCTGCGACGACTGCATGACCTGCCGGGCCGGCCCCAGAAGCGCCACACCGGCGTCGGTCAACTCCATTCCGCGCGGCACACGTCGGAACAGTTCGACACCCAGCTCGCTCTCCAGACCCCGCAGCGACTGCGACAAGGCCGGCTGGGCGACGAAGAGAACCTCAGCCGCCCTGGTGACGCTGCCGTGCTCGACCACTGCGAGGAAATACCGAAGCTGACGTGAGTCCACTGCCCGAGAGTAGCCAATGAATCCGGACGATAGGCTGGTGCACGCGAGAAGCACACGCGCTTCGCGTCCGGAGCGGTCGACCGTCCCGGGGGCCACGGCAGTGACGAGGTGGGCATGGAGTTCCGGCAGGCCGAGCACTTCCTCGCCGTGGTCGAGCACGGTGGTGTCGTCCGCGCCGCCGCCGCCCTCCACCTCGCGCAGCCGTCACTGTCCCAGTCCATCCGCGTCCTCGAACGTGAAATGGGCACGCCCCTTTTCCACCGGGTCGGCCGCGGGTTGGTCCCTACACCCGTCGGCGCTGCGCTGGTGGATCCGGCCCGGCAACTCCTCAGGGATGTGGCCACCGCGCAAGCCTCCGTCGCCGAACTCTCCGGGCTTCACGGCGGACACGTGGACCTCGGCGCCACCGCGGGCCCCTCCGAGTCGCCGCTTCCCCATCTGATCGGCGAACTCCGGCTCGCCTACCCCACCGTGAGCGTCCGCCTCAGCGAGTTCGAATCCGAGGCGGATGTCGCGCGCGCAGTCCGCGACGGTAGCGTCGAACTGGGTTTCGGCTACCTCGACGCCGCCGACACCGCCGAGAGGACCGCGTTCCGCCTCGAGTCCCACCAATTGCAAACGGACGAACTGTGTGTCGCGCTCCGACAGGAGACCGCCGACGCCTTGCCCGATCCTCTGCCCTTCGCACTTCTTCCCGATCTGCCGGTCATCGCCGTCACCAGCGGTGCGCTCGGTCGAGTCACCATCGAGGCCGCGTTGCGACGGGCTTCTCGGCGCACGAAACTGGGTGCGGTCACGGCGCACCGGCAGGCGGTGGTTCCGCTGGTCGCCGCGGGTGTCGGCATGGCGTGGACCACCGCCGCCGTCGTCGCCAACTCCGGGGAGCCCGGTGTCGTTCCCCGGGCGATGGAACCACCGGTACTCGTCGACCTGGCGATCATGCATCGACCGGGCGTGCTGTCGCCGGCGGCGCGTGCGCTCCTCGAGATTGCTTTACGGTGGCGTGACCGGCAGGTCTGAGGCCGCCGCACTCCGGTGTCAGTTGAAGGTCTTGCCTTCCTTCGCCAATCGCGTCAGCAGGGGTGCGGGTTCGATGCCCGCGTCGAACGTCCGCAGAGCGTCCTCGACCGTGGCGAGCCCGACGGTGTCGGCGTAGAACATCGGCCCGCCGCGATGCCGGGGGAAGCCGTATCCCGCCAGATACACCACGTCGATGTCGGAGGCGCGCAACGCGATTCCCTCGTCGAGAATTCTGGCGCCCTCGTCGACGAGCGCGAAGACCAGTCGTTGCACGATCTCCTCGGGAGAGAATTCCTGCCGCCGAGTGCCCTTCTCCCGGTGGTAGGCCTCGAGCACTTCCGCCACGACGGGGCTCGGGATGGCGTTACGACGACCGGGCTCGTAGTCGTACCATCCGGCTCCCGCCTTCTGCCCGAATCTTCCCATCTCGCACAGCCGGTCCGAAATCTCGTCTCGCGGCATGTCCGGGTTCTCGGCGTAGCGGCGCTTGCGGATCGCCCACCCGATGTCGCCGCCGGCCAGGTCGCCTACCCGGAACGGTCCCATCGCGTACCCGAAACCCTCGATGGCGGAGTCGATCTGTTCCGGGGACGCTCCCGCCTCGAGAAGAACGTTGGCGGCCCGCCGATACCGGGCCAGCATCCGATTGCCGATGAACCCGTCGCACACTCCGGACACGACCGTGACCTTGCCGATCCGCTGCCCGACGTCCGACGCGGTCGCGAGAACCTCGTCGGCGGTCTTGTCTGCGCGCACGATCTCGAGCAAGGTCATCACGTTCGCGGGGCTGAAGAAGTGCATCCCGACGACATCGGCAGGCCTGGACGTAAATTCGGCGATGGTGTCGACGTCGAGCGTCGACGTGTTGGACGCGAGAATCGCACCGGGCTTCAGCACCTGGTCCAGATTGGTGAATACCGCACGCTTGACGTCCATGTCCTCGAACACGGCCTCGATGGCCAGGTCGCAGTCCGCGAGATCGGCGTAGTCGACGGTGGGGCGGAGCAGCCCCATGCGCGTCTCCATGGCCTCGGGGGTCAGCTTCCCTTTGTCCACCTGTGCCTGATAGTTGCGGCGAATCGTGGCGAGACCGCGGTCGAGCGGTTCCTGCGCGGTCTCGAGCACGGTGACCGGGATACCTGCGTTGAGGAAGTTCATGGCGATGCCACCGCCCATGGTGCCGGCACCGACCACCGCCACCTTCTGCACCGGCCGGGCCGCCGTGTCGGCGGCAAGCCCCGGAATTTTCCGGGCGGTCCGTTCCGCGAAGAACGCATGCCGCAGCGCTGCCGACTGATCGCCGCCCACCAATTGGAGGAACGCGGTGTGCTCGGCGTCGAGGCCCTCGGCGAATGAGACGGAGCGTGCCTTCTCGACGAGGTCGAGCGCAACCAGCGGGGCGGCGAACCCGCGGCTCCGCTTGGTCAGCTGCGCGCGCAACGCTCCGAGGTCCTCGCTCCCGGCCACCTCGAGGTCCCGGATCCGCGGACGCTTACCCGACGGAACCGTCTCGTCGGCGAACTGCATTGCAGCGATTACGGTATCGGAATCGACCACACGATCGAACAACCGCTGACCCGGTTCGGCGGCCAGCGCACCGGCCGTGCGGGGCGATCCACCGGTGATCATGTCGGCCGCGGTCCGCACCTTCAACACCCGAGGCAGTCGCTGTGTGCCACCGGCGCCGGGCACCAACCCCAGCTTCACCTCCGGCAGGCCGACTTTCGCGGACTTCGCCGCGACCCGGTAGTGGGCGCCCAGCGCGAGTTCGAGACCACCGCCGAAACACGTCCCCTCCAGGGCCGCGACAACCGGTTTGGTCGAATCCTCCAGCGCCTCGATCACTGTGCGCAGCGACGGCTCTGTCGAGGACTTGGATGTGCCGAATTCCGAGATGTCGGCACCGGCGGAGAAGAACTTACCGTTGCCGGTCAACACGATCGACTCGACCTCGGGGGCGTCGAGAGCGCGCGTGAGGTCACGCAGGATCCCCTGCCTGGTCGAGAGTCCGAGTCCGTTCACCGGCGGATTGTCGAGGCGGATGATCGCGACGCTGCCGGCGACGCTGTACTGGGTGGACATGAAAACCTTTCGAGAAGAAGGAAACGGAGGGGGTATCGAGCAAGCGGGGCCTCGGCTCACAGGCCTTCCGGTCCGCGTCCGGAGTCCTCGTCGCGCGCCACCGCTAGCAGCTCCTCGTCCTCGGCCTCACCATCGGCGTTGGTCAGTGGATCGATCGCCGCAACTCGCGCACGATCGCGCTCCGGGTCGACCGTCAGGAACATCACCACGGCACCGGCGATCGCCACCACGCCGAAGATCTGGAAGGCCGTCGTGTACCCGTCGATCGGACTCGATGCCGCGTCCACGAGGTGGCCGGTGAGCCAGGGGGCCAGAATTCCGGAGGTCTGAAACAACGCGACGAACACACCCAGGGTCGACGCGACCTGGCGCTCCGGGCTGATGTGGGTAACGGCGACGAACATCAGGGGGAAGGTCGCCACGCCGACGCCGTAACCCGTGACCACCAGAACCACGGCGATCCAGGAACTGGTCGCGTACGGGATCGCGGCCAGGCAGGCACCACACACGAACAACGCGACAGCGGACACGAGACCGCGCGAGACACGCACCGTGGTACCTCGTCCGGCCAGACGGTCCGTGACGTAGGAGCTCAACAGCATCGCTGCCATGCTCGTGACGCTGGGCAGCGCGAAGAGCAGCCCGGAGTTGACCCTGCTGTAGCCGAGGCCCTGCTCGAAATACGACGGAAGCCAGGTCAGGATCACCGCGACCATGCCGTAGATGGCGAACATGCCGAGCACCCCGCCCCAGAAAGTCGGCAGCGCCGCGATCCGGAGGATGCTCACCCGCTTCACCCTGTCGGTGTCGGCCGCCTTCGCACGCTCACGGGCCGTGTTGACCGAGTAGGGGCCGTCCTTGCCGACCACCAGCCACACCGCCGCCCAGACCACGCCGACGACCATCATCGTGAAGAACGCCGACTTCCAGCCGTACGCGGCAACGACGAGCGTGAGTGCGGGCGCCATGAGAATCTTGGCCAGCGACGAACCGGACGTGACCACGGCGGAGGGCAGTCCGCGTTTGCTCTTCGGGAACCATCCGAACACCGCCACGTTCGCGAGCGACGAAGCCGGACCTTCGGCGGCACCCAGCAGTACCCGGCTGACGATCAACGCCCCGAACGTACCGACCAGCAGAATCGGGATCTGCACCAGCGACCAGAGCAGAGCCATCGCCAGGAGTATCCAGACGATCTTCACCCGATCGGCGATGAACCCTCCCAGCAGGCCGGTCACGACGAACAGAACGTAAAAGGTGCTGCCGAGCAACCCGATGTCGGCGTTCGACAGGCCCAGGTCCTCCGAAAGCGGGCGAGCGACGATGCCGAGCACCGCCTTGTCGGCGAAGTTCACCGTTTGCAGGATCATCACGAGAAACGTGATGCTCCACGCGGTACGTGCTGTTCGGGTTCCCACCGGATGGGTTGCCTCGGTCATTTCAACCTCGGATTTGCCCGCACGATTCGGGCCGTTGGTGACAGTCATGAGGAGATCTCCATCTCGGCGGCTGTGATTGCACTCATGAGAGTCAATTCAAATGGCATGGGTCACAGAGAGCAAAGACTGGACCCCTATTCCGGCAATCGACAGATCATATGCCTGGCAGTAGACAAGTGAACTTCCGAACGCGTCTGCCCATCAACGCATCTCACGACGAAGAATCTTTCCACTGGCTGTCTTCGGCAATTCCTCGAGCACCTCCACCGACCGTGGCGCCTTGTACGCGGCCAACCGCTCCCGGCAGAACGACATCACCTGTTCAGGCTCGACGGCCTGCCCCGGCCGCAGACTGACGAACGCCGCGACAGTTTCGCCGCGGTAGTCGTCCGGCACTCCGACGACGGCGGCCTCCCGCACCGCCGGATGCTGGTAGAGCACGTCCTCGACCTCACGCGGCCACACCTTGAACCCCGACGCGTTGATCATGTCCTTCTTGCGGTCCACGACGTACAACCAACCGTCCGCGTCCATGAAGCCCACGTCACCGGTATACAAACGGCCGTTCGGTATCGACTGCGACGTCGCGTCCGGCAGATTCCAGTACGCGGGCACCACCATCGGCCCCTCGACCGTGATCTCTCCGATCTCGCCGGGCCCCAGATCGTGACGATGCTCGTCCACGATCCGTACCAGCGCGGCCGGAAGCGGCAACCCGACGGACAGCGTGCCCGAGTCCGGATCGACCGGAGCTTCGCCTCCCAGGGGTACGACCGACGTCGCCGCGGTCGATTCGGTGAGGCCGTAGCCGTTGCGGAGGTAGAGCCCGGTCGCGTCCCGGAAACGTTCCACCACCGTGGGCGGCAAGGGGGCACCACCCGAGGCGACGGTCCGGAACGAGCTAAACGCGTCGCGCGAGAACGCTGGATGCGACATCAGGGCCATATAGGCGGTTGACGGTCCGACCATGTAGGCGGGACGCTCACGCCGCAGGACGTCGAGCACCACACCCGGCTCGAAGCGGTACGCCAGCACGAGTGGGCTCGCCAGATCGACCGCGTTCAGCAACTGACCGACCATGCCGGTGATGTGGAACAGCGGAGCCAACGCGAAGATCGGCGCACCGGAGGGAACACGGGACAGTAGGCGCAGGTTGGAACCATTGGCGGTGAGGTTCCCGTGCGTGTTCGTGGCCCCCTTGGAACGTCCGCTGGTCCCGGAGGTGTACGAGACGAGCGCAACGCTGCCGGGGTGCAGCCCCGGGTCGACGATCTTCCTGCCCGCCCGCGACGTCGCCACCTCCAGCAAGTCGGCGATACCCCGGCTGCGGATGCGTTCGCGGCCCGCGAACAACCGCGGGTCGTCCGTCGTCTGCAGATCGAGTTCGCTCGCGGTGAGAACTATCCGAACGCCCGCCTCCCCGGCGCGCAGGCCGACGCGGTCCGCCCACTCGCTCTCCCCGCAGACCAGCGCCGTCACCTCCGCATCGGCGAAGATGTGAACGAGTTCGTCCCGATACATCGGATTGAGAGGGACCACAACGCCGCCGGCCTTCCACGCCCCGAAGACGGCGAGCACGAACTGTGGGACGTTCTGCAGATACAGGCCCAGCCTGTCGCCGGGACGGAACCCCCGCTCACACAGGTAGTCGGCGATACCGTCGCTGAGTTCGTCGACATCCCGGTAGGTCAGGGTCGCCCCGAGATAGTTCACCGCCGGACCGTCCGGCGACGACGCCACCGCCTCTGAGAGCATCTGCGTCGTGGTACGCGGCGGCGCCACCGGCTGCGCGATATGGTCGTAGTGCTTCAACCACGGCCTGTCGTCGTACCAGCTCATCGCCCGCACCTGCTCTCTCGATCGATGCCGTCAATTGTGCCCGCTGTGCGGTAGACCGGAAATGCCCGGATCTGCGGCTGGACTCACTGTCGGTGCGGGCGAGGTTACCGGCTACCGAGGCAACCCCAGGACGCGCTCGCCGATGATGTTTCGCTGAATCTGATTCGACCCACGGGCAATCCGGCGGCCACGGCTCTCGAGGAACACGCGCTGCAGCGCATCGAGCGGGTAGCCGTCGCCCTCGGGACGAATCAGGGCGGACGCGCCGATAAGCTCGAGGGCCGTCGAACCGAAGGTGCAGTGGTATTCCGACCAGTTGACCTTGTCGATCGCCAGCAACTCCTCCACAGATTGCCCCACCGCGACTCGGGCACCGATCACGGAACCGACGGCGCGCATGAGCTCGACTTCGATCGCGAGTTCCGCGAGCCGCTGCCGGACGATCGCATCGCCGAGCCGACCGACTTTCTCGAGTTTCTCCACCAGCACACCGAGTTCGTGGCGATATCCGACGTACTGCGTCGCCGCCTGGCCCGCCCGTTCGGCGCCGAGTGTCGTCATCGCGACCTTCCAGCCGTTCCCGAGGCCGCCCACAACGTTGCTCAGTGGCGCGCGGGCGTCCGCGATCCGTTCCTGCGCGAACCCGCTGTCACCCGACGGCCTTTTGATGGGATCCACATCGATGCCGTTGTCCGTCATCGGAACGAGCACGTAGGAGATGCCTCGGTGCCTCGGCGCCTCCCGATCGGTGCGGCACAGGAGGAACATCATGTTTGCCTGGTCACCGTAGCTGGTCCAGATCTTCTCGCCGGTGATCCGCAGCTCGTCGCCGACCACGGTTCCACCGGTACGGAGCGAGGCCAGGTCGGATCCGCACTCGGGTTCGGAGAACCCCTGGCACCAGGTGTCCTGACCCGACAGAATGCGCGGCAGGAACCGTCGCTTCTGCTCCTCCGTCCCGTGCTCCAGCAACGCGGGCGCGAGCAGGCTCTCACCCATCCCGAGATGCGGCCGCCGGAGGCGCGCGCGGGCGAACTCCTCCTCCACGACCAGGTTCTCGACCGGCCCCAGCCCCCGGCCGCCGTGTTCCACCGGCCACGACAGGCACAGCCAACGGCCCTCGCGCAGCAGATCGATCCAGCGCCTCTCCGCATCGGAATCCTGGTGGCCGAACGGTTCCTGCGCATATTCGAGTGGCATGCCCTCGGCGTGGTGCTCGGCAAGCCAGGCCCGAACCTCGGCCCGCAGTTCCGCGAGTGGCGCGGGCTCGTCGGCACGCGCCGGCGCCTCGGCCCCAGTGTGCGTGGTCGCCAGAACTCCGTCGAGCAGACGCTCGCGGTGCCAGGTCGAGGACCCGAACATGAGTTGATCCGTCTTCGCCCGCTTGAGATGCAGGTGCGTCTCGTGTTCCCAGGTGAAGCCGATCGCGCCGTGCAGTTGAATGGATTCTCCGGCGATCTGCAGATACCGCTCACTTCCCGCGACGGACAGCAGGCTCACGAGTGCCGGCAGCTCCGAGGCTCGGGTATCGGCGGCGTGCGCGGCGACACCGACGGCAGCGGCGATCGGTTCGAGTGCACGGAACAGGTCCGCCAGTCCGTGCTTGACCGCTTGGTTCGCGCCGATTGGCCGGCCGAACTGACTGCGGGTCTTCGCATAATCGGTGGTCAGTTGGACGCACCGGCGAGCCCCACCGACCCTCTCCGCGGCCTGCACGACCAGTGACTTGTCCAGTGCGCCGGACAGCGCCTCGGACACGTCGGTGTCGCCGCTGATCCGATGCGCCTCGGCGCCGTCGAACGTGATGGTCGTGAGCGGGCGCGTCAGATCCAGCACCGGCTGCCTGGTCCGACGAACACCCCGGTCCGCTGGATCCACCAGAAACACGCCGATACCGTCGGCGGCGCGGGCCGCGACCACGACGAAGTCGGCGCAGTGACCGAAGATCACATGGTGGGCGCGACCGTCCAGCCGCCAGCTTGAACTGTCCCGGTGAGCGCGCACCGGCTCCGAGCCCTCGGTCCACCACCCGTCGGCGTCCGCGAACGCCAGGCAACCGATGCGAGCGCCCGACGCGAGGCCGGGCAGAAGCTCCGTGCGCCACTGCTCCTGGGCACAGTCCGCGATCGCCAGCGTGGTCAGCACCGAACTGGAGAAGAAGGGACTGCACGCCGCGAAACGGCCGAATTCCTCGGCCACCACGACGAGATCGCCGATGCCGGCGCCCGAACCGCCGTGCTTCTCGTCGACGAGCATCCCTTGCAGTTCGAGTTGCTCCGCCATCGTGGCCCACATCCCGGTCCGGTAACCGAGTTCGGTTTCCTGGACGGCCAGCACCTCGGCGGGTTCACTGGTCTCGGCGAGGAACTGCCGAACCGCGTCGCGGAGCGCACGATGTTCCGCCGTCGTCGTCAAGCTCATAGATCTTCTCCTTGTAGTATCAGCTGTAGCGCAGCATCATTCACGAATCTGGAATCTGTACCACCACACGCCCGACGACCGTTCGTTCACCGAGCCGGCGAACCGCCTTCGGGACACCGTCGAAGTCGACCGTGTCCACCAGCGGAGACACCAGCCCCCGAGAATGAAACTCGCACAGCGCGTCATGCACCTCACGGACGTACACCGGATCGTCCCGGAAGGGACGTGTACGGAACCCGACCACCGAATAGTTCTTCAGCAAAGCATGATTGACTGCGAACTGCGGAATGGTTCCGCCCGCGAAACCGACCACGAGCAGTCGACCCTCGACGGCGATGCACCGCCGGGATCGGTCGAACACATCCCCACCCACCGAGTCGTAGATCACGTCGGCGCCACGCCCGTCAGTCAGGTTCTTCACGGCCGCGACGAAATCTTCCTCCCGGTGGTCGACGACCTCGTCCGCGCCGAGCCCGCGGCACACCTCGGTCTTCGCGCGGCCGCCCGCGACGGCGATCACCCGCGCCCCGACCGCCTTGCCCAACTGCACGGCGGCGCTCCCGATCCCACCCGAAGCCCCGTGGACCAGTACCGTCTCGCCGCTACGCAACCCGGCTCGACGGAGCAGCGCCATGTACGACGTCTGGTAGGCGACGAAGAAAGCCGCCGCCTGCTCGAGCGGCATCCCGTCCGGCGCCGGGAGTATCCGATCCACCGGTACCACGAGCCGATCGGCCAGCGCGCCGCCGACAGTCTCCCCGGCAGTGACGATCACCCGGTCGCCCACGTCGACACCGTCTACATCCGGGCCGACCTCGACGACGGTGCCCGCCGCCTCCCCGCCGATGGTGAAGGGCAGCTCCGGCTTGTCGTGGTACTCGCCACGGCACAGCAGCAGATCGGGAAACCCCAACGCGGCAGCAGCCACCCGGACGGCGACCTCACCGGCCGCAGGCGCCCTGTCGGGGGACTCGACAAGTTCGAGGGCATCCTCGGGTTGCCCCAGCCGGGTGATCTGCCATGCACGCATCTGCGCTCCTTCGACGACGGAAATGGTGAGGTAGTACACCAATTCAAGAGCGGCAGCCGAGTACTGTCCAAGACGCCTTGTCGTACGTTGGAATAGGTCGCGACTATGGGCCGCACCTTCCAGCCGGTTCCGCACAGCGGATTCCGCCGTCACCCGACGCCCGTGACGGCCGTCGCCGACTCCGCCCGAAGAGCCGCTCGATCAGAGCAGCGGCGGAATCACGGCCTCGATGAGGTGTGGGCCGGGCTCGGCGAGCGCGGCGGAGAACTGCTCCGCCAACTCCTCTGCGGTGGTAGCACGCGAGGCCGGGACGCCGAGTCCTTCGGCGATCTTGACGTAGTCCATGTTCGGCGCAGACAGGTCGAGCATCGAATTGGCGGCGGCGCCTGCGCCTTCCGCCCCGACCCGTTGCAGTTCCATGCGCAGGATGGCGTACGCGCGATTGTTCAACAGGACCGTGGTGACGTCGAGCTGCTCGCGTGCCTGCGTCCACAACGCGCTGATCGTGTACATCGCGCTTCCGTCGGCCTGCAGGTTCACGACCGGGCGGTGCGGCGCCGCGACAGCGGCACCGGTGGCCACGGGGATTCCCTGCCCGATCGCGCCGCCGGTCAGCATCAGCACGTCGTGTCGTGGTGCCCCGGACAGTGCCGCCGCGAGGCCACCACCGGACGTATTCGATTCATCCGAGATGATCGCGTTGTCGGGGAGCAGCGCGCCGATGACGTCCGCCCAGTTCCGGACGTTCAGTGGACCACTCGGCAGCGGTGGGCGAAGCGGCGCCCGCACCGTCGGCTCCGCTCCCGGCGCAACCGCGTCGGCAACCGCCTCGAGGGCACCCGTCACGTCATCCCCGACCTCCGCGAGGGTCGTGACGGTGACACCCGCGGGCACCAGGTCACCGGGCCTGCCCGGATATGCGAAGAACGAGACCGGCGATACTGCGCCCGCCAGGATCAGGCGGGCAGCGCTCTGGAGTTGCCGGGTGGCCTGTTCGGCAAGATATCCCAATCTGTCGAACGCCGGCAGGCCGGCCCCTCGCTCGAGCCGGGCCGGGAAGGTCTCGACCAAAACCTCTGCGCCCGTTGCGTCCGCGATCCTGGCGGCGGCCCGGAGCCCGCGCTCGCGGCACGCCTCGCCACCGAGCAGTATCGTGGTGCGCCCGTCCGCGACGACATCCGCCGCGACCGCACGCACCGTCCCGGACGCGACACTCGGACGCGCAGAGCGCGCTGCCGGCGGGGAGGAGACACCACCCTCGCCCCACGACACGTCCGCGGGGAGGATCAGCGTCGCACAACGCCCCGGTGAATCCATCGCCGCAGCAACGGCATCTGCCGCATCCTTGCCCGCCGATTCCGTGTCGACCGCCCGGCGCGACCACCCCTCGAGCCAGCCCGCGAGTGCATCGATGTCCGATTCGAGGGGAGCGTCGAGCCGATGATGGTACGTGGCATGGTCACCGACGACGTTCACGATCGGCGTGTGTGCGCGACGTGCGTTGTGCAGGTTCGCCAACCCGTTGGCCATCCCCGGCCCGAGGTGCAGCAGCGTCGCTGCGGGCTTACCCGCGATTCGCGCATAACCGTCCGCCGCACCGGTCACGGCGCCTTCGAAAAGCCCCAGGATGCCCCGCATCGCGGGTACCGAATCGAGTGCGGCCACGAAATGCATCTCGGATGTTCCCGGGTTACCGAAACACACCTCCACCCCCGAGTCGACGAGCGTGCGGATCACGGACTGCGCACCGTTCATGTGCGGGCCACCTTTCGTCGATGCGGACCACCCTCACCGGCATTCACCTTCGCATGAATCCGGCGAAAGCCGCTTGCGCTTCCTCGGATTGCCGCCGCCTCCCGAAGTGTACGGCCTCGACGTCCAGCGTCTCGAGCACCGCATCTCGGATCGGCCGCCGCAGCAGCATCTTCGTCAGTTCCACGGATTCGGCGGGCGCCGCGGCGAGTCCGGCAGCCCGCTCGAGCGCGACCTCGAGGGCGTCGCCATCGGGGACGACACGGTTGATCACACCGGCTTCCGCCGCGTCATCGGCATCGAACTGATCGCCCAGCATCAGCAACTCGGTGGCCCGCTTCAGACCCGCGACCTGTGGAAGCAGGTAACTCGACCCGCCCTCGGGACACAGCCCCAACGGAACGAAGGGGAGCCGGAATCGGGTGGCCTTGCCGGCGAAGGCGAAATCGCAGTGCAGCAGCATCGTCGTTCCGATGCCGATCGCGAATCCCTCGACCGCGGCGATGATCGGCTTGCGCGCACACACCAGTGCACGGAGGAGAACCATCCCTGCGGCGCCGCCCTCGGTCCGCGACTCCTGGAAGTTCTCGATGTCGTTCCCGCTGGTGAAGACACCGCCGGCGCCGGTGACGACCACTGCGCGCACATCGGGATCGCTGTCTGCGTCTTCGATTGCCGCCGCGAGAGCCTGATAGTCGGTGGAATCGAGAGCATTGCGGCGGTGCGGGCGGTCCATCGTCAGCAGGCGGACGCCCTCGGATACGGTTTCGGTCCGAATGGTCATGTGTACCTTCGTGTCGTGCGGCACGGGGCCGGCTGTGTGTTGGAGTGCGCTGGTGCCCGACCTCAGGCGTGCTGGGTGTCGTGCGCCAGAATCGCGTGCTTCATGGCGGTTCCACCGCCGTCGGGGTAGGCCGCCATCTTCTCGGCGAGTTCCGTCGCCCTGGAAAGGACGTGCTCGTCCGGCTCCATCGCGTACGCGATTCCGCGGCGCAGGAGGTCCGGGCCGTATTGACGTTCACACGCCAACGTGAGTTGCAGGGCCTGATTCACGCCATATTTCGCGAGCAACCATCGCAGGTTGTTCGGAGCCGCGACACCCATCTCCGCCTCGCCGACCAGGAGGAATGACTTCTCGCCCACCACCAGCAGGTCACACGCCAGCGCGATCGCCGCAGCGCCGTTGACCGCGGCTCGTTCCAGCGCCCCGACCAAGGGCTTCTCGAGTGCCGCCAGACGCGCATGCAGTTCGGCAATCGCCGCCGAGATCGCAGGCTCACCCGGGCGGACCTCGGCGAGATCCAGTCCGGAGCTGAAGCATCCGCCTGCGCCGTGCAGCAGCACCGCAGTCACGGCGTCGTCGTCCTGGGCGTCACCGAGAGCGTTCGCGAGTTGGGTCACCATCGGGATCGTCAGGGCGTTCTTGCGGCCGGGACGGTTCAATTCGATTTCTATACGGCCACTCCCGTGGCGGCGGACGCGCACGACGTCTGTGCCCTCGGGTTGAGATGATGCGCTCATCGCGTTCCTTTCAGAATCGGTAACCGGCGCCGGGAGGGGCCTGGCTCCTCCCGGCGCCGTCGCACGAAGCGGTCCTCGATCAGGAGCCGACGAGGACGGCGTCACTCCCCGCACACAGACCGGCAAGGCGGCCCTGGATCAGGTCGGCGGCCTCCGCGACGATCCGGTCGACGAGTTCGGCAACCGTGGGGACGTCGTGAATGAGGCCCTGCGACATGCCCGCCGCCCAGATGCCGGCCTCGGGGTCGCCGAGTTCGTACACCTTCCTGCCGCGCGCACCGGCGACCAGGTCACGAACATCGTCGAACGCTCCTCCCGCGGAGAGCACGCTGACCACCTCACGGCTGACCGTATTGCTGGCGACGCGCGACGTGTTGCGCAGTTGCCGGAAGATCAGCTCGGTGTCGAGTTCGGACGCGTCGACGATCTGTTGTTTGACCGTCTCGTGGATCGGCGACTCGGCCGTGCACATGAACCGGGTGCCCATATTGACGCCCTCGGCGCCCAGTGCCAACGCTGCGGCCAGCCCGCGTCCGTCCGCGAATCCGCCCGACGCGATGAAGGGAATCTTCAGTGCCCGCGCCGCGGCGGGGATCAGGATGAGTCCCGGAACGTCGTCCTCACCGGGGTGTCCGGCGCATTCGAAGCCGTCGATGCTCAGCGCGTCGACGCCCACCGCCTCCGCTTTCAACGCGTGCCGGACGCTCGTGCACTTGTGCAGCACCTTCACGCCTGCCGCGCGGAAGGCCGGCATGTGCGGCTCCGGGTTGTTCCCGGCCGTCTCGACGATCTTCACACCCGACTCGATGATCGCATCGCGATACTCGGCATACGGCGGCGGGCTGATCGAGGGCAGGGTGGTGAGGTTGACGCCGAACGGTTTGTCCGTCATTTCACGGCAACGCGCGATCTCCACCGCCAGCGCGTCCGGGCTCGGTTGGGTCAACGCGGTGATGAATCCGAGCGCACCCGAATTCGCCACCGCGGCCACGAGCTCGGCCCGTCCCACCCACTGCATTCCGCCCTGCACGACAGGGTGCGTGACCCCGAACAGCTCGGTAAATCGTGTCTTCAGCATCAGCCCTCCTACAGACCCAGCGACTTGCTGACGATCGACTTGCACACCTCGGTGGTGCCCGCGAAGATCCGGGTGACGCGGGCGTCCGCGTACATTCGAGCGATCGGATACTCCATCATGAACCCGTAGCCGCCGTGCAGCTGCAGGCACCGGTCGATCACCCGGGCCTGCAATTCGGTGGTGTACACCTTGACCTTCGCCGCGTCCGCGGCCGTGAGCGTGCCCTCGTCGAGTTCTTCGAGCGCGCGGTCCACCATCGTTCGTCCGGCTTCGATTTCGATTGCGCACGAAGCCAATTCGAACTTGGTGTTCTGGAAGCTGCTGATCGTCGTGCCGAAGGCTTTTCGTTCCTTGACGTAGTCGACGGTCATGGCCAGTGCCGCCTCGGCGCTGGCCTGTGCGTTGATCGCGGTGGCCAGCCGTTCCTGCGGGAGGTTGAACCCCAGGTAGCCGAAGGCCTTGCCCTCCTCACCGAGCAGGTTCGTCACCGGAACCCGAACGTCGGTGAAGGACAACTCCGCTGTGTCCTGCGCTTTCAGCCCGAGCTTCTTCAGGTTGCGGCCGCGGTCGAAGCCCGGCATTCCGTCCTCGACGACCAACAGGGACAGCCCGTCCCGACGGTCCTCACCCTTGCCGGTGCGCGCGACCACCACGACGAGGTCGCAGTTGATCCCACCGGTGATGAAGGTCTTGGCGCCGTTCAGAACGTAGGCGTCGCCGTCACGCACCGCCGTGGTCGCCATGCCCGCCAGATCCGAACCGGTACCCGGTTCGGTCATCGCGATGGACCCGACGATGTGACCGGACACAATTCCCGGGAACCACCGCTTGCGCTGTTCCTCGGTCGCGTACTCCAGGAAGTATGGGAGCAGCACGTTCGTGTGCAGCATCAGCCCACCGAGGCTCGCGCCGGAGCGAACGAGTTCCTCGGTGACAACCGCGTTGAACTTGAAACTTTCGATGCCCCCGCCGCCGTACTCTTCGGGGATCTGCAGGCCGGTGATGCCGATCTCGCCGGCTTTGTGGAACACCGTCTTGTCCACGACACCCGCCTCGGCCCACGCCTCGTAGTGGGGTTCGACGTCCCGGGCCAGGAACTCATGGACGACCTTGCGGAAGGTCTCGTGGTCCTCGTTGAACACTGTTCGCTTCATGTCGAAATATCCTTCTGTTCAGTGGTCGTTCAGAGCAGTTCGAGGATCGTGGCGTTGGCCATGCCGCCGCCCTCGCACATCGTCTGCAGGCCGTATCGAATGCCGTTGTCCCGCATGTGGTGCACGAGCCGTGTCATGAGCACCGCGCCGGAACCGCCGAGCGGATGGCCGACCGCGATCGCGCCGCCCAGGGGATTCACGAGAGCCGGATCGGCTCCCGTCTCCGCGAGCCAGGCCAGTGGAACCGAAGCGAACGCCTCGTTGACCTCGAACGCGCCGATGTCGGAGATGGACAGGCCGGATCGTTCGAGCGCCTTCGCGGTCGCCGGGATGGGCCCGGTCAGCATGATCACCGGATCGTCGCCGGCCATCACTGCGGTGTGGATTCGGGCGATCGGGGTCAGACCGAGTTGGCGGGCCTTCTCACTCGTGGTCACCAGCAGCGCGCCGGAGCCGTCGGAGATCTGCGAGGCGTTTCCGGCGTGAATGACGCCGTCCTCCTTGAAGGACGTCTTCAGCCCGGCCAATGTGTCGACGGTGGTCCCGCGCCGAATTCCCTCGTCCGTGTCCAGCACACCGGGCAGCGACGCAATCTGGGCTGTCAACGCGCCCGAATCGACGGCGGCGGCGGCCTTCTCGTGGGAGCCAACGGCAAATTCGTCGAGTTGGCGGCGGGAGAAGGCCCACTTCTCGGCGATCATCTCCGCCCCGACGCCCTGATTGAACGTCTCGACACCGAACCGGTCCAGCACGGTGCGGCCGAACGGTTGCCCGGATTGGCGACTCGATCCCATCGGTACGCGCGACATCGACTCCACACCGCCTGCGACCGCCACGTCGTACTGACCGGCAATGACCCCGGCGGCCGCGAAGTGCAACGCCTGCTGACTCGAACCGCATTGCCGATCCACGGTCGTCGCCGGCACGGACGTGGGCCAGCCCGCGGCCAGCACCCCGCTTCGGCCGATGTTGTTCGCCTGATCCCCGACCTGTCCCACACAGCCCCACACGACGTCGTCGACCACTGCCGGATCGATGCCGGTCCGCTCGGCCAGCGCCTTCAGCACGTGCGCCGACAGGTCCGCCGGATGAATGTCCGCCAAGGATCCGTTGCGTCGGCCGACCGGAGTTCGTACCGCATCGACGATGACTGCATCCCGCATTTGTGGCTCCTTCGCGCCTCGGTTCAATTCACACTCAAATCAATCAGCGCGCGGCGTCGCGCACAAAGACGCGAATACGAACGGTGCGATCGGATGGGGCTATGGGTACTCGGACGGCCCGTCGCAAGGGGCCGCGGACCGACCCGTCAGACTGTGGCTTCCCGGACGGCATCCGGTTGTGCGACGATCCCGGCCTCGATCAGCGCATCGATCTCGGCACTATCCACGCCGGCGTCCCTCAGCACGGCACCGGAATGCTCGCCCAATTCGGGCGCGGGATCCGAGACCGAACGCGGCAACCCGCCGATGCTGTACGGCAGTCCGACGTATTTCCCGGTGCCGTCCGTGCGGAAGATGCCACTCGCGTGCACGTCGCCGGATTCGAGAACCTGCGCGTACCCGCGAACCGCACCCACGACGATGCCGTTGTCCGACAGCCACTTCACACAACTCTCGGTGCTCATGGCGGACAGCGCGTCGGAGAGAATCTGCAACAGCGTCGAACGATTTCGGACCCGAGACGGATTCGAGTCGAAGCGTGGATCGGTGAGCAGATCGGTGCGATCGATGAGGCGGCAGAGGGTGCTCCAGTGCTCATCCGTGTACGCGGACAGCACGATGTGCCCGTCGACCGTCCGGATCACATCGGCCGCGGGCGCCACCGTCGGCTGCCCGTTGCCCATCCGCATCGGTTCGCGACCGGTGCCGAGGTATTCCTCCCAGTTGGCTGCCTGAAGATGAATCGCCACCTCCAGCAGCGAGATTTCGATCTCGGCGCCTTCCCCGGTGCGTTCTCGACGAAACAGTGCGGCCAGGATGGCCTGAGCGAGCGAGCTTGCCGTCGAGGCATCCACGACCGGAAGCCCCACCCGAAGGGGATCGCCGTCCGCTTCGCCGGTCACCGACATGATCCCGCCTTCCGCCTGTGCCGCGATGTCGAGTCCCGCCCGATTACGGGACGGACCGTGCATGCCGAACCCGGTGACCGACGCGTAGATCGCCCGCGGGTTCACCTCTCGCACGGCCTCCGGCCCCAGACCCAGCCGCTCCATAGCACCGGGTCTCATGTTCTGCACCACCACATCCGCATCGGCCACCAACTGCAGAGCAAGTGTCCGTCCGCGTGCGTCGCGCAGGTCGATGGCGAGCGACCTCTTGCCTCGGTTGTACGCGCGGATCATCGCGTCCCCGAACGCCCCGACCCGGCGGGCCTGGTCGCCCTGCAGCGGTTCGACCTTGACGACCTCGGCGCCCAGTTCGGCGAGCACGGCCGTCGCAGCCGGTGCGGCGATGTACTGACCGAAGTCGATCACCTTGATGCCCTGGAGGGGGTGCCCTCCCTGGGTCGCGGGCCGCGTCGGGCGGATCTCCATGCTGCGTTTCTCCTCACTACGGACTGCCGCGGTCCCTCGTGGAATCCGCTCCCCCGATCGTTGTGCGCGGATGCTCACGGTGGAAGGTCCCATTTGCGATGGCAGCAATAGGTTCGGCCGATCAGTTGACTCACGTTCCGGCGGCCCCGACATCGACTACCGTTCCCCACCGGACAGAAGCACCTCGTCGTCGACGGATCCGTCTGCATGGGTCAGTGCGTCGAGGGCGGCGATCCGAGCCCGGTCCCGCTCGGGGTCGACGGTCAGTGCGATGAGCACGGCACCGACGATCGCGGTGATTCCGACTGTCTGGAATGCGGTCGCGTACCCCTCGGCGAGGGTGGGAGCGGCGTCGATGATGCGGCCGGCCAGCCACGGAGCGAGCAATCCCGATGCCTGGTAGATGGCTACGGACACGCCGACGGTCGAGGCCACCTGTCGCTCCGGGCAGATGTGGCTGACGGCGATCTGCATCAGCGGGAAGGTGGCCAGACCGACACCGTAGGCGGTGACCACGAGAAACACCGCGGTCCAGCTATTGGTCACGTAGGGCAGGACCAACAGCATGACACCGCAGAGTACGAACGCGACGACTGCGACGCCCCCGCGGGCGGCCCGAACCGAGCGACCGCGGCGGATCAGCCGGTCCGAGACAATGGAGGAAAAGAGCAGAGCACCGACTCCGGTGATACTGGGGAGTGCGAACAGGAACCCGGAGTTCAGTCGGCTGAATCCCAGACCCTGCTCGAAGTACGAGGGCAACCAGGTGAGAACCACCGCCACGAAGCCATAAATGGCGAGCATACCGAGCGAACCGCCCCAGAACGTCGGTCGAATAGCGATGCGCCAGAATGCGACCCGCGCGACCTTACCGGTCCCACTCGACGCCTGCGCGCGCTCGCGGGCCCGGCTGACCGAATACGGCCCGTCCTTGCCGACGACCAGCCACACCACCGACCACGCCAGACCTAGCGCACCCAGAGCGAGAAAGGCTGCCTTCCACCCGCATGCCGCGACGACGATCGCCAGGGCAGGGGCCAGCATGACCTTCGCCAGCGAGCCACCGGTGGTGACGATCGCAGCAGGCAGTGCGCGCTTGTCCTTCGGGAACCATCCGAAGACCGCGACGTTGTTGAGTGAGGCCGCCGGACCCTCGGCGGCGCCGAGCAGAATGCGGCAGACCAACAGCGCCCCGAAGGTGCCCATCAACACGATCGGAACCTGCAGCACCGACCACAACACCACCATGCCCAGCAGCATCCACACGATCTTGATGCGGTCGGCGACGAAGCCCCCGATCAGTCCCGTCACCGAGAACAGGATGAAGAAGGCGCTGCCGAGAAGTCCGATATCGGCGTGTGAGAGGCCGAGATCCTCTGACAGGGGCCGCGCGACGATGCCCAATACGGCTTTGTCTGCGTAATTGATCATCTGGAACAGCATCACCATGAACGTGATGCCCCAGGCGGTGCGCGCCACCCGGCGGGCACCGGCCCCGGATCCGCTCCCTGCGGCCCCGACTACCGCAGCCTTGGTCTCCGCTGTGCTCATGTCCGGCGTCTCCTTCTCAGACCTGAACCGACGAACGACGGGTCAATGCGGCGAGTGCGTCATCGGCTTCCCCGGTCAGGCGAGCGATCACGTCCGCGACCGTGGTCAACTCGTTGAAGAATCCGACGCTCTGACCGGCCTCGGACTTGAGCAGCGGTTCGATCTCGTGTCGTTCCACGGCCCCCAGGAAGTCTCCGACGAGGATGTCCTGATACGGCATCTTCAGTGGAGTCGGCGCGGTCGGGCGTTCCCACTCGTCACTCCATGCCGTCTTGATCTGACGCAGCGTTTTCCCGCTGTCCGCGCGCAACCGGGTCGTATCGCTCGACGAGGCCCGGATGAGTTTGTCGAGCACGACGGGATGCGTGGCATGTTCTTTCGTGAACAGCCACGCCGTCCCCAACCAGACTCCCACGGCTCCGAGAGCGAGAGCGGCCGCCACTTGCGACCCACAGCCGACACCGCCTGCCACGACCACCGGCACGTCGCCCGCCTGGGCGATGATCTGGGGCGCGAGGCTGAAGGTGCCGATCTCGCCGGTATGTGCGCCCGCGTCATAGCCCTGCGCCACCAGGATGTCTGCCCCCGACTCCACAGCGCTTCGTGCGTGCTTCGGGGCGCCGACAAGGGCGACGACGCATTTTCCACGGTCCTTCGCGCCCTGCACCGCCGCTGCGGGACTTCCGACGCCCATAGCCAGAATGGGCACCTCCGAATCGAGAACCGCCCGCAACTGCCTGTCTGCCATCTGCTGGGAACGTACGAAGCGGGACCGCGTGCCGGGCAGACCGTCGTCCGGAACGCCGTACTTGGCTCGCAGAGAAGCGACGAACGATGTGTGGTGGTTCGGGATCTGCGCCTCCAACGCCGCCCGGTCGTCCCGCTCGGGCATGCCCGAGGGAAGGACGAGATCGATCCCGAAGGGGGCGTCGCCCAGCCGATCCCGCAGCCAAGCGAGACCGTCGATTATCTCCTCCGGGGTGTTACGGGTGGCGCCCCAGATCCCGATTCCGCCTGCCTCCGTGACCGCGGCCACGACTTCGAGCGAGTGCGCGAACCCGAAGATGGGCACTTCGGCGCGGAAACGGTCACAGATTGTGGTGTGCAGAGCGAGATTCACAAGTTCCTCCAGTCGACGAGACGCTGGTCACAGCATGGCCCGACCGCAGCTTCGTGTTCTAGAGGCTGTCCTTGCAAAACTCCATACGGAACTCTTATGTTTACCGGATGCAGGAACGCCACCTGGAGCACTTCCTGGCGATTGTGGACGCCGGATCCATCTCGGGCGCCGCCATCCACCTCGGTCTGACCCAGCCCGGGCTGTCACAGTCGATCTCGGCGTTGGAACGTGACCTGGGTGTCGAATTGTTTCGGCGGTCCGCCCGGCACACCGCGCTGACCCCGGCGGGACGCGAATTCATGAACACTGCGCGCCGAGTAGTGCACGAACTCGCGCACAGTCGCTCGATGTTGATGCGGGTAACTCGCAATGAGGCAGGCACCTTGCGGGTGGCGTGTCCGTCCACGCTCGCCGTAGACCCACTGACGTATCTCTTCGGGGCGTTCCGACGACGGCATCCCCGGATCTGGCTCGAGATGCGGTCGGTTGCGGCGGGAATCGACGGCGCGGACCTGATCCGGGACGGTTCTGCGGATATCGCGCTCGACCTCGGCTCACCGTCAACCCAGGACATGTCCGTTACTCCGCTGGGCGACCGGGGGCTCTTGGCGGTGCTACCGGACACGGAAAGGAACGAAGACACCGGGGTGATCTCGATTCCGAACTTGCTCGAACGCGGACTCGTGACATCCCTGCGCGGCGGTTCCATTCGCCAAGCCCTCGAAACCATCTCCGGCGCAGACATAGTCGCCCGGTCCATCGCCGTCGAGACCGAACACGAGGAGTCCGTGTTGCCGCTCGTACTGGGTGGCGCCGGCGCCGCCGTACTTCCGGATCGTCAGGCACTCCTCGCACGAGACACGCTGGGGTTGAGGGTTGTTCGTTTGGACCCACCGATCACCCAGCCGTTGGTGCTGCTGCGGCCGCCGGATGCCGAATACGCATCGGCGCTCGCGTTCGTCGAGATCGCCCGGGATGCAATGACCGAACGGACTGCGACAGGGTTCGGGCATGGATAGCGCCGCGAGCCACACCCGCCTCTTCGAGGTATTCCTCGAGGTCCTCGACAGTGGCGGTGTCGGTGCGGCGGCCACACGACTCGGGTTGAGCCCGTCCGCGGTGTCCCAGGCGCTGCGCAGGCTGGAGGAAAGCCTGGGCGTCGAACTGTATCAACGGCACTCGAGGCCCCTTCGTTTGACAGAAACGGGCGAGACGATGGAACCGGTGATCCGAGCGGCTCTGAATTCTGTGGCACTCGTTCACGCGACCGCAGCGGACCTGCGCGGAGTGCTCGCCGGCGAACTGACCATTGCAGCACTTCCCACCCTGGCCGTCGAGCCGCTTGCCGGCTTGGTCGCCGAGTTCCGCACAGCACACCCTGGAGTCGTGGTTACAGTGGATCAACCACGAACACGCTCGATCAGAGGCGTCGCTGACTCCGTTCGGGAGGGGCGCGTAGACATCGGCATCACCGAACTCCCCTCAAGTTTTGGTGGCCTCGCGTCGCTGCACCTGGAGGAGCAAACGTTCTTTGCGGTGTTCCCCCCTGATGCCGAGGTCCACACATCCACCGTCCGCATCGAAGATCTGCTCGAATACGGACTGATCGTCGGGCCTTATTGGGAGGAATCCACGGTGTATCGCCAGTTACGTAAGCTCGATCAGCGCATCGACGACGCCATCACCGTGCGAACCGAACACCGCGAAACATTCATATACCTCGCCGCGCAGGGGCTCGGGGCGGCCATCGTCCTACCGGATCGGGCCCGAATCGCAGCTCAACTCGGTTGCCGCATTGCCCAGTTCGGCCCACCCATCGTGCGGCAAGCAGTAGTGATCAGTCAGTCGAACCGCCTCTCGCCCAGCGTGCGCGCCTTTCTGCGGATATGCAGAAGGCACGCCGCCCACAGTCACTGACGTCGAATTTCACTCGCCGGCTCGACTGCGGATTACCGCTTCGCTCGGACCAACCCGCCGCCACCACGATTCAGATGAGGGTGGCGAATATCTGCTGGGCGCCGTCGTCCGGACCGTCGAGGAAACTCGGCCCGCCGATCGCCAGGCCGAGCCCGGTGAGCACCATGCTTGCACCACACAGTGCAGCGAGCCAGAGCAACGCCCGCGCGAAGCCCGCACTCCCGCGCGTCTCGTGTGAATTTCACCGCCCCCCGAATACCCCCGATGAGTACGGAGGGCCGTACGTGTGCCGTGCTGCTCGGTCGAGTTTCATCTCCTCTGGGTGAATCGACCGACCGCGGTCGTCCGTAGCGTCGTGACTGTTCGCCTGTAGTCGATGCGCGAGACGGAGCGATGTATGTCTGGGATGGATCAGTTCAGCCGTTCGAAGATGACTGCCGAGTACGCCCGGTCGGTCGGCAGAGCCGCGTATTTATGGGGTTGGCCGCTGGTGAACCTGCACAACCGGCGAAACCTGATGGCGCAACTGCCGGAGCCCGGTCTGCTGGCGGGCATCGTTCCGGCGGGACCGCCGGGGACGATCGGGATGCTGCGCGACTACATCCGGCCGGAGGAGCGGGTGGTTGCGTGCCCCAACCAGGACGTCGCATACGGATTCGGTGTTCTCGATTCCGTTCGCGGGCCGTCGGTGGTCCAGGTTCCCGATTTCGGTGACCGCTTCTGGGTGTACCAGGTCGTCGACCAGCGCACCGACTCGTTCGTGCGGCTCGGCCAGATGTATGGAACGACGCCCGGCTTCTACCTGCTCGCACCCACCTCGTGGGACGGTGACGTGCCCGACGGCATCGCCGACGTGTTCCGGTACGACACCCGCGTCGGCGTCGTGATCCCCCGGGTGTTCATGGACGACACCGCGGAGGACCGGGAAGCGATCGCACCGCTCGTCGACCGCATCAGCGTGTATCCGTTGTCGGAGTTCGACGGCACGGTCAAGGTGAAGGACTGGGCGGAAGTCCCGTCCTTCGGCGGTGGTGATGCCACCGGCGATCAGGCCGAAACCCAATGGGTCGACCCCGAGAAGTACTTCGAGGTGTTCGGCGACGTGCTCGACGAGGTGCCTGCGTTGCCCGGCGAGGAGGCGATGTACGGGTGGTTCCGTTCGGTGCTCGCCGCCGCCGGCGACAACCCGAGTATCGCCGAAGCACTGCGACAGTCGGCCGTGGACACGGATGCCGTCGTCGGGGAACTGTTCGAGTTCCGCAACATCGGTATTCCGGTCGCGCACAACTGGACCACGCAACGCAACGGCGCCGCGTTCGGCACCGACTATCTGTCGCGCACCGCGATCGGCAAGTCGAACATCTTCGTCAACACACCGAACGAAACCGTCTACTACTACCAGGATCTCGACGACACGGGTGACCGCCTCCACGGTTCGCGCACCTACACCGTGGCGTTCCCGGCGGGTCAGCTGCCGCCGGTGCGCGGGTTCTGGTCATTGACGGTCTACAACAAGCACCACTTCTTCCACCCGAACGACCTCGACCGTTTCTCACTCGGCACCAAGAACCAGAACCTCACCTACGGAGACGACGGTTCGCTGACCCTGACCGTGGGCGGCGCGGCACCCACCGACCCGGCACGGCTGGCGAACTGGCTGCCGGCACCGGACGACGAGTTCACGATCTACCTGCGCGGGTACTGGCCGGATCAGGCAATCCTCGACGGGACGTGGGAGCCCCCTGCCGTCACACGGTCGAGTGCACAGGGCTGAAACGCATTACGCAGACGGTCAGACCTCTCGATTGCCCCTTCGGGCGTGGATTTCGTCGTCGGCGAGCAGCGCCGCCTCGAGTAGCGAAGCGCCGGATTCTTGATGCTCGGTGATCAGTCTGTTCCACTGCGCCAGGTCTGCGTGACTCTGGATCACGAAGCTCTTCGCTGCCGGATTCAGCGCTCCAGGGCGGTGAACGATACCGAACGGGGTGCGGATCGCCGGCCGCGTCTCCGATACGTGGGCGCCCAACCGGTGTGCTGCCGTGGCCATTCTCAAGGGAAGGAACGCGCTGGCCGAACCGTTGAGGACCAGCGTCAGCTGGGCGTGCCGGTTGGGCACCCGGGCGCTGATCCGGGGCACCACCGATTCGCGGCGCAATATCGTTGCGACGATGTCGTTTTCCCGCAGTGCCGCGCTGCTCGTCACGAGTGGGATCTGCTCGAGGCGTGCGAGATCGAACGGCGCCGCCTCGCCGTCGGCCTGCGTTCCCGGCGGCCTCACCAGGAGCAGCCGCTGGACACCGAGCTGGACGGTTTCGAGATTGTCGGTCGGCACGGGGAACGTCGTGAATCCCAACTCGCACTGACCGGTGAGCACCTCGTCGCACAGGTCCGCGGCACTCGCGTACTCCGACAGATCGATACGGATGTCGGGATGGAGACGGGTGAAGGTCCCGCTCCACGCCGCCACCGCCTCGCTCGACATCTCGGGCATCGTTCCGATGGTGATCGACCCGACGTGGAGTTCGCGAGCACCCCGCATGATGTCCTGGGCCGCGAGAAGGTCGTCGAGCACCTTGCGCGCGGGCTCGACCAGCAGCTGCCCGGCCGGGTTGAGGACGAGATTGCGGCCCGTGCGATGAAACAAGGTCAGCTTCAGCTCCCGTTCGAGCTGACGAATGCCTTGCGACAACGACGCCTGCGCCACATGGAGGTGTCCGGCCGCACGGTTGACGCCGCCGTGCTCGACCACGGCGAGGAAATACTCGAGTTGGCGGATGTCCATGTCCCCATCATTCCCCCGGCGGGCGGCCGGTAGGAGGATCTCCCTCCTCGAGTCAGACTCGGTACGAGTTCGGCAGCGTGCCGTCGGCCGACACCTGACGGATCATCGCCTTGGCCAGGTTTCGCTGGTGCACCGGTGACGAGCCCTCGTAGATGCGCAGGGCTCGCACGTCACGCCACATCCGCGGGACAGGGTGTGGTCCGACGATGCCCTCGCCGCCCAGCAGCTGGACGCAGCGGTCGGCGACTCGGCTCGCCATCTCGGAGTTGTACAGCTTGGCTGCGGCGATGCGGTGGCGCGGGATCTCGCCGCTGTCGAAGGTCCGTGCGCTGTCGACGGTGAGGGCGCGCCCCGCCTCGAGTTCCGCGAAGCTTTCGCCCAGCGTGGCCTGCACCGCGCCGAGTTCGGCGAGAGGAGCACCGAACTGCCTGCGGCCGTTGACATGTGCCACCGTCTCCTCGAGCATGCGGGTCGTCTGCCCGACGCAGGTCGCGGCGACGTGCAGGCGCGCGTGGTTGATGCCGCGCAACGCCATCGTCAGGCCCTGACCCTCGACCCCGCCGAGCAGATTCTCCGCGGGCACCTCCACACCGTCGAAGTAGATCTCGCCCACCGGCGCTTCCGCGTGCCCGTTCATGATGGTCGGCAACGCCGTCCGCACGCCCGGCGAGGCCGCGTCCACGATGAGCGCCGACACCCCGCCCGCGCCGGGGTCGGATGGGTCGGTGCGGGCGAAGACGATGAACGCGTCGGCCCATGCCGCGTTGGTGATGTACCGCTTGCTCCCGTTCAGCACGTAGACGTCGCCGCGGCGCTCGGCCGTGGTCTGCAGGTGCGCCGCGTCCGACCCGGCCTGGTCCTCGGTGAGCGCGAATGCGGTGACCAGTTCGCCCGCCGCCATGGCCGGCAGCATCCGCCGGCGCTGCTCGTCGGTGCCGTGGTCGAGGATTGCCTGGGAGCACAGGCCGATCACCGTCGAGAAGCGTGACCGGTAGACGCAGGAGGCGCGCGTGAACTCGAACGTGAGCTGGACCTGCTGCTCCATCGACCACTCCAGGCCGCCGAAGGCGCGCGGGATCGAGATGCCGAACAGTCCGAGAGATGCCATTCGTTCGAGGACGCGGGCTGGGACCTCACCGGCCTCGACCATCTCGTTCTCGGCGGGGACGAGTTCGTTCTCGGTGAACTCGGCGATCGTCTTCAGGTAGGTCGGGAAGTCGTAGCCGAGGATGTCCGGGTCGATCATGAGGAAGCCCTTTCCGGGGTGAGTGCGGGGTGGGAGGCGGTGACGACGCCGCTGTCGATCAGCGCGGTGATGTCGTCTTCCGGGAAGTCGAGGTCGCGAAGTATCGAGACGGTGTCCTGTCCGACCGCGGGCGCGGACGTGGACACGGTGCGGCGGTGGCCGTCGAGGGTGAAGGCCAGGCCAGGACTGGTGAACGACGCCCCGCCGGGGCCGGCGACGTCGACGAGGATCTCGGAGGCGAGGACGTCCTTGTCCTCGGCGATCTCGTCGAAAGAGCGGATCGCGCCGCACACGATGTGCGCGGACTGCAACAGGGCGACCGCCTCGTCCCGGGTCATATTCCCCAGCGCCTCGTCGAGGGCGGCCAGCATCTCGGTCCGGTGCGCTACCCGCGCAGGATTGTCGACGAACCGCGGGTCATCGATCATGTCGGGTCTGCCGACGAGATTGCAGAGCGCGGACCACTTTTCGGCCGTGTACGCGGAGAGCACGATCATTCCGTCGGTTACCCGGATGACGTCCGCCGCCGGAGCGGCGAGCGCCTGGCCGTTTCCCTTGCGCCGCGGCGCACGACCGGTGAGCGTGTACTCGCCCCACGACGCGGCCTGCATCGACAGCACCGCTTCCATCAGCGAGGTCTCCACGTGCGCGCCCCGGCCGGTCGACTCCCGCTCGTAGAGCGCCGCGAGAATCCCGGTCGCGAGGGCATTGGCCGCGGTGACGTCCGCGGCGGCAAGCCCGAGACGCTGTGGCTCGCCGTCGGTCTCGCCGGTGGCGTGCATCAACCCGAACTCCGCTTGGGCCGCGATGTCGAGGCCGGGCCGGTGCCGGGACGGTCCGCGGGATCCGAATCCGGTCACGTTGGCGTAGATCAGGCGCGGATACCGGCTGCGTAGGTCGTCGGGTCCGAGGCCGATCCGGTCGGCGGAGCCGGTCCGGAAGTTCTGCACCAGGACGTCGGTCTGTGCCAGCAACCGATGCAGAATCGTCTTCGCCTCGGGCCGGGCGAGATCGAGTCCGATGCTGCGCTTGTCGCGGTTGTAGGCGCGGACCATGGCCTCGCCGAACGTTCCGATGCCGCGGGCCTGATCACCGCGCAGGCTCTCGACCTTGATCACGTCCGCACCGAGATCCGCGAGGGTCTGGGCCGCGCTCGGACCGGCGATGTACTGGCCGAAGTCGAGAACCCGGATGCCCGAAAGCGGTCCACCCATCACACTCACCGTCCTTCCTTGCTCGCGTACTCGGCCGTCATGCGCTCGAGTTGGGTGCGGGCCTTCTCCGGATTCAGCATCACGCCACCGATGACGCCGAGGACGCACACCACGGCGCCGACGAACATGAAGCCGGTCGAATATCCGGCCGCGGCGGTGGCCGCGTGTTCGACGATGAGCCCCAGCGCATAGGGCGCGACGATCCCCGCGACGCTGTACGCAGCGATGATGCACCCGAAGAACGCCACCCGCTGGTGTGCGGGGAGAAAGTCCGACGCGCCGGCGAAGGCCACCGAGAAGGCCACACTGTTGACCGCGAACGCGCAGACCACGAACACCAACTGCACCGGTCCGGGCTCGAGTTGACTGAAGATGATCATGGAGAGACCGCCGAACAACAGGAACGCGCCAGTGAGGTAGCCGCGGGCCACCCGCGACGAGCGGCCTGCCCGCAGCAACCGGCCCGACAGCATGCCCGCGCTCAGCAGGAACACGACCGCGACGACGTACGGAATCGTCACCAGCGTTCCTACGGTGCTCGCGGAGTATCCGAGCCCTTCGTTCATGTAGGCGGGCAACCAGGACACCTTCAGCGAGGAGATCAGGTACCCGGCGAACGACAGCAACACCAGTCCCCAGAAGCTTCGCAGCATCAGCAGGCGGTGGAAGGGCACCACGATGTCACCGTTCGGGTCGTCGACCTTCGTGCCGTCGCCGGTCTTCGGCTCGGGCTTGCGGAACGGCAACCGGTCCGAGTACCAGAGCCAGCCGATCAGCCACAACACACCGGTCACCACGAGGACGGCGAAGGCGGCGTGCCACGACCACGTGAGGATCACCCATGTCAACGTGGGTGCGGCGATCAGCGGGCCGACCGAGGAACCGGCGTTGACGACGGCGCCGGCCGTCGCGCGCTTGTCCGGGGCGAATCGATCGGCGACGATCGACTGGCACAGCGCATGCGCGGGTCCTTCGAAGAACCCCAGCGCAATTCGGCAGGCGATGAGAACTCCGAACGAGGTCGGAATCGTCAGCGGGGCCATGCTCACGATCCACGTCACCATCAACAGGGCGGCGCCCCACGTGTACGAGATCTTCCGCAGAACGGCGGAGAGCGTGACCGCGCCGATCGCGAAGAGCCAGAAGAAGGCACTGCTGAGCAACCCGTACTGACTGGCCGTGAGACCTAGATCGGCACGAATCGGCTTGCTGGCCAATCCCACTGCCGCCTTGTCGGCGAAATTCAGAGTGAAGAAGAGGAACAGGAAGAGGACGATGCCCCAGGCGCGCCGATCGACGGCCCCCTTGGGGCGCTGCCCGATGCCGCGTTCTCGGGACTGCGTAGTCACCATGACGACCTCCGGGAATGTCTCGGCTGATTGAGGGGCACCACCGGTAGTGACTGGAACCACAGGGTGCATGCCCTCATCAGACCGGTTCGCCCGGTGCCGATCAACCAGCAGAACGCGGTCGGACCGTACGGATTTACCTATATCCGCAGGTCACGGTCGCGTCCCTTCGGGTCCGGCGCCTGTGTTTCTTCGGTGTCGAGGAGTTCCGCCAGCGCCGCGAGAGCCGGTAATGCGGCGCCGATCGCAGTACGGTGGTCCGCATCGAGGCGCCCGAACGCAGAAGAGATGCGGCGCTCGTTCGCCCGCATCCACGCGTCGAGGCGTTCGCGGCCTGCGTCGGTCAGTTCCACCTGCACGGCCCGGCGATCCCGGGGATCGGGTGAGCGAACAACGAGACCGGTCTCGACCATCTGCTGCACGAGGGTGCTGACGGTGTTGGTGGCCATTCGGTGCTTGCGTGCCAATTCGACGATCCGCAAACCTGATTCGGAGGAGAGTCGCTGGAGGAACTCGACCTGCGCCATCGGCAACGACTCCCAGGCGAACTCCTCCCGGACGCTCGACCGCAAGGCCCTCCGCAAGCGGGTGATGACCTCGGTGAGGGCCCATCCCTCCCCGCTCCCGGCCGCTCCGGCGGAGAGCGGAATCGCTCGACTGTCGTCCATCCGTTAACCTACTTCTGTTACAGAACTATCTGGTGTCAGATCATTATCTCATCGACACCGACCCCAACCTGCAGGGAACACTCATGAACAGTGACGTAGACCTTCCCCAGCGCCGTCCGGTCGCCGTCTACTCCGTGGGCGAAGAACCGGATGTCCGATTCTCGCTGGCCAACGAACGCACCGCACTGGCCTGGGTGCGCACTGCCCTGGCACTGGTCGCCGGCGGCGTCACCCTCACCACCTTGGCCAGCGTGACCGGCGCCGACCTGGTCGTCCATCTGGTCGCGATCCTCGCGTGCGGCACCGGCGGGGTTCTCGCGGCCGTCGCCCTGTGGTCGTGGAAGCGCAACGAGCGAGCCCTGCGACTACAGCAGCCCCTCCCCGCACCGATCCCCCTCGCCTGGCTGGCGGGAGGACTTGTCGTCCTCTCGATCGGATTGGCAGTGTTCGCCGTCGTCACCACCGTCAACTCGCGATGACGCACGACCCCGGTCTCCAACCACAGCGCACCGCACTGGCCTGGCAGCGCACCGGCCTGTCGGCGCTCGCGGCGTCCGCGGCGATCGGGTTCGCGGCGTACCGCCTGGGCGCACCGATGCTCGCGCTCGGCGCCGTCGTCAACAGCACGATCGTCGGCTATCTCGGCATCCGCCATTTCCCGAAGGGCACCGCACGGGAGACCTCGACGAACGACACCTGGCCCACGCTGCTGCGCACCGCGGCCGTCGTGGCGTTCACCGCCCTCCTCGCGGCCGGAGTCTCCGTCGCCGGGATGCTGCACGCGTAGCAACCCGCGGGGTTCCAACCCAGGTCCGGCCTCCTCGTCCGCGGCAGGCCGCTAGCTTTGCTTCATGGACCTGCGTCAGATGGAGTATTTCCTCGCCGTGGTCGATCACGGCGGCGTCAACCGTGCAGCGGCGGCACTGCGGGTTGCACAGCCGTCGCTGTCTCAGGCGGTGCGCAAACTCGAGAAGGATCTGGGCACCGAACTGTTCCACCGAGTGGGTCGCGGCCTCGTCCTCGCTCCCGCCGGGGAGGCGCTGATCGGACCGGCTCGCATGATCCTGCGGGAGACGGAGGCCGCGGAGAACGCCGTCCGAAGCGTCGGGCAGGTGCGCGGCGGACGGGTCGACATCGCCACCCTGTCGGACATGTCGATGGACCCGCTGTCGGTGTGGGTGGCGAGGTTTCGCACGCGTTTCCCCGACGTCCGGTTCCACATCGAGGAGCGCGACGACGCTTCGGACGTGGTCACCCTCGTCCGATCCGGCTCCTGCGAGGTCGGGTTCCTCGCGTCGCCACCGCCGGGCGAGGATCTGATCAGCGAGCATCTGGTCGAGCAGAAGTTCGTCCTGGTCTGCCCACCCGGAACGGAGGCGTACTGGCCGGACCTCGTTCCGATCGAGTCCCTGTCCCAGGTTCCATTCGTGATGGGTGAACACGGCACCGCGACCCGCGATTACATCGAGAAGTCACTGCGTGCACACGGAGTCGAACCGCGCATCGTGGTGGAAGTACCCCAGCGCGGGGCCGTCCTGCCGATCGTGCTGGCCGGGGGCGGAGCGGCCATCGTCCCGCTGCGAATCGGCCTCGACGCGCGACACCGCGGCGGGGTCGTGCGCGAACTGGTGCCGGGGCTCGCCCGCCCCCTCGAAGTGGTGTATCGGGAGGGCCGAATCACCCCGGCGACCACCGAGTTCCTGAATTACTCCAAGCGGTCCCTCCGTGCCTGGGTCCGTGCCATTGCCGGCCACCGGAGCGAGGGTCACTCGTTGGTGGAGGCGGCCGCGATGGCGGCGCTGGCGGCCGATCACCGAATCCGCGATCGCAGCCGCGTCGACACCGAGGTCCGCCCCAACCTATAGGCAATTACACTCAATTCGGGTGATTTCTGGACTTTGACGTAGTCATTCCTCACACCTTCAATGGAAGTGCGCCACCTCACAGGCGCAACCCATTCGAGGAGGACTTCATGACCGGTTGTGTCCACGTCACCGTCGACGATGCCGTCGCACACGTGGTGATCGACAACCCCGGTCGGCGCAACGCTGTGTCCCACAACGTCTTCGACGAACTCGGCTCCGCGATCACCGACCTGTCCTGCGCACCCGACGTACGCGTGGTGATCCTGGCGGGGCAGGGCACGGACTTCAGCGTCGGCGCCGATCTGGCCGCGCCCGCCGGTGCCCGCACCTTGCGCGGCGACTCGATCGCTGCCGACACCGCGCGACTGCGGCAGGTCAGCTCCACCCTGCACCGGTTCCACCATCTACCGCAGGTGACCATCGCGGCGATCGACGGCGCCTGCGCCGGAGCAGGGTTGTCGCTTGCGGCCGCCGCCGACTTCCGGATCGCCTCCGATCGTGCCGTGTTCAACACGGCCTTCGTGAACGCCGCCCTCTCCGGTGATCTCGGCGGTATCTGGCTGATCACCAAGCTGCTCGGTGGGGCCAAGGCCCGCGAATTGTTCTTGACGCCAGGCAAACTCACGGCACAGGACGCACTGGATCTCGGGTTGGTCACCACGGTGACCGGCACGGAGTCGCTGCACGCGGAAGCCCGGGACCTGGCCCACCGGCTCGCGTCGTCGGCTCCCCTCGCTCTGCGGGCGATGAAGCAGAACCTGCTCCAGGCGTCCACCACATCGCTGAGCGATTATCTGCTCGCCGAGGTGGACCGAATGGTGCAGTGCTTCCACTCCGGCGACGCGCGCGAGGCCGCCGACGCATTTCTGAACAAACGCGTGCCGTCGTTCACCGGCCGCTGACCCGACGCCACCCTGTCCACCTCGCCCGTTCGGAGCCCGCCCATGTCTGAAACACTCACGCGGAACACCGCGGCCGTCGCACCGCCGTCACGGTCGCGCGCCTGGCTCGTCACCACACTGCTGTTTGCGTTCCTGGTACTCAACTTCGCCGACAAGGCCGTGCTCGGCTTCGCGGGCCTCCACATCCAGAAGGATCTGGGCATCACCCCGCAGCAGTTCGGACTCGTCCAGAGCGCCTTCTTCTGGCTGTTCGCCGTCGGCGCGATCGTGCTCGGCGCCCTCTCCTCACGTATCGGGGTGCGCTGGCTGCTGGCAGTGCTGATGCTGATCTGGATCGTGACGATGGTGCCCCTGCTCGGACCGGTCAGCTTCGGCGTCCTGCTCGCCTGCCGGATCGTCCTCGGCTTCGCCGAGGGCCCGGCGTACGCGCTGGCCACGCACTCGGTGCACTCCTGGTTCCCGCCGGAGAAGCGGGCCCTGCCGGGCGGGATCGTGACCGCGGGCGCCTCGGTGGGGCCGCTCCTCGCAGCGCCGGTCCTCACCTGGGTGATCGTCACCTGGTCGTGGCACGCCGCGTTCGGCGTTCTCATCGTCCTGGGCGGGGCCTGGGCCGTGGTCTGGTTGATCTTCGGTAAGAATGCACCCGCGCACACCGCCGCAGCCGACGGCGCCGTGGAACTGGCCGACGCGTCGTATCGAACGCTGCTGACCACCGGAACCGTCGTCGGCATCGCCCTCCTGACCTTCTTCTCGTACTGGTCGACGACGTTGAAAGTGGCCTGGCTCCCTGTCTATCTCTCCGACGGATTGGGGTACGACACGATCACGGCAGGCCGGCTGATCATGCTGCCGTACGCTTTTGCCGCTGCAGGCGCGATCGGCGCCGGGTTTCTGTCGAACTGGCTCACCGTCCGGGGCGTGTCCCGGAGGGTCTCCCGGGGATTTCTGGCGGGCGGGCTGATCGTCGCGGCCGGCGTCTCGATGGTCGCATTCACGCTGTTGTCCGCCGGCCTGCCGCAGATGGTGTTCATCACGCTGGCGTTCTCCCTCAACACCGCTGCCTACGCGGTTGCGTTCACCGCGATCGCCGACATCGTGCACCCGAGCAAGCGCGGACCGATCCTCGGATTCCTGGTGGCGTTCTACAGCATGGCCGGGGTGCTCGCGCCCCTCGTACTCGGCTATTTCGTCGGCAACGCCTCCGACAAGATCACCGGCTACGGCCACGGCTTCGCACTGACCGGAATCCTCATGACCCTCGGCGGCGCCGCCGCCACCTTCCTGGTGCGTCCCGAACACGACGCCGCCAAGCTCAGCGCTCGAACGAAGGAGAATGCAGCATGACCGGACCGTTGAACGGCGTTCGCGTCGTCGATTTCGGACAGTTCATCGCCGCCCCGGCGGCCACCCAGATTCTGGTGGACCTCGGCGCCGACGTGATCAAAGTCGAACCGGTGCACGGCGAATCGTCGCGACTGATCGGCACCTACGGCGAAGCGATCCTGCGGAACTACAACCGCAACAAACGCTGCATCGCACTCGACCTGAAAGACGAGCGCGGACAGCAGATCGCCCGGGATCTGATCGCGTCGGCCGACATCGTCGTGCAGAACCTGCGCCCCGGAGTGATGGAATCGTTCGGACTCGGAGCCGAGGACGTCCGCACCGCGCATCCGAGCATCATCTACGCCACCGTGAGCGGATTCGGCTTGCAGGGACCATCGAAGTACCGTCCAGGACTCGACATCGCGGCGCAGGCCGAGAGCGGCATCATGTGGGTCACCGGCGAGGCGGACGGAGAGCCGCAGCGTGTCGGCTTCCCCGCCGTCGACGCCGCTGCCGGGCACGTGTTCGCCCAGGCCATCCTCGGCGCGTACATCCGACGCCTCCGCACGGGTGACGGCGACACCGTGGAGACCTCCCTCCTCGAGGTCGCCGTGCACCTGCAGGGACCGAACTGGGGCGAGTACCTGCTCACCGGCAACGAACCGATGCGCAAGGGCAACGGACAGCCCACCGTGGCGCCCGCCGCGGACGTGATGCCCACCCGGGACGGCGCCATCGTCGTATCCGCCTATTCGGTGGTACATTTCGCCCGGCTCTGCACCCTGCTCGGCCGACCCGAACTCGCCTCCGACCCACGATTCGCCACCAACGAAAGCCGGGTCCACCACCGCCCGGCGCTCCTGACCGCATTGCGAGCCGAGTTCGCCGAGATGACCAGCGACGACGCGATGGCACTGCTGACCCCGAACGGCGTGGTCGCGGGCCGGATCAGCTCCTACGGCGAGGTCCGCAAGAACCCCGATGTCGAGGCAACCGGCATCTTCATCGACGTCATCGACCCGGACGGCGTCGAGCACACCACGCTCGGCTCGCCCTGGCACCTCGGCAGCGTCCCCCGATTCTCGTCCGCCGGCGCTCCCGCGCTGGGCCAGCACACCACCGAAGTGCTCACCGAATTCGGCTACGCCACCTCCACCATCGACGCCCTCACCGACGCGGGCGTCGTCCACTGCCGATAGAACACGGCACTCGCGGCGCCTGGATGCGCGCCCGCTCGATCACTGCAAAGGATTGGTACAACCATGCAACGCAACATCTTCGACTCCGACCACGACGCCTTCCGGGATACGGTGAGGCAGTTCATCGGCAAGGAGGTCGTGCCCCACATCGGGGAGTGGGAGGCCGCCGGGCTCGTCCCCCGCGAGCTGTTCACCAAGACCGCCGAGATCGGGATCAACGGCCTCCAGGTACCCGAGGAGTTCGGCGGCGGCGGAATCGACAGTTTCCTGTTCAACGCGATCGTCATCGAGGAAATCGGATACGCCGCAGCCACACTCGGCGGCCTGCAGGTCCACCTCAGCACCGTGCTTCCGTACTTCTTCGAATACGCCGACGCCGATCAGAAGTCGAGGTGGTTCCCGGGATTCGCGGACGGCACCCTGGTGTCGTCGATCGCGATGACTGAACCCGGCACCGGATCGGATCTGGCCGGCATGGCAACCAGCGCCGTGCGAGACGGTGACGACTGGATCCTCAACGGAGCCAAGACGTTCATCACCGGCGGCATCAACGCCGACCTGATCATCGTCGTGGCCCGCACGAACCGCGACGTCGCCAACCGGCGTGACGGGCTGTCGCTGCTCGTGGTCGAGGCCGGTATGCACGGTTTCACCCGCGGCCGCAACCTCGACAAGCTCGGCCTCAAAGCCCAGGACACGGCCGAACTGCTGTTCGACAACGTCCGGGTCCCTGCCCGCAACCTGCTGGGCGAGGAAGGCGCCGCCTTCTCGATGCTCGCCCGCAACCTGCCCCAGGAGCGGCTGACGATCGCCGTGAACGCACAGGCCACGGCGACGGCCGCGCTGAACCTCGGCTCCGACTACGTCAAGGACCGCAAGGTCTTCGGGCAACGGGTCGCCGACTTCCAGAACACCAAATTCGTCCTCGCCGACTGCGCGACCGAACTCGAAGCCGGGCAGGCCCTCGTCGACCGAGCGCTCGTCGCCCTCGACGACGGCACCCTGTCGGTGGCCGACGCCGCGAAGGTGAAGCTGTTCTGCACGGAGATGCAGTCCCGGGTGATCGATCGATGCCTGCAACTGCACGGCGGATACGGCTACATGCGCGAGTACCCGATCACCCGGCTCTACGCCGACGCCCGGGTCACCCGAATCTTCGGTGGTACCAGCGAAGTGATGAAGAGCGTCATCTCCCGATCCCTGGGCCTGTGACCGTGGACATCAAGGGAATCAATGCCGTCGTCACCGGCGGAGCCTCCGGTCTCGGACTGGCCACCGCCACCCGCCTGATCGACGGCGGCGCCACCGTCACACTGGTCGATCTGCCCACCTCGGACGGTGCGGCCCGCGCCGAAGAACTCGGCCCCGGTGCCCGATTCGTCGCGGCAGATGTCGCAGACGCCGACAACGTGTCCGCGGCCTTCGCCGCCGCCACCGAGCAGGGACCGTTGCGGGCCGTCGTCCACTGCGCCGGACGTGGCCGTCCCATGCGGGTGCTGGACAAGTCGGGCACGGCCGCCGAGCTCGAGCCGTTCGAATCGGTGATCCGGCTGAACGTGATCGGCAGTTTCAACGTACTGCGGTTCGCCGCCCAGGCCATGGCAGGCAACGAGCCTCTCGACGGTGACCGCGGCGTGTGCGTACTCACCGCATCCGTCGCCGCGTTCGAGGGACAGATCGGCCAGATCAACTACGCCGCAGCCAAGGCCGCCGTCGTGGGGATGACGTTGCCCGCGGCACGGGACCTCGCCGGCGTGGGAATTCGGGTCTGCACCATCGCCCCCGGCACGTTCGACACTCCCCTGCTGGCGAGGGCACGCGACGATGTCCGGGCGTCGCTCGCGGCCTCGGTGCCGCATCCGCGCAGGCTGGGCGACCCCTCCGAGTTCGCCGCCCTGGCCGCGCACATCGTCGAAAACGGCATGCTCAACGGAGAAACCATTCGCCTCGACGGCGCCATCCGAATGGCTCCGCGATGAACACCGGTCCGGCGAGCCCGACCACCCACCGACCATCCAGTAAGGGCAACTGTCATGCGTGACGCAGTCATCGTCGAAGCCGTACGCACACCCGTCGGACGCCGCAACGGCGCCTTGAAGGACATCCATCCCGTGGACCTGTCCGCGATGGTGCTCACCGCGCTGGCCGAACGCACCGGACTCGACGTCGCTGCCGTCGACGACGTCGTGTGGGGATGTGTGGGCCAGGTCGGGGAACAATCGGCGAACATCGCCCGCAGCGCGGTCCTCGCCGCCGGCTGGCCGGAACAGGTTCCTGGCACCACCGTCGACCGTCAGTGCGGCTCGAGCCAGCAGGCGATCCACTTCGCGGCCGCCTCGGTCATCGCGGGCCACGCCGACGTGGTCGTCGCAGGCGGCGTCGAATCGATGTCCCGGGTGCCGATGGGCTCGGCCCGGAAGGCCGGACCGGGCGTCCCGTTCGGCCCCGCGGTGTCCCGTCGCTACGACAACGTCGATTTCAATCAGGGCACGGGCGCCGAAATCCTGGCGAAACGGTACGACCTCAGCCGCGCGCGACTCGACGAGTACAGCCTCGAATCACACCGTCGCGCAGGACAGGCCGTCGACGACGGCCGATTCGTCAAACAGATCACCCCGGTCGGGCTGCCCGACGGCACCACCCTCACGGTCGACGAGGGCATCCGGCGGGACTCCACCCTCGACGCACTCGGCTCCCTCTCACCCGCCTTCGCCGCCGACGGCCGCATCACCGCAGGCAACGCTTCCCAGATCTCCGACGGCGCCGCGGCACTGCTGGTCACCACCAGTGAGCGAGCACGACAACTCGGCTTGACTCCCCTGGCCCGCGTACACACCGCCACCGCCGTCGGCGACGACCCGATCGCCATGCTGGCCGGACCCATCCCGGCAACGCGGAAGGTGCTGGAGATGGCCGGACTGGATCTCGACGACATCGACGCGTTCGAGGTCAACGAGGCCTTCGCCAGCGTGGTCGAGGCCTGGCTCGCCGCGACCGGCGCCCGCCGCGAACGGGTCAACCCCCTCGGCGGCGCCATCGCCCTCGGGCATCCCCTCGGCGGTTCCGGTGCCCGGCTTGCCACCACTCTCGTGCACCACCTGCACACCGAGGGCCTGCGATACGGGTTGCAAACCATGTGCGAGGCCGGTGGCATGGCCAATGCCACCATCTTCGAATCTCTCCCGGCGTAACCGGCAACGCACCGCATCCGGGGCGGCGCCGTCCTCGATGGCACGGCGTCGCCCCGCGTTTCCCGACACTCGAGGAGAATTCCCTGTGACCTTGCCCCCGATCCTGCAAGACCGGCTCCGCCTGCCCGTCGTGGCATCGCCGATGTTCATCGTCTCCGGCCCCGACCTGGTCATCGCCCAATCCACCTCCGGCGTCGTCGGATCCTTCCCCTCCCTCAACGCCCGCCCCCAACCCGTGCTGCGCGAATGGCTCACCCGCATCACCGAAGAACTCGCCAAACACGACGCCAACAACCCCGAAACACCCTCCGCCCCCTACGCCGTCAACCTCATCGTCCACAAGAGCAACGACCGCCTCGACGAAGACCTCGCCACCATCGTCGAATTCCAGGTCCCCATCGTCATCACCTCCCTCGGCGCCCGCAGCGACGTCAACGACGCCGTCCACAGCTACGGCGGCATCGTCCTCCACGACGTCATCAACAACAAGTTCGCCAAAAAGGCCGTCGAGAAGGGCGCCGACGGACTCATCGCCGTCGCCGCAGGCGCCGGCGGACACGCAGGCACCCTCTCCCCCTTCGCCCTCCTCCAGGAAATCCGCGAATGGTTCGACGGACCGGTCCTGCTGTCCGGCTCCATCGCCCACGGCCGCTCCGTCCTCGCCGCCCAGGCCGCAGGCGCCGACCTCGCCTACATCGGCTCCGCGTTCATCGCCACCGAAGAAGCCACCGCCGACCAGCGCTACAAGCAGATGACCGTCGACTCCACCGCATCCGACATCGTGTACTCCAACCTCTTCACCGGAGTACACGGCAACTACCTGCGCGGCAGCATCGAAGCCGCCGGACTCGACCCCAACAACCTCGCCGTCTCCGACCCGACCGCCATGGACTTCGGCGTCGGCGAAGACGCCGACACGAGCACGAAAACGGAAGCCAAGCCCTGGCGCGACATCTGGGGCGCCGGACAGGGCATCGGCGCCGTCGACGCAATCGTCCCCGCAGCGCAGATCGTCGAACGCCTCGATCGCGAATACACCGACGCGCACCAACGCCTGCGCCGCATGTGAAGTCCCGCCGGTGCCACCATCACCGGGCTTCTCGCCGTCGGCCGGTTCATCCGCGCCGGGTGAGGCCACGGACGGTCGGTAACCGGCAGTATCGAAGACGGGCGAACACACGTGCCTGCCGTCGCACGGCGGCTCCGGACAGGAGTGGATTCGCGATGTTGGTTCCGGATACGCAACGGCGAACGTCGGCTGAGCTCGATGAGCGTTTCAACATGTTCACGGGTGACCGCGAGGCGAAGCGGTCCGCGTTCTGGGTGATGTTGACCCTGTCTGCGCTCATCGCGGTGTCCGGCGTCGTCGCGGACTCGACCGCCACGGTCATCGGTGCCATGATCGTCGCGCCGCTGTCGACACCGATCCTCGGTGTCGGGCTGGGCATCACCACCGGGCGGGCCTCGCTGATCGGGAAAAGTCTCCTCGTGGTGGCGCTCGGCGCGGTACTCGTCGTCGTCCTCGGGGCCGGGATCGTCCAGCTGGTGCCCAACACCACCGACGTGCTCACGAACTCGCAGGTGCTCGGGCGGACGTCACCGACACTGATGGACCTGACGGCCGCACTCGCCACGGGACTCGTCGGCGCCATCGCTGCGGCACGCCGGGACGTCGGCGACGTACTGCCCGGCGTCGCCATTGCGATCTCCCTGGTCCCGCCGCTGGCGGTGGTCGGGGTCTGTCTGGGCTCCGGTGCACCGGCCCTCGCGGCAGGCGCTGCGGTGCTGTTCGCGTCGAACGTCCTGGCGATGATCATCACCGCCAGCGTCGTGTTCGTCGCCGCGGGGTACGCGGCCGAGGCCGAGTCGACGGCCGGCAGCAGTCGGGTCAGGGCGTACACGGTACTCGCGGCGGCCTTGGTGGCCGTGGCCATCCCGATGGTCGTCAACTCACTGGCGTCGGTGTGGGCCGGGCAGATCACGACAGCGGCGCAGCAATGGCTCGAGGACGTACCCGGCGCCCAGGTGACCGACGTGTCCTGGCAGGGTCATACCGCGTCCGTCTCCGTCCTCGGCCCGGCCGAACTGCCCCCGATCAGCGCACTCGAGAACTCCGTCGACGCCCTCGTGCCCTGGCACCCCCGCCTGCTCGTCGTCCACACCGTGGGTGCGCGGATCTCCGCCGAATAGCGACCTCGCCTCCGCGGCTGGAGGGTCACATCCACCGCAGGTTACGGAACTCGATGCCGGGGTCGAGGTGCCGCTGAGCGGGAGAGCGAGACCACACGAACGAGTTGTGATCAGGGATCGGGTGCAGGATCCAGCGCCGGTGCGTATCGATTCCCCACCCGCTGTCGGCGGAGGCGGCATGGGGATCCGTTTCTGCCGCAACCGACGTCGCGACGAGCAGCGTTGACCGGACGGGCGAATCGAGGGCGGTGTCGGTGACGATCGCGGCAGTGCGGACCGCCGCGACCAGAGCAGCGAAGCCGACCGGGGCCGCTGTGGCGGCAGGGACGAAGACCGTGTAGCCGGCGGCGTTGACGGAGTCGATGGTGATTTCGCGGGTGTGGCGGTCCGAAACGAGCACGAGGACGCCCGCGTCTCGGCCGACGCCGACGAAATCCAGGTGGTCGGCGATGTCGTGTGCAGGGATTGCCTGGGTGAGGTTTTCGGGCACTGTGCTGTCGAGCATGTCCAGCTCCTGAACGTCCGGCGATTCGACATCGAGGCAGTACGCGCAGCGTCGGTCTATGGAAGAGGTGACGTGCGCGAGATCGGCTGATCGGATGCGGGCGCTACCGATCTCGTCGCACGTCACCCCCGTTGCGACGCCGGACGGCGAAGGAAAGATGGTTCACTTCGCCGCCCGGCGGGTTCGGGCTTACTTGCCGAATTCGGCGGTTCCCACGGTCCAGGCGCGGGCCTGGTCGCTGAGGGTGAAGCCGAGGCCGGGACGGTCGGACAGGTGCATGCGGCCGTCACGGATCTCGAGGTGTTCGTTGAACAGCGGATCGAGCCAGTCGAAGTGCTCGACCCACGGCTCGTAGGGGTAGACCGCGGCGAGGTGCAGGTGGATCTCCATCGCGAAGTGCGGCGCGAGCTGCAAATGCTTCTGCTCGGCGAGGGTGGCCAACTTCAGGAACTGGGTGATGCCACCGATGCGCGGTGCGTCGGGCTGGATGATGTCGACCGCACCGGCCTCGATCAGGCGCACGTGCTCGCCGACGCTGGCGAGCATCTCACCGGTGGCGATGGACGTGTCGAGGCTGCGTGCGAGGTGCGCATGGCCTTCGGCGTCGTAGGCGTCGAGGGGTTCCTCGATCCAGATCAGGTTGAACTTGTCGAAGATTCGACCCATCCGCATCGCGGTGGGGCGGTCCCACTGCTGGTTCGCGTCCACCATCAGCGGGACCTCGTCGCCGAGGTGCTCGCGGACCTTCTCCAGCCGGGCGATGTCCTGCTTCCAGTCGGGCTGGCCGACCTTGATCTTGATGCCGCCGATGCCGCTGGCCAGCGACGCCGAGGCGTTCTCGAGGACCTGCTCGATCGGGGTGTGGAGGAAACCACCGGACGTGTTGTAGGTCTGCACCGAATCACGATGGGAGCCGAGCAGTTTGGCGATCGGCAGACCGGCGCGCTTGGCCTTGAGGTCCCACAGTGCGATGTCGACGGCGGCGATGGCCTGGGTGGCGACGCCGCTGCGACCGACGGACGCTCCGGCCCAGACCAGTTTGGTCCAGATCTTGGCGATGTCGTTGGGGTCCTCACCGATCAGGACCGGCGCGATCTCCTGCGCGTGGGCGAACTGGGCGGGGCCGCCTGCTCGTTTGGAGTAGCTGAATCCGATGCCCTCGTGGCCCTGCTCGGTGCGGATCTCGGCAAACAGGAACGCGACCTCGGTCATCGGCTTCTGCCGGCCGGTGAGCACCTTGGCGTCGCTGATGGGGTTCTTCAACGGCAGGGTGATCGAGGACAGCTTCACCGACTCGATGCGGTCGAGCGTGGCCGCACCGGCCGCCAGTGCCTTGATCGCGGCGTCGGGTGCTGCCAGCGCGCTGGTCGGGCGGCTCGCGAGGGAATTGGTGGACATCGGTGATTCTCCTTCAAGGGGTGGCGTCGTTGCCGGGGTTGGGGAGCGTTCGGTCAGCTCTGCGTCACGGCGCCGTCGATGCGCCGCCAGATGCCGAGTGGGTTGTCGGTGCGCAGTTCGTCGGCGAGGAGTTCCTCGGGAACGTTCTGGTAGGCGACCGGGCGCAGGAAGCGTTCGATGGCACGGCTACCGACGGACGTCGTCGACGGCGCGGTGGTGGCGGGGAACGGCCCGCCGTGCACGATGGCGTGGCCGACCTCGACCCCGGTGGGCCACCCGTTGAACAGCACCCGGCCTGCGATGAGTTCGAGCCGGTCGACGAGGGCGCGCGCGTGCGCGTGATCGGTCGGGGCGGCCTGGATCGTGGCGGTCAGCTGCCCCTCCAGGCGGTCGATGATCGCGGTCAGTTGTGCCACGTCGGCGACTCGGACGATCACCGAAGCCGGGCCGAAGACCTCGTCCTGGAGCTGATGGTCGTCGAGGAATTGCTCGCCGGTGGTGACGAACAGGTGCGGCACCCCGGAGCACCCGGCCTGAGCGGGAGCGGTGTCGGCGACAGCGACTGTGTCGATGTTCTCGTTCGCCGTCAGTCGGCGGGCGCCGTCGGCGAACGACGTCGCGATTCCGGGGTAGAGCATCGGTGCCGGGCTGGCAGCGCGCACGGCGTCGGCGGCCGCCCGGACGAACTGGTCAGCGCCGGGAGCATCGACGAGGAAGACGAGGCCGGGGCTGGTGCAGAGCTGACCGACGCCGGTCGTCATCGACGCGATGAACTCCGAGCCGAGTTCTTCGGCCCGGTCGGCGAGGGCACCGGGCAGGACGAAGACCGGGTTGATGCTGGACATCTCGGCGTACACCGGGATGGGCACCGGACGCGCCGCCGCGGCTGCGGTGAGGGCGATCCCGGCCTGCTGGGACCCGGTGAATCCGACTGCGCGGATGCGCGGGTCGGTGACGAGTGCGATGCCGACGGTCTGACCCGAGCCGAACACGAGGGAGAAGGTGCCCTCGGGCAGGTTGTGAGCGCGAACCGCGTTGCGGATCGCCCGGCCGACCAGTTCCGACGTGCCGGGGTGCGCCGAATGCGCCTTCACGATCACCGGTGCCCCGGCGGCGAGCGCGGAGGCGGTGTCGCCGCCGGCGACCGAGAATGCGAGCGGGAAGTTGCTGGCGGCGAACACGGCGACCGGGCCGAGCGGCACCTTGCGCTGACGCAGGTCCGGCTTCGGCAACGGCGTGCGGTCGGGGTTCGGGGTGTCGAGGCGGGCGCCGGTCCAGCTGCCCTCCCGGACCACCGCGGCGAACAGTCGAAGCTGGCCGGTGGTGCGGGCGAGTTCACCTTGCACCCGCGCGGTGGGGATACCGGTTTCGGCGTGAACCCGGTCGATCAGCGCCGAACCCAGGTCGTCGAGTTCGGCTGCGATCGTGTCGAGGAACGCGGCCCGCTGCTCGAAGCTGGTGTGCCGGTAGCTGCCGAAGGCCTCCCAGGCGAGTTCGGCCGCCCTCGCGACAGCCGCCTCGTCGGCCTCGTGGTAGATCGGCCCGAGTGCGGCGCCCGTGGCCGGGTCGGTGGCCTGGAACGGGGACCGGGTGCCGGGAATGTCGTCCGCACCGATGAGCGAGGTACCGGTGAGTTCGATTGTGTGCGAGGCGGTCACGATCAGCTCACCTTCTTGATCAGGTCGGCGAGTTCGGCGAGTTCGACGTCATCGAGGTCGGTGAGCGGGCTGCGGACGGGGCCGGCAGGCCGACCGATGACCTTCATGCCTGCCTTGATGATGCTGACGGCGTATCCCTGCTTCTTGTTGCGCAGGTTGCAGTACGGGATCACGAACTCGTTGAGGGCGTTGATGACGAACGCGTTGTCCCCGCTGCGGAGGGCGTTGTAGAAGTCGAGTGCGAATTGCGGGACGAAGTTGTAGATCGCCGACGAATACGTCGTCACACCGAGTGCCAGATACGGCAGAGCGAACATCTCCGCGGTCGGCAACCCGCCGACGTAGGTGAGGCGGTCGCCGATGCCGGCGTAGATGCGGGTCATCTGCTCGATGTTGCCGACCCCGTCCTTGAATCCCACCAGGTTCGGGCAGCTGTCGACGAGTTCGGCGACGGCCGCCTCGGTGTAGACGGCGTTGGCGCGGGAGTAGATGGTGACACCGAGATCGGTGGCGGCGCAGACCTGCTTGACGTGCGCGACCAAACCGTCCTGGCTGGCCTCGGTCAGGTAGGGCGGAAGCAACAGGATTCCGTGCGCGCCTGCACGTTCGGCGGACCGGGCCATCTCGACCGCGGTCGCGGTGCCGTAGCCGGCGGGGGCGATCACCGGCAGACCTTCGGGAGCCTCCCGGACCGCGGCGGTGACGACCTGCTCGACCTCGGCCGGGGTGAGGGAGAAGAACTCGCCGGTGCCGCCGGCCGCGAACAGTCCCGACGCGTCGAACTGGCTGAGCCAGCCGATGTTCTCGCGGTAGGCCGCCTCGTCGAACGATCCGTCCTCGTGTAGGTGCGTGACCGGGAACGACAACAGACCGGAGCCGAGCTTGCGTGCGATCTCCTGGGGCGAGGCGGTGGTCATGGCGTGTGGGTCTCCTCATCGACAATCGTGCGCTTCGTGTGCACTGATCCACAAGGCTAGGAACTAGGTACTATTCAAGTCCAACACTTCTTTAGAATCATTTGATACAGGAAAGGTATCGGATGTTTTCTCTCAATCAGCTGACGCAATTCGTGGCCGTCGCCGAGGAAATGCACTTCGGGCGGGCCGCGAATCGGCTGCGCATGACACAGCCACCGCTGAGCCGGCAGATCCAGCTCCTCGAGAAGGACCTCGACGTCCTGCTCTTCGACCGCTCGAGCCGGGCGGTCAAACTCACTCCGGCGGGCAAGGCGTTCCTGGCCGATGCTCGCAGGCTGCTGCAGCAGTCCGAGCGCGTCGCGCTGTCGGTGCGCAAGACGTCCCAGGGCCGGACGGGCATTCTGCGGGTCGGATTCACGGGCGGCAGCGTCTACTCGGGCCTCGAGACCGTGCTGACTTCCGCCCAGGCGACCATCGAGGACGTCGAGGTCGAACTGCGGGAGTTGGTGACCATGGATCAGCTCGAGGCGCTGTCGGAGGGCTCGCTGGACCTCGGCCTGGTCCGTCCACCGGTGACGCGGCCCGACCTGGCCTCACACCCGCTGCTGCGTGAACCGCTCGTCGTCGCCATTCCCATCGAGCACGAGTTGGCCGCCCTGACCAGGCCCGTCGACGTCACCGACCTGCACGGGGTCGACGTCGTGATGTACACGCCCATCGAGTCGCGGTACTTCTTCGAACTGCTGTCCTCGGTGTTCCACGAGGCCTCGGTTGCCCCCGTCGTCGTCCAGTACATGCACCAGTTCCACAGCATGCTCGCCCTGGTCAACCTCGGCTGGGGTCTCGCCCTCGTGCCGGAATCGGCGAGCAAGATGCACTTCGACGGTGTCACGTACCGGCCGTTGACCACCCCACGCCCGGCCCAGGTGGAGTTGGACCTGGTGTGGCGGATCGACAACGAGAATCCGGCCCTGGCGCGCCTGCTCGCGAAGTTGGTTGCCGAGACGCCCGTGGACCCGGCGCCACGAGGCGCCGAGTCTGATACCTAACTTGGATGACTTGATGCGATTTCGGGCTTGGACGCGCATACGTCGGCGTCTGTACATTCGGTTCATTCGCGGATGTGACTCACGACACGGTCGATTCGCCGGCACCATTCTTCACGCCCCTCCGAAGGAGCCCTCAGTCATGACTCTCAGTCGATCGGTCGAACAGTCGACCATCGCCTCGACCTTGAAGATCGGCAAGGTCCGATACACGATCCTGGCGATGATCTTCGCGGTGACCGTGATCAACTACGCGGACCGCGCGACCATCTCGATTGCCGGCGACTCGATCCAGGACGAATTCGGTATCAGCTCGGTCACCCTCGGGTACATCTTCTCCGCCTTCGGGTGGGCGTACCTGATCGGGCAGATTCCGGGCGGCTGGCTTCTCGACCGCTACGGCGCGAAGAAGGTGTACGGCTGGGCGATCGTGACCTGGTCGACCTTCACCGTCCTGCAAGGATTCCTGGGCAGCTTCAGCATGGGCACCGCGGTGGGTCTGCTGGTCGGCCTCCGCTTCCTCGTCGGACTCACCGAATCCCCTGCCTTCCCCGGCAATTCCAAGATCGTCTCCGCCTGGTTCCCGGCCAAGGAGCGCGGCACCGCCGCCTCGATCTTCAACTCCGCGCAGTACTTCTCGACCGTCGTCTTCGCCCCGATCATGGGGTGGCTCGTCACCGCCATGGGCTGGGAGCACGTCTTCACCGTCATCGGCGGCATCGGCATCGCCCTCGGATTGATCTGGACGAAGGTCGTCTACAGCCCCCGCAGGCACCCGCGCCTGAAGCAGCCCGAATTCGAGTACATCGAAGCCGGTGGCGCGCTGGTCGACATGGACCAGCCGGGCCAGAAGCAGCAGGCCGGATCCGATCAGCTTCGCTATATGAAACTCCTGCTGACCAACCGGATGACGCTCGGCGTGTTCGTCGGCCAGTTCTTCATCACCACCATCACCTGGTTCTTCCTCACCTGGTTCCCGGTCTACCTCGTCCAGGAACGAGGCATGAGCATCCTCGAGGCGGGCTTCATCGCCGTCCTCCCCGCGATCTGCGGTTTCGTCGGCGGCATCAGCGGTGGCCTGATCTCCGATGCGCTGCTGCGCCTCGGCTGGTCCCTGACCAGGGCTCGCAAAACCCCGATCATCACCGGTCTGCTACTCGCCACCGCGATCATCGGCTGCAACTTCGTCGACGCCTCCTGGCTCGTCGTCGTCCTGATGTGCGTGTCCTTCTTCGGCAAGGGTCTCGGCGCGCTCGGCTGGGCCGTCATGGCCGACATCTCGCCGAAGGAAATCTCCGGCCTCGGCGGCGGCGTCTTCAACACCTTCGGATCGGTCGCCAGCATCACCACACCGATCGTCATCGGCTACATCGTCGACAGCTACGGCTCCTTCGAACTCGCCCTCGTCTACGTGGGTGTGTGCGCACTGCTGACCGTCGTCTCGTACATCTTCGTCGTCGGCCCGATCAAGCGCCTCGACCTCGCCGAAATGCAGGCCCGCGCCGACCGCAAGCGCGCCCAGCGTCAGCACTGACCCCGTTGCACCCCGTCGCGCGACGCGACGATGATGGGACGGTGATCATCGAACGCAGCTCGGTCGTCGGCGCGCCGATCGGGCAGGTGTGGGCGAGGGTCGTCGACCCGGAGGGGATCAACGACGAGATGCGTCCGTGGATGACGATGAGCATCCCGCGTGGTCAGGAGTCGATCAGCATCGACTCGGTCGCGGTCGGTGAACCGCTCGGGCGGGCGTGGCTGCGACTGTTCGGGCTGGTCCCGTTCGATTACGACGATCTGACCATCGCGGAGCTGGAACCGGGTCTGCGGTTCCACGAGAAGTCGACGATGCTCAGCATGCGCCGGTGGGAGCACGAACGCACGCTCCGGCCGTTCGACGACGGCAGCACCGGCGTCCACGACCGGATCACGTTCGAGCCGAGGCTTCCGCTGGTGCCGCTGACGCCGGTGCTCGCCCGCGTTCTGGGCGCGTTCTTCGGGCACCGGCACCGGCGTCTGGCGCGGCACTTCGGCTGACGGCGTCAGTGCGCCGTGTAACCACCGTCGACGACGAGTTCGGTGCCGGTGGTGAAGCCGGACTCGTCCGAGGCGAGGTAGAGCACCCCGTACGCGATCTCGTCCGGTTCGCCCTGCCGCGGAAGGGGGTTGCCCGAGACGAGTTGGCGGTAGTACTCCTCCGGCCCGAGCGCGCTGCCCTCCGCCGACCGCCGGCTCATCGCCGTTCGCATCGACCCGGGGTGGATCGAGTTGACGCGAATCCCGTCCGGCCCGTAGGTGACGGCGTCGGATTTGCTCAGCAGCCGCACCGCGCCCTTCGACGCGTGATACAGCGGGACGTTGGAGCCTCCGGTCAGCCCGTGGATCGACGAGAAGTTCACGATGCTGCCCTTCTTCCGGCCGATCATGTGGGGCACCACGTGTTTGGTCATCATCCAGACACCCTTGACGTTGACGTCGAAGATCTGGTCGAACTCGGCGACCGACGCCTCGTGTGACGGTGCGGGCCTGCCGATGATGCCGGCGCAGTTGACGAGAACGTCGGGGACGCCGACGGTCTCGACGATCGCCGCGACGGCGTCGGCGACGCTGGTCTCTTCGGTGACGTCGACGGCGAACGGCGTGATCGCCTCCGAATCCCAGGGTGCATCGGGGAGTTTCAGGTCGAGCGCGGCGACCCGCGCGCCCTCCTTGGCGAGCTTCCGGGCGGTCGCGCCGCCCAGATCGCCGTTCGCCCCGGTGACGACGGCGACCTTCCCTGCCACTCGACCTGTCATGACCTGCCTCCCACTGCTGCGACGGCCCACGGGCCGATCATCGGAATCCATTCGGTGATGTCGTACGACGCGACGTGCCCATGCTTTGTGAACGGGTCGCCCTCGACCACGTCGACGACGTCCTGCCGGTCCGCGGCCTCGTAGACCATCGCGGCACCGGGATCTTCTCCCGCCGCGAACGGTCCGGACCCGAGGATCAGTCCGCGGTCGGCGGCGGCCTGCAGGTGACTCTTGTGTTCGGGACGGTGTGTGTCCCGGCCGGCGGTGTCGCCGCTGTATGTGTAGCGGACGAGGTAGAACGGCACGTCAGACCTCTTCCAGGACAGTCGGTGTGGCGGATTCGCTGCGCAGCGACGCGAGGATCTCGGCGTCCCGGCCGATGGTGTATCCGAAGACGAGCGCGGGCCCGATGTTGGCGCCGTAGCCCGGGTAGCCGCCGCCGAAGATGCTGACGGCCGCGGAACCGGCCGCGAACAGACCGGGGATCGGCTGGTTGTCGTCGTCGAGGACCTGGCTGTGCCGGTCGACGGCGAGGCCGGAGTAGGCGCCGAGGTCGCCCATCTCGATCTTCGCCGCGTAGTACGGCCCCTTGTCCAGCGGCTCGAGGTTCGGGTTGGGCTGGTGCTCCATGTCGCCCTTGAAGTGGTGGAACCAGTTGGATCCGCGATTGAACTTCGGGTCCTCCCCCTTGGCGGCGCCCGAGTTGAACTCGGACAGGGTCTTCTTCAGCCCGGCGGCGTCGACACCGATCTTGCGGGCGAGTTCCTCGACCGTGTCGGCCTTGTGGAGGAATCCGGTCTTCTTGAAATAACCCTGCGGGATCGGCCACGGCTTCGCGTAGCCGATTCCGTACTTGTTCATGGCTTTCGAGTCGGCGATGATGTAGCCGAACGTCTCGTCCTGACCGGCGTTCTCCTGAATCATCGCCATCCCGAAGTCGTGGTACGAACTCGACTCGTTGGCGAAACGTTCACCCTTGCGGTTCACGGCGATCAGTCCCGGGAGCCCGAACGCCCGCAGGTGCGGGAAGATCCGCTGCTGTCCGCGCAGACCGGTGAACACCGTGACCGGCGCCCAGGCGGCCGGCTCGTGGACGTCGGTGTCGACGTGCCCGCCGAGCGGTGCGGCCAGCCGCACATTGTCACCGTCGTGCCCGACCGTCGGCGTGAAGTGGTTGTCGCCGTGCGGATCATGACCCCAGTACTCGGCGCGCAGGGCCGCGTCCGAGGAGTAGCCGCCTGCCGCGATGACGACACCGAGCCGCGCCTCCACCGTTCCCGCGTGCACGCCCCCGAGCACGGCGCCGGTGACCACCCCGCTCTCCGATTGCAGGATCTTCGTGACGGGTGTCTCGGTCCACATCCGAATGCCGAGCTTCGCGGCGGACGACACCATCCGCACCATCAGCGAATTGCCGTTGGTTCGGTCGAACGACCGGCGGCAGAGCACCGTCTCGACCCACGTCTTGAGGAGCTTCTTCGACACGTAGGCAAACGATTTCAACGACTGGTTGGCGTGCAGGAACTGCGCGATGTCGGGTCCGACCTCGGGCATGTAGCCGAAGACGGTGTACGTGTCGAGGTAGGGGCGCAACCGGAGCCGATTCTCGCCGAGGGTGCGCGCGTCGACGACCTTGCCGGAGATCGCGCGCCCCGACGGCTTCGCGCCCGGGGCGTCCATCTGGTAGTCCGGGGCCATTTCCGGATAGACGAATTCGACGTCGGTGTCGCGTTCGAGCCAGTCGATCGCCTCGGGGACCTCGTCGAGGAAGGTGTCGACCATCTCGGCCTTGTAGCAGTCCTTGGCGAGTGCCCGGATGTAGGTTTCGATCTCGTGACGGGTGTCGCCCTGCGCGACGCCCTGCTTGTTGCCCGGCACCCACGCCCAGCCGCCCGAGATGGCGGTGGTGCCGCCCAGCCACTGCGACTTCTCGGCGACAATGACGCTGTGGCCTTCGCTCGCGGCCTTGAGCGCGGCGGCCATGCCCGCGGCCCCGGACCCGATGACCAACAGGTCGCATTTGACGGATTTCGAGCTCATGTGTGGACCTTCCCTGGAGAGTCGGCACTCGATGGTGGTGCGCGAAGACGATGCTGTGCAGCATGTTTCGAGCCACAGTGCGCGATCGGTGACGGTGTGTTCGTGTCACCCACTCTGGTCGAGCCGAGACTCGGGTCACAGCCCGACTCCAATGGATGGAAAGGTTTCTGTCAGTGCCGCGATCCGCGCGTCATCGCCCGGGTGATGCCGCGCGACGCCGTCGTCAGCGCCGCCACCACCGACTGCGGGTTCGCCTGATCGTGCGGGATGACGACGGACAGCGCGGCGATCACCTTGCCACCGTCGCTGTCCCGCACGGGCACAGCGACTCCCGTCGCGCCCGGGGTGATGAGACCGGCGGCCACCGCGAAGTGCTGGTGCCGCACCTCGGCGAGGAGACGCCGCATCTGGTCGGGATCGGTGACGGTGGCGTCGGTGTACCGTTCGAGCGGCTGCGACAGCAAGTCGTCCTGCACGTCCCGGGAGGCGTTCGCCATCAGGACCAGGCCGGACGAGCAGGCGTGCACCGGCAGCCGTCCGGCGATCTTGGTGACGTTGACGACGGACCCGCGGGTGGAGAGCCGTTCGACGAACAGCACCTCGTTGCCGTCGAGGACGCCCAGCTGAGTGTGTTGTTTGATCGCGGCGTTCACGTCTTCCATGAACGGCATCGCGGCCTCGCGCAGGCTGAGCGTGTGCGAACCGCGGGACCCCAGCTCCCACATCCGGACCCCGATGCTGATCCGGGTGTCGTTGCGTTCGAGGAGGCGGAATTTCACGAGTTCGCCGACGATGCGGTGCGCCGTCGCGACGGGGAGGTCGGATCGGCGCGCGATGTCGGACACCGACAGGGACGGTGTGTCCGCGTCGAAGGAAGACAACACCCTCACGACGCGGGCAGTGACCGATTCTCCTGTCGGTGTCCGTGACATCGCCCTATTGTCCTCCGGCTACTCCCGCGAGGTCGACGGTAGCCCGAGTTCGGCCAGCGGCACCCGGTACGTCTCGCGGGCGGTGAAGGCGGCGACGGACGAGACCAGCATGCACAGCGCCGTGAACACCGCGACCGGGACCCACGCGTTCACCCCGGTGCCCAGCAGCGCCCAGCCGATCGCCCGGGGCGAAACCGGCGATGAGGAAACCGATCTGCGTGCCGACGGCGAAACCGGAATAGCGCACGGGCGCAGCGAACATCTCGGTGAAGAAGCTCGGCCACAGGCCGTTCACCATCGAGTAGAACAGCGTCATCGTGAGCAGAGCGGCGACGAAGATCAGCGGAACGGAGCCGACCGAGATGGCCCAGAAGTAGCCGAAGATCGTCACGGCGCATCCGAGAGTGCCGGTGATCCACACGGGGCGGCGTCCGACGCGGTCCGACAGCTTGGCGAGCAGAGGTATCGCGACGATGGAACCCGCGATCGACGCCGACGACGCCCACAGCATCGTGGTGCGGTCGATGCCGACGTCGGGTCCGGTGGCGTAGGCGAGCCCGAAGACGGTGAACACGGTCTGCCCGACCGCGAACAGGGAGCACAGGGCGATCCGCAGGACGTCCCGCCACTGGGTGGTCACGACCGTGACGACGGGCAGTTTCTGCACCTCCGCGTGCTCGCGCGACTCCTCGAACACCGGGGTCTCGTCGAGCTTGGTGCGCACGAAGTAGGCGACCACGAGCATCACGGTGCTGCACCAGAACGGGATTCGCCAGCCCCAGCTGTCGAGTTGCTCCTTCGGCAGCGCGGCCACCGGGATGAAGACGAGGGTCGCGAGCACCATCCCGGCCGCGTAGCCGGTCATCGTGAAACTGGTGAAGAACGCCCGCCGCCCCTCGGGTGAGTGTTCGAGCGTGAGCGTACTGGCGCCGGCCGCCTCACCGCCCGCGGAGAACCCCTGCGCGAGGCGGCACAGGACGAGCAGGATCGGGGCGGCGATGCCGATCTGCTCGTAGGTGGGCAGGAACCCGATCGCGAGACTCGACAGTCCCATGATGAGCAGCGTCAGCAGCAGAATCTTCTTGCGGCCCAGCTTGTCCCCGAAGTGGCCCAGCACGATTCCGCCGACCGGGCGGGCCACGTAGCCGACGCCGAACGTCGCGAGCGCGGCGACCGTGCCGATCGCGTCGTTGCCGGCCGGGAAGAACGTGTGCCCGAAGACGAGGGCGGCGGCGGACCCGTAGATGAAGAAGTCGTAGTACTCGAGCGCGCTCCCGAGGAACGACGCAAGCGCCGCCTTCTTCGGCGTCTTCGTGACTGTGGGCATCTCGGACGTCGGGCTGTCGTGCGTCACGGCGGATACGTTCATCGACTCTCCTGCGATCGGGCCTGGCGTGGTGTGACTCAACGTGCCAACCACGACCCCGCGTGCGCAACGTCACATCCATCCATTGGAAAGCCGGCGCTACGCCGGGGACAGCTCCCAGCCGGTGCTCATGTCGCGGGCGAGGTCGGGCAGTCGTCGCAGCACCCGCTGGCTTTCGACGAAGTCGCGGAACGGGATGGCGAGCAGGGCCCGCAATTCGCCCGGACGACCCTCGGCGAGCCGCTGGTAGGACGACGCGATGTCGCTGACGATGTACTGCCAGCGCGGTTCGCGGTCGGCCCAGTTGAAACCGGGCAGGGGTGTCCGCAGCCGGTAGTCCGAGCCGTTGACGTCGCCCGTCACCGACATCGGCGCGACCTGTCCCGGTGCCCGCGCGCCCGGGACCGAGGGTTGCGCCGCGAGGGTGGTGGCGTAGGTGAGCGCCCGGCCGACACCGTCGCGTGCCGCCGCCGTGACGTCCCACTGGTCGGCGATGATCTGATTCTGCTCACGCGACGCCATCCGGAACAAGGCGTCCGCGTATCCCGCCGGGGTGCCGGAGAAGATGCCGTCCCAGGCGATCTCGGCGTTCTCGTCGAGCAGTCCCGCGGCGGCCATCTCCTCGACGGCGCCCCTGCCGTCGTTCAGGTACGCCTCGTGCATCGGCACCATGTCGAAGTAGATGTGTTTCTGCATCATCAGCAGGCGCTTCTGATACCAGTCCAGGTCGCCCGCCGTCATCGCCGGACCGACGGTGGCGAGAGTTCTCGGGTCCGGGGGCAGGAGCGTCGTCGCCTCGCCGGGCAGTCCGCGGATCGTGGACGCGACGGTGTTGCCGAGCGTGTGGACGGCGTCGACTCCGAGCACGGTCCGGCCGAGGTCGAGGTCCCAGAAGCCGGCGGCGAACGAGCCTCCCGCAAGCCCGGCCATACCGGACCAGTAGAGCTCGGCTCGTTGGAGTTGATACCGGCCGTAGTTCTCGTAGACCCGGTCGACCACCTCCGCGTTGGCGATCAGCCCGGCGTTCGGATCCCATCCGGCGAGGTCGATGCCGGACGCCTCGGATCCTCGCGCCAGCCAATATTGCTGCAGCAGAGCGGAATACCTGGTCGGCGCGACACCGTCGGCGCGGGCGGCGGCCAGCGCCGCACCGAGTACGGCGGAGTCGGTGGGGAGCCGGGGGTCGAGCCCGCCGATCGACTCCGCCGCCGCGTTCGCGGGCGTGATGTCGAGGAGGCCCGCGTAGCCGGCGGCGTGCGCGACGTTCGGCGCCGGACCGGTCAACGCGAGGACCCCGAGCAACGCGACGAGCACCCCACGGATCGTCGTGTTGCGGACCCGAGGTGATTGGCAGTGCACAGCACCGGGCATGTCAGGTATTTAACAACATATATGTGATGGCGTCAGGGTTTTCCCTGGATTCCCCCACGTGAGTGCTAAAGCGTGCCCCGGCACACGACGCCACTCACGTGGGGTCGAGTTCACCCAGGACGGCCGAGAGAATGGTGTGCGCGCTGGCGATGACGGTCTCGATCGGCTGACGGTTCTCCGACAGCACCCACTGCTGGGCGATCATCAGCACCGCCCCGACCAGGCCGGTAGCGAGGGTGCGGAGGTGAAACTCCGGGAACGCGGCGCGGTCGACGGCCGGACCGATGACGACGAGCACCGCGTCCACGAACGACCGGGTGACGCGGCGGTAGGCGTTGTCGACCTCCGGGCCGACGCCGAGGACCTCCTGGAATGCGATCCGCGGGATCCGCGGGTCGTCGGCGACGGACCGGAAGAACGCGGTCAGCGCGCCGCGCACCCTGGCGTCCAGATCGGCGCCCCCGTCCCCCGCGCCGCGCAGGACGCTGTCCCGGAGACGGTCGGTCACGCTCGCGTACGCCGCCAGCAGCAAGGCCTCGCTGTCGTCGAACGACTCGTAGAAGTAGCGCTTGGTGAGCCCGGCGGTCGAGCAGATCTTCTCGACGGTCGCGGACCGGTATCCGCTGGTCCCGAACACCTCGACGGCGGCGTCGACGAGGCGCGCGCGGCGCTCCTCCTGACGTTGGCGAGGGCCCGCACCACGGTAGGTGCGGCCCGTCTCGTCGAGCCTGGGCGAACTCACTCCCCAATATTGACACCGCACAGTTCCAGATACAAACTGACACTGAACGGTGCCAGATCACACGCCAGGAGATCGCATGCCCACGCTCAGGAACAAAGTCGCGCTCGTCACCGGGGCCGCTCGGGGTATCGGAGCCGAAACGTCCCGCGCCCTTGCCCGCAAGGGCGTCAAACTGATCCTGATCGATCTGGACGCCGAACCGCTGAAGGCCCTCGCGACCGAACTCGGTGACGACGTCGCGCTCGCCGTGGCCGCGGACGTCTGCGATCTGCCCGCCATGCAGAAGGCCGTCAACTCCGGAGTCGCGAAGTTCGGGGGCATCGACTTCGTTCTCGCGAACGCCGGCATCGCCAGCTTCGGCTCGGTGATGCAGGTCGATCCCGCCACGTTCAAGCGGGTCATCGACATCAACATCCTCGGCGTCTTCCACACCGTCCGGGCCGCGCTACCGTCCGTGATCGAGCGGAAGGGCTACATCCTGGTCGTCTCGTCACTCGCCGCGTTCGCACCCGCAGCCGGTCTCACCGCCTACAACGCCAGCAAGGCCGGGGTCGAACATTTCGCCAACGCCCTCCGTCTCGAGGTCGCGCACCGCGGCGTGGCCGTCGGTTCGGCCCACATGTCGTGGATCGACACCCCGCTCGTGCAGGACGCGAAAGACGACCTCGCCTCGTTCAACCAATTCCTCGCCGCTCTGCCGGGACCGCTCGGCAAGACGACCTCGGTCGACGCGTGCGCCGCCGCGTTCGTCGACGGCCTTACGGGACGCAAGCGCCGGGTCTACGTGCCGCGGTGGGTCGGGATCTTCGCCTGGCTGAAGGCGGTGGTGACGTCGCGGATCGGGGATCGCACCCTGCTCCCCCCGGTCCCCCGGATCCTTCCGCTGATGGACGAGGAGGTCGTGAAACTCGGCCGCTCCACCAGCGCACGTAATGTCGCTCTCGACGACGTCGCCGTCGACCCGAAATAGCCACCCGTCCCACCCAGCGAGAGAGTGTCCATGTCACACACCGATACCGCCGCCGACACCACCGGCGCGAAGGCTCCCGTCGAACATCTCGACGTGCTGATCATCGGGGCCGGACTGTCCGGGATCGGTGCCGCGTACCACCTGCAGGACAGCTTCCCCGGCCGGACCTACGCGATCCTGGAGAGCCGCGAGTCGATCGGCGGCACGTGGGACCTGTTCCGCTACCCCGGCATTCGGTCCGATTCCGACATGTACACGCTGGGCTACCGCTTCCGGCCGTGGGAGAACGACAAGTCGATCGCCGACGGTCCCGCGATCCTCGAGTACGTCAAGGACACGGCGGCCGAGCACGGGATCGACCGGAACATCCGGTTCCGGCACAGGGTCGTTCGCGCCGAGTGGTCGACCCCGGACGCCTGTTGGACGATCGACGCCGAGCGCACCGACACCGGTGAGACGGTCCGGTTCACCGCAGATTTCCTGATGTCCTGCAGCGGGTACTACCGCTATGACGAGGGCTACACCCCCGAGTTCCCGGGCATCGACCGCTTCGCCGGGCAGGTCGTGCACCCGCAGACGTGGCCCGAGGACCTCGACTACGCGGGTAAGCGGGTGGTCATCATCGGCAGCGGGGCCACCGCGGTGACGCTGGCACCCTCGATGGCCGCCGAGGCGGCGCACGTGACCATGCTGCAGCGCTCACCCACGTACATCATCTCGATGCCTGCCAAGGACAAGCTGGCCAACAAGTTGCGGCGCCACCTGCCCACGCGGCTCGCCTACGCGCTGACACGACTCAAGAACGCGTCGGTGGCGACGGCGATCTACCAACTGTGCCAGCGGTACCCGGAATTCATGAAGGGCCGCATCCGGCAACTACAGGAGAAGTGGCTGCCGAAGGGCTACGACATCGACAAGCACTTCACGCCCCGGTACAACCCGTGGGATCAGCGACTGTGCCTCGTGCCCAACGGGGATCTGTTCCGCTCCATCCGCAACGACGAAGTGTCGATCGTGACCGATCACATCGACACCTTCACCGAAACCGGGATCACGCTGAAGTCCGGCGACGAGCTGCGCGCCGACGTCGTCGTCACCGCAACGGGTTTGAACCTGCTCGCGTTCGGCGGGATGACACTCGCCGTCGACGGCCACGACATCGACCTCACCGAGACCATGGCGTACAAGGGGATGATGCTCAGCGGGGTACCCAACTTCGCGTTCGTCATCGGCTACACCAACGCGTCCTGGACGCTGAAGGCCGACCTGGTGTGCGAATACGTCTGCCGACTGCTCGCGCACATGGACGCGAACGGATTCGCACAATGCTCCCCGGAGCGGGACAGTGAGGTCGACGAGGAGCCGTTCCTCGACTTCGCCGCCGGCTACGTGCTGCGGTCGGTGGAGTCGTTCCCCAAGCAGGGCTCGAAGGCACCGTGGCGGCTGCGGATGAACTACTTCCGCGACCTGGTCACACTGCGGCACGGCAAGATCGTCGACGACGCTATGCGCTTCGCGCCCGTGAGTACTTGTTAACCGCCGGCGGTTAACAAGTACTCACGGGCGGAGCCTTCCGACATTCGGAATCGGAGTTGGAAACGGGTGACCTGTCCGCCACGGTAGGTGAGTCGTGAGCCACATCACAGGCCATCTCCGAGGAAGAGCAGGTCCCGCGCATGCAATTCGACCTACGCGAACGCATCGACAGCAGTCCGATGACGCGCTACCAATGGGGCGCCATCGCCATCTGCGGTCTACTCAACGTGCTCGACGGCTTCGACGTCCTCGTCATGGCGTTCACCGCACAGTCGGTGTCGCAGGAGTGGGATCTGTCCGGCTCCGTCGTCGGCCTCCTGCTCAGCGCCGGACTGTTCGGCATGGCCGCGGGGTCGCTGTTCCTGGCGCCGTGGGCAGACACCATCGGTCGCCGCGCCATGATCCTGCTGTGCCTGGCGCTGGCGTCGTCCGGCATGCTGTTGTCGGCGGTCAGCCAGAACGCGCTGCAACTCGGTCTGCTCCGCGCGCTCACCGGCGTCGGTATCGGCGGAATCCTCGCCAGCAGCAACGTCATTGCCAGTGAGTACGCGTCGAACCGCTGGCGCGGGCTGGCCGTGAGTCTCAATTCCACCGGGTACGCCGTCGGCGCCACCCTCGGCGGCATCATCGCCGTCGTGCTGCAGAACTCGCTCGGCTGGCGCTCGGTGTTCCTGTTCGGCGGTCTGTGCACGGCCGTGATCATCCCCGTCGTCTACGCCCGGCTCCCCGAATCGATCGACTTCCTGCTCGTCCGTCGCCCGGCCAACGCCCTCGACCGGATCAACGCGTTCGCGCGACGGGCCGGACAGCCGCCCCTCGACGAACTGCCCGCACCGCGCGCCGCCGCCGCTGCGGACGCCGGATTCGCGGTGCGCGTGCTCCTCTCCCCGGAGCGGCGCCGCAGCACCCTGCTGGTGTGGTTCGCGTTCTTCATGGCGATGTTCGGCTTCTACTTCGTCACCAGCTGGACCCCGAAACTGCTGGTCGAGGCGGGCATGTCCGCGAACCAGGGCGTCACCGGCGGTGTGCTCCTCAACCTCGGTGGCATCTTCGGCGCCACCCTGCTCGGCGCACTGTCCGCCAGGTTCGCCCTGAAGCGGGTGCTCATCGCATACCTGGCGATCGCGGGCGTGCTCCTCGTCGTCTTCGTCCCCGCCACCGCATCCATCGTCGTCGCGTTCGGACTCGGCGCCCTCATCGGCGTCTTCGCCAACGGCTGCATCGCCGGGCTGTATGCGATCACCCCGTCGGTCTACTCGCCGGCCGTCCGCGCCACCGGAGTCGGCTGGGGCATCGGCATCGGACGCGTCGGCGCCATCGCGTCCCCGATCGTCGCGGGCGCCCTCCTCGACCGCGACTGGTCGCCCACGCAGCTGTACATCCTCGTCGCCGCATCCTTCGCCCTCGCCGGAATCGCCGTGTCGCGGCTACGGTTCGAGAAGACCGGCGGCTCCGCCACCCGTGAGCGGTTGACGAGTGCAGAGACTCGTTAACCACTCACGGGCCCGGAGGGCCTAGGCGTGCACGTGGAGAGGTTTGCCTGCCACCGCCAGCAGTGCCTCGCCGAGGGCCTCGCCCTGGGTGGGGTGGGCGTGCACGAACTTCGCGGCCTGGGCGGCGTCGACCTCGAAGTTGTACAGCAGCTGTGCCTCGCCGATCAGTTCGCCGACGCGGTCGCCGACCATGTGCACGCCGACCACGACGCCGTCCGGCGCCACGACGAGTTTGACCGCCCCCGACGTCTTGAGGATCTGACTCTTGCCGTTGCCGGCTAGGTCGTAGACGACCGTCCGGATGTCTTCGCCGAACTTCTCCCGCGCCGCGGTCTCGGTCAACCCGACCGACGCGACCTCGGGGTGGGAGTACGTGACGCGGGGAATGCCGGTCTCGTCGATGACGTCCGGACGGAGCCCGGCGATCTCCTCCGCCACGAAGATGCCCTGCTGGAAGCCGCGGTGCGCGAGCTGGAGTCCGGGCACGATGTCGCCGACCGCGTAGACGTTCGGCACGGTGGTACGCAGCCGGTCGCTGGTGACCACGAATCCCCGGTCGAGGACCACGCCGGTCTCCTCGTATCCCATCGAGGCGGTGTTCGGGCCGCGTCCCACCGCGACCAGCACGACGTCGGCGTCGAGCACGTCGCCGGAGTCGAGGGTGACGGTCACCGCGTCCTCGTCCTGCGCCACCTCGGTGACCCGTACCCCGGTCTTCGCGGCGATCTTGCGGCGACGGAACGCCCGCTCGAGGTACTTGGAGACCGTCTCGTCCTCGTTCGGGACCAGCCTCGGCATCGCCTCGACGATCGTCACCGACGCACCGAACGACGCCCACACACTGGCGAATTCGACGCCGATGACGCCGCCGCCGAGGATGATCGCCTTCTTCGGCACCGTCGGCAGCACCAGCGCCTGGTCGCTGGTGACGACCCTGCCGCCGATGCTGATGCCCGGCAACGTCTTCGGGGACGAGCCCGTCGCCAGAACGACGGCCGCACCGGTGATCAGCTCGCCGTCGACCTCGATACCGTTGGGCCCCACCAGCCGCCCGCGGCCGTTGACGACGGTGATGCCGTGGGAGTCGACGAGGCCCTGCAGGCCCTTGTGCAGGCGGGTGACGATGGTGTTCTGGTAGCTCAGCACCTTCTCGAGGTCGACGCCGCCGAACGTGACGTCGACCCCGAACTGTGCGGCCGTGCGGGCATTGTCGGCGACCTCGGCGGAATGCAGCAGCGCCTTGGTCGGGATGCACCCCTGGTGCAGGCAGGTGCCGCCGAGTTCGTTCTCTTCTATCAGAATGACCGAACGGCCCAGTTCGGCCGAGCGGATCGCGGCCGCGTAGCCGCCGGAACCGCCACCGAGGATGACGACATCTGCAGATCGGGACATGGGAACTCCTTGCTGGAACGGAAGTGGAAGAAAATCAGAGAGCGGCGACGGCTTGTGCGTGCAGGCGGCCCGCCCGGTAGGACGACCGGACGAGGGGTCCGGACAGGACGCCGAGGAATCCGATCTCGCGGGCCACCCCGTCGAGCATCACGAACTCCTCCGGTTTCGCCCACCGCTCCACCGGATGATGCCGGGCCGAGGGCCGCAGGTACTGCGTGATCGTGATCAACTGGCAACCGGCGTCGTGCAGGTCCCGGAGTGCCTGGATCACCTCGTCCGTGGTCTCCCCCATCCCGAGGATCAGGTTCGACTTGGTGATCAGACCGTCCTCCCGCGCGCGCGTGATCACGTCGAGGGAACGCTCGTAGGTGAACGCCGGCCGGATGCGACGGAAGATCCGGGGAACGGTCTCCACATTGTGCGCCAGTACCTCCGGCCGGGTGTCGAACACTTCGCGCAACTGTGCGGCGTCGGCATTGAAATCCGGGATCAGCAGTTCGACGCCGGTGCCCGGGCACAGTTCGTGAATCTGCCGGACCGTCTCGGCGTACAGCCAGGCGCCGCCGTCGGGCAGATCGTCACGTGCCACACCCGTGACAGTGGCGTACCGGAGGCCCATGGTCTGCACCGATTCCGCGACCCGCCGGGGTTCCCCCCGATCGAGGGCCGCGGGACGTCCGGTGTCGATCTGGCAGAAATCGCACCGCCGGGTGCACTGGCTGCCGCCGATGAGGAACGTGGCCTCGCGGTCCTCCCAGCATTCGAAGATGTTGGGACATCCGGCTTCCTGACACACGGTGTTCAGGTTCTCGCGCTCGACGAGGGCGGCGAGGTCCCGGTATTCGGGACCGGTCCGCATCTGCACCTTCATCCACGACGGTTTGCGTTCGACCGGCGTCTGGGCGTTGCGGACTTCGAGGCGGAGCAGGCGCCTGCCTGCCGGGGCGAGCGGAGCGACGGGGGATGGTGCCGGGGCGGCCGGAGATGTTTCAGAGGTTGTAGTCATGGAGGAACTCCTACGACCGGACGAGACCGATCGGTATGCGACGACCCCCGGCAGCGCGGCACGGGGGAAAGTGAAGGGGAAGGCGAGCACACGACGACAACCGTTGCACTCGAGGCTGTCTGGGCTCTCATCGATCGGCGTGTGCGGTCACGTCCGAGCGAGGATCAGTCGAGGATGCCAAATGACGAGGCGTTTTGGCAAGATCGTCGCCGCTTGGCGACCGCGAAGGAATCCGGGGGAGACAAACCCGCAACGCCTGTGTACTGTTTGGCCAACCACAACTGAAGACGCCGTTGACGCGCAGCGGGAGAACCTCCTTTTCGGAGGCGCCGTAGGAGCAACTTCCTCCCCGGGAATCTCTCAGGCCCCAGTACCGCAGCGTAGAGGCAACTCTGGAGAACAGAATCGGCCGTAAGGCCGGTACTTACCGAAGGTGAAGAGCACGCCGCGCAAGCGGTACGCCCAAACTCTCAGGTTTCAGGACAGAGCGGGGAGGTGCCCCCTGTCGATGTCCGGTGCGGTCCGGACTCAACGAAACCGGAGTCACCTCGTGTCAGTCGAATCCCGTCACGCGCATCGCAGCGCGCCCCTCACCAGCGATTTTCCGTCACGCCACATCGGCCCCGACGCTTCCGCCAGCCAGCGCATGCTCGGCGCTCTCGGTTACGACACGCTCGATCAGCTCATCGATGCCGCGGTGCCTGACCAGATCCGCAGCGCGGAGGCCATGGACCTGCCGGTGGCGCGGTCCGAGCAGCAGGTGCTCTCCGACCTGCGGACGCTGTCGGAGCGCAACGAGACCCGCGTCCAGATGATCGGCCTCGGGTACTACGACACCATCACGCCCGCGGTTCTGCGCCGCAACATGCTCGAGTCGCCGGCCTGGTACACCGCGTACACGCCGTACCAGCCGGAGATTTCCCAGGGCAGGCTCGAGGCGCTGCTGACGTTCCAGACGGTCATCGAAGACCTCACGGCCCTCCCCCTCGCCGGTGCGTCCCTGCTGGACGAGGCCACCGCGGTGATGGAGGCGGTGCTGCTGATGCGGCGCGCGAACAAGGCGAAGTCGGGGACGCCCCGCGTGGTCGTCGACGCGGACTGTCTGCCGCAGACCCTCGCGGTGGTGCGCGGCCGAGCCAAGTCGGTGGGCATCGACGTCGAGGTGGCGGACCTGACCGGCGGACTCCCGGACGGTGACCTGTTCGGCGTCGTGTTCCAGGCGCCCGGCGCCAGCGGGCACGTGCGCGATCTGGCCCCGCTCATCGCCGCCGCCCAGGAGCGCGGTGCCCTGACCACGGTCGCCGCCGATCTGCTGTCGCTGACGCTGCTGACGCCGCCCGGTGAGCAGGGTGCCGACATCGCGGTGGGATCCGCGCAGCGTTTCGGTGTGCCGCTGTTCTTCGGTGGGCCGCACGCCGGTTACATGGCCGTGCGCGGCGGGCTCGAGCGCATGCTCCCCGGCCGGCTCGTCGGCGTGTCCGTCGACGTCGACGGGAAGACCGCCTACCGGCTGGCACTGCAGACCCGCGAGCAGCACATCCGGCGCGACAAGGCGACCAGCAACATCTGCACCGCGCAGGCACTGCTCGCGAACGTCGCCGCCATGTACGCCGCCTATCACGGTCCGGAAGGGCTGCGCGCCATCGCGACTCGAGTCCACGGACATGCGACGGCCGTCGCGGGCGGCCTCCGCACGGCGGGACACTCGGTGGTCCACGACAGCTTCTTCGACACCGTGCTGGTGCACGTTCCGGCCGGGGCCCGCGACGTCGTCGACCGCGCCGACCGCGCCGGCATCAACCTGAGGCTGGTCGACGCGGACCACGTCGCGATCGCCTGCGACGAGTGCACCACCGACGAGATCGTCGACCGCGTCCTGTCCGCGTTCGGCGCGCGAGTCGAGAAGGCAACGGTCTCCGCGCTGCCGCAGTCACTGCTGCGCACGTCGAACTACCTGCAGCACAACGTGTTCCACGAGCACCGGTCCGAGACGGCGATGCTCCGCTTCCTGCGCGCGCTGTCGGACAAGGACCTCGCACTGGACCGCACCATGATCCCGCTCGGCTCGTGCACGATGAAGCTCAACTCCGCCGTGGAGATGGAGCCGATCAGCTGGCCCGGGTTCGCCTCCATCCACCCGTACGCCCCGGTCGAACAGACCAGCGGCTACCTGCAGCTCATCCGCGGCCTCGAGCGGTGGCTCGGTGAGATCACCGGATACGACCGGGTGTCGTTGCAGCCCAACGCCGGATCGCAGGGCGAGCTGGCCGGACTGCTGGCCATCAACGGCTACCACGAGAGCCTCGGTGACCACGGACGCGACATCTGCCTCATCCCGCAGTCCGCACACGGCACCAACGCCGCGTCCGCGGTGCTCGCCGGCATGCGGGTGGTGGTGGTCGCGACGGCGTCCAACGGCAACATCGACTTAGGCGACCTGCGCGCGAAGATCGCGGCACACGAAGGCAAGATCGCCGCGATCATGCTCACCTATCCGTCCACCCACGGCGTGTACGAGAACGACGTGCGGACGGTGTGCGATCTCGTGCACGAGGCCGGCGGCCAGGTGTACGTCGACGGCGCCAACCTCAACGCGCTCGTCGGCCTGGCCCAGCCCGGGAAGTTCGGCGGCGACGTGTCGCACCTGAACCTGCACAAGACGTTCTGCATCCCGCACGGCGGCGGCGGCCCCGGCGTCGGACCGGTCGCGGTGCGCAAGCATCTGGCGCCGTTCCTGCCCGGCAACCCGCTCGGCGGAGACCAACTCGGCACTCCGGTATCGGCGGCCAACTACGGCTCCGCCGGCATCCTGCCCATCACGTGGGCGTACATCGCGCTGATGGGCCCGGACGGACTGACGGAGGCCACCAAGTCCGCCGTGCTGGCCGCCAACTACGTCGCGAAGTCGCTCGACGCGCACTTCCCCGTCCTGTACACGGGACCGTCGGGTCTGGTGGCGCACGAGTGCATCCTGGACCTGCGTCCGGTCACGAAGGCGACCGGCGTGACCGCCGAGGACGTGGCAAAGCGGTTGATCGACTACGGTTTCCACGCTCCCACCCTGTCGTTCCCCGTCAGCGGCACGCTGATGGTGGAGCCCACCGAATCCGAGGATCTGGCCGAACTCGACCGCTTCATCGAGGCAATGATCTCGATCCGCCGCGAAATCGACCTGGTCGGCGAGGGTGTGTGGCCGCTCGAACGCAGCCCGCTGCGTCAGGCCCCGCACACCGCGGATCAGGTCACCGCCGACAACTGGGATCTGCCCTATCCGCGGCACCTGGCCGCCTTCCCGGTCGCGTCGCTGCGTGCCGGCAAGTACTGGCCGCCGGTTCGCCGCATCGACGGCGTCCACGGCGACCGCAACCTCGTGTGCTCGTGCCCCGCGCCCGAGGCCTTCGAGAACACCACCGACATCAATTCCCCGGCCTTCGCCGAGACCCCCGAGGAGGCCTTCGCATGACCCTCACCACGACGCCCACGTCCCCGCTGCTCGGCGAGCACAATTCTCTCGGAGCGCATTTCACCGACTTCGCCGGCTGGCAGATGCCGCTGAAGTACGACAGCGAACTCGCCGAGCACCACGCCGTCCGCACGTCCGCCGGACTGTTCGACCTCTCACACATGGGTGAGATCGCCGTCACCGGAACCGAATCCGGCGCACTGCTGGACTACGCTCTGGCCGGCGAGCTGTCGAAGATCGGCGTCGGCCGGGCCAAGTACTCGCTCCTGTGCAACGCGGACGGCGGCGTGATCGACGATCTCGTTGTCTACCGGCTCGCCAACGAGCACTTCCTGGTGGTCGCGAACGCGTCGAACGCCCCGGCCGTGTACCGCGAACTGGCGGCGCGCGCCGAAGGTTTCTCGGCGAAGGTCGACGACCAGTCCACGGAGACCGCGCTGATCGCGGTGCAGGGACCGGCAGCACAGGACATCGTGCAGTCCCTCGTTCCCGCCTCGCAGGTGGAGACCGTCGCGGAACTGAAGTACTACGCGGTCACTCGCGCGGTCGTCGCCGGCATCGACGTCCTCCTGGCCCGCACCGGTTACACCGGCGAGGACGGCTTCGAGCTGTACGTGCCGAATGAGCAGTCCGTGGCGTTGTGGCGCGCGCTCCTGGCCGCCACCGCGGCGCGTGGCGGCGTCCCCGCGGGTCTCGCGTGCCGCGACACGCTGCGGCTCGAGGCCGGGATGGCGCTCTACGGGCACGAACTGACGCTCGACACGAACCCGTACGAGGCCGGTCTCGGCAAGGTGGTCCGGCTGAACAAGGAGTTCGTCGGCCGCGACGCCCTGCAGGCGTTGTCGGAGCAGGCCCCAAAGCGGGTGCTCGTTGGCCTTGCAGGCACCGGGCGCCGCGCCGCCCGCGCCGACTACACCGTCCACGACGCGACCGGCGGAGCGCCCGTCGGCACGATCACGTCCGGCGCCCTGTCTCCGACACTGGGACATCCGATCGCGCTGGCATTCGTGGACATCGCGTTCCGCGAGCCCGGCACCGAGCTGACCGTCGACATCCGTGGCAAGAAGGAACCGTTCGTGGTCACCCCGTCGCCGTTCTACCGCCGTTCCTGAACCCTCCCCCTCCCTTCAGCCCCGAAAAAGGTACAACCATGTCTTCAGCAGCCTTTCCCGACGACCGCAGCTACACCGACGACCACGAATGGGTCCTGATCGCGCCGGGCGCCGAACTGCCCGACGAGCCCGTCCGCGTGGGCATCACGTCCGTCGCCGTCAACTCGCTCGGCGAACTCGTCTTCGTCGATCTGCCGGAGGTCGGGACGACCATCGTCGCCGGCGAATCGTGCGGCGAGGTCGAGTCCACCAAGACCGTCTCCGAGCTGTACCCGCCGGTGAGCGGCCGGGTGACCCTGATCAACACTGCCGCCGTCGACGACCCCGGCCTGGTGACGTCCGACCCGTACGGGGAGGGCTGGCTGTTCGCCGTCCAGCCGTCCGCCGCCGGAGAGCTCCTCACCGCCGCCGAGTACGCCGAGAAGAACGGAGCGAACGCATGAGCGTCCTGAACCGCGACCTCGCGGACTTCGACCCGGACATCGCCGCTCTGATCGGCAAGGAACTCGAGCGTCAGCGCACCGGCCTGGAGATGATCGCGTCGGAGAACCACGCGCCGCTCGCGGTCATGCAGGCGCAGGGCTCGGTGCTGACCAACAAGTACGCGGAGGGCTACCCCGGGCGCCGCTACTACGGCGGCTGCGAGCACGTCGACTCCATCGAGCAGCTCGCCATCGACCGCGTCAAGGCCCTCTTCGCCGCGGAATACGCCAACGTGCAACCCCATTCCGGCGCCACCGCGAACGCGTCGGTGATGCACGCGCTGATCAAGCCCGGCGACACCATCCTCGGCCTGTCCCTCGCCGACGGCGGCCACCTCACCCACGGCATGCGGCTGAACTTCTCCGGCAAGCTCTACAACGTGGCAGCGTACGGGGTGTCCGAGAAGGACTACCTCATCGACATGGACGAGGTCGCGAAGGCGGCGCGTGAACACCGGCCGCAACTGATCATCGCCGGCTGGTCGGCCTACCCGCGCCAGTTGGACTTCGCCCGGTTCCGGGAGATCGCGGACGAGGTCGGCGCCTACCTGATGGTCGACATGGCCCATTTCGCCGGCCTCGTCGCCACCGGGTACCACCCGTCCCCGGTGCCGCACGCGCACGTCGTGACGTCGACGACCCACAAGACGCTCGGCGGCCCCCGCGGCGGGATCATCCTGACGGGCGACGCGGCGATCGCGAAGAAGATCAACTCGGCAGTCTTCCCCGGCCAGCAGGGCGGGCCCCTCGAACACGTGATCGCCGGTAAGGCAACGGCATTCAAGATGGCCGCCGAACCCGAGTTCGCCGAACGCCAGGAACGCTGCCTCGACGGGGCGAAGGTCCTCGCCGAGCGCCTCAGCCGTCCCGACGTGAAGGAAGCCGGAATCAGCGTCCTCACCGGCGGCACGGATGTGCACCTCGTCCTCGTCGATCTCCGGGACGCCGATATCGACGGGCAGCAGGCCGAAGATCGCCTCGACGCGATCGGAATCACCGTTAATCGCAACGCCGTTCCGTTCGACCCGCGGCCGCCGATGGTGACGTCCGGCCTGCGGATCGGCACGCCGGCACTCGCGGCGCGCGGTTTCGGCCGGGACGACTTCGTGACGGTCGCCGACCTGATCGCGCAGGCCCTCGTCGCTGCCGAAGGTACCGACACGTCGGCACTCGCGGCCCAGGTCCGGGCTCTCGCCGACAAATACCCCCTCTACCCGGAGCTGTAGGGATGACCATCAGCGTCTTCGACCTCTTCTCCGTCGGCATCGGCCCCTCCAGTTCGCACACGGTCGGGCCGATGCGGGCGGCGGGGACGTTCGTCGACGACCTCGGCGCACTCGGCGTTCTCGGGGACGTCGCCGATGTCCGTGTCGACCTGTACGGTTCGCTCGCGGCCACCGGCGCCGGGCACGGAACCATGTCGGCGATCCTCCTCGGCCTCGAAGGGTATCGGCCGGAGACCATCGCCACCGAGGAGATGGAGACGCGGCTCGCGGCGGTGCGGGCGAGTCGGCGGATCCGCGTCGCCGGCACGGTCGAGATCCCGCTCGCCGAGGACGAGATGGTGCTGCATCCGTTGACGGTGCTGGATTTTCACCCCAACGGGATGACCCTCACCGCTACCGCCGTCGACGGTCGCGAACTGCACGCTCAGACGTACTTCTCGATCGGCGGCGGATTCGTCGTCACCGGCGCCGAACCGGCGGTGTCCTTCGGCGCCGGCGCGAACTCGCTGTCGTTCGGGTCGGCTCGCGAATTGCTCGAACTCAGTGAGCACTACGGGCTCGGCATCAGCGAGGTGATGCTCGAGCACGAACGGACCCTCCGGCCCGAGTCGGAGGTCCGGGAGCGACTGCTGCACATCCGGGACGTGATGGTCGAGTGTCAGCAACGCGGCATCAGCCGGGACGGGTATCTGCCCGGCAATCTGCAGGTGCGCCGACGCGCCCGCGGCTGGTACGAGCGACTGAACGCGGAAGACCCGCACCGCGATCCCGCGTTCGCCGAGGACTGGGTGAACCTGGTGGCCCTCGCCGTCAACGAGGAGAACGCGTCCGGGGGGCGGATCGTGACCGCCCCCACCAACGGCGCAGCCGGCATCATCCCGGCGGTACTGCACTTCGCGCTGCACTACACCCCGGCGGGGAAGGCGGATCCGGACGACACGTCGGTGCGATTCCTGTTGGCGGCAGGCGCAATCGGATCCCTCTACAAGGAGCGGGCCTCGATCTCCGGGGCCGAGGTGGGCTGCCAGGGCGAGGTCGGCTCCGCGGCGTCGATGGCCGCCGCCGGTCTCGCCGAGATCCTCGGCGGCACCCCCGCGCAGGTGGAGAACTCGGCGGAGATCGCGATGGAACACAGTCTCGGTCTGACGTGCGATCCCATCGGGGGGCTGGTGCAGATTCCGTGCATCGAGCGCAACGCCATCTCGGCGGGCAAGGCGATCAACGCCGCCCGGATGGCACTGCGCGGCGACGGCACCCACCGCGTCAGCCTCGATCAGGTGATCGAGACGATGCGGGCCACCGGCGCCGACATGAGCTCGAAGTACAAGGAGACGTCCACCGGTGGTCTGGCCGTCAACGTGTCGGTGAACCTCGTCGAATGCTGACGCGGGACCACCTCATGGACGCGATGCCGGGGATCCGATCGGGATCCCCGGCACCGCGGTCATGCGGGTGCGGGTTGCAATAGACCGATCCGGTCGAATCGCGCCGCACGTTCGGAGAGTCGCTGGGTGGTGTCCGCCGCATCGAGGAGCGCCAGCTCGCGGTGGAGCACCGCACCGACCCGGGTGCAGAATGCCGTGGATTCCTCGGCAGCGTCGGGGAATTCGGGGATCACCTCGTCCACGATGCCGCTCGCGAGGAGATCGGAGGACCGGATGCCCTGCCGGGCGGCCATGTCCGGCGCGTGCGCGATGTCGTGGTGCAGGATCGCGCTCGCACCCTCGGGCGGCAGGGGTGACAGCCAGCCGTGCTCGGCCGCGAGCACCCGGTCGGCCGGAATCAACGCGAGCGCGCCGCCGCCGGTGCCCTGCCCGAGCAGCAGGGAGATCGTGGGAACGTCGAGCGAGACCATGTCGGCGATGCAGCGCGCGATCTCGCCGGCGAGCCCGCCCTCCTCGGCCTCCTTCGACAATGCCGCTCCCGCGGTGTCGATGACGGTCACCAGCGGCAGGTTCAGTTCCGCCGCCAGCCGCATTCCCCTGCGCGCTTCCCGCAGGGCGGCCGGGCCGAGCGGCGACCGCGTAGTCTGCCCGCGGCGGTCCTGCCCGAGCAGGACGCAGGGCATGTCACCGAATCGGACGAGCGCGAGGATCAGACCCGGATCGATCTCCCCCTGACCGGTTCCGTTGAGCGGAAGCACATCCGAGGCGGAATGGAACATCACGTCGCGTACCCCGGGCCGGTCCTCACGTCGCGAAGCCAGCACCGACTCCCACGCGGGGACGTCCGGCAGACTCTCGCGCACGACGGGGTCGGCGGGCGCCGGCCGGCCACCGCGGCTGGACGTGATGATGCGCAGCGCGCGGTCGACGATCTCGGCGAGCTGTTCCGGCGGCCGCACCGCGTCGATGAGTCCGTGCGCGTGCAGGTTCTCCGCGGTCTGGACACCGGTGGGGAACGGCGCGTCGTACAGCGCCTCGTACACGCGCGGTCCGAGGAAGCCGACGAGCGCTCCCGGTTCCGCGATGGTGACGTGGCCCAGCGACCCCCAGGACGCGAACACCCCGCCGGTCGTGGGGCTCCGGAGGTAGACGAGATACGGCAGGTGCGCCTCCTTGTGCTTGATCACCGCCGCCGTGATCTTGACCATCTGCAGGAACGCGGTCGTCCCCTCCTGCATACGCGTCCCACCCGAGGTGGGGAGGGCGAGCAGCGGAAGCCGCTCGTGGGTGGCGCGGCGGATCGCGGCGACCAGACGCTCCCCCGCCGCCACGCCGATGGAGCCGCCGAGAAAACCGAACTCGCAGACGAGGATTGCGGTTCGACGGCCGCGGATGGTGGCGACTCCGGTGAGCACCGCCTCGTCGAGGCCGGTCTTCTCCTGCGCGCGGAGAAGCTCGTCGGCGTACTCGGAGTCCGCCGCGATCTGGATCGGCGGGGTGTCCCACGACTCCCATGTGCCGGCGTCGACCACCAGATCGAGCAGTTCGGGAGCGGTCAGGCGCGCCATCAGCTGCATTCCTTCAGCCACGACAGCACGCTCTCGTTGTCCGCGCCCAGGACCGGCGGTGCGGTGTGCCGGGTCTCGGTGACCTCGGTGCCGTCCGGTTCGAAGAACCGCAGTGGCGGGCCGGGCAGCGTGATGTTGCCGAGTGTGCGGTGGTCGACGTCGATGAGCAGCCCCTGCGACTTCGTCTGCTCCCATTCGTACACCTCGGAGATGGTTCGGACGCGTCCCGCAGGCACCCCGATCCGGTCGAGTTCGATCAGGAGTTCGTCGCTCGTGTACGCGCCGAACGCGTCCTCGACCAGTTCGAGGACCTGCTTGTGGTTCTCGACGCGTTCGGGATTGGTGGCCATGCCGGGGGCGTCGGGGTCCAGGTGGAAGCCCGCGCAGAACCGCTTCCACAGCCCTTCGCTGCCGACCGAGATCTGCACGGCGCCGTCGGCGGTGCGGAACAGTCCGTACGGGGAGATCGAGGGATGGTGGTTGCCCTGCGCCTCACCGACCTCGCCGGCGACGGTCCACTTCGTTCCCTGGAAGGCGTGCACGCCGACGACGCTGGCCAGCAACGACGTTCGCACGACCCGGCCCCGTCCGGTGCGTTCGCGTTCCTGCAACGCGGCGACGACGCCGAACGCCCCGTACATGCCGGCGAGCAGATCTGCGATGGGGACGCCGACACGCTGGACGTCGTCCGGATTCGGTCCGGTCAGCGACATCAGTCCGGCCTCGCCCTGTGCGATCTGGTCGTAGCCTGCGCGTCCACCTTCGGGTCCGTCGTGGCCGAAACCGCTGATGGACAGGACGACCAGGCGCGGGTTCAGTTCGGCGAGACGCTCGGTGGTGAACCCGAGCCGGTCGAGGACCCCGGTGCGGAAGTTCTCCATGAGGACGTCGGCTCGCCGGACGAGGGACTCGAGGGTGTCGCGTCCGTCTTCGGCCTTGAGGTCCAGGGTGATCGACTTCTTGTTCCGGTTCGTGGACAGGAAGTACGTCGATTCGCGCGGCGCGTCGGCGGGTTCGACGAACGGCGGCCCCCACCCGCGGGTGTCGTCGCCGCCGTGCGGGGTTTCGATCTTGATGACGTCCGCACCGAGGTCGCCGAGCATCATCGCCGCGTGGGGACCCGCCAGTGCGCGCGTCAGATCGACGACGACCACTCCTTGCAGCGGACCCGTGCGCTCCATCGTTTTCGTGGACATGTGAAACCACCGTTACTTCCTGGCGAGAGCCGCGAGAGCTGGACTGTTGGTGCAGTGACCTAGTGGACTAGCCAATTAAATGAAACATCTGATCCGACCGATGTCAAGAGCCGAGTTTTCGAGGTGGCGGGCCGGACGCCTACCCGCCGACGATCAGAGCCAGCCGGGCACCACGAGAATCGCCCAGGCCGCGAGTGGCCCGATGGCGACGACAAGGGCGCTGTACTTCAGGATCTGCTTGTAGAAGCGGTCTCGATCGACGTTCTGCGCGTTCGCGAGGACCAGCGCTCCGTTGGTCGAGAACGGGCTGACGTCGACGATGGTCGAGGAGATGGCGAGGGCCACGATGACGCCGACCGCACCCACCTCACCGGCGAGAAGGAACGGAACGGCAAGGGGAATCGTCGCTCCCAGGATCGCCGTGGACGAGGCGAAGGCGGAGACAATGGCCCCGATGTAGCAGAGGAGCAGGGCGACGAGAAGAGGCATGCCCAGGCTTGCCACGGCGTTGCCGACGTACTCGACGGTGCCCGCCTCCTGCAGGACGCCCACGAAGGTGAGGACGCCGCCGATGAGCAGCACCGTCGACCAGCTGATCTGCGCGATCGCACCCTTCTGCGCCTTCGGCGAGGCGAGCGCCAGGACGACGGCCACCGTCATCGAGATGAACCCCACGTCCAGATCGAGGATCAGCGAGAACACCGCGAGGGCGGCGAGACCCACCAGGGTGATGGCCTGATCGAACGTGACGCCGGAGCGCGCGGGTGAGCCCGCGACGGTCTGCGCCGGACGCACCTTGGTGGCGGTGGCCCCGCCCGACCCCGGGTCGCCGCCGGTCGTGGGCGCTCCCCCGCGCGAGCCGCCGGCACCCGTTCCCGCCGTGTCTTCGACACCGTCGTCGTGCACGCTGCGACCGATCAGGTCCCGTCCGCCGAGGAACACGAATAGGAGCACCCCGATCGCGGCATTGAACAAGAGACTTCCGAGAAAGAGCGTGAGCGGGCTGTTGGTCAGTCCCGCCTTGGACGCGATGTCGTTGACCGTGACGCCGTAGATGCTGATCGGCGAGAATCCGCCGGCCTGGGCTCCGTGCACGACCATCATGCCCATCAGGAGTGCGTTGATCTTGTACCGCGCGGCGAAGCCGAGGGCGATCGGCGCGACGATCGCCACGGCGGCGGGGCCGAGCGCGCCGATCGCGGTGAGGACCGCCGTGATCCCGAACATCACCCAGGGGATCAGGGCGACACGACCGCGGACGAGCCGGACCGCCCCGCGGACCATCAGGTCGACGGTGCCGTTGTTCTGGGCGATCGCGAAGAGGTAGGTGATGCCGACCAGCGTCAGGAACAGGCTGCTGGGGAATCCGGCGATGATGTCGTCGCTGCTCATGTGCAGCGACAGGGTGCCGACGAAGAAGGCGGCAACGAAGCCGAGGGCGCCCATGTTCACGGGCAGCACGGTCGCCGCCAGGAACATGACGGCGAGCGCGAGGATGGGGATCAACTCGGTCGACATGAAAGTCTCCGGTTCTGTGGCAGTGGCAACTGGTCTCAGCCGGCCCCGAGAATTGACTCAGTGGCAAATTGGCCTAGCCACTTCATCGAAGCAGTGTCGTGGCTCACTGTCAACAGCAACTGTGCGTGCGGTTACCTGCCTCCGGGAGATACCGTGGAGTAGTTTCAGTGGAATGGAGAGTGGGTGGCCCAGTGGCTGAGCAACTGCGTCCGGTAGCGCGACCGCGGCTGTACGAGGTGATCGTCGAACAACTCTGCGCCCACATCGCCGAACACGGGATGACGCCGGGCGACCGCCTCCCCGCCGAGCGTGAACTCGCAGCTCAACTGGGCGTGTCTCGCGCGTCCCTGAGCCAGGCGCTCGTCGCGCTCGAGGTGCAGGGCGTGGTGTCGGTGCGGCACGGCGACGGCGCCGTCCTCGTCCGGCAACCCATCGAGGAACGTGCGGTCAAGGCCCTGCGGGAACACGCCGACCGGCTCCCCGAGGTGATCGAGGCCCGCGAGGCACTCGAGGTCAAGCTGGCGGGGCTCGCCGCCGAGCGCCGGACCGACGCGGAGATGGCGGCGATCGATTCCGCACTCGCGACGATGGAATCCGAGATCGCCGCCGGTGATCGCGGCGTCGTCGGCGACGAACAGTTCCACGAGGCCATCACCGTCGCCGCGCACTCGTCACTGCTGGCCAAGCTGATGCACGAGATCTCCGGGCTGATCCGGGAGACCCGGATCGAATCCCTCTCCCAAGCCGAACGCCCGCGGGCCTCGCTCGAAGGGCACCGTCGCATTGCGACGGCGATTCGAGACCAGGACTCCGCGGGCGCCTCCCGTGCGATGGCCGATCACATCCGGATGGTGTCCGACGTCGCGCTGCTGCGCGAGGGCAGCTGACCGGATCCGGGACTACCCGCCTGCCATCGAGTGCGGGCGGTGGGCACCGACGATCGCGTCGGTGTCGGCGCCGAGCACCGGCGGCGCGGACGTCAGGTGCGGGCGTTCGCCGGAGAAGCTGACCGGGAACGCGATCTGCCGCAGGCTGCCGATCGTCGGGTGGTCGACCGTGCCGATCATGCCGAGCGCCGCGGTGTGCGGGTCGGCGTAGATCTCGTCGAGGTGCCGGATCGGTGACACGGGCACGGCGTGCGCGGCGAGCGTGTCGCACCAGTGCTCCACGGTGCCCGGTGCGAAGGCCGCCGACAGTTCCCGCTCGAGATCGCCGCGATTCGCCACCCGGTCCCGGTTGCGCTCGAACCGCGGATCGGCCGTCAGGTCGTCCCGCCCGATCGCCGAGCACAGGCTCGCCCATTGCGTGTCGTTGCCCACCGCGACGACGAAGTACCCGTCTCTCGCGGGGAACGCTTGATAGGGAGCGAGATTCGGGTGACCGGAGCCCAGCGCGCCGGGACGCTCCCCGGTGGCGAAGTAGTTCGTCGCCCAGTTCACGTGCAGCGCGAGTTGGCATTCGAACAGCGATGTCGTCACGTACTGCCCGCGGCCGGTCCGCGACCGCTCCACGAGGGCAGCGAGCACGCCGATCAGCCCGAACAGCGCCGCCCCCAGATCGCCCATCGCGAATCCGGCCTTCATCGGCGCCCCACCCGGCTCACCGGTGAGCGACATGAGGCCGCCGGCGGCCTGCGCGATCATGTCGTAGCCGGGTTCGTCCCGCAACGGACCCTCCTCCCCGAACGCGGAGATGTGCAGCACGACCAGGTGCGGGTACCGCTCGGACAGCGTCCGGTAGTCGAAAATCCGCTGCAACCCGCTGCCGGGTTTGAAGTTCTCGACGACGACGTCGGTCTCCTCCAGGATCCGGTGGATGAGGTCCTGTCCCTCTTCCGATTTGAGGTCGACGGTCACCGACTTCTTGCCCCGGTTGATCGCAAGGTAGTACGTGGCGTCGGCGCCGACGAACGGCGGCCCCCACGACCGGGTCGGGTCGCCGCCCTCGGGATGCTCGACCTTGGTGACGTCGGCGCCGAGGTCCGCGAGCGACATGGTGGCGTACGGTCCGGCGAGGATCTTGGACAGGTCCAGCACCCGCACCCCCGCGAGGGGTGCCGGTCCGGTGTGGGTGGCGCTCACAGCAGAACTCCTGTCGGAGAGTCGGATCGGGGTGCGGCGGCCTGCGCGACGTCCGCGGCGACATCGGTGCCGTCGACGACGGCCGCGAGGTGGCGGAGGGCGACGCCCGGGACGTCGCCGGAGTCGCTCGACAGGTACGCGTTGGCGACGAGCAGCGACCGGTAGCCGCGACCCGACGTGACGGCAACATCGGCGAGATCGTAGAGCAGGGTGGCCATCGTCGCGCGGGCCAGATCGTTGGCGTAGCGCGCGCACCCGGCCTGCGCGGTGTCCTCGTCTCCGGCGACCAGCAGGTCGCCCTCGTCGACGAGGTCGTCCCACCGTCGACGGAGCACGTCGGCGCCTGCGTCGCAGTCCGGTCCGAGCCCGGCGAGGATGCCGCGCATCGTGTCCGCCAGCTGACGGTGCGCACCGAGTTTGCGCATGCACCGCAGCACGTCGAGGGCGATGACGTTGCTCGATCCCTCCCAGATCGACCCCAGGTGGGCGTCGCGGACCAGGCGGGCGTGTGCCCATTCCTCGATGTAGCCGTTGCCGCCGCGGACCTCCATCGCCTCGCCCGTGACCACCCGGGCCCGCTTGCAGACGTAGTGCTTCGCGAGCGGGGTGAGGACCCGGATCAACCCCCGCGCGGATTCGTCTCCGGCGTCGGCGGCCTGCAGACACTGCGCGCTGTACGCCACCAGGGCGAGCGCCGCCTCGGCGTCGAGCGCGAGCGGCAGCAGGGTGGCGCGCATCAGCGGCTGGTCGAACAGGTTCTTGCCGAACACGACCCGCACCCGGGTGTGGTCGACGGCGTCGCGCACCGCCCGTCGCATCAGGGCGCTCGACCGCATCGCGTTCGACAGCCGCGAGGTGTTCACCATCTCGGCCATCTGCCGGAACCCGCGGTCCAGTTCGCCCACCTGCAGGGCGTACGCCCCGGCCAGCGACACCTCGCCGCTGGGCATCGAGCGGGTACCGAGCTTGTCCTTCAGCCGGTCGATCGTGTAACTGTTGCGCTCGCCGTCCGCGAGAACCTTGGGCACCATGAACATTCCGACGCCGCGGGTGGAGCCGTCGGCGCCGCCGGGGAACCGGGCGAGGGTCACGATGACGTCGGCGTCGGGATTGGACGCGAACCACTTCTTCCCGGTCAGCCGCCACGCGTCGCCGTCGCGTTCGGCCCGGGTCTCCGTGCGGGCAATGTCCGTGCCTGCCTGCGGCTCGGTCATGAACATCGCGCCGGTCATCGCACCCTCGGGGTCCGTCGAGGTCAGCGCGTCGATCCACGGCCCGAACACGTCCGGGTCACCGAACATGCGCAGCGTGCGGGCAGCGGCGTCCGTCATCGACACGGGGCACGCCAGCCCGAACTCGGCCTGCACGAAGACGTACGACGCAAGGTACTTCACCAGGTGCGGCGGGACCGCGTCCCAGCCGTGCAGGCCGCCGCGGTGCGACAGCGCGGACAGTCCGTATTCGCTGTAGGCGGCGCGGCACAACTCCTGGTAGGCCGGGTGGTACGTGATCCGGTCGATGCGTTCGCCGTCGCGGTCGAACTGCTCGAGCACGGGCGGATTCTTGTCCGCGGTGGCAGCGAGTGCGTCGAGTCGGCCGGCGGCGTCTGCGCCGAGCCGGCCGAGCAGGGCGTTCAGCGTGTCACGGTCCGACGGTGCGGTCCAGCGGTCGACGACGGCACGCAGGGCGGGATCGGTGTGAGCGAAATTCATGAGTGGGCAGCATCTTTCCGGGTCGAGGTGTGGGCGGGGAGGGGCTCGGTATCCGATTCTCGCCGGGCCTCACCCCTGCGGAGCAGCAGCGTCATGCAAGCGAGCGAGAGCACGACGTAGCCGAGTCCGAGGGCGACCACCGGCCAGATCGAGTCGGTACGGGTGAGCAGGAACTGGCACAGCATCGGGGCGGTTCCGGCGAAGATCGCCGTGGACAGCTGATACGACAGCGAGATTCCGGTGTAGCGGACATTGGTCGGGAAGACCTGGGCGAGGATGCCGGCGAGCGCCGCGTAGTACATCGCGTGCGGCGCGGTAGCGAGCACCATGCCGAGCATCGCCAGCGGCACCGACCCGGATTGGACCAGGAGAAACATCAACGGCAGCAACACGAGTTCGGGCAGCAGCATCCACCGGATCGCCCGCGACGGATCGATCTTCGTGGCCAGCACGGCGCCGAACGGCTGGACGAGTACCTGTGCGACGAGCGCGATCGTGATCACGAGGAGGAAGTCGCCGCGGTCGAAGCCGAGATCGGCGGTGGCCCAGGCGAGTGCGAACGTGGTCTTCACGTAGGTGATCGCGACACCCGCGACCACCGCGCCCACCCCGAGGAGGAGTTCGACGGGGTGCGAACGCAGCACCTCGACGAGCGGCATCCGGGTGCGCTCCTGCGCGACAACGGCCTTCTTCATTTCCGGGGTCTCGGAGATGCGCAGCCGGATGTACAGCGCGACGACGACGAGTGCGGCGGACGCGAGGAACGGCAGACGCCAGCCCCAGGATTCGAACACGCTGTCCGACAACAACGTCAGCGCGAGGAAGGCCAGGGTCGCGAGCAGGTTGCCGACGGGCGATCCCTGCTGCGCGAACGCGCCGTACAGCACCTTCTTGTTCGGTGGCGCGAATTCGGTGGCGATGAGCACGGCGCCGCCCCACTCACCGCCCATGGCGACACCCTGGACCACGCGGAGCGCGACGAGAAGCACCGGCGCCCAGATCCCGATCTGCGAGTAGGTGGGGAGGCAGCCGACGCCCACCGTTCCGATCCCCATCAGGATCAGCGTGATGATGACGGCGTTCTTGCGTCCGAACTTGTCACCGAAGTGACCGAACACGATCCCGCCGAGCGGGCGGGCCACGAAGCCGATCGCGAACGTCGCGAAGGCGGCGAGAGTGCCCACCGCGGGCGAGGCGTCGGGGAAGAACAACCGGCCCAGCACCAGCGCGGACGCGGTGCCGTAGATGTAGAAGTCGAACCACTCGATGGTGGTGCCGACGAAGGCGGTGACACCGGCCTTGCGGGCCTGCCGGGTGCTGTATTCGGGTGGTGCCGCGTCGCGGCCGGGATTCGGATTCACGGTTCTCCCTGACTTTCGTGCTCGGGGCGTCACACCGAGGTTGAGGTGGTGTGCATCACTATGGCCGGGATTCCGTGTAGAGTCCAAGACTTAATTCAGCTTGTTTAGGTGATCCAGACACATAGTCCCCGAGGAGCGTCATGGAACTCCGTCACCTGCACGCCTTCCTCGCGGTGGCCGAAGAACTGCACTTCGGGCGGGCCGCCGAGCGTCTGCATGTCGCGCAGTCCCCACTCAGCCAGACCGTGCGGGCTCTCGAACGGGAACTGGGCACCGACCTGTTCGTCCGCACCACCCGCTCCGTGCGCCTCACGGCCGCGGGCGAGGCACTGGTGGGTCCGGCCCGCACCATCGAGGCACAGATCGGGATCGTGCGGGGCATCGCGCAGGCGGCGGCCGCCGGGGAGACCGGCCGCGTGACCGTCGGGTTCGGCGGCGCGGGCGGCTACACGGTGCTGTCCATGCTCGCCCGCTCCCTCGCCGACACCTACCCCGGCATCGAACTCGACCTCCGCCCGCAGATGTACTCCGGCGAGGTCCTCGACGCCCTCTCCCGCGGAACCCTCGACATGGGCATCGTCGGACTGCCGGTCCCGCGGGGTTTCGCGACGCACACCGTGCTCGAGGAGGCACTGATGGTCGCGGTCCCGGCCGGCCACCGCCTCGTCGCGGCGGGCGCCGTCGTGCCGCAGGAACTGGCGAGCGAACGGTTCGTGATCTACCCCGCCGAACACGGTTCCGTGGTCCGCGACGCCACGCTCGCGCTGTGCGCGGCGGCAGGGTTCGCCCCTGTCGTCGCGCACGAAGCCCCCGACCCGTACAGCCTGCTCGCGATGGTCGGCGCCGGGGTCGGGGTGGCCGTCGTGGTCGATTCGACGGCACACCTGACGATGGACGGTGTCGAATACCTGCCCATCGCGGGTGACGCCCCGACCCTCCCGATCGCCATGGCCTGGCAGGACGCGAATCCGTCGCCCGCGGTGCAGACGGTCACCCGGGTGCTGCGCGACGTGATCGGAAATGTCGGCCACGTGGGGGCTTGACCGAATTTACTAACGCCTATAGTTTATTTCTCGTGAGACAAGTCACGCTCGATGTAGCGTTGTCTCACACCACGGACACGCGCTTCACCAGCCCGAGGAGGCCTGGGATGTCTTCACCGCCGATCGCCCGCCCACCGATCGACTCGACCCGGAGTCGGACCGCGGTCAGTTACCTTCGACGTCGACACCGACCAGGAACGCTCTGAGCATCTCGACGAACAGCGCCTCGTCGGCGTCCCGAACCGCGACGGACGTTCCCTCGGACGGTTCCACCGAACCGTTCGGCGGCAACTCCACGAGCGCGGGTCTGCCGGTCGCGGTGCACATCGCGGATCCCACCGTCATGCGGTGGGTGGCCTCGAGCAGAAACAGCTGACGGGACAACGGAACTCCCTGATCCCCCAACAGCCTCGAATACTGCGCGTACAACTTGTGCAGGAGGTTCTCGGGAAACCAGGTGAACACCACCGGAACGACATTCGGGTGGCGGAGCAACGAATTCCGGAACTCGAGGGACTCGGCGATCAACCAGTCCCGCCACTGCCCTGGTGCCGGGTCCGGAATCCGCGGAGTCTCCAGGACCACCGCACGCGCCACCTCCGACAGGATCTCGGTCTTGTCGGCGAAGTGGTTGTACAGGGAGGGTGCCCGCACATTGAGCGCCGTTGCGATCCGTTCGAGGCTGAATCCGTCCATGCCGTCGCGGTCGATGATCTCGATCGCGGCAGACACCACGGCGCTCCGCGTGATCGCCGGCTTGCGTCCCACTGATCCTCCTCAGGTCCGCGCGAATCGTACCCCCGACCGCGTCACCCCTTCTGCCCGCAGATCCCGCCCGCACACACCACCAGCCCACCACCCCGAGTCCTACAAGGAGCACGTCGATGCGTGACACCACCATTCTCCGCGCCATCCAGGCCTGGACGGTTCGCCAACCCGACGCACCGGCGTTGATCTGTCACGACCTCTCGCTGACCTGGAGCGAACTGAGCGTCGCGATGGATCGGGCCGCCGCGCATCTCGTGTCTTCGGGCGTGCGGCCCGGCGACCGGGTGGGGGTCCTCGGCGGCCTCTCCGTGGAGTGGGCGATCGCCGCTCTGGGGGCGATCCGGGCGGGAGCCCTGCTGTGCCCACTGAACGAGCGGCACAAGGCCGTCGAACTGGGCGAGGTTTATCAGAAGCTGACCCCGAGAGTCGTGGTCACCGCGGCGGCCAACCGCGAGACCGCGGAAGCGGCCTGCACCGGCATCACCGAGCCGCCCCGGATCCTCGATGCCCGGACGATGTACACCACCGATCTGGACGCGCCCCTGCCCGCTCCCTCGACCGATCCGGCCGACGCGGTGTGCATCATTCCGACGTCCGGGTCGACCGGACTGCCGAAGGGCGTCGTCTACACCCACGAATCGCTGCTCGGCGCGTTCTTCGAGTGGTCGCTGCAGGCGCCCGAACTCATGGGCGCGCGCACCCTGAACCTCAGCTCGATGTCGTTCGCCGCAGGCCTGCTCAACGGATTCCTCGCACCGCTGGTTCTCGGCGGCAGCATCGTGATGCTGCCCAAGTGGGATCCGCAGGTCGCGATGTCGCTCATCGCGTCCGAAGGTGTGGCGACGATGGCGGGCACCACCATCTTCTTCGAGCAGATGGCAGCGCTCCCATCGTTCGAGTCCACCGATCTCTCGTCGCTGAAGGTGGTGTTCATCGGCGGAAACCCGGTGACTCTCAGTCTCATCGAATCCTGGTCCGCGAAGGGAGTCGGCCTGCGCCAGGCGTACGGGCTCACCGAGTCGCTGTCGATGGTCACCTTCCCCACCGTCGAACTGTCCATTCGCAAACCGGAATCGGTCGGCTTCGGCGGCATCCTCACCGCCGTCGAGATCATGGGCCTCGACGGGACACCCTGCCCTGCGGGAACACCGGGTGAGATCTGGGTCTCCGGCCCCGGCGTCGCCCGAGGCTACTGGCAGGACGACGCGCTCACCGAGCAGACGTTCGCAGGGGGATGGCTGCGCACCGGCGACGTCGGCGTCAAGGACGACGAAGGCGCGATCCGGGTCGTGGGCCGCACCAAGGACGTCATCATCTCGGGCGGGATGAACATCTACGCCGCGGAACTCGAACGCGCCGTCCTCGAACTGCCTGCCGTGCTCGAGGCTGCGGTCATCGGCGTCTCCGACGACGAATTCGGTGAAACCCCGGCCATTCTGATTCGCACGGCCGGTGAGGTCCCCACCGGCGAGATCGTCGAACACTGCCGGAATCGGCTCTCGAACTACAAGGTGCCCCGTTATGTCGTGTTCCGGGACAGCCCGCTGCCGCGCACATCGAGCATGAAGATCGACAAACGGATCCTGCGAGCCGAATACGCCGACCTGTCCGAGCACCACGATCGCATCGGACGAACCGCGTCCTAGAGCCGCCTCGCACCACAAGTGTCCATCGCGAACGAGTTGGAGTTATTCATCATGACCATCGACAACGACATGCAGACCGTGCGGGACCGCGCACTGCGGAAGCTGCTGACGCACCTCAGCGATTCCGTCACCGACCAGTGGGACGAGATCGCACCGTTCCAGTCTTCCGACTACCACGATCCGGCGCTGGCCGAACTCGAACGGGACCGCATCTTCGGTGAAGTGCCGTTCATCGTCGCGCACAGCACCGAACTCGCCGGCAAGAACGATTTCATCTCCGTCGAACTGCCGCGCAACAAGGCCATCGTCATCCGGCAGAAGGATGGCAGCGTCAAAGCGTTCGTCAACGCGTGCCGGCATCGCGGCGCCGAACTGGTGACCGAGGAATCCGGCAAGTGCCGGATCTTCTCGTGCCCGTATCACCGGTGGTCGTACGATCCGGACGGCCGGCTGCGGAACGTGACCCTCGACAACACTTTCGGTGACTTCGACCGGTCCCGGTTCGGCCTCGTCGAGCTTCCCGTCGAGGAGCGTCACGGCTTCGTCTGGATCATCGACAACGCCCGACGGGAAATCGACGTCGCGGCGTGGCTCGGCCCCGAGATGGACGGGATTCTCGCCGGGTTCGGCATCGACCGTCTGGTCAGCATCGATCCGCACACCTATCGCCGCCCGACCAACTGGAAGATCATGCAGGACGGGTTCCTCGACAACTACCACGTCAAGTATGCGCATCCCAACACGGCAGGAAAGATGCTGCACACCAACGCCGTTGCCATGGAGGACTACGGCCGGCACTTCTGGTTCCTGACCAGCCGGAAGAGCATCGACCAGTTCATCGGCCAAGACGTGACGTGGGATCCGTCGATGGTGAACCACACCATCGAAAGTTGCTTTCTCGCACCGAACACCATGCTGCTCAAGCACGCGACCCACATCGAGCTTCTCACGTTCCGTCCGGTGGGGGCAGATCCGAACGAGTCCATCATGCAGATGCGGGTGATGGCCCCGACGGTCGAGGACAGCGGGCTGGCCGAGGAACACTGGGAGAAACGGTGGAAGAAGAATTGGGACATCCTCATCTCGATCCTCCACGACGAGGACTTCCCCATCCTCGACGGTTCGCAACGTGTGCTGTCGAGCATGGATGCGGGAACGATGTTGCTCGGCCGGAACGAACTGGCCAGCCACCTCTTCCGGCGGGAAGTGCGCCGGCTCGTCGAGACGGCGCCGGAGGTGTGAGGATGCCCGCCGCGTTCGAGGACACCGAGCCCGACCTGATCTCGCTCCGCAGCTACGACGGTCCCCCATCACAGGGCACCGCCCCTCTGTTCCGGGCGGCGCGCGACGCCGATGCGGAGATGGGATTCTCCGCACCGGACCAGTCCTTTTCGGGGTCCTCGGCGCGCTACCTGACCGCCGAGGTCCGCACCCTTCTGCATCGGTGGACAACCGCCGCGCCGAGTGCACCCGTGCTCGCCGCGGTGGTCACCGCGCGGGAACTGGGATCGTCGCTGTGGGCCGTGGACATCGTGGTCGACCCGCAATTCCGGTCGATGGGCGTCGCCACCGCCGTCTTCGAGACCGTCGGTGCCGACCTGTCGGGGCTGCCCGCACCGTTCGGGACCACCGACGGTGCAACGTTCGTCGGGTGCTCCTACGGCTCGCATCCGGCGTCCGGCCGGCTGGCGCGACGATTCGGCGCACAATTCGGGGGCCGGCGCGACAGGCTCCTCCTGCCGTCCCGTTCCGACTACGCCGCGTCCCGCATGGCCCGCGCCCCGCAACCGCCGTTCGTAGTGACTGCGGACGCCGGCCCCGACACCGGTACGCCGTCCGTGTGGCGGCACTTCGAGGAGGCCGACGCCACCGACACGAGGCTGTGCATCACCGACGCCGACGGGTCAGTCGCAGGCCACGTCCGGGTCGGCCTGACCGACGAACCGCATCGCGCCGGCCTACTTCGCCTCGACGTCGACGCCGACAGTCGGGACCGGTCGGTGGGCGTCGTCCGGACCGCGATCGAGCACCTCTGGGCACGCGGCTGTGTCTCCATCGAAACCAGCGTCGACGCAACCGATGCCACCACACTCGACGTGCTCAGGTCCGCCGCCTTCCAGCACGACCGGAGCGACGCCCTGTTCATACTCGGGTAGGCCGGCACAGCTGACCGCAGAAAGCGGTGCCCCGTCGCCGGGGCGCCGCTTCGTCAGCACGTTCGGTGGTTCAGGGTGGTCAGTAACTCGGCACCGAGGCGCCGATGGCTTCGGCCGCCGCGGCGACGGTGTCGCGCTGTGAACCGGCGACCATGAGCGACACGAGGTCGAACACCACGGTAGCGGCTGCGACACAGGTGATCTCGGCATGGTCGTAGGCCGGGGCCACCTCGACGACGTCGGCGCCGACGACGTTGAGCCCGGTCAGCTGACGCAGCATCCGGAGCAGTTCGCGGGATGTCAGGCCACCCGCTTCGGGTGTGCCGGTTCCGGGGGCGAACGCGGGGTCGAGGACGTCGATGTCGATCGACACGTACACCGGGACGTCACCGACGCGCCGGCGGACCACGTCGACGGCCGCCTCGATGCCCATCACGTCCAGATCGCCTGCGCGGATGATCCGGAATCCCATCCGCGCGTCGTCGTTCAGGTCGGCCTGGTCGTAGATCGGACCGCGGATTCCGACGTGAATGGAGTGGTCCTCGACCAGAAGACCCTCTTCGAACGCGCGCCGGAAGATCGTCCCGTGCGTCACCGGCTGACTGAAGTAGGTGTCCCAGGTGTCGAGGTGAGCGTCGAAGTGCACCAGGGCAATCGGTCCGTGCTTGGCGTGCAGCGCCCGCAGATTCGGCAGGGCGATCGTGTGGTCGCCGCCGATCGAGACGATCTTGCGGTCGCCGGCGCCGAGAATCTCGGCGGCGTGTGCCTCGATCTGCCGACAGGCCTCGCCGATGTCGTACGGCGTGACCGTCACGTCACCGGCGTCGACGACCTGCACTTCTTCGAGCGGTGCGACGCCGAGTTCGACGTGGTAGCCGGGACGGAGTGCCCGCGCCGCCTGCCGGACGGCCATGGGGCCGAACCGGGCGCCGGGCCGGTACGACGTGCCGCCGTCGAAGGGGACACCGAGGATCGCGATGTCGTAGTCGTCGACCTCGTGGATGTCGGCGATGCGGGCGAACGTGCCCTTGCCGGCGTAGCGGGGAACCTGGGTTGCGGGCAGTGCACCGACGAGGGATTCTCTGGGCTGGGGCATGGCTGTCTCTCCTGTACTCGGGAAGGTTCTTGTCAGGTCAGGCGCGGGTCACGGGCGCCGGGTCGGGATCGTCGGATTTCTCTACTTCTGACTCGGTTTTCGATGCGGTGTCCGTCAGCGACGCGCCGCGGGTTTCCGGTGCGAGGAAAATGGAGGCCACGAGCCCGATGAGCGTGACAACCGCTCCGATCATGAGTGCGCCGCTCGCGCCGAAGCTGATCAGCGCCATCGGCATCAGATAGGTGCCGGCGGCGGACCCGATTCGGCTGATCGCGGTGCCGACACCGACCGCAGTGGCTCGAACCTCGGTGGGGAACAACTCGTTCGGGTAGACCACCTCGAGGAAGCTCGAGGCACCGGAGCCGATCGCGAAGACTGCGAGGGCCAGGAAGAAGATCTCCGCCGGAACGTCCGGGATCAGGGCGGGGACGGCCAAAGTGACACCGATGACGGCGAACGACCCGATCAGCAGTTTGCGTCGTCCGATCTTCTCGACCAGCCACAGACCGGGTATGCCGCCGACCACGAACAGGACCGCGATGATGAGGGAACCGCCGTAGAGGTTGGCGTCGCCGTACAAACCGAAGGATTCGAGCAGGTCGGGGGCGAACGTGTACACCGCGAACAGGGGGATCACCTGGGCGGTCCAGAAGATCGCCACGAAGATGGTGCGCTCGAGGTACGGCTTCTGGAACACCCGCATGAACGACGTGCTCACCACTGGCTCTTCGGGCAGGTCCGCGACACCGTACTGCTCGCCGTAGACGAGCTTGATCGACTTGTCGGCCTCGGCCATGCGCCCCTTGCTCATCAGCCACCGCGGCGACTCGGGTGTACCCATCCGGGCGAGCAGCGTGATGACGGCGAAGATGGCGGGACTCGCGAGGAGGAAGCGCCAGGCATCCGGGCCGAGATCCTTCGCCAGGTAGCCGACGATGTAGGCAGCGGCGGCACCGACCGCCCACACCACGAACATGGCACCGAGCAGCCGGCCGCGCTGCCGTTTGGGCAGGAATTCCGCCAGCAGTGACGTGGCGATCGGGTAATCGGCGCCGATCGCGACACCGAGCAGGAAGCGCAGCAGAATGACCTGCCAGGCCTCACCGCAGAACGCGGAGAGGACGGAGAACACCGCGAGCGCGACCAGGTCGGCGATATACATGAAATGCCGGCCGATCTTGTCGGTCACGTAGCCGAACACTCCGCCGCCGACGAAGATCCCGACCAAACTTGCCGCACCGATCAATCCGATCTCGGTGGTGCTCAGGCTCATCGCCGGTTCCATGGTGATGAGCGCGACGCCGATGATCGACAACGCGAATCCGTCGATGAACGGCCCGCCGGAGGAGAACGCTGTCAGCTTCTTGTGGAAGGAGGTCAACGGTGCATCGTCTATGAGATGACCGGTACTAGTCATTGGGGCTCCTGGACTGGATGAAGTGCGGGTGTTGCCGTTTGTGACGTCCAACACAGAATGCCTGGCCGTTTGGGCGGAACACGAGTAGCCAATGCGCAAAACCAGTGGTTACGCTTTATTCGATCGCACAAACCTGATTGGGCATTGACGCAGAGGAGGCTCCGTGGCTGTCACGGTCGGTGAGCTGGTGGAGATCCCGCATCTGCGCCTGGAGGTGTATTCCGGGGCGTCCGGACTCGGTCGCGAGGTCACCTGGACCCACACCTCCGACCTGCCCGAACCGTGGCGATGGGTCACCGGCGGCGAGTTCCTGATGACCAACGGCATGTCGTTCCCGAAGTCGGCGAAGGAGCAGGCCGACCTGGTCCGGCACCTCGCGGACGCCGGTGTGGCCGGGCTGGGCATCGGCGAGAACATGTACTGCCCGCGACTGACGGCCGCGTTCACACGCACCAGCGACGAACTGGGCTTCCCGGTCCTGTGGATCCGGTATCCCCTCCCCTTCGTCGCCATTTCCCGGTCGGTGGCCGAAGCCACCCTCCTCGACCAGTCGCATCGCCTCGCTCGCACCGTCCGGATCTACGACCTGATCCGCAGGCACACCGCCCGCGGCGCGGCGCCCGCCGACCTTCTGTCCGCACTCGCACGCGAACTGGGTTGCGAGATCCAGGTGTGCGACCGCGCCACCGGGGAGCCCTGGTTTCCGGGCACGACCCCGCTGGACCCGACAATCAGCGACGCCGTGGTGGCGTTGTCCGAGGCGTCGAAGAACGTGGCGGGCGGCGCGTACGGACTTCCGTCGGTCGGCGACCGGGCGGCAATGCTCACCGACATCCCACGCCACGCCGGCGCCGCACTCGTCACGCTCAGCGATCCGCGGGTCGGTGTCGACCCGATCCAGCTTCAGCACGCTGCCACCGTCGTCGCCATCGAACTGTCCCAGACACAGTTGATGCTCGAACACGAACGCCGGTACGGTTCAGGGCTTCTCACCCAGATGCTCGAAGGGCGCATGGACATCGCCGGGGTCACCGCCCAACTCGCCGATCTCGGCTTGAAACCCGAATCCGCCGTGTTGGTGGCGGCGCGCAGCGAAGAGCCGGAGCGCATGCTCGAACTGCACAATTCGCTGTGGCGGCACACGCTCCCGTACCTGTGCCTGGTGCGTATGGGTACCGCGCACGTCCTGGTGCCCGACGGCCCGGGCACCGACTCGGTGCTGTCCCGCGCGCTGGGCCCGACCGCCCGCATCGGTATCAGCCGAACCGTCGGGTCCCTCGCGCGTTTTCAGGATGCGGCCCGGGAGGCCGCGTGGGCGCTGTCGATCGCCGAACGACGCGAGACGGTCGTGTCCCGGTACGGCAGCGCCGTCCCCTGGGTCGGGCTGTCGAGCGTGGCCGACGCACAAACCCTGGTGGACAGGATCCTGCGCCCGGTTCTGGACTACGACGAACAGCACAACTCGAGGCTCGTCGAAACGCTCGACGCGTTCCTGCAGAACCAGCGGTCGTGGCAGCAGACCGCGCAGGCAATGCACATTCACCGGCAGACGGTCATGTACCGCATCCGCAAGGTCGAGGCGCTGACGTCCCGCGACCTGGCGGACACCAATTCACTGTCGGAACTCTGGCTCGCCGTCCGCGCGGCGGAACTGCTCTACACCCGCGACAGCGACCGGTCGGAGTCCAAGCCGGCGACGTGACCAGCGCCTATTCTGTCAATACATACGTACGTATTGTCAGGCGAGCCGCACCCGCACCGGCACCGATTCCCACGACCGCAGTGTGTTGTTGAGGTGCCGGCGCACCGGCCCGGCGATCTCCAGCGACTCCACCCGGGATGCGAGCGCCGTCAGCAGCGCCTCCGATTCGAGGCGGGCGACGTGCTGGCCGACGCACTGGTGGATGCCCATCCCGTACCCGACGTGCCCGGACGGATTCCGGCCGAGATCGAACACGTCCGGATTGTCCCACCGGCGCGGATCGCGGTTCGCGGCGCCGAGGAACATCAGGATCTTCCTGCCGTCCGGGATCACCGTGCCGCCGATCTCGGTGTCACTCGTGGCTGTGCGGAAGAACGTCTGGACCGGCGACTCCCACCGGACGGCCTCGTCGAACGCCGTCCGGGCCAGCGTGCGATTCTCGCGCAGCCTCGCCCACTGCTCCGGATGCCGCGCGAACGCGTAGAGCACGGCCGCGAGCCCGTTGACCGTGGTGTCCACCCCTGCCGTCAGCAGCGAGCGCACGGCGAGGGGCGCCTGCTCGTACGTTATGTCGCCGCGGTCCGCCGCCGCCCAGATCTGCGCACCGAAGCCGTCGCCGGTGAGCGCGTCGCGCGCGCACTGCTCGCTGACCCAGCCGGACAGTTCGGCCACCCGGGGCGCACCCTTCTCCACCAGGCTGTTGACCGGACCGAACGCGTTGAAGGCGTGGTCGCCGTACGGCAGCAGGTTCTCCCTTCCGGTGCGGGAGATGCCGACGGCATCCGGGAAGACTCGCAGCGGAAACGCGGCAGCGAGGTCGGTGACCGCGTCGAATTCGGTTGCGTTCGAGAGCAACTGGTCGACGAGGACATCCGCGTCCTGAATCCACGACGCCCTGAGCTTCTGCAGTGCGCGCGGACCCAGGATCTTGCTCAGCACCGCCCGCGGGGCGTCGTGGTGCGGCGGGTCGGCCTCGAGCAGGATGCTCGGGGGACGCCACGGGGTCTCGTACCGGAAGTTGCTCAAACCGACACCGGCGGCGGATTGGAACGACTGCCAGTCGGTCAGCGCGGCATGAACCTGCTCGTAGCGGCCGAGCGCGAAGACGTCGTAGCGCCGCAGGTACACGACCGGGCCCGCATCCCGCAGGTCCGCCTGGAATTGCAGCGGATCCTGCAGGACGTCGAGGGCGAACGGGTCGGCGTCGCTGACGGGCAACGTGGGGGCGGGGGCGAACATCGTCACGGGAAATCCCTTCGCTGGGTGTGTCACGTCTGGGCGTGTCAGAGATCGAGCACGAGGCGGTCGGAGCACGACCGTGAGACGCAGATGAGCATGCAGTCGCCTGGGGATCGCTCGTCGTCGTCGAGGACGGAATCGCGGTGGTCGGGGGCGCCGGCGAGGACGGTCGTCTCACAGGTGCCGCACGTGCCCTCGCGGCACGAGGACAGGACGGTGACCCCGGCCGCCTGCACCGCATCGAGGACGCTGGCGCCGGGAGTCACCGTCACCGCGAGGCCGGAGCGCGCGAGTTCCACCTCGAACGATTCGTCGCGCAGCGGAGCGCCCCGGTCCTGCGGCACGAAACGCTCGGTCCGCAGCGAGCCCACACGCCATTCGGCGCAACATTTTTCGACGGCCGCGAGCAGCGGCCCGGGTCCGCACACGTAGACCTTCGCGTCGGCGGCGGCCGCGTCGGCGAGGTACGCAGGCAGGTCGGGATGGCCCTGCTCGTCGCGGGGCACGACGACCACCCGGTCGCCGTAACCGGCGAGTTCGTCCCGGAACGCCATGGACGTCCGGGTGCGGCCGCCGTACAGGAGTTGCCAGTCGATTCCCATCAGTTCCGCCTGGCGGATCATCGGCAGCAGCGGGGTGATTCCGATGCCGCCGGCGACGAACAGGTACCTCGGCGCGGGAACGAGCCGAAAGTTGTTGCGCGGACCACCGACCCCGACGAGATCGCCCTCGGCCAGTTCGTCGTGGACGTACGCGGACCCGCCGCGGCCTGCGGGTTCCCGCAGCACCCCGACCCGGTAGGTGTGCGCGTCCCAACGGTCACCGCACAGCGAGTACTGGCGGGTCAGCCCGTTCGGGAGCATCAGGTCGATGTGGGCGCCGGGCGCCCAGTCCGGCAGCCGCCGGCCGTCCGGATGCCGCAAGGTCAGCGCTACGACACCCTCCGCGACAACATGTTTGGCGACAACTCGCAGCGCCGCGTCCGCTGGCGTACCGGAAGAAACCGGGTTCTGTGGCATCTCGACTCCTCGATCTCGCGTTTGTTCGAGGATCTTCCGAGGGGGGTCCGAGCCGCCAGAGCATTTTCAATAGTTGAAAGTCGAGACCGTAATCAGGGTCACTTCCCCGGGCGAATTTCCGGTGCCGTCACACGCTCGAGCCCGTCCAGAACGAGATCGAGCCCGGTCTGCGTGACCGGACTCCCGTACCCGTTGCGCCTCGCCGGGTACGGCTTCCGCAGGCCCAAGGTCGCCGTTCCCGGGATGGACCTCGCCGGGCGCGTCGAGGCGGTCGGCGACGGCGTCAGCGGATTCCGGCCCGGCGACGACGTCTTCGGCATCGGCACCGGGACGTTCGCGGAGTACGCGTGCGCGCCCGCGGCCAAACTCGCACACAAGCCGGCCGACCTGACGTTCGTGCAGGCCGCGGCGATCGCGATCTCCGGCCTCCCGGCGCTGCAGGCGGTACGCGACCACGGCAAGATCGCGGCGGGGCAGTCGGTGCTGATCCTCGGCGCCTCCGGCGGCGTGGGCACGTTCGCCGTGCAGATCGCCAAGGCGTACGGCGCGGAGGTCACCGGCGTATGCAGCGCCGCGAAGGTCGACCTGGTCCGGTCGATCGGCGCCGACCACGTCGTCGACTACACCCGCGAAGACGTCACCCGGCTCGGGCGACGCTACGACGTCGTCCTCGACATCGGCGGCAACACGTCCCTGTCGCGGTTGCGCCGGGTCCTCACTCCGCGCGGGAGACTTGTCATCGTCGGCGGCGAGACGGACGGACGGTGGCTGGGCGGCACGGATCGCCAACTCCGCGCACTGGCGCTGTCCCCCTTCTCGCGTCGGACGCTGTGCGTGTTCGTCTCGAAGGAGGACGGCGCCGACGTGCGCGTGCTCCGTGACCTCGTCGAGTCGGGTGACGTCACACCGGTGGTCGAGCGGACCTACCCACTGGGCGAGGCCGCGACGGCCCTCCGCCGCCTCGTCGACGGGCAGGTGCGCGGAAAGGTCGTACTCTCGGTGTCTGCCGACTGACGTCCTAGGTGTGCGCCCGTCGGCTGATGTCCTTGTCGACCGCGGTGGCGATGTCGTGCACGAGCCGGGAGTGCCAGTGTTTGTGGGCCTCGAGATCCGCGGTGAGGGCGTGGCAGTCCGGGCATTCCAGCGGGTTGGGTTGTGCGGTGCTTTCCATGGCGCTGCGCTTTCCGGGAGAAGTGGTTCCGATTCCACCGTGGCACGGGCGGGTCGGATAGTCCACCGAGCCGGCGGGCTACTTCGACGCGGTCGCCATCACCCGGGTGATGCCCTTCGCCGCCGCCTGCAGCGCGGGGATCTGCGCGTACGCCTTCTCGTCGTTCGGCACGACGACCGACAGCGCGGCGACCACCTTGCCGGTGCCGTCCCGCACCGGAACCGCGACACCCGTCGTGTCCGGGTACAGGTGACCGGCACAGAGGATGTAGCCGTGCCTGCGCACGTCCGCCAGCACTCCGCGCAACTGTCGTGGGGTACGAATCGTCTTGTCGGTGAACACCTTCAACGGCTCCCCCAGGATCCGCTCCTGGAGCTCCGACGGTCCGTGCGCGAGCAGGATCAGCCCGGACGAGGAGACGTGCAGCGGCATCCGGCCGGCGATGCGCGTGTAGTTGACGACGGCTCCCGGCGCCGTGAGCCGCTCGATGAACAGCACCTCGTCGCCCTCGAGGACACCGAGCTGCGTGTGCTGCCCGACGACGGCGTGCAGGTCCTCCATGAACGGCATCGCCGCCTCCCGGAGCCCGAGGGTCGGGGACGCCCGCGACGCGACCTCCCACAGTCGGACCCCGATCCGCACCTTCCGGTCCTCACGCTCGAGCCAGCCGCACCCCACCAGTTCGTCGATCAGCCGCGACGTGGTGGAGATGTGGAGACCGGACCGCCGGGCGATCTCGGACACCGTGAGCAGCGAATCGTCCGAACGGAACGATTCGACGATCCGCACCGTCCGGGCCAGGACGGACTCGCCGGTGTGCACACGTGCCATGCCTTCAGTGTGCACACCGGCCGGGGCTCAGCGCAGATCGCGCCGCCGGAACGCCGCCACACCTACCGCGATCAGCGCGGCCGTGATCAGCAGCAGCCACCCGATCGGCGCCCATTCGAACTGGCCGCCCGGCAGCTTCGGGGCGTGGCTGAACGGCTCGAGATTCAGCACCGCCTGCGGGAACTGCGCGATCGACCCCACCATGAAGATCAGCAGGAACGCAACGAGCACTCCCCACGCCACCGGTGTGAACCGCGGAACGACACCGAACAGCAGGACCGTCACTCCGGCCAGCATCCAGATCGCGGGAAGCTGCACGAGCGCCGCCCCGACCACACGTGGCAGGGCCCCACCCACATCGCCGATGGATGCACCGTAGGTGAGTCCGGCGGCCACCCCGGCCACCACCATCGCGACCGCCGGACCCAGCAACGCGAACAGGATGTGGCTCGACGCCCACCGGACCCGGCCGACGGAACCGGCGGTCACGGGTTCGAGACGCTGGGCGTTCTCCTCCGAATACAGGCGCAGCGACGCGGAGATCGCGTAGGCCGCGGCCGCGATGGCGAGCATGGTGAACGCGTAGCCGATGAACGATTCCTCCAGCGACTGCGACCCACCCATCCGCAGGATGATGTCCCGGATCGTCTGACTGTTGCCGACCTGGCCGCCGACGCCCTTGGCGGCGCTGCCTATCAGCAGGCCGTACAGTCCGAGCCCGGCGGTCCAGGCCGCGAGCGTGCCGCGGTGCATCCGCCACGCCAGTCCCAGGGTTCCGGCGAGCGCAGGCGATGCGTCGGTGGGTCCGGGTCGTTCGGCGATCAGGCCGGCCCCGACATCGCGTCGGCGCAGGAGAGCGTATGCCGCCCAGGTGAGTACGGCCGCCGTGACGAGGCTGGGGATGACGACCCACCAGCGTTCGTCGGCGTACGGACGGATCTGCAGTGCCCAGCCGAGCGGCGAGAACCACGACAGGGTGCCGCTGCCGGCGTCACCGACCGCGCGCAACGCGAACGCGACGCCCAGCACCGTCAACGCGATGCCGCGCGCGACGCGGGCGCCGGTACTCACTTGCGCCGCAACGGCCGCCACCGCTGTGAACACCAGACCGGAGCAGGCCAGCGACGTCCCGAAGGCGACCGAGCCGCCCACCGGAAGGTCGCGGGCGAGTAGCGCTGCCGCACAGAGAATCCCGGTGACCACGGAGGCACCGCCGGCGAGGATCAACGCCGCGGTCAGACCCGAATACCGTCCGACGGCGGTGGAGTCGAGAAGCTCGGCCCGGCCGGTCTCCTCCTCGGCGCGGGTGTGCCGGATGACCGTCAGGATCACCACCAGCCCGATCAGCGTGTAGTAGATGCCGGCCTTCCAGACCCCCACCGAACCCAGGCTGGAGTTGAAAATCGGCCCGTACATGGCGATCTGCGCGGGGCTGGCCGCAGTGGTGGCCGCGAACTCCGCCAGGTCGGCCGGCGAGGTGTAGATGTCGGCGATGCTCGCGACGTACAGCGCGGGCGCGAACGCGAAGATCAGCACCCACAGGGGCAGCGCGATCCGGTCCCGGCGCAGGAACAGCCGCAGAAAGTGCAGCGTCCCCTTGAAATCCGAGGTAGATACCGGCGCCGGTTCCACGGGCCGGAACCGGGACACCGTTGCGGTAGTCATGCCCGCACCTTCTCCGCCGTGTCGGACGACGCCGTCGGGCCGTCGTCGATCTCGTAGTGCCGCAGGAAGAGTTCTTCGAGGGTCGGGGGCTTGCTGACGAGGCTCCGCACCCCGGTGTCGCCGAGCACCCGGATGAGTTCGCCGAGATGTTCGCTGTCGACCTGACAGTGCAGCGTCGACCCGTCGAACTGGATGTCCGCCACGCCGTCGATGCGACTCAGATCGCCGGGATCACCGAGAAGTTCGGCGGTGATCGACGTGCGGCTGAGGTGCCGCATCGACGCCAGCGTCCCCGATTCGACCGTCCGCCCCGACCTGATGATGGTGACCCGCTCGCACAGCGCCTCCACCTCGGACAGGATGTGACTGGACAGCAGCACGGTGACCCCGCGGTCGCGGGCCTCGCCGACGCACTCGCGGAACACCTGTTCCATCAACGGATCCAGCCCGGAAGTCGGTTCGTCGAGCAGCAGCAGGCGGGCGTCGGACGAGAACGCCGACACCAGGGCCACCTTCTGCCGATTGCCCTTCGAATACGCCCGCCCCTTCTTCCGCGGGTCGAGGTCGAAACGCTCGATCAGATCCTTCTTGCGGGTCTCGTCCAGTCCGCCGCGCATCCGCGCGAGGAGGTCGATGGTCTCGCCGCCGGACAACGACGGCCACAGTGTCACGTCGCCGGGGACGTACGCCATATCGAGGTGCAGGGCGACGGCGTCGCGCCACGGATCGCGGCCGAACACGGTGGCCTCACCGCTGTCGGCGTGCAGGCTTCCGAGGAGGACGCGGATGGTGGTGGACTTGCCTGCCCCGTTCGGCCCGAGGAACCCGTGCACTTCCCCTTCGCCGACCTCGAGGTCGAGTCCGTCGAGCGCCCGGGTTCGTCCGAACGTCTTCACCAGGTTGCGCACTTCGATGATCGCGCTCATAGCTGCTCCTAGTTCGGGGAGTCGGTATGTTCTGGGGCTGCCGCGCCCGCCTGCGCGGCGCCGTCTTCGGTGGCCAGATATGCCTCGAGCATCGACGAATCCGGCAGCAGACCCTCCGTGTACATCTCGAGGGCGGGCAGCGTGACGTCGGTGGCGAGGTCGCGGATGGCGGTTGCGTAATCGAGCGGAACTTCCTTGTCGGCGCGCATCTGCAGGTACAGCAGCATCGCGCCGACGTTGTAGAGCGTGAGGTAGCGGGCCCGCGCCGCCGGATTGCGGCTGGGCCGGACAGCCCCGGTCGCCACTCCCAGTTCGAGGTACTGGCTGGTGTCTTCCACCATGTGCTCGAAGAGGGATTCGCCGAGACCGCCGCCCGCCTGGAAACTCCGCACGATATACGCGACGAGTGGGGCGTATTGCTCGATGTCGGCGAGGGCCTGCATCGCTCCCGCGGGCCCGGGCGTCGATATGGCCTCCGCCTTCTGCTCCCGGATGATCCGCAGGACGTGCTCGTCGCATTCGGCGCGCAGGCCGTCCTTCGAACCGAAATGGTGGATGACCAGGCCGGGTGACACCCCGGCGGCGGTGGCGATCGCCCGCACTCCGGTGCCGAAACCGTGGTTGCCGAACACCGTGATGGCCGCGTCGCGCACTCGGGCGCGGGTGGTCATGTCGGGCTGCGGGACCCCGGAAGCGGCATTGGTTGAACGCATGTTTAATACGCTAAACGCGCGTTCAACCGGGCGCAAGGGGTGACGGCGTCAAGATTTCATCAAGGCGGACACAGCCGGGCGCCCGGTGAACACGACGCTCGGGCGGGGGAACCGGTTCCGGGCGCAGGCCTCGTCCAGGGCCTCGTCGACGGCCTCGCGCAGATCGACCCGATCCGCGTCGGCCAGGACCAGCTCCGTCAGGATCACCCCGTAGTCGCGGCGGACCCGTTCCATCAACCCGATCGCGTCGTCGATCGATCCCAAACGGGCGGGGCATCGGAATCCGACCAGCCGCGGTTGTGGCTGTTCCATCACCGCACGCAGCGCGTCCTCGATGCCCGGGCCGTCCGTGCCGAGGGCCGACAGGTCGAGCAGCGTGTTCTGCCGCGACTGTTCGTGGGCGAACTTGTGGGGAAGATGAAGCGTCATCGGAACCTCCTCGATCCCTCGGCGGCCGTGGGTGGGCCGACTCGGGATTCAGTTCCAGATCTACCCCCGTCGAACGAGGTTTCGACCGGTCTTGACACCGATCTGACTCCGGCGACCGCAATCCTGACGCGGTGTTGGCGCGGGCCCTATGCCGTGCCGGCTTTCGCGACCGCGTCCCGGGTGAGACCGGTCAGCTTGTCGACGTTCTCGGGGGTGGCCGGATAGCCGGCCGACGTCACCCCGACGACATATGCGCCGTCGAGTGCGCCGTACCCGATGTGCGTGTCTTCGCCCTGCGTGACGGAACCGGCGAACGCCTTGTCGCCCACATCGGCCGGCGCGGGCAGCGCCACGAATCCCGGGACGACTTCACTCTTGTCGATCGCCTGCTCGAATGCGGTGGAGGCCGCGTCCGGGCTGGGGTACTGATCCACCGAGATGGTGACCCTTCGCCCGTCTCCGTCTTCGTAGATCACCATTCTCGTCGCATCGGGGGCACCGGCCGCGGTGGAGTTCTCACTCGTCGCGGTCTGTCGCTCGATCTCCGGGAAGTAGTTCTGCACTCCGTCCAGCGCGACGACCACGTCCTCGGGCAAGAGGTTCGCCGCGGACGTCGTCTGGTCCTGCTGCGAGTCGCCATCGGACCCGGAGTCCTGCTGCCCGCACCCGGCCGCAAGCAGGACTCCTGCCAGGACGATCGAGAGGAAGGCAAGACCGCCACGCCAACGCACACCGTGCCGCTCCGTCGATTGCACCACGCCGGATACCCCTAACCGCTCGGGACGAACCACCCGTCGAGCCTAGTATGGAGAAGTTCGGAGTACCTGCAGTTTCGACGCCGCCCACCCAGTTTCGGCGTCCGGCCAACACTGTGAGGAGTCCACGTGACGAGCGAGGGAAGCATCCGGATCGGCAGCCGGACCATCACGTATCTCGAAGCCGGTGACCCGCGCGGTCCGCTCGTGCTGCACAACCACGGCGGACCGTCCAGCCGATGGGAGGCCGCGCTGTTCGATTCGTACGCGAAGGCCAACGGATTGCGATTCGTGTGCGCGGATCGGCCGGGCATCGGCGGGTCCGATCTCCAGCCGGGCCGCACCTTCGAAAGCTGGACCGACGACCTCCTGCTGCTCGCCGACTCGTTCGACGCCGACCGGTTCGCGTAACCGGGTGGTCCGAGGGCGGACCGTGGGCCCTGGCGGCGGCCGCGTATCTGGACCCGATGCGCCTCGCCAACGTCGTGTGCATCGCAGGCGGAAACTACGGAACGTTCGGCGCAAACTGGGCCGCGAAGTATCTGAGCAGTGTGGACGCACTGGACGGTCGCCTGGCGCTGCACTTCCACCCGGGTTTCACGCTCATGTACGAGCTGCTCGGCATGAGTGCCACACATTTCGAGGATCGCTACGGGCAGGCGATCACGAAGTCGGCGTGCGCGGCAGATCAGGAGGTACTGGCCGACGAAGACGTCCTCAACGCCTTTCTGAGGGCAAGCCGCGAGTGTTTTCGCCACGGCGCAGACGGACTCGTCGTCGACGCCACCATGCTCTACGAGGCATGGCCGTTCGACATGACCAAAGTGACACGCCCGGTGCACTTCTGGCAGGGCAGCGCAGACACCCTGGTCCCCGAGATCATCAACAAGACTGTGGCCGACAGGACCCCGGGCGCCGTCTGGCACCCGGTCAGCGATGGTGGTCATTTCATCGCCGTCAGCCACGCCGACGACATCCTGGCGCTGACAGCGAACGAGCTTGCGTCGGCATCCAACTGAATGCTCGGTCGCAAACTCCCACACCGGCGTCCAGGTCCGGCCGGGACCGAAATTCACTGGGCAATGGTCATGCTCCGAGTTACCTTGAGGGAATGCCACCCCGCTACCACGTCACCTCGGTGTTGAATCGTGCGTCCATTTCCCGATTCGGGTTGGACTGGACTCGGATGGGTGCGGCCCGCGGTATCGCAGGGAGCTACAGCCCCGAGCAGCAGGGCTGCTTCCTCGCGGCAGGCGAGTGGGAACGCGACTGGTTCGTGCGGATGAACAACACCGGTGGAGCGGTGGACGTGTGGGAGGTCCACGGCATCGACGACGCCGATCTGGTCCAGTCCCCGGAGGGCCACTTCTACTTCCCCGGTGTCATTGCGCCCTCGGAAATACTTTTGGTGCAACGCGACCTGCCGCCGGCCCGGAACTACTGACTGCACGGGCGTAAGAGGTGCCCAACCCGCACGCTCTGTAACGAATTCTTGTCTGCCGCCGAAATTCCAGGGGGCGAGGTACGTCTCGGGTCTCGGGGAATGAGGAAATGGGAGGGCTCATGAGCAACCAGTTGGGGCGCCGCGCATGCGCTGCGGTACTCACTGCTGCCGGGTTGGGAACCGCTGTCGTGGCAGGAGGGGGTGCGGTCGCACATGCTCAGCCCGCACCGCCGACGTCGACGACGATGACGTGCTCGAGCGCGAATCCCCTCGTCTGGGCACCGCCGTTCACGTGGACCGTCAACGCGTCGTCCGGGGAGTCGCTGCGACCGGGTGGGTCGGCGCTGGAGCCGGCGATCCTGCTCAGCGGTGGGAACGAACTGCCCGCGCCGCCCGGCGGTCTGATCCCGAGCATCGGAATCAACTGGTACGGCACGCGGGTGTCGGTCGACTGGCACAACACGACGACGGGCGCGACCGGCCACAGCGTCAGCGACGAGGCTGCGTTGCAGCAGAAGCCGGGAATCCCGATCAACCGGACCTGGACGGGAACCGGGACGGTGTCGTTCACCGTCACCGTCCAGACCGGCGCGGGATGGTGGTTCGTCAATTCTCAGAACGCCGTCTGCCAGGGAACGATCTCCGTCGTCCCCGGTCGGTAACTCGGAGCCGTCGGCGGCGTGGCACAGTGCGCGCCGCCGACAGTCCTCGGCTGTCAGGCGGGAGGTTGCCCGTCGTTCGCCTCGGCGAGTTCGGCAAGCCGGTCAGCGGACGCCAGTAGCCAGTCGGACGTGGTGATGCGGGCACGCTGTTGGCGTTTCGGGTCGGTCAGGCGCGACCAATCATAGGTATGCGTGACGCGAACGCGGTTCTCGTCGAGCGGCTCGAGCTCCCAGCGCCACAGATGCCCCGGCGGTGGATGGCCCTGCTCGGACGGCGTCCAGGCGATCAGCCACCCCTCCTCGAATTCCACCACGTGGTTGTCGCGGATGCCTGCGTTGGTCAGCGTCATGGTGAACACGTCACCCACGGCGCGCACCCGCTGTCCGGGGGCGGCCTCGGCCAGGTTGTCGTTGCCGTCCCAGCGCGGCTGTTGCGCCGGGTCGGCGATCAGTTCGAAGATCGCCCGCGCCGGAGCGGCGATGACACGACTTGCGGTCACGACGGTGGGAATCCCGTTCTCCTCGGTCATGACTCGATCAAACCACGAGGCATCACTCGTGGCGTGTTTCCGAGGTACCGTCAGGACCATTGACCGACAGCGATCTGGAGCACCATGTCTCTTCCTACGCTCGGCAAGTCGATCGCGATCACCGGACTGGTGCTGGCCGGATTGTTCGGTGCCGCCGCCCCGGCCGCGGCGGATCAGACCCAGGACAGGTGGGTGAACATTCCGGACACCGCGACCGTCGCTCACGGACTTGCCTGTGGCGGCCGGATCGGAGGAGTCACCGTTGCCACCGACGCGCTGCCCGGCCTGGTCTACGTTCGGCTGAACGGGACGTTCGTCGGTGTGTCGTCGACGCCGGGAGTGCTGTGCTCGGTATTCGCGACGCTGCACTGGCGCAACCTGGAAACCGGTGCTGCGGGTTCGTGGTCCGCCGAGGTCAGTGGCGGACTGCTCGACTTCCCGGCGGAACCGTGGGCCCACCTCGAGACGGGATCCGGCCGCGTCGAGGTCACGCTGACCACCGACCGCCCGCACATCCCCAGCACCACGCAGATCAACGTGTATTGAATACCGGACAACCGAGGAAAGGGCACAACATGCGCAACCTTCGACGTACGGCAGTGGCGGGGGCCATGATCACGGGACTGATGACCGCCGGAACGGCAATGGCGTCCGCCGCGCCGTTCGGATCCCTCGGCGACGGCCCCGATCTCGCGATCACCCAGGCGAATACCGAAGGCGTCAACGCGTGCGCCGTGCGCGTCACCAACGAGGGCGGCGGCACCGCCACCGGCGTCACCGTCCACACCCCGCTCGTGTACGAGAGCACGAACCTCGGCACGCTCGCTCCCGGCGAATCGAAAATCGCCCAGTACTTCGACTGCGGATTCTCCGACCGCATCTTCTACTTCGCCACGACCGCCGGCGAGACGAACTGGGCCGACAACTTCCTGTACCTCGAGCTCTGACCCCCCGCGGTCCCCCCGACCTCGACAATCGCGGATCCGATGAAGGTCGAGAGCGCCACGCCCACTCCCCCGCCACGGGTTCCCTGTTGACGACCGGCGGCAACAACTTTCGCCTATTCGCTATGAGAAGGGCCCTACCCTTGCGCAGCTCTCGGACATCACGGGAGAGAAAAGAAAATGCCGCGATGCGTCATACCGTTCGATGAAGTGTGAGGTTATGTCCCGCTTCATCGAGCCACTACCTTGCGGTGGTGGCGTTGAGTCCTGTGCGGACTCTTCCCGTGGCGGTGCGACTGCGGAGCGTGCGAGCACGCCCGTCTGACATCGCTTCCATCGGGCAGCTCCCGGCGCAACTCGCCGGTGTCGACCGCCAAAGCGGCCAAATTCCGGGCCGCGTTCTCATCCCGATCAAGGACGATCCCGCAGGCCAGGCACGCGAACACCCGCTCATTCAGGGGCAGCTTGGCTTTCGCTGTCCCGCACTCCGAGCACGTCTTGGAAGAAGCGAACCAACGGTCCGCCACCACGAGCCGGACCCCGGCCCGTTCGGTCTTGTAGGTGAGCTGACGGCGGATCTGCCCCCACGACACACCGGCGATGTGCCGGGCCAGACGCCGGTTCCGCAGCATCCCGGCCACGTGCAGGTCTTCGATCACGATCGTGTCGAACTCCCGCACCAGACGGGAAGTGAACTGGTGGGTGTCGTTGCGCCGCAGGTTCGCCACGCGGGTGTGGATGCGGTCGGCGCGGGCGCGGGCCTTCTTCCACCGGTTCGACGGCGCGGCACCGGTTCTGCGGTCCGGGCCGCGCCGGCGAGCGCAGGCCCGTTCGGCGCGGCGCAGGTTCGACAACTCGGCATCGAGGCGACGCTGGTTCGGCACCTGCTCACCGGTCGAGAGGGTAGCCAGATGCGCGATACCGAGATCGACGCCGACCACCCCGCCACCGGTGCGTTCTTCGGGTGCGGCGTCCGGGAGGTCAACGGAGAACGAGACATGCCAGCGGCCACGCTGGTACGACAGGGTGGCCGACCGGATACGCGCAGTGCCTGCTTCGATCTTGCGGGCCAGCTTGCGGGTCGACTCACCGGTGCGCACCACCCCGATCACGGGCAACTGCACGTGCCGGCGGTCGCGGACCAGACCGAATCGGCCGGTGGTGAACTTGCACGACATTCGCGCGGTCCGCTTGGACTTGAACCGGGGCATCTTCGCTCGGCCCGCCGTGCGGTTGGCGAGCGCGGCGGCGAGGTTGGCGCAGCCCGAGGCGTACGCCTCCTTGCTGTTCTGCTTCCACCACGGCGCCACCTCATCCTTGGCCGCGTTCCACGCCTTCCGAAGACTGTAGGCGGAAGAGGCCATCCATGGGGTGAGTTGATCACCGGTCAGGCCATAGGTCTGCTCCGCAGCACGCTGCGACCAGTTCGCCTTCACCTGGGCCAGGCACCAGTTGTAGGCGACCCGGGTGGCACCGCAGTGCGAGGCCATCGCGTCGGCTTGCGCCTCGGTCGGATCGAGGGCGAACAGATACGCCCGGATCACGTCGACTCCTCGGGCTCGGCTTGCGCTGCACGCACCCCCGCCACCGCCCTCCGAGAGGCGGAGCGACGGCCGTACAGGCGCGCGCACATCGAGGTCAGTACCTCGGTCATCTCGCGCACCAGGTCGTCGGCGACCCCAGAATCATCAACGACCTCGGAATCATCCAGCACGACAATGCGTCGCCCCTGCGCGGACAGCGCGGCTTCGAGGTACTCCACTCCGAAACGAGTCAGTCGGTCGCGGTGCTCGACCACGATCGTGGTCACGGCCGGGTCGGCGAGCAGCGTCCGCAGCTTCCCGGGCCGCCCGCCCTGCCCGGACCCGATTTCGGTGATGGTGCGGTCGATCGACAGCCCACGCTCCCCTGCGCCGGTCACGACCCGCCCGGCTTGGCGTTCGAGGTCCGGCTTCTGCTCGTGCGAGGAGACTCGGCAGTACGCCACCGTCACACCGGTTTCCCGAACGGGCGAGTCGATAAGGATCGTGCCGGTCGGGAGCTGCCGGGCGGGCACGGGGAGCTTTCCGGCGTGGAACCAATTCAGCGCAGTGCGGTACGAGACCCCCTGCTCCTTGGCCCACGCACTCAACTTCACGTGACTATTCTGACACAAAATGACATGTTCTTACAGATTTACGGCTTACAACCACGCGTGGAACGTCAGACTGCCTGCCGCCGCGCGCAGCTCCTCAACGGTCCCGGGCCCAGACCGGGCGCGGCGGCGACCCTGGGCGCGGACGATCTCGCGGCAGCATTCGACATCCTGCTCCGCCCGCACCACGCACTCGTCTCGACCGTCCTCCCCGGCATGCGGGAGCGCCGCTGGGGCCGGGTTCTGGCCATCGGCTCGTCCGGAGTTGCTGCGCCCCTGCCCAATTTGGCGATGTCCAACACCGGTCGCGCGGCTCTGGCGGGCTACCTCAAGACCCTCGCCGCCGAGGTCGCCCTCGACTGCGTCACCGTCAACCTGCTGCTGCCGGGTCGGATCGCCACCGACCGGGTGGCCGAACTGGACGCGGCCGCCGCCAAGCGTCGGGGTGTCACCGTCACCGACATCGAAATCGAATCGCGCAAGACGATCCCGGCCCGCCGCTACGGCGACCCCGACGAATTCGGCGCCGCCGCTGCGTTCCTGTGCAGCGCCCCGGCGTCGTACATCACCGGCGTCGCACTCCGCTGCGACGGCGGCCTGATCCGCAGCCTGTAGAACCCGAACCCTGCCCTCCACCTCCCGAGGAGACACGATGACCACGACCGTCACCGAGCCCACCGGCTCACCCGTCCGGAACGACGTCCCGACCGCACAGCACCTCGTGAACGGCGAATGGCTGGGTGGCGCCGACACCGAGCGCTGGAACCCGGCCCGCCCGCACGAACTCGCCGCCTACTCGCCGAGTGGTGGTACCGCCGAGGTGGACGCCGCCGTCACGGCCGCCGCCGCGGCACAGCCGGCCTGGGCCGCGCTCCCCGCACCGGCCCGGGGCGCCATCCTCATCGCGGCCGCAAACCTGCTGCAGGAACGGGGTTCCGCGGTGGCCGCGGACCTCGTCCGGGAAGAAGGCAAGACCCTCGCCGAGGCTCGGGGCGAAGTCACGCGCGCCGTGGACGTCCTGCGGTTCTTCGGGTCCCTCGGATGGGCGGCCACCGGCGAAGTGCTCCCCAGCGGGATGCCCGGAACCAGCATCACCACCCGCCGCGAGCCCCTGGGTGTTTTCGCGCTCATCACGCCGTGGAACTTTCCCATCGCCATCCCGGCGTGGAAGACGGCACCCGCGCTGATCTCGGGCAACACCGTGGTGCTCAAACCGGCCGAACTCACGCCCCTGTCGGCCACCCACCTCGCCCGCGCCCTCCACGACGCCGGGCTCCCCGCCGGGGTCTTCAACGTGGTCCACGGCAACGGACGGGTGGTCGGCGACGCGCTGGCCCGCGACCCCCGCGTCGCCGGGCTGTCGTTCACCGGCTCCACCACCGTCGGGTTGGGGCTGCAGGACATCCTGAACTCGCGCCGGGCCCGGGTCCAGCTGGAGATGGGCGGCAAGAACGCTGTGCTGGTGCTCGACGACGCCCGGAACGCCGCACAGGTGGTGGCCGCGGGCGCGTTCGGGCTCACCGGGCAGGCCTGCACGGCGACGTCCCGCGTGTATGTCACCCCCGGGATCCGTGATGCGTTTCTCGAGGCACTGGTCGAGGAGGCCGCGCGGTACGTTCCGGGTTACGGTTCGGCGGACACGACCCGTATGGGCGCGGTGGTGAGCCGCGCGCAGTTCGAGCAGGATCAGGCCGCGGTGCGCTCCGCAGTCGAGCGCGGCGCCACATTGCGGCACGGCGACTACGCCGGCGACCCGTCCGACGGGTTGTTCTTCCCGGCCACCGTGCTCACCGATCTGCCGCTCGACGATCCGGCGGTCACGGACGAGATCTTCGGGCCGGTGGTCGCGGTGCTGGAGGTCGCCGACTACGAGGCCGGGCTCGCCGCCGTCAACGACTCCCGCTACGGACTCACCGCGGGCATCTGCACCGACAGCCTGGTGCGCTCGACGGACTTCGCCGCCCGGGCGCAGGCCGGCGTCGTCAAGATCAACCGTCCGACGGCCGGGCTGGACCTGAACGTGCCGTTCGGCGGGGTGAAGGACTCGTCCACGAACACGTTCCGGGAGCAGGGCCGCAGCGCCGTGGACTTCTACACCTGGGGGAAGACCGTGTACACGGGCGTCTGATCGCGGTGTCCGTTTTGTGTGTGTGGCGGAAACGGTGACTGTGCTGTACAACTAAAACAGCGAGACCGGTTTGTGACATGAACCACACCTAAACGTTACTTTTACATACGGCAACACCGATATGAACGACAGTTCCGGGGGGAATCGGATCCGCGCAGGCAGATCCGGTTTCGGGAACAGTAAGGACACCACATGCTGTTCCCGATGGCGCCGACGGACTCGCTGTTTCTGCTCGGCGAGTCCCGCGAGCATCCGATGCACGTCGGCGGCCTGGCGGTGTTCACGCCGGCCGAGGGATCGTCCGCGGCCGACGTGCGAGCGATGTTCGATGCGGCGCTGGTCGGCGACCAGGTGGCGGCGCCCTTCCGGAAGCGGGCCCGTCGCTCGGTGACGTCGCTCGGCCAGTGGGGCTGGGACACCCTTCCGCACGACGAGGTCGATCTGGAGCATCACGTCCGCCGTGACGCCCTGCCCCAGCCGGGCGGAATGGCCGAGCTGATGACCCTGGTGTCACGGCTGCACGGCACCCTGCTCGACCGCAGCCGGCCGTTGTGGGAGATGCACCTGATCGAGGGACTCGCCGACGGCCGCTACGCGGTGTACACCAAGATCCACCACGCCCTCGCCGACGGTGCGTCCGCGATGCGACTGCTCCGCGACAGCATGAGCGAGGACCCGAACCGCCGGAACATGCCCACGCCCTGGCAGCCGCGGAACACGCTGTCGGCAGTGCCGGACGCGCGGATGGCCGTCACGAGCGGTCCCGGTTCCGCGCTTCCGGCGATGGCATGGGACGCCGCCCGCTCCGCGGCGGGCGAGGTGGCCGGACTGCTGCCCGCGGCATTGGGCACCGTGGACCGCGCCCTGCACGGCAGGGGTGGTGCGTTGTCGCTCACCGCGCCGCACACCCTGTTCAACGTGCCGATCAGCGGGGCCCGCCACGTCGCCGCCCGGTCGTTCCCGATCGAACGGATCCGGCTGCTGGCCAAGCATGCCGAGGCCACCATCAACGACATCGTGCTGACCATGTGCGCGGGCACCTTGCGGGCCTACCTGCACACCCGCGACGCATTGCCGGACAACCCACTGATCGCGATGGTCCCCGTGTCGCTGCGCGCGCCGGAGACCGGGACCGGCGACCGCGCGCCCGGAGGCAACCGGGTCGGGGTGCTCATGTGCAACCTGGCCACCCACCTGCCCGACCCCGCGCACCGCCTCGAGACCGTGCGCAACTGCATGAACGAGGGCAAGGCCGCGCTGCAGGCGATGAGCCCCGCCCAGGTGCTCGCGATGAGCGCCCTCGGTGCCGCCCCGCTCGGAGTCGAGATGTTCCTCGGTCGGCGGGGGCCGCTGCGTCCGCCGTTCAACGTCGTCATCTCGAATGTCGCCGGACCCCGAACCCCGTTGTACTGGAACGGTGCCCGCCTCGAATCCCTCTACCCGCTGTCGATCCCCACCACCGGGCAGGCCCTCAACATCACCTGCACCAGCAGCGACGACCAGATCGTCTTCGGCCTCACCGGCTGCCGCCGCACCGTCCCGGATCTGCACCCCATGCTCGACCACCTCGACGCCGAACTCGATCTCCTCGAAACCGCGGTCGGACTGTGAGGCGTAGTCCGTAAACTCTCACTGCCTTCCGGGGCGGGGGTGCCGCGGTGAGATACGAAGTCTCTTGGCCGGCTTACGATTTGCCTGTGGATTCAGCTGGGGCCGATCCTGACCGAATCGCCGATCCGATTCGGTCATCCCGCCCCAGACGCCGTAGGGTTCGCCGACGTCGAGCGCGTGGCGCAGGCATTCGTGCCGGACCGGGCAACTCCGGCAGAGTTCCTGCGCCTGCCTCTCCCGGCGAATTCGCGTTGCTCTGCTTTCGCTGTCCGGCCCGAAGAAGAGATCCGCCCGGGTGGTTCGGCAGAGCGCGCGGGTCTGCCAGTCCCACAGATCGGAGTGGGGTGTCAGCAGACGAACGGTGAGCGTCAAAGATGGCATGGGATAGTCGTTTCCGAGGCTTAGTGGTCGTCTTCGCCTCCGAGGCCTAGTGGTCGTCTTCGCCGATTCTGTGGACGTGGATCAGGTTGGTCGAGCCTACGGTGCCGGGCGGCGACCCCGCCACGATCACCACCAACTCACCCTTCTGATACCGGCCCAGCCCCAGCAACGCGTTGTCGACCTGCCGCACCATCGCATCCGTGCTGTCCACCGGATCGACGATGAACGTCTCCGTCCCCCACGTCAACGACAACTGCGACCGCACCTCCGGCAACGGCGTGAACGCCAGCAACGGCAACGGCGTGTGCAACCGCGCCAACCGGCGGACCGTGTCCCCGGACTGCGTGAACGCCACCAACGCCTTCGCATCCAACCGCTCCCCGATGTCGCGGGCCGCGTACGAGATCACCCCCCGCTTGGTGCGCGGCACATGCGTCAGCGGCGGCACCTGCGTGGACTCGTTCTCCACCGCCTCCACGATCCGCGCCATCGTCCGCACCGTCTCCATCACATACTTACCCACCGACGTCTCACCGGAGAGCATCACCGCATCCGCACCGTCGAGGACCGCGTTCGCCACATCCGAGGCCTCCGCACGCGTCGGCCGCGAATTCTCGATCATCGACTCCAGCATCTGCGTCGCCACGATCACCGGCTTCGCGTTCTCCCGCGCGATCTGAATCGCCCGCTTCTGCACCAGCGGCACCTGCTCGAGCGGCAACTCCACCCCCAGATCACCACGCGCGACCATCACCGCGTCGAACGCCAGCACGATCGCCTCGAGGTTGTCGATCGCCTCCGGCTTCTCCAGCTTCGCGATCACCGGGATCCGCCGCCCCACCCGGTCCATCACCGCGTGCACCAACTCCACATCCGCCGGCGACCGCACGAACGAGAGCGCGATGAAATCGACGCCCAACCCGAGCGCGAACTCCAGATCCGCGATGTCCTTCTCCGACAGCGCCGGGACCGACACGTTCATCCCCGGCAGCGACACACCCTTGTTATTGGACACCGGGCCGCCCTCGGTGACCCGGCAGATCACGTCGTTGCCCTCCACCCCGGAGACGACGAGACCGACCTTGCCGTCGTCGACCAGCAACCGGTCACCCGGCTTGGCGTCCTCGGCGAGCTGCTTGTACGTGGTCGAGACCCGGTCGTGGGTGCCCTCGCACTCGTCGACGGTGATCCGCACCTCCTCACCGTTGGCCCACGTGGTCCGCCCCTCCGCGAACCGGCCCAACCGGATCTTCGGGCCCTGCAGGTCGGCCAGGACACCGACCGCCTTACCCGTCGCGTCCGAGGCCGCCCTCACGCGTTTGTAGTTCTCCTCGTGGTCGGCGTGCTCGCCGTGGCTGAAATTCAGCCGCGCCACGTCCATACCGCTTTCGACGAGCTCGCGAATACGGTCACCGGTGGCGGTAGCAGGTCCAAGTGTGCATACGATCTTCGTGCGCCGCGACGTGTCGAGCAGACTGGGCTGTGCGGTGTGCGACGCGGACCGTTCGAGATCGATGGTGGTCATGTGACTCCTCGCGGTTGAGTTGAGAGTGGTTGTGTGACTCGGCAGGTTCATCACGACGGACTGTCCGCGGTCACCCGCAAGTGCGTCGGCGCGGGGCGGCTCCACTGGCTGTCGATCAGTCCGACGACCTGAGCGGTTGCCTCCTGGAGGAGTTCGGCGGTGTTGTCGAGCAATTCGTGGAGTTCCGCCGGTCCACGGGCGATGGAGAACGCGGCCGCGATCCGGGCGGCGCGAATCTCGGCTGCGGACAGGCGAACCGTACCGGCGATCACGATCACAGGGCACTCCGGCGGCGTCTGACGGACGACGCCCTGCACCACCTTCCCCTGCAGCGACTGCGCGTCGAACGCCCCCTCCCCCGTGATCACCAGGTCTGCGTCGGCGCACAGAGACCGCAGTCCCACCGTTTCCGTGACGAGGTCGCTGCCGGGCACCAGTTCCGCGGCGAGGATCGCGTTCAGGCAGGCCGCCATGCCGCCGGCCGCTCCCGCTCCGCGCAGGGCCAGAACGTCGGCGCCGTACGCCGTGCGGAGAGCGATCGCCAACTGTCCGAGTCCGGAATCCAATTCGCGGACCTGGTCGGCCGTCGCGCCCTTCTGCGGCCCGAACACCGCGGCCGCCCCGTTCTCCCCGCAGAGGGGATTGTCGACGTCGGTCGCGACGCGCCAGCGCACCGACCGCGCCCGGGGGTGCAGTTGCGACTCGTCGATGGCGACGATGTCACCGAGCCCGGTACCGCCGGGTTCCACGTCGCGACCGTCCTCGTCGAGGAATCGCACACCGAGTGCGCGGAGCATCCCGGTGCCGCCGTCGGTGGTTGCGCTGCCCCCGATGCACAGAAGGATTTCGTCGACGCCGTCTTCCAGTGCGCTCACGGCGATTTCGCCGACGCCGAAGGTATCCGCCCGCAACGGTGCCGGTGGAACGTCCGCGACGTGCGGCAGACCGTTCGCTTCCGCGGCCTCGATGATCGCGACCCTGCCGTCGTTGGACAGTCCGTAGCGGGCGTTCCGCGGGCGTCCGAGGGCATCGTGAGCGTGGATCACCCGGGGCTCGGCGTTGCCCGCCGAGAGGAAGGTCTGCAATGTTCCCTCACCGCCGTCCGCGAGGGGGCACTGCACGATCCGGACGTCGGCGCCGAGCACTGCGCGGACACCGGCGGCCATCGCGGCTGCGACGTCAACGGCGGAGAGGCTCCCCTTGAACGAGTCGGGAGCGAGGACAACGGTAGGTGTGCGCTTTCGCATGAATAGAGCGTAGGTCGCCCACGCTCCGCATCATATGTGCATTACACACAGATTCTTGCCCAATTCGGACCGCCAAATATGTGCACATTGTCGACGCCCTGGACTACTCGGCAGCGCTTCACGCTCCGGGGTACGGATCCTCCAGCGCCGCGGCCGCGAGGAGTGCCAGCCGCATGGCGACGGCGTGGTCGAAGGTGCGCAGGTTCAGTCCGGTCACGTGCTGGATCCGATCGAGTCGCTGGACCAGCGTGTTGCGGTGCACCTCGAGCGCGGTCGCCGTCGCCGCGATCGACAGATCGTGGTCGAGGAAGGCGCGAGCGGTCTCACGCAGGGTCGCGGACAGCGGCGTGAGGACACGCTCCACGGTGTCATGGGAAATCTCCCGGGACTGCTGTGCGACAGCTGTTTCGGGCACCAGCGCGAAGAGTTCCGTCTCCTCCCCCGCGGGCAGCAGGTGCGCCCGGGCCAGGAGGAGGCCCAGCCGGGCAGCGTCCACCGACAATTCACGAGACGAAGCGGCATGTCTGCCGGTGACGAGACGGACGTCGCCGGTACGCAGCCGCTGCCGGGTCGCGGCGAGGGTGCGGTCTGTCACCGAACCGCTCAGAACCCACACCGCGCCCTGCAATTCGGCCGCAACCACACCGGAAATCCCCTGGACCCGCCGAAGCAGGGCCACCGACGTGGATGAGGGAAGGGACCACGATCCACCGCCCGCAGCGGGGACGACCGCCGCGATGTTCCACGGCGGGGCCATCGGTGAACCGATGTGGCGCAACGCTTCCAGCAGGCCGTTCTCGGTGACGGTTCCGTTCACCAGGCCGAGGAGCAGTTCGCGCACGGCCGCTTCCCGCCATCGTGAACTGTCCCGGTGCTGCTCATTTCGCAGCAACAGTTCCACGGTCAGCGCGAGGACGTTGCACACCGACTCGACCTCCGCGGGTTCGCCCGTGACCCCCACGGCACCCACGATCCGCCCGTCGAGCGTCAGAGGAATATTGATCCCGGCTCGGACATCCGCAGATTCTTCGTCGGCGTCCACGAGGACTCGCCGGCCGTCGCGGATGGCCTGGAGCGCACCGGCGTGCACGGTACCGATACGCGTCCCGTCGACCGACCCGATGATTCGGCCGTTGCGGTCCATCAGATTGATGTTGTAGTCCAGGCGAGGGCTCACCTCGTCCACCACACGCTGAGCGAGTTCGCCGGTGAACACGTACGCGAATTCGTCCTCGTCGCCGTCCCGCACCGCCCAGGTCATGCAGCAAGACTAAACGTGCGCGGTCGCGCCGGGACTGCCTGAGCACCCGTAGTGAGTTCATCCGGCCGTATTTTCCGATCTTGATTGTACGTACAGTACGTATGAGCTAGACAATACGAACACATCGCTGTAATGTCCGTCACAGCGCTGGTGAGTCCGACAGACGGGCACAGACCGAACGGCGCAGAAGCGAGGAGGAAGCGACATGCGCGCAGTGGTGCTCGACGGGCGAGGGAATCATCAGCTGGTAGACACGTCCGCACCGGTGCCCCAGGTCGGCGAGGTCGTCATCGAACCGGCCGCGGTCGGTGTCTGCGGGACGGACCTGCACCTGGTGATCGGCGACTACCCGACCGGACGGTTCCCGGTGGTGCCCGGTCACGAGTTCGCGGGCCGCATCGTCGAGGTCGGGCCCGGTGTCGACAACCTGACGGTCGGGCAGCACGTTGCGGTCGATCCGAACGTGGCCTGCGGCAAGTGCGCGGACTGCCTGGCCGGCGCCCCGAACCTCTGCGACTACCTGGTGCCGATCGGCGTCACCTCGGACGGCGCGTGCGCCGACCTGGTGAGCGTGCCCGCCAAGGTGGTCTATCCCCTACCGGACGGCATGAGCATGGCCGCCGGGGCGCTGATCGAACCGCTGTCCTGCGTACTGCACGGCCTTTTCCGGTCCCCGTCGCTGACCGACCGCCGGATCACCGTTTTCGGCGCCGGGTCGATCGGACTGCTGGCGGTCGTCGTCGCCCGCGCCGCCGGTGCTCGCACGATTCACGTCGTCGAGCCCAGCCCGGCCCGCCGCAAGGCCGCCCTCGATCTCGGCGCCGACGCCGCGTTCGCACCGGACGAGAACCTGCCGGCCCGCAGCGCCGACATCGCGCTCGAGGCCAGCGGGCACCCGGCCGCGGTGTCCGCCGCGATCGACCTGCTCGACAAGCGCGGCACCCTGCTGCAGATGGGTGTGGTCAGCTCCGAGAAGACGATCCCCCTGCGGCCCTACGATCTGTTCGACCGCGAGCTGACGTTCGTCGGCTCACAGTCTGTCGCGAATTCCTTCGCCGACGCCGTCGCGATGATGCCGTCCATCACCGAGACCGCAGAAAAGCTTGTCACACACACATTTTCACTCGCCGAATACGGCGAAGCCATTGCCGCCGCACACAGCGACTCGGCCCTCAAAGTCCATATCCTGCCCCACTCCTGATCGGACATTTCGATGCAACATCAAATCTCCGAAGGCAGATTCGCCTCGTTCATCGAACGGATCGGCCTTCCCCCGACGCTGTTCCTCGGCTTCGTCGGCCTGCTGTTCTTCATGATCGGCGACGGCGTCGAATCCGGCTACATCGCACCGTATCTGGCCGACCACGGCGCAGGCAGCGACTCTCGGGCCGCGATCGTCATCAGCGTCTACGGCCTGATGGTGACCCTCGGATCCTGGCTGTCGGGGGCACTGTCGGAAACGTGGGGGCCCCGCCGGGTGATGTGGCTCGGTCTCGCGATCTGGGGCGTCTTCGAGGTACTGTTCCTCGCCGTCGCCCTGGGCACCGAGAACTACGTGCTGATGCTGATCTGCTACGGCATCCGCGGTCTGGGATACCCCCTGTTCGCATACGGCTTCCTGGTGTGGGTGCTCGCCGCCAGTCCCGCCCGCCGCCTCGGCTCGGCCGTCGGCTGGTTCTACTTCGCCTTCACCGGCGGCCTGCCCACCCTCGGTTCGCTGCTCGCCAGCGGCACCGAGCCCATCATCGGCGAATACACCACCCTGTGGCTGTCGTTCGGTATCGTGATCGCCGGCGGCCTGCTCGCCCTGCTCGGACTGCGCCGCGTCGCCGGCGGTGACCGGTTGGCCCCACACTCGACCACCACCGGTCAGAGCCTGGTCGCGAGCATCGCGATCGCCTTCCAGAACCCGCGGGTCGGGCTCGGCTGCGTCATCCGGATCATCAACACCGCACCACAATTCGGGTTCCTGGTGTTTCTGCCCAAGATCTTCTCCGACGAACTCGGCTTCGGCACCAGCGGCTGGCTGCGCCTGGTGTTCATCGTCGGCGCCTCCAACATCTTCGCCAACCTGATCTTCGGCATCGTCAGCGACAAGATCGGCTGGCACCGGACCCTCCGGATCTTCGGCTGCCTCGGCTGCGCGGTCAGCAGCCTGCTGCTGTACTTCCTGCCGCAGACCTTCGGGGCGTACTGGGTGGCCGCACTGTGCGCCGCACTGTTCGGCATCACCCTCGCCGGATTCACCCCCATCTCGGTGCTGATGTCCCTGATGGCCCCTGAGAAGAAGGGCAATGCGATCGCCGTGCTCAACCTCGGTGCCGGTGCCGCCACCTTCGTCGGCCCGCTGATCGTCGCGGTCTTCCTCGACCTGATCGGCGCCGGCGGTGTCACGATCGTCTTCGCCGCGCTGTACGTGGTCGCCGCCCTGTGCGTGCACTGGCTGACCCTGCCGCCCGAGTCGCAGGAGATCGTCGAGAAGGGACTGAGCCTGAGCGACCTGGACGTCGAAACGCACCACGTCATCGACCACCACGACAACAACACCGCGGTGACCGGCGACGCGAGCCGGTAACCACACCCGGTCCGCGGTCCCCCCCAGACAGCCGGGCCGCCTCCGCCCAGGGGGCGGCCCGGCATTCCACCCCACGACATCCCACCCGTGCCGCGCAGCGGCGCACCGCAGTACTCGATTTCGAAGGAGCCGCCGCAATGAAACGGCAGATCATCAACGATCCCGGCGCCGCCGTGACGGAGGCGCTGGAGGGCATGGAACTGTCCTTCCCCGACCTGGTGTCCTACGACACCGACCGTCAACTGATCGTGCGGGCCACTCCGGCCCGCGACAAAGTCGGACTCGTCTCCGGCGGCGGCTCCGGCCACGAACCGCTGCACGCCGGGTTCGTCGGCCGCGGCATGCTCGACGTCGCCGTCCCCGGCGCAGTCTTCGCCAGCCCCACCGCCCTGCAGGTCCACGAGGGCACCCTGGCCGCCGACAGCGGTCGAGGAGTTCTGCAGATCGTCAAGAACTACACCGGCGACGTCCTGAACTTCACCATCGCCGGCGAGCTGGCCGGCGATCATGCCGTCGACACCGAGATGGTGGTGGTCGACGAACGACCTCGCCACCGACACCGACACCGACGACGGGGACGGGGACGGGCCTGGCCGCCGCGGCACCGCGGCAGTGGTCGCGGTCGAGAAGATCGCCGGCGCCCGCGCCGAACTCGGCGGCTCGCTCACCGAGGTGGCCGACGCCGCTCGCCGCGTCGCTCGCACATCCCGCACGATGAGTCTCGCCCTGCAGGCGGGCACCCACCCCGGCCAGGACCGCCCGGCGTTCGACCTGGCCGCCGACGAGGTCGAACTCGGGGTGGGCATCCACGGCGAACGCGGCATCTCCCGCGCCCGGTACGCCTCCGCCGACGAACTGAGCGAAATGCTGGTCACCCCGCTGGTCCGGGATCTGGGGCTGGGGCGCGGCTCCGCCGTGCTGGCCATCGTCAACGGGCTCGGCGGCGCCTACCCACTGGAACTGTCGATCGCCGCCCGCGGCGTGCACCGACTCCTGACTGCGCAGGGCATCACCGTCGCGCGCACCCTCGTCGGCACGTACGTGACCTCACTCGACATGCACGGCTTCTCGGTCACCCTGACCCCCGCCGACCCCGATCTGCTGAAGCTGTGGGACGCACCGGTGCGGACCCCTGCGCTGAATTGGTAAGGAGCCCAACACATGACCTCGACGACAACGACGGCACTGCCGACGACTTTCGCGCCCCGCTGGGTGGCCGCGATGCTGACCACGGTGCTGGGCACCTCGGCCGGTGGCGGCGCTGCCACCTCCCTCGGTGAACTCGACCGCCAGGCCGGCGACGGCGATTTCGGCACCAACCTCACCTCCGCATTCACCCGGGTCCAGGACGAGATCGCCGCGACGTCGCCGCAGACGTTCACCGCCTGGCTCACCGCCGTCTCGCGCGGGTTCCTGGGCACCGGCGGCACCAGCGGCCCACTGTTCGGAATGTTCTTCCGGGACATCGCCCGATGCGCCGCCGGGGACTCCCCGACCCTGACCGAACTCGCCGACGGACTCACCGCGGCGGTGGCGACCGTGCAGCGGTACGGGAAGCCGCAGGTCGGGCACAAAACCATGGTCGACGCCCTGGTTCCCGCCGCGCAGAAGCTGAGCGAACAGGCGGCCGCCGGCGTGGACCCGGTCCGCGCCCTGAACGCCTCGGCCGAGGCCGCGCGAGCGGGTGCCCTGACCACCCGAGACATCGTGGCCCGCCGCGGCCGCGCGTCCTACGTCGGAGAGGTCGCCCGCGGCGTGCTCGATCCCGGCGCTGCCGCCGTCGCCCTCATGATCCAGTGCGCCGCGGCCGCGGTGGCCGGGCACGACGGACCCGTCGACACCGCCTGGACGCACTAACCGCTGTCGTACCTGAAAACCACTGTCGTACCTGCACACCACTCGAACCCACAAAGGAAAGTGAACTGACAATGAGCATGGAATACCGGATGCGCCGCACACTGCCGAACGACCGGGCGGCGATCATCATGCCCGTCGATCACGGACTGATCTTCGACCGCATCAAGGGCCTCGAAACCCCCTCGGCACCGTTCGCCGCCTGGGCCGACACCGACGTCACCGGCTTCATGATGACCCCCGGCCAGGTCAAGCAGACCGAAAAGTTCTTCGCCGAGCACCCGCACCTGAGCCGCGTGCTGACCATCGACACCTACTACGACGTCAGCACCCTCGACGGCGGCGGCTCCCACGAACTGATCACCACCGTCGACGAAGCCGTCCGGATGGGCGTCGACGCCGTGAAGATGCTGTTCCCGTGGAACATCTCCCGCAGCGAACGCGCCGCCATGTGCGCCCGCGTCGGCAAGGTCGTCACCGCCTGCGACGCCTGGGACATCCCCCTCGTCCTCGAACCGGTCATCATGGGCGCACCCCGCACCGACGACGTCGCCGTCGAAGAGGAGAAGGTCGCCCGCATCGCCTACGACCTCGGCGCCCACATCATCAAGATCGCCTTCCCCGGCGAGGAACGCACCGCCCGCCTCGTCGAAGAACTCGGCGTCCCCCTCGTCATCGCCGGCGGACCGCTGGCCGGCGACGTCACCGAGACCGTCGACGCGATCGGGCAGACCCTGCGCGCCGGCGCCCGCGGCATCATCGTCGGCCGCAACATCTGGCAGCGCGAACGCAGCGAAGGCGAGCGCGTGCTGAAGGAGATCGGCACCCTGACCCGGAAGGTGAGTTTCCCCGCCTGAGCGGGTACTCCGACGGCACGACGACGAGGACAGGACAGATGACACGAGACCGCAGCGGGCGCTCACCGGTGGTGTGCGGAGTCGATATCGGGAGCACGAACACGAAGGTCGTGGCGCTCACACCTCAGGGGGCGGTCGTCGCCAGGCGGCGGCGCACCACTCCCCGGGGTGCGGTCGACCTGTCCGTCGACGCACAGCATCTGCTGTTCGCGATCGAGGAGATGATCCTCGACATCTGCTCGGACACGTACCGGGTGCACGCGGTGAGCGTGGCCGGGGTCGGCGAGGACGGCGTGCTCGTCGACGACGCCCTGACCCCGCTCACCCCGGCGCTGGCCTGGTTCGACACCCGGCGCGCCGACGTGTTCGCCGACCTTGCGCCGCGGCTACGGCCGGACGCGGCGCTCTGCACCGCCGACGACGCCGCACGCACCCTCGTCGGATGGCGTTGGGCAACAGAGCAACCCGGTGCTGCACAGGCACGGTCCTGGGTCGCGCTCACCGACTACCCGTCGAGTGTGTGGACCGGCACGCCGTTCTTCAGTGACACCCTCGCCGCCCGCACCGCCGCGTGGGACGGTCACAGTCGGCGGTGGATCGAGGACCGGGTGGCCGCCGGCATCGGCACGGCCGCCCTGCTGCCGCCGATGCGCCGGGCCGGTGACGTCATCGGCGGATTCCTCTCCGACCGCCTCGTCACCGCGGGTGTCATCGACCCCGACGCCGTCGTCGTCGCCGGCGGCCACGACCACCCGATCGGCGGCTGGGGAGTACATGCCATGGATCCCGGCGCCGTCCTCGACTCGATGGGCACCGCCGAGGTCGTCGTCGCCCAGGCCCCCGAGGCGGGCATACCCCGCAGCGACGACCTCGATGTCGCACCCGGAATCCTTTCCGCCGGAACCACTGTGCTGTCCGTCGAGGAACTGGCCCGCAACGTCGAATGGGCGTCCCAGGACGCCGCCGTCGGCGCCCGCCTGCAGGAGATGATCTCCGGCGACACCCCACCCGACGACTACCTGCACGCGCCGGTGTTCGTCCCCGGCAGCCGAGGCGGCGCGCTGCCCCGCTACACCCCCGACGCCCCCACGTCACCGCTCTCGCGTGCCTCCGCGGTTCTCGGTGCCCTCGCGCGGATCGGTGCCCGCGCGCAGGACGCAGTCGCGGCATGCCTACCCGGGCAGCCGGCCATTTACGCCGCGGGCGGCTGGTCCCGATCCCCCGGATGGGTCGAGACCAAGAAGGCGGTCACCGGCCGCGACCTGACCGTCATCCCCGAACCCCAGGTCACCGCGACCGCGGCGGCACTGCTCGCGGCGACCGCCATCGGGTGGGACACCGATCCCGCCACCGCGATGGGCATGACGGCGCACCTCGACGACATCGGCGCACACGCGTAGGCGTCGGCGAACCGGGGGCCCCCGAGATTCAGTCACATGGAGCGAGAAAGGAATTCACATGGCCGCGTCGTTGTCGATTCCGGACGTGCGATCGTTCGACACGGTCACCGAGTGGTGGGACTGGCAGAAGAACGCCGCATGCCGCGGAATGCACTCCTCGATCTTCTTCCACCCCGACCGGGAGCGGGGACCGGCGCGTGAACGACGAATCCGAGTCGCGAAGTACATCTGCCGGCAGTGCCCGGTCCTGGACAACTGCCGCACGCACGCTCTCACCGTTGTCGAACCGTACGGAATCTGGGGCGGACTGTCCGAGGCCGAGCGGGCCGGCGGACCCTCCTGACCGAATCTACTTTGTGTTACAGGCGCTTTCGTTCGTCAGGAGAAACGTCGGGAGAGTGGTGAACACCGCTGAGAGTGATCGCCCGGCGCGCATGACTGTCCGGTCGGGACGCACGATCGCCGCGACGGCGTGCCCGCGGGCAAGCCACCGGCCGAGTTCGGACTCGGGTGCGGCCGTCACGACGACGGCTCCGCGTCGTTCGATCTCGTACCGCTGACCGGGGGTGGGCGGAGTCGACGTCACCACGAGAAACAGTCCGGGTGCCTGCGCGTCGAGTCGCCTACCGTCGACGTCGAGGACCGGGTTGGGGCACAGCGTGCCGGCCAGTCCCCGGCGCAGCCCGGGCTCGACGAAGCCGGAGGGCCGCAGTGGCGGCGTCACGCTGTCGGTGACCTTGGCGTTCAGACCGGGAATCCACCGTGCCATCGGGGCTACCCGCCTGCGCAGAACGTTGCCGAATTCGCCTCCCTCGGTCATCGCCCGTCCGACGCCGACCGCGAGCCGGATCATGGACTTCGCGTGCGACTTTCGTTCGCGCTGATACGTGTCCAGACAGGATTCGGGCAGGGTTCCGCCCAGGACGCCGGCCAGTTTCCAGGTCACGTTGCTCGCATCCCGCAGTCCGGCGCCCATGCCCTGGCCGATGAACGGTGGCGTCAGATGCGCCGCGTCGCCCAGCAGGAATACTCGCCGGTCGCGCCACCGGTCGGCGAGCTGCGCGCGGAAGGTGTAGTCCGCCACTCTGATCAGCTCGAGGTCGGTGTCGGCGACATTCGCCGTCCAGGGCGCGATCAGCGGCCGCAGGGTGTCGAGGTCGGCGTAGGTCGCCGCGCATTCGCCGGGACGCAGCCGAAACTCCCACCGGTAGCGGGTGTCACCGATCCGCATGTAGGTCGCCGCCCGCACCGGGTCGCACACCTGGTGCACGCCCTCCCACTGCGCGAGGTCCGCGTCGGTGGCGATGTCGACGACGAGCCAACGTTGCTCGAATCCCAGATCCTCCATGGCCGACCCGATCGAGGTTCGCACGGTGCTGTTGGCGCCGTCGCACCCCAGTACGTAGTCGGCGCGGACCGTCCGCTGTTCGCCGCTGACCCGGTCGGTGAAGTCGACCCGCACGTGGTCGCGGCCGTGCTCGACGCGCGTGACCACACTGTTGCCGCACATGCTGACACCGTCGTGGCGCGTGAGCCCCGCGCGGAGAAGTGTCTCGAGTTCGGGCTGATCGAACATGTTCGCCTGCGGGAAGCCGTGCGGATTTCGAGCGTTGTCGCGGCGGAACTCGGCCAGGATCGTCATGTCCCGGTCGACCAACCGCAGACCGCGGGCCGGACGCGAGATCTCCGCGAACTCTTCGGCCAGCCCGAGCCGGGCGAGGATGCGGTACACCTCGTCGTCGAGGTGGACGGCCCTCGGTTGCGGGTAGACACCGTCCCACCGATCCAGCACCAGGCACTCGACGCCGTACCGGGCCAGCAGTATCGCGGCCGTCAGTCCGGTGGGCCCGGCGCCGACGATGACGACCGGATAGTGCGGGGCGATCACGACGTCGTCCCGAGCCGCCAGGTCACCGGTAACCGGTCGAGCGCCGCCTTCACCCCGGTCGTGTCGCCGCCGGCACGTGCCGTGACGAGGACGACGACGGTGCCGCCCTCGACGACGGCGTGAACGCTCTTCTCCACGCCGGCCACGCCGACGACAGCGTCCTCGGCCACACGACGGGCCGCGTCGGCGCGGAGGGCGAGCTTGTACGGTTTGCCGACGTCGGTGACCGGCAGGGCATCGATCACGGTCACCGACTTCGGGGTGGCGGCCGACTCGACGACGTGTTCGGCGGCCCAGGAAAGCAGTTGCTGCTCGGTCACTTCGGCGCTCGCCGTCACCGTCACGTAGGCGACCGGCACCTCCCCGGAGTGGATGTCGGGGCTCGCGACGGCGGCCGCGCCGGTCACGGCAGGGTGTGCGAGCAGTGCGTCCTCGATCACTGCCGGGTCGATGTTGTGGCCACCGCGGATGATCAGATCCTTCGCGCGCCCCGTCAGGTGCACGAAGCCGTCGGGGTCGACGCGGCCGAGATCGCCGGTGTCGAGCCAGCCGTCGACGAGCGCACCCTTGCCGTCGAGCACGAACCCGTCCGCGTCCCGGCCGACGACGTAGCCGGCGAAGACGGTGGGACCGCTGATCGCGATCGTCCCGACCTCACCGTCGGGCAGGTCGACCCATCGGCCGTCCGGTGCGACCCGCACGGTCTTGATCTGCTGGTACGGCATCCGTTGCCCCACCGACCCCGGGCGGGGCGCCGTGGAAAAACTGCGGGCGCTGGCGCAGGTTGCCTCGGTCAGGCCGTACCCCTCCAGCAGCCGGACGCCGGTGTGGGACTCGAAGCCGTCACGCACCGCCGGGGGCAGCATCGACGCCCCCACCATGCACACGCGCAGACTCGAGATGTCCGCGTCGACGGGGCACTGCGCGAGCACCGAGTACACGGTGGGCACCGCGCTCATCGCCGCGAGGCTGTAGTGCTCGACGATCTTCCAGAATTCCCCGTAGAGTTCGGCGTCCCGGTACCCTGCCGGCCCGGCCCAGATCACGGACTGTCCCCGCAGCATCGGCGCGAGCACCGTGACGATCAGGGCGTTGACGTGGAACAGCGGCAGGGCGGCGAAGACGCGGGAATCGTCGTCGAGCACCGAGTTGGCCGCGATCATCCACGCGTCCGTCACCTCGTTCGTGTGCGTGTGAGCGGCCAGCTTCGGGGCGCCCGTGGTGCCGCCGGTGTGGAACAGTGCCGCCAGGTCGTGCCCCGTCGGGGCGACGCCGGCGAAACCGGTCGCGTCCCCGCCCGCCGCGTCGAGGTAGGAGACCCGGACCCCGTCGATGACCGGTGGGTCCGAAGACACACGGGTGCCGGTCGGGCGGAGCAACAGGAGGGTGTCGATCGCACCGGCAGCGGCGAGAGCTCTTGCGGTCGACCAGATCCGGGCATCGAGGTCCGGTCCGGCGGTGACCATCACGCGCGCTCCCGATCGGCGCAGCAACTCGGCGATCTGCCCGGTGGACAGGCCCGCGTTGATCGGCGCGGCGATCCCCGCGACCTGCGCCGCCAGGGTCGCGGTGATCAGTTCGTCGCAGTTCGGGGACATCAGCGCCACGGCGTCGCCTCGCCCGACACCGGCTTCATGAAGAGCGTTGGCGGCGCGGTGCACTTCCGCGAGGACCTGCGCGTACGTCCGGCTCACGGGTTCCCGCCAGCGCGCTCCGTCGGGGAGGACGGTCAGCGCGGTGCGCTCGGGCCACAGGCCCGCCGCCCGAACCAGCAGATCGTACGTGGAGGTGGGCAGTCCCCGGTCCTCGAGCGGAACCGTCTCAATCGCCGCGAGGTCGCTCGGGTGGTCGTAGGCCGGCCACAGCATGCGGTTGCTCACCGGGCGTACCTCACGACCGTGCGTTGGATGCCCAGATCCAGGGCTCCGTCGTCGGTGGCGATCGACAGTTCGACGACGTCGCCGTCCTGCAGGTACTTCGGATTCTTCGATTGGGACGCGAAGAAATTCTTCCACTTCACCGCCGGGGGCAGGAGTGAGCCGAGGATTTGGATCGGCTTGGCGGGAGCCTTCAGCGCGGTGCCGCCCGGGGTGCCGGTGAGCAGCAGGTCCCCGGCGTCCAGACGCTGGAACCTCGTGAGCGCCCGCAACGCCTCGACGGGACGGTAGATCATGTCCGACACCGTCATGTCCTGCCGGACAACTCCGTTCACCCGCAGCGTCAGCCGGAGATCCTCGAAGCGCTTGAACTCCCCCGCCTCCAGCAGCACCAGCGCCGGGCCGACCGGGGTGAAGGTCGGGTACGACTTCGCCTCGTAGAACTGAGTTTTCGGCAACTGGATGTCGCGGGCCGAGACGTCGTTGGTGACGACCAGACCGGCGACGACGTCGGCGACATTGTCCTCGTCGATCGCGGTACCCACCGGCACGGACCGGCCGAAGACCAGCCCGATCTCCACCTCATAGTCGAGGAACCGGACGTGGCCGGGTTTGATCACGTCGTCGTAGGGACCACTGATCGACCCGGATGATTTGCGGAAGAAGGTCAGCGGCACGGTGTCGGGGTTCATGCCCGAGTCCTTTACGTGCGAGACGAAATTGGTCATCTGCGCCACCACCCGGCACGGTACGGTGACGGGAGAGATGAGGTCGAGGGTTTCGACCGGGACCGTCCCGCCGGCGGCCGCAGCGGTCTCGATCGCAGCCCGGTCGGCCAGCAGTTGCGCCGTGGTGGTGGCAGCCGTGTCGATCTCGACCGCACCCGAAGGGGTCTGCACCCACCAGCCGGCGGAGGTACGGAGGACGGAAATACTCATGAGGAAGCCACTTTCAGCAGGCCGCGAAGGCGTTGGAAATCGAACTCGTTGTCCTCGCGGAGCGAGGTGATCATGGCGCGCAGTTCCCGCAGCGACGCCCGGTCGGGTGAGACGCCGAGAAAGTCCTTGGTCGCCGGCGGCCCCCATTGAGCCAGCCCGGACGCGCTCATCGGTGCCCACCCGGGTTCGAGAGAGCAGTCGAACAAGTCGCCGTCGCTGAAGTGCTCCACCAGGAATCCGTCCGGGTCGCGCCAGTAGTCGAAGATCTGGCTGCCCTGGATGTGACGTCCAATTCCCCACGAGCGGCGGTATCCCCGGTCGAGCAGGTATTCACCGCCCGCCGCGAGGGTGTCGAGGTCGCAGACCTGATACGCCGAATGCACGTACCGGTTGCTCGGACCGAGGGTCATCGCCACGGTGTGGTGGTCGCTCGGGGTGTCGCCGCGATCGCAGCGGATGAAGCTCATCACCGGGCCGCGCTCGCGCTGGTCCGGGTAGTACAGGAAGTCGCTGACGATCAGACCCAGGTTCTTCAGGTACCAGTTGAGGTTCTCCAGGTAGCGGGTGCTCTGCAGGACCACGTGTCCGAGTCGCTGCACGCGGGCCGGTTCCCGCGGTGGTCGCTGGGTGGCGTTCTCCCGGACCCGGTCGTGCCCGAAGTTGTAGGTGCGGGGCGACTGGGTGGGAAGCGCGGGGAGCTGATGCACGTCTGCGACCACTTGCACCGAGGCGCCGCTCGGATCGGTGAGATCGACCGCGACGCCGCCGAGGCTCTCCGGCAACCGCTCGACAGTACGGCCGGTCGCCTCCGCCAGCCGCAGGACGTCGGTGGCGTCCGCCGCGAGAAACGCCGCACCGGCGAACGCCGATCGCGGTCCCCGACGGATGATCACGCACGGCGCCCCGGCGTCGGTTCCCCGCAACTGCAGCTGGTCGGCGGTGCGCAGCGCGGTCGTGAAACCAAAGGCGTGCGCGAAGATCTCCGCTCGGTCGAGATCCGGCTTCCGGAACTCCAGCCACGCCAGATCCTGCACCTTCACGACCGGATTCGGCGCCCGGCCGGGGTGTTCACCGCGCAGCGCTCCGTGCTCGCTGTGCAGATTGCGGTGGGCGTCGGTGTGATGACTCGTCATGTGCCGCTCCTCACTAATTGACGATATCGTCACTCATGAGGGATAAGTCAGTCAAGAGTCTTGATGAAATCGTCACCACTGAGGGTGTGTGCTACGTTGGCTGCGCCGATCGACGGCTGAGAGGTGGTGCCCGAGGAGATGGCCACGCAAGAGCGTGCGGCGGAGAGCCGGCTCGAGCGCAGGAAGGCGCAGACTCGCGCGGCGTTGGTCCGGGCGGCACAGACGTTCATCGCCGACGGGAAGCTCAATGCGCCGGTCCTGGAGATCACCCAGGCGGCGGACGTGGGGATGGGCTCGTTCTACAACCACTTCGAGAGCAAGGACGACCTCTTCCGCGCGGCGGTCGACGACGCGCTGGAATCGCACGGCAATATGCTCGACAGGCTGACCGGGGATCTCGACGACCCCGCCGAGATCTTCGCGCAGAGCTTCCGGTTGACCGGCAGGTTGTTCCGGAACGAACCGGAGCTGAGCCTAGTCCTCCTCAACAACGGGCCCGCGCTGATCACCGCCGATCGCGGCCTGGCGCCCCGAGCCCAACGGGACATCGAAACAGCAGTCGCAGCAGGCCGTTTCACCGTTCGCGATCCCGAGTTGGCGCTCGTCCTCGCCGCCGGCGCCATCGTCGGCCTGGGCCAGCTCTTGCACGATCAACCGAATCGCGACGCCGCCGAAGCGACCGACCGGATCACCGAGGACATCCTTCGCACGTTCGGTCTCTCGGCCGCCGACGCACACGACGTCTGCACCCGGCCGCTTCCCGAACTCGACTAGGCGCGGTCGCGACTCAGTCGCGGTGCGCCGACAGCAGCCACGCAGGCAGCATGGCCCGGCCCTTGTCGTCGCGCTGCCAGTTCGCAGCCTCCTCCGGCCCGAACAGCGCGTGAATGAACGCCGGGCGAAGGTCGTCGATGGTCCAGTATTCGGCGACGGCCTCCCGTAGCTCGTCGTCGGTCACCGGGTTCGGGCCCTGGCCCTCGGGGAAGGCGCCCTTCGCGAACACCAGGATGTAGTAGGACGCGCCGGGCGCGGCCGCCCGGGCGACGGCCTGCAGGTAGTCGCGCCGCCGGTCCACGGGCAGCGAATGAAAGAGGGTGCTGTCGACGATCGTGGCGAATCGGCCGTCGAAACCCGTGAACGAGCTGATGTCCGCCACCTCGTACGTGGCCGTCGTCAGGCCACGATCGGCCGCTGCCGCCTGAGCTGCCGCGATGGCCGTCGGCGACAAGTCCAGACCGACCACCGTGTACCCCTGCGCCGCCAGCTGCAGGGATGTTTCGGCGTGTCCGCACCCCGCATCCAGCACGTCGCTGCGGAATTTGCCTTCCGCGATCAGCGCGGCGATCTCGGGCTGCGGCTCACCGATGTTCCACGGCACCGGCCCCGGAAATATCTCCGCATTGCCTCGATAGATGTCGTCCCACGGCGCAACCTGGTTGTCCTCGGTCATGACTTCGACCGTACGCCCGCGCACGCATCTGCATGCCGGTCCATCCGTCCGGTGTAACGATCCGGGCAGTTCCAGACACTGTTGCAATAGCGGCAGACGCTGGGTCTGCGGAACTCAGGAGGCGCTCTCTTTTGAAGAAATCGATACCCACGATGGACTGTGAGGAACTCGTCGAACTCGTCACCGTCTACCTCGAGGATGCGTTCGCCGCGCAGACCAAGGCCAGGTTCGAGACGCACGTGGGCGCATGCGGCGGCTGCGCCTGCTACGTCGACCAGATGAAACAGACGGTGCGCACCCTCGGAGAACTGTCGATCGAGGAACTGGACCCGGCCCTGCGGGACCGCATCCTCACCGACTTCCGGCGGCGATGCTGAGACAATCACGGGAAACCGTTTCGTGACAGAGCGATTCACCGATTCCGGGATATGGCCTCGCGGCGGCCCACGGCGGAGGGTGACATCCCGAACTCGTGGCTGAACGCGTACGGCGACGCGTAGCCGGGAGTCGCCGCGACCCGGGTCACCGGTTGCGAGCGCAACATCGGGATGGCCGCCAGCAAACGGGCCCGCAGCCGCCACGCTGCCGGACTGATACCTGTCTCGCGGACGAATTTTCTCGTGAAGGCACGTTCGCTCATCGACACCCGCCCCGCCCATTCGGCGTTCGTCACACGTGTCTCCGGTGTGCCGAGGTAGTCCGCGCACAGCGCGACCAGATCGGGCGACGCCGGCAGCGTGAGATGCAGCGGCAGCGACCCGAGGGTCGAAAGCTCGAACAGCAGCAGCGCCGCGATGGCGCCGTCGCGTCCACCCGGGTCGTACGCGGCGGGCAGATCCGCAGCGACGAGCAGCAATTCGCGGAGCAACGACGACACCTCGACGACAACGCACGACGGGGGCCACCACGGCACCGCGACCGGCTCGATGTACAGGCTGCTCGTGGTCGCGGCGAGCATCCGCACCCGATGCCGAGTGGCGGGCGGGATCATCACCCCATGAGCGGTGGGAACCGTCCACGTGCCCTCTGCCGTGTCGACGATCATCGTTCCGGTGGCGCCGTACAGGAACCGAGCACGGCGATGCTCGTGCCAGTTCGCCCAGCTCGACCAGCCGCGCACCGTCGCCGTACTCGTGTTGCACCGCCGCCGCGACCCGCATCGCCAGCCGCGTCTTGCCGACCCCGCCGATCCCGGTCAGCGTCACCAGCCGCGACCCGGCGAGCAGGTTCTTCGCCTCGGTGAGCTCGTGCCTGCGGCCCACGAAACTGGTCAGCTCCAGCGGGAGACTTCCCGTCGCGCCCAGCGTGGACGGGCCGTGCAAAGACCGTCCAGGATGCGAGGACGGTTGCTCGCCGTTGCCCTGCGCATCGGGTTCGGTGCGCAGAGCCATGTCGTCGACGGGGAGGTCGTGGCTACGTTGCAGTGCCCGCAGTTCCTCGCCGAAGTCGGCAACGGTCTTCGGTCGCTGATCGGGCTCGCGGGACATCGCCCGGGCGATCACGTCGGACACGTCGTCCGGGATTCCGCGCTCCCGCAGATCGGGCACCGGTTGGGTGGTGATCCGCAGGAACTGCGCGACCACCTGTTCCCCGCTGCGACGCTCGAACGCGGCATGACCGGTGAGGGCACTGAACAATGTGGCCCCGAGCCCGTAGACGTCGGCGGCCGGGCTCGGCGGGTCACCGGCGAGGACCTCCGGTGCGGTGTAGGCCGGGGATCCGGTGACGACGCCGGTGGCGGTCTCGAAGCCGCCGCTGATGTGCGCGATGCCGAAGTCCGTCAGCTCCGGTTCACCGTAATCGGAGAGCAGGATGTTCGCGGGTTTGATATCGCGGTGCAGGATCCCGAGCCGGTGCGCCGTCTCCACGGCGCCGGCCATCTTCACCCCCAGCCGCAGGGCCTCGGTCAGCGCAACGGCCCGCTGTGGCGGATGAGCGCGTCGAGAGAATCCTGCGGGTGATACGGCATCACGATGTAGGGAAGACCGCTCGCGGTCGCGCCGACCTGCAGGATGTTCACGATGTTGGGGTGACCGGTCATCCGGCCCATCGCCCGCTGCTCCCGGAAGAACCGGGCCTTGTTCTCCTCGTCGAGATCGACGGTGAGCACCTTCACCGCTACCGTGCGATCCAGGTCCGCCTGCGTGCAGCGGTAGACGACGCCGAAACCGCCGCGCCCGATCTCCCTGGCGTCGTCGAAGCCGGTGCCTGCCAGCTCCGCGGCCGGGGAGGGCGGGTACCGCTGCGTATCGACCGGGTCACCTTCACCCATCGGACGGTCTACTCACTCCGTCGGCTCGTACTGCCGTGCGCTGGTTCCGACGGCATGACCAGCGCGGATACAACCGTGGACTCACCTCTCGATGGCGTGCTCTCAAGGATATCGCTGACGCTGTCCGCTGCGAGCGATCCTGCGGTGGCCGATGTGAGCCTCCCCATTTAGACAACTAGATTGATCAATTTGGTTGTACGCTTCGCTCATGATCACCGAACAGGCCACCGCGCAGGTCCTTCGCGAAGCCCTGCGCCCGATCTGGCGACAGCTCACGTCGGGCAGGACGATCTCGGTGGGAAAGACAGGTGTGCTCGCGTACCTGTCGAAGCACGGACGAACGTCGGCCTCGACCCTCGCGTCGGCCGAAAAGATCACGCCCCAGGCGATCGCGACGGCCGTGCGCGAGCTCGAAGGCCTCGGCCTGGTGGCGCGCACCCCCGACGAGCAAGACCGGCGCCGCATCTGGATCGAACTCACCGATGCGGGGCGGGAGCGACTGGCCCGGGAGCGGTCGGAAGGTCTGGACTGGCTGAACCACGCCATCGCGGAGCGACTGACGGCCGACGAGAAGCGAACACTCGACTCCGTCGTCCCGATTTTGCGCAAGTTGGTGGACGATGCACCCGTCGACTGAATCCGTGACCCGTCCCCGGTTGCTGCCCGCCCTCGCCTATGCCGCCCTGACCACCGCGGTCGTCAGTTCGCTCGGCATGCTGCTGGTGCCCACGATCTCGCAGGACATGCACGTCGAGGTGAGCACGGGCCAGTGGATGCTCACCGTCAACCTCCTGGTCGGGGCGATCGCCACGCCGATCATGGGCCGGCTGAGCGACGGACCCCACAAGAAGCGCCTGCTCCTGTGCTCCCTGGCGACGATCCTCATCGGTTCGATCATCGCCGCGTCCGCTCCCAACTTCACCGTGTTCCTGATCGGACGCGCACTGCAGGGACTCACGTACGGGATCGTTCCGGTGACGATCGCGCTCGCCCGCCGCTATCTCCCCGACAGTCAGGCGCGCGTCGGCATCTCGAGCCTGTCGGTGACCGTGACCACCGGCCTCGGGCTCGGTTACCCCCTGACCGGCATCCTCGCCGACCTTCTCGGGTTCCGCTTCGCCTTCTGGTTCGCGGCCCTGTTCCTGATCACCACCATCGTCGTCGTCTGGCGGGTGATTCCCGCGGGACCGGACGAGCGGGCACCTCGCTGCACTCTCGACGTCCCCGGCGCGCTGCTGGTGGGAACGGGTCTCGCGGCACTGCTCGTCGGCGTCAGCGAGGGCTCGCGGTGGGGATGGACCTCGCCGTGGACCGTCGGATTCTTCGCCGCGGCGGCGATACTGCTGACGCTGTGGTGCGTCGTGGAACTGCGCACCGCGAATCCGCTGATCAACCTGCGGGTGCTGCGCAACGGCGACGTGCTGGTCGCGAACAGCACCGCGATCGGTCTCGGCGCCACGATGTACATCGGACTCTCGATCGGCAGTCTCATCGCCCAGGCGCCCGCCTCCACCGGATACGGCATCGCGCTGCCGCTGTTCTGGGCCGGATTCGTGATGCTTCCGCTGTCGGTGGCGAGTTTCAGCGCGAACCGACTCGTGCGCGTGCTCTCGCAGCGGGTGCGTATGCGGACGCTGCTGCTCTCCGGCGCGGGCCTCGTGACGGCCTCGAGCGTGCTCCTCTGGTTCGCCCACGACGAACTGTGGGAAATCCTGACCGGCATGTTCGGGTTCGGGTTGGGAATGGGTATGACGTACGCGGCGATGCCTGCCCTGATCGCCCGCAGTGTCGCGGACACCGAACTCGGCAGTGCCGTGAGCTTCAACCAGGTGCTGCGCACCGTCGGCGGCTCGTTCGGCAGCGCGGTCGCGGGCGCGGTGCTCGCCGCGAACCTGGCACCGGACCTGCACCCCACCGAGGGTGGGATCAAGACCGCTCTCGCCGTCGGCGCCGTCGGCTGCGCGGTCGTCTTCGCGGCGCTGCTCGTCAACAACGTGATGTCGCGTCCGCCGGCCCCGGCATCGGAGCCGGCGGACGCCCGGTTCAGCCGGGGTTAGACACCCTCGACGACGGCGGCCATTCCCTGCCCACCGCCGATGCACATGGTGACGAGCGCCTTGCCGCCGCCACGCCGCTTCAGCTCATGCAGCGCGGTGGTCGTCATCCGTGCGCCCGTGGCGCCGATCGGGTGCCCGAGCGAGATGCCGGACCCGTTGACGTTGAGGCGGTCCCGGTCTTCGAAACCCCACTCCTTCAGGACCCCGAGCACCTGACAGGCGAACGCCTCGTTCAGCTCGATCAGCGTGAAGTCGTCGAAACTCGCACCGGTGCGGCGGAACAGCTTCGACGCGGCGGCGACCGGGCCGAGTCCCATCAGTGCCGGTTCGCACCCGGCGGCGGCCCACCCGGTGAGGAAACCCATCGGCTCGAGCCCGAGTTCGTCGAGTTTGTCCTCGGCGACGACGAGCATCGACGACGCCGCGTCGTTCTGCTGACTCGCATTGCCCGCGGTGACGACACCGTCCTTGACGACACTGCGCAGCCGCGCCAGCGATTCGGCGGTGGTGTCGGGGCGGATGCCCTCGTCACGCGCCACCACGGAGACGTTGCCCTTGCGGTCGGTGATCTTCACTTCGATCACCTCGTCGTCGAACTTGCCTGCCTCCCACGCGGCGTGGGCCTTGGCGTGACTGTCGGCGGCGAACGCGTCGGACTCCTCGCGGCCGATTCCGCACCGTGTCGCGACGTTCTCGGCGGTCTCGATCATTCCGCTGATCTTCCCGAATCGCCATTCCGGCTGGGAGCGCTCCCGGCCGCGGTCCAGGCGGTCGTAGAGGTTCAGCGATCCGGCGCGGGTGCCCCAGCGGGCCCCGGTGGTGTAGTGCTCGATGTTGCTCATCGACTCGACACCGCCGGCGAGGACGACGTCCGCGGCGCCGGTCTGCACCATCATCGACGCGGTCACGAGGGCCTGCAGTCCGGTGCCGCAGCGGCGGTCGGTCTGCAGTCCGGCGACGGAGATCGGCAGTCCCGCTTCGAGTGCGGCCCACCGTCCGATGCACGGGGCCTCGGAGTTGGCGTACGACTGCCCCATCGCGACGTCCTCGATGAGTTCGGGGTCGATGCCCGACCGTGCGACGGTCTCCTTGATGACGGCCGCCGCGAGGCTCTCGGCGGGTACGTCGCGCAGTCCGCCGCCGAAGCGGCCGACGGCGGTGCGGACGGGGGCGACCAGTGCTGCTCTTCGCATGTTGTTCCTCGTTTCAGGCGACCAGGACGCGGACGGTCTCGGCGACGCACGCCGGCTTGTCCTCGCCCTTGATCTCGATGGTGTATTTGACGACGACCTGCGCGCCCTGCTTGGTGTGCTCGAACGCCGCGATCTCGCCGCCGACCCGGATCGACGCTCCCACCTTCACGGGCTTCGGGAAGCGAACCTTGTTGAGGCCGTAGTTGATCGTCAACTTGGTGCCCTCGACCCGCATCAGGTCGGCCCCGAGCTTCGGCAGCAACGACAGCGTGAGATAGCCGTGGGCGATGGGGGCGCCGAACGGGCCCTCGGCGGCCCGCTCGGGGTCGACGTGGATCCACTGGTGATCGCCGGTGGCGTCGGCGAACACGTTCACGCGGTCCTGCGTGATCTCGAACCAGTCACTGTGGCCGAGATGTTCACCGACTGCGGCTTCGACGTCGTCGATGTTCTGAAATACGCGCATGAGCTCTCTTCGGGTCGGCCCGGTACCGGGCAGGGTGGGGACGGTCAGATGTTCACGTTCTCGAATACGGCTGCGATACCCTGGCCGCCGCCGATACACATCGTCTCGATGCCGTAGCGGGCCTGGCGACGGTCGAGTTCGCGAACCAGGTTGGCCAGGATGCGGCCACCGGTGGCGCCGACGGGGTGACCGAGCGAGATACCGGATCCGTTGACGTTGAACCGGTCTCGCATGTCGGACTCGTCGAACTTCCACTCCCGCGCACACGCCAGCACCTGCGCCGCGAACGCCTCGTTGATCTCGAGGAGATCGATGTGATTCAGCGTGAGCTTCGCCCGGGTGAGCGCCTTGTCGACGGCCGGGACCGGGCCGATGCCCATCCGGTTCGGCTCGACGCCGGCGACGCCCCAGCTGACGAGCCGGGCGAACGGGCGCAGTCCGAGACGTTCGGCGTTCTCGGGGGTGGTGACGATCGCGGCTGCGGCGGCGTCGTTCTGGCCGCACGCGTTGCCGGCGGTGACGGTCGCCTCCGGGTCGACGCGCGACCGGATGGCCCGCAGCGCCGACAGCGATTCGACGGTGACGTCGCGGCGCGGGTGCTCGTCGGTGGTGTGGACGACGGGGTCCTTGCCGCGCTTGCCGGGCACCGTCACCGGGATCGTCTCGGCGTCGAACAGACCACCGTCCTGCGCGCGGATCGCACGGGCGTGGGATTCGGCGGCGTACGCGTCCTGCTCCTCGCGGGTGATCGAGTACTCGCGGCGGAGGTTCTCCGCGGTTTCGATCATGCCGCCCTCGACGGGGAAGTTCACACCGCCGGAGTTGGTGCGAGGCTTGGCGAGTCGATCATGGAACTCCACCGACGCGCCCTTGACGCCCCAGCGCATCCCGGTGCTGTAGAACTCGGTCTGGCTCATCGACTCGGCGCCGCCCGCGATCACCAGGTCGCTCATCCCGGTCTGCACCTGCATGGCCGCGTAGATCACGGCCTGGAGCCCGGAGCCGCATCGGCGGTCGAGCTGGATGCCGGGCACGGTGACGTCGAGACCGGCGTCGAGCGCAGCGATCCGGCCGATGGCCGCCGCCTCGCCGTTGGCGTAGCCCTGACCGAAGATGACGTCGTCGATGTCCTCGGACGTCAGCGACGTCCGCTCGATCAGGCCCTTCAGCACCGTCGACGCGAGGGTGGTGACGGGGACGTCGCGGTACATGCCGCCGAATCCCCCGACGGGGGTGCGGACGGGTTCACAGATCACTGCGTCGTACATGGGTCAGAGCGCTTTCTTGGCTTCGCGGACGAGGCCGCCGCCGATGATCAGGCGCTGGATCTCGCTGGTGCCCTCGTACAGGCGCAGCAGCCGGACCTCACGGTAGATCCGTTCCACCGGAACGTCTCTCATGTAGCCGGTTCCGCCGTGGACCTGCACCGCCAGATCGGCGACCTTACCGACCATCTCCGTGCAGTACAGCTTCGCGACGGACGGGGAGATCCGGCGGTCCTCGCCGCTGACGTACTTCTGCGCCGCGTCCCGGACCAGCGCGCGGCCCGTGGACACACCCACCTGCTGGTCGGCGAGCATGGCCTGCACCAGCTGGAAATCGCCGATCGGGGTGCCGCCCTGCTTCGTGACCGCCGCGAACGCGACGGACTCGTCGAGCGCACGCTGGGCGCTGCCCACCGAGAGCGCCGCGATGTGGACGCGACCGCGGGCGAGGGACGTCATGGCGGCGCGGTAGCCGGCTTCCTCACTGCCGCCGACCAGCGCGGATTCGCCGACGACGACGTCGTCGAACGCCACCTCGGACGTCCAGGCACCCTCCTGGCCCATCTTCTTGTCCTTCGGCCCGACCACCACACCGGCGGTGTCGGCGGGGACCAGGAACACCGCGATGCCGGTGCCGGTCTCGTCGGCGGGACGGGTGCGCGCGAACACGACGAACAGATCGGCCAGCGGCGCGTTGGTGATGAACCGCTTGGTGCCGTTGATCGTCCACTTGCCGTCCTTCAGGACGGCGCGCGTGGTCAGGCCCGCCGGGTTCGATCCGGCCTCCGGCTCGGTCAGCGCGAACGAGGCGACCACGTCGCCGGACGCGATGCGCTCGAGCCATTCCGACTTCTGCTCGTCCGTACCGAAGTTCACCAGCACCTGGCCGGCGATCCCGTTGTTGGTGCCGAACATCGACCGCAACGCCAGGCTCGTGTACCCGAACTCCATCGCCATTTCGACGTCCTGCGTGAGGTCGAGTCCGAGCCCGCCCCACTGCTGCGGGATGGCGTACCCGAACAGACCCATCTCCGCCGCCTTGCGGCGAATGTCGTCCGGAATCAGATCCTTTTCCGCGATTTCATTTTCCCTGGGAATTACTTCCTTCTGAATAAAGGTCCTCGTCTGCGCGAGAATGTCCTTGAAGTCTTCGTCACTCACTTCACGTTCAGCCATGAGGTGAATATCCAGCAACCGGGCCGCGCTGTCAAGCGCGCCCTCCGAACGAGAACTCGCAGCACAGAGGCTATTTATGACCCATAGGAAGAAGGCAACTGTCGGTTTCCCTCAGCGTCTTTGACCACGGCCGTCCGAGGCACTTGAATAGATGTCGACCGCCCGGATTTCATTTCGGGCATATTCGCGAACAAACAAACTCCCGGCGAGATGGAATTCGATATTCGACATGGTTGGCAGACCCGAGGATGCACTCCTCTACAAGGGCTACACCGTCGATCCGCAGGAACTCGAACAGTTGCTGCTGTCACGGCGGGGCGTCCTCGACGCCGTCGTGGTCGGCCGCTCCGTCCCCGGGGTCGGGGAGATGCCGGTCGCGTTCGTGGTGGCGGACACCGCGGCGCAGCCGACCGCCGAGGAACTGATCGAGTTCGTGGCGGCCGCGGTGCCGCCGTACAAGAAGGTGCGGGAAGTGGTGTTCGTCGACGAGTTGCCCCTGTCCCCGCGGGGTGCGGTCCTGCGGTCCGCGCTGCGCGACCGCCTGAACCCGCACGCCGAAGACGTTCGTACAACTGAGGAAGGAACACACACATGACACTTCTCGAGGGACGGGTCGCCGTCGTCACGGGCGCTGCCCAGGGCATCGGTTTCGAGATGGCCAGGAAGTTCGCGAGCGAGGGCGCATCGGTCGTCCTCGGCGACATGCACGCCGAGAACGTGAAGGGCGCCGCCGCCAAGCTCGAGGCCGACGGCTTCCAGGCCGTCGCCGTGGCCTGTGACGTGACCGATCCGGAGCAGATGCAGAACCTGGGCAAGACGGCGCTCGACAGTTTCGGCGCGATGGACGTGTGGGTCAACAACGCCGGCATCACCCGCGACGCGACGCTGCGCAAGATGTCGCTCGCCGATTTCCGCTCCGTCATCGACGTGCACCTGCAGGGCGCGTGGCTGGGCACCCAGATCGCGTCGATCGCGATGCGTGAGGCGGGCAAGGGCTCCATCGTGAACATCTCGTCGATCTCGGGCAAGGTCGGGATGGTCGGGCAGACCAACTACAGCGCCGCGAAGGCCGGCATGGTGGGCCTGACCAAGGCCGCCGCGAAGGAGGTCGCTCACCTCGGGGTCCGGGTCAACGCGATCCAGCCCGGCGTAGTGAACACCGACATGATCCGGGCCCTGCGCGCCGACATCATCGAGGCGAAGCTCAAGGAGGTCCCGATGGGCCGCGGCGCCGAGCCCGAGGAGATCGCGAACGTTGCACTGTTCCTCGCGTCCGACCTGTCCAGCTACATGACGGGCACCGTCCTCGAAGTCACCGGCGGACGTCACATCTGACAACCGGCGCGTCTCCGCGCAGTAGTCTTCACTGGTGGAGTCGCGTCACGTGGAGTACTTTCTCGCCACCGTCGACAACGACGGCCTTGCGCTCGCGGCCGAGGCCCTGGGCGTCACGAAGCCGTCGTTGTCGAAGGGGCTGCGCAATCTCGAGCGTGACCTCGGTGTCGACCTGTTCCATCGCGTCGGCCGCGGCCTGGTGCTGAGCGCGGCGGGAAAGGCGTTCGTCGGCCCTGCCCGGCAGATCGTGCGCGACCTGGTGGCCGCCGAGAGTTCGCTCGTCGACGTCTCGGGTCTGCCGCGCGGCCGCCTCGACATCTGCGCGTCGGCGCACGTCGCGGAAGGCCCTGTCACGGAACTGATCGGGTCCTTCCGCAAGCAGTATCCGGGTGTCGTCGTCCGGCTCGCCGACCTGCGTCCCGTCGACGTCGTCGCGTCGCTGATCCGGGACGGGCACTGCGAGATCGCCTTCAGTCATTTCCCTTTTTCCGCACCGGGATTGACGACGCGCGTCCTCGGAATCCACGAATACTGGCTGGTGGTTCCGCACGACGCCGAGATCGTGTGGCGAGATCCGTTCCCGCTCGGTGATCTTCCGGACATTCCCGTGGTGGGGTTACCCAAGGAATCGTCTTCGCGGACCGTCATCGAGAAGGCGCTGCAGGCCGCGGGGAGCCGGACGACGCTGTCGGCCGTCGTCGAGCAGCGGGAAGCCGTCGGCGCGTTCGTCGTCGAAGGTGTGGGAATGTCGTTCATGGAACGCACCCTTGCGGAGCGGGCCGCCGGCGGCGGCGCACGGATCTGCCCTCTCGACCCGCCGATCACCGTCCCGTACGGGGTGATCTACGACGAGGCCAGACTGTCGCCCGCCGGACGCGCGTTCCTCGGCACGCTTGCGCCGTGAGTCTCGTCGAGCGCAGTGATGAACGCCGCCGCTGCAGGCGGAAGCGGATCCGGCCGATGGACGAACCCGACGGTACGCACCTCGGGCGGCGCGAGCGAGCGGACCACGACACCCGGCAGTTCCTGCTCGGCGACGCGCCGCGGGAGCAGGGTCGCCCCCGCCCCCTGGACCACCAGTTCCCACATCGACTGGCGATGCGCACATTCGACGGCGATGTTGTTCACCGGCAGTCTTGGGCGCGAACCGATCTCGACGATCATCGGAATGTCGGCGAGCAGGCCGACGGGCACCGGATCGGGGAGTTCGATCGCCAGATCGGCGTGCAGTGCGAGCACGATCTCCTGGTCGCCCACTGTCCGGAACTCGAGGCCCTGCTGGTCGACGAGCAGTTCGGTGAGCCCGAGGTCGCACTCCCCCGACCGGACCGCGCGGCCGACGCCGTCGGGACCGTCCGCCGACACCGTGGACAGGACCACCCTCGGGAACTGCCGGTGGAACCGGCCGACGAGACGGGGAAGCGGATCGGCGGCAAGCGAATTGAGAACCGCGATCGTGAGCGTTCCGGACCGTAGTTCGGCGACGTCGTGCACGACGGCCCGCGCCCGCTCGACATCCGCGAGCACCTGGCGCGCCGCGTGCGCGAACGACGCGCCTGCCGGGGTGATCCGCAGTTTCCGTCCCCCGCGATCGAACAGTTCGACACCGAGATCGCGTTCGAGAGTGCGGATCGCCTGCGACAGCGACGGCTGCGCGATGAACAGCGCCCGCGCAGCCTCGGTGACGCTGCCGTGATCGGCAACGGCAACCAGGTATTCGGCGTCCCGGATGTCCATCACCCGAGTCTAGCGACCACGAGGTCCGGGACCTAGACGACCTGCCGTCCGTTGGCGCGGAGGCGGTTCCAGTCGTCGATGTCGTGATTGACCACCCACGCCGTCGCGACCATCGAGGAGGGAGCCGAACTCGCAAAGCAGTACACCAACGGTCAGGGCGCGGACGCCCTCGTCATCACCGTCGGTGTGCTCGAACCCGAGCACGTCGCCCAGGCACTCACCTCGGTGCGCAAGGCGGGCACCGTCGTCGTCACCGCGGTCGGTGAGCATTCCCGGATCGGTCTCCCGATTCCGGTCGCCGACCTCACCCTCTCGCAGAAGCGTCTGCAGGGCTGCGTCTTCGGCTCGACGAACGGCACGTGGGACGTGAACCGGCTGCTGAACATGTACAGGGCCGGACAGCTCAACCTCGACGACATGATCACGCGCACCTACCGGCTCGACGACATCAACCAGGGCTACCGGGACCTGAAGGACGGCAAGAACATCCGCGGCGTCATCCTGTTCGACTGACCACCCGCACACAAAGAAGGGCCGCCCGGGAACTCCCGAGCGGCCCTTCCTCGTCCCGCGCCTACTCGGTCGTGGCGAGCGCCGGGGCCGTCCGGCTCGACTCGCCGACGACCTGGTCTCGGGTGATGCGGGTGAGAGCGATCGCCGCGACGGCCGCGAGCACGAGAGGCACGATGACCGCGAGGTACATCGCCCGCGGAGTCATGACGCTGAGCGCGTACCCGGCGACGATCGGCGACAGAATCGCACCTCCGCGGGCCACACCCATCATCGCTCCGTAGCCCTTGGCGCGCGCGAGCACCGGGTACGCCGCCGTCGACGTGGAGGTGAACCCGGACATGGCCGCGAAGGTGCCTCCGCCGAGAAGTCCGGCCATGGCCAGTGCGAACGGTCCCTGCAGCGTGAGTGCGAACCCGGCAATTGCCACGGCGGACACGGCCGACGTGATCACCGCGATCTGCGCGCCGGGGAACCGCAACCCGAACGCGCCGAACAGGCATCCTCCGACCACCGCACCGAAGCTGATCATGATGCCGGCCAGCGCACCGCTCCCCGCGTCACCACTGGCGTCCTTGATCAGTTGCGGCGTCCAGGTGCCGACGAAGTAGTACCCGGCGGTGAGCATCGAGTATCCGAATGTCAGGAGGACTGTGCGCGATCGCAGTTCCCGGCCGAGCAGACGGACCTCGCTCTGCGGCGCGGGGATCGCCCGATCAGCTTCCGTCGTCGTTCCCTTGCGGGCCAGGAAGTCGTCCGATTCGCGGAGGAACGCAGCGGTCACCACGAACGATACGACGCCCAGCGCGGCGCCGATCCAGAACATGCCCTGCCACGCCCCGCCTGCCAGTGCCACGAGTCCGGCGCCCGCGAAACCCGCGAGCGTCGTGCCGAGCGGATAGCCGACCATGACCAGGCCGAGCGCCACACTTCGCCGATTGGCCGGGACGACCTCCTGGCACAGGACGATGATGACGACGCTGATCGTGCCGATCGCGATGCCGGTGACGAAGCGGGTCGCCAGGAGCATCGCGAAACCGTTCGAGAGCGCCGACGCAGTCAGGCCCAGGGTGTTGGCCGCGAGGCCGACCAGCAGGATGCGCCGCCTGCCGATGACGTCGGCGAAGCGGGCGAGGCCGATCGCGCCGACCGCCATCCCGGCGAGGGCGGCACTGATCAGGTAGCCCTTCTCCGGATTGGTCGCGAAGCCCTCCGGCAGGTGCGGCATCGCGAAACCCATCACGAGGACGTCGTATCCGTCCAGCATGTTCAGGAACATGCAGAAGACCACGGATGCAATCTGATACGGGCGCATTCCCACGCGCGACGCCCAATCCTTCGTTGTGCTCATCAGGTCCCTCTCGCTCGTCGCACCGACAGTCGGTGCGACACAGATCACACTCGGAGCAATATATGATGTGTCGTGGATTATGTCGACTTCGAATTGTGATCGACTCGACTCGCGAGATTGCGGCGGGAAGTACGAGCGCTTTCACGCCCGGGAATCGGCAATCTCCGGCCGCGGCTCCGGGCTGCGGTCGACCACGCGGGCGCGGATGGTACATTATGTCGAGTCTTTCGAATCCGGGAAGGTGCGACCGACGATGCCCCTGAATGACAGGTCAAGACGACAGCAACTGCCCGAGGAAGTTGCCACGTACGTCCGCGAGATGATCATCTCCGGCGAGGTGCGTGCCGGCGACTTCCTCCGCATCGAGCGGATCGCCGAAGCCGTCGGAGTCAGCACGACACCCGTCCGCGAAGGACTCCTCGCCCTTCGGAGCGAAGGCTTCGTGGAAATGGTCCCCCGGCGCGGCTTCGTCGTGGCCCCGTTCACGAAGCAGGACGTGCGTGATCTGTTCTGGGCCCAGGCTCAGCTGGCCGCCGAACTGGCCGCACGGGCCGCCAAGAACATCACGCCCCAGCAGATCGCCGAACTCGAGGGAATCCTGAAGGAGCACGAGGACGCCATCGCACAGGGCGACACGGAGCGAATTTCCTCCCTCGGGCACGCGTTCCACCGAAAGATCAACCTGATCGCGGACTCACCGCGCCTCGCCCGCCTCCTCGGTTCCGTCGTCACGAATCTTCCGAACCGCTTCTACGCCACCATCGAGGGTCACGTCACCACGACCCAGGAGGAACACCCCCTCCTGCTCGATGCGTTGAAGAAGCACGCAGGCAAGCGGGCGAAGACGATCATGGAGTCGCACATCCTGGACGGCGCGGATCACCTGATCGACGAACTCGAGCAGCGCGGGCTGTGGGACACCGACGCCGAGGCCAACGCGGGCTGATCGCCCACTTTCTCGCACCATTCAGCTGTTCACGACAGCCCGGCGCACCCGGCCGACGAAAAGGCCCCATTACTTCGAGCGCCGTAGCCGCTCATCTTGGTGCCGCCGAATGGCGCGTGACAATCTGCGCAGGACGAGGGTCGGGACTGCCCCGAGTCGCTCGAGACACGCTCGATGCCCCAGGAGTTTCGATGCCCACTCGCGGTGAATCGATGATCGAGCGGGTCGTCGAGGTGCTCGAGGCGTTCAAGGGGGCGGGCGGCGCCCTGACGGCGTCGGAGATCGCGCGCAGGACCGCGATCCCGATGCCGTCGGCGCATCGGATCGTGGCCGAACTCGTCGACGTGGGATTCCTCGAACGCGACCCCGACCGCAGGCTTCGCATCGGCACCCGACTGTGGGAGGTGGTGGCCCGGTCGTCGAGCGCCCTCACGCTCCGGGAGGTCGCCCTGCCGTACATGGAGGACCTGCGGTCGGCGGTGCAGGCCCCCACGCTGCTGTCGGTACTCGACCGCAACGACGTCCTCAACCTGGAAACGCTGACGACGCGGCAACCGGGTGTCACCAACGTGACTCAGCCGGGGGTGCGGCTTCCCGCGCTGGCGTCGTCCCCGGGGATCGCGCTGGTGGCGTTCTCTCCGCCGGAGGTGCGGGAGCACATCCTGGCGACCGGCAAGATCACCCGGTTCACCGAGCACACCGTCGTCGACCGGACCGAACTACTGCGGATCGTGAACGAGACCCGGCGCACCGGTTACGTCGTCGCCCGCCGCTGGATCTCCCCCGACTCGACGGCGGTCGCCGTGCCGATCCTCGCCGACGACGGCACCGCGATCGGCGCGCTGTCGGTCACCACCGCGTTCGGCGCCGATGCGCCGTCGACCCTGCTGCCCGCGTTGCACGCCACCGCTCTCGGCATCTCCCGCGCAACACGCACCGCCGACGGCCCACGGTTGACGCTGCTGAAGCAGCAGATCCGGCACGCGACCGAGGTGCCCTGACCGGACTCGCCTTCTCGGTAGGCGAGAATCCCCCTATCCCCGAGCCGGGACATACGCGACCTTCTGACATGAAGCGGAACGCCGACTTGCGTTGCCGACAGCGATATCTCGACGCGGAAGAGGGACGACATGACGAAGTTCGCGATCCAGAACTCGGAAGATCCGATGAGCACCCTGTGCCGGATGGCGGTGCAGACCGACTACGACGATCTCCCGGCCGAGGTCGTCCGGCATGCCAAGCACACCCTGCTGGACTGCATGGCCGTGATGATCGGCGGCTCCGGGATGGATGGGATTCCGGCGATCGTGGATCTGGTCAAGGACAAGGGCGGCGCACCGCAGTCGGTCCTGCCCTTCTACGGTGGCCACGTCCCCGCCGCCGAGGCGGCACTGGCGATCGGCCCGATGCCCCGCGCGATGGACTGCGGCGATCTTCACGAAGAAGCAGGGCACATCAGCGAATACATCGTGGCCAGCCTGCTGGCAGCCACCGGGCTGCGGCCGGACGTCACCGGGAAGGAATTCCTGACGGCACTGGTCGTCGGGCAGGAGACGCTGATCCGCGTGGGCTCGGCCTACAAGGTCATCAGTACCGCCGTGAAGTCCCACGATTGCGGCGGCCACTACATCTTCGGTGCTGTCGCGGCCGTCGGTAAACTCCTCGGCTTCTCCCAGGACCTGCTCGAGAATGCCCAGGGCATCGCCCGCACGATGACGCAGCCGCACACGATGGCGATCTACGCACCGCCCACCCTGATGGTCCGGGTGCACCACGGCCTCGTCTGCCAATCGGCGATCACCGCCTGCCTCCTCGCGGAGAAGGGCATCACCGGCCCCCGCCGGGAAGTGCTGACCGGCCCCAACGGATACCTGCGCACGGCCCGCTGGGAGACGGACCCCGCGCTGCTCACCCGGGATCTGGGTGAGCGCTGGGAGACGACGAACATCACCACCAAGGGGTACAGCGCCTGCTACTTCTCGCACTCCTCCATCGACGGCATCCTGGATCAGATGCGCACCCACGATTTCGGCCCCGACGACATCGCCACCGTCCACATCGACGTCTCCACGTCCGGCTGGCGCGCCGTGTGCGAACCGACCGACGTGAAGTGGCACCCGCGGACGGTCCCCGAATGTCAGTTCAGCCTCCCGTACGCCGTCGCGACCGCCGCGATCGACAAGAGCGTCTTCGTGCAGTCGTACACGGACGAGGCACGGCAACGTGAGGACGTCCGAGAGCTGATGTCCAGGATCTCCGCCGCCGAGGACCCGTCGGTGTCGGACTGGGGTGCACGGCTCACGACCACGCTGGGCGACGGCCGCACGATCACCACCGAACACGTCTACGTCAAGGGGCACCCGAACAACCCGTTCAGCGAGCAGGACTTCGTCGACAAGTTCCGCAAGTGCGTGCCGTACTCGGTGCATCCGCTGGACGAGCAGGTGGTCGACACGATGATTCACGACGTGCTGTACCTCGACAAGGTGGACGACGTCGTCGCCTCCCTGCTCCTGCCGCTGACACCCTGACCCTTCCCGGCGCCGGGTGCCGGGCCTGCGGCGTGAAGAGGTCGCGCAGTTGGCCCGAACCTCGTCCGGTTCATCTTCTTCGACCCGCACGCCGACGACGTGTTCCCGGAATGGAGCACCGCGGCGGACGACGCCGTGACCCTGCTGCGGGTGGAGGCCGCACACTCACCCCAGTCGACGGTCGTCACCGGACTCGTCGGCGAACTCGCCACGCGGAGCTAGGAATTCCGCACCCGCTGGGCCGCCCACAACGTGAAAGCCCATCGGCACGGTGCCAAACAGTTCCGGCATCCGGACGTCGGTGACCTGTCGCTGACCTACAACGTCTTCGACATCACGGGTGCGGGCGGATTGTCCCTCGTCGGGTACACCGCGGAACCGCAGTCACCGTCCGAGCAGGCCCTGCGCCTGCTCGCGATCGTGGCCGCGACCGATCACACCCCGACCGATACACCCTCCACGGCAACCGAATAGGCGGGGTCTCCGACGCTACCGGTCCTGCCAGCTGACGACCTCGTCGAGCGTCGCGCGTGCGGTCCGGTAGCTGTTCGCCGGGTGGTCGAGGTCGGCGTAGCCGAAGGAGATCCCCACCAGAATCTTGCGGTCGTCCGCGATGCCGAAATGCTCACGGATGAAGGGAGACTGGCTCGCCAGGGCGGCCTGCGGGATCGTGGCGATCCCCAGGCTCCGCGCCGCCAGCAGGAGGGTGCCGAGGTACAGCCCGGAATCCACCGCGCCGTACACGCCCTGCTCGGCATCGGTCGTGATGATCGCGACGTGCGGAGCGCCGAACAGGCGGAAGTTCTCGAACGACTGGCGCGCGGACGCGGCGCGGTCACCGCGTTCGACGCCCACGGCCTGATACAGCTGCCATCCGCTCGCCCGGCGCCGGTCTCGATAGACGTCGCGGTACTCCGCGGGCGGATCGATTTCGAACGCGGCACTGTGCTGCTGCGCGTACTCCGCGAGACCGTCGCGGAATCGCCCGGTTCCCGCACCGCTGGTCACGATGACCTGCCAGGGCTGCGTGTTGCACCACGACGCGGACCGCTGCGCCAGCGTGAACATGCGCTCGATGAGCGGTCGCGGAACGTCGCGCGGCTCGAACGCGCGGCAACTCCACCGTGTCGCCAGCAGGTTCTCCAGCACTGCGGACTCGTCGTCGACCGGACCCATCACGATCCCCTCGGTCGATACATCGGCAGACATCGATTGCTCACCCATCGTCGTTCGAATACGGAATATGTGCGCCTACGGAATATGTGTGCGTCGGGCGCGATCAGACTGAGGGTTCGACGAACAGAACGTCCGCCTGCACCAGATCGTCGATCTGCTCGGCGGAGTACACCTCCGAGGCGACGTCGCGGCTGTCGGCGCCGACCCGCGGCGCGGTGCCCGCTCGATCGGGGCGTTCGCCCGCGAACCGCCACGGCGGCCGGATCAGCGCCAGCCCGTCCTGCTGCCGTTCGACCAGTTCGAGCCATTCCACCTGCTCGTGCTCGACGAATCCGGTCATCGACAGCACCGGGGCGAACGGCACGTCCGCAGCGGAGAGGGCGTCCTCCCAATGCTGCAGCGACTGCTGCTCGAATTCGGCTTCGACGATCTTGGCCAGTTCGTGGTAGTTCGACTCCCGGGGGCGGTACTCGGCGAAGCGGGGATCCTCGGTGAGATCCATCCGGTTCATCGCCGTGCACAGCGAGCGCCAGAATTTCTGCGAGGACGACAGGTGGACCGCCAGGTACTCCCCGGAGACGGTCTTGACGCAGAAGTTCTGCGCCTGCGGGTGCCTGCTCTGCCTGCTCGGGTCGTATCCCAGTTCGAAGGACTGCGTGATCCCGTCGGTCGCCAGCACGCTGACGGCCTCCATGATCGACGTCTCCACGTGTTGCGGCGAGCCGGTACGCAGCCGTCCGACCAGCGCCGCGAGGACGCCCGTGGCCGTACTCAGACCGGTGATCAGGTCCGCACTCAGCCCGCCGGCCAGCTGTGGCCGGGCGTCGTCGCCGAACAGGGAGTAGAGACCGCCGAACGCATGCCCGATCGTGTCGTAGGCGGGGCGGCTGGCCAGCGGGCCTCCGGAGCCGAACCCGGTCACCGACCCGTAGACGAGGTCGGATCGCAGTGCGCGGCACTCGTCGGGCCCGAGGCCCAGCGCCGCCAACTTGCCGGGCCGCAGGTTCTCGAGGACCACGTCGAATTGCGGTACGAGGGCCTTGACCAGCGCAACGCCTTCGGGCCGCTTCAGGTCGATCGACAGGCTCCGCTTTCCGGTGTTGTACTGGCGGAAGTAGGGGCTGCCGTCGTTCTGGTGGCGGCGGAAGTCCTCCCCGACGACGGGCTTCTCCACCTTCACGACCTCTGCGCCGAGCGCGCACAGGATCGACGTGGCGAACGGAAGGGCGATGTACCCCCCGATCTCCAGGATGCGGATCCCGTCGAGCGGCTTGTGCTGCATGGGCATGCCTCCATGTGTCGCGAGTAACAATATAATACATTATCCACCATTCGATGGATGTCAAGGTGGGGTCGCCGACACCGCCGCCGAAACGACCGTCCGCCTCGACGCCGCCGGATAGGATTCTGGGCGCCGAGGAGGAATCCATGATGATCGGGCAAGCCCGCAGCACCCACCGTGAGGTTTCGCCGCTCGAGCTGTTCTTCGACCTCGTGTTCGTGCTGGCGATCGGTCAGCTCACGCACCATCTCGTCGACCACCTGACCTGGCACGGCGCCGCCGAAACCCTCGTGGCGCTCGTTGCGGTGTGCGGGGTCTGGGCATTCACCACGTTCGAGATCACCCTCCTTGACATCGAACGCACCGCCACCCGCGCCGTGACGATCACGGTGATGGGCCTCGGCCTGTTCATGAACGCCGGCATCGGACACGCGTTCGACGAAAGCCCTTGGCTCTTCGTCGTTCCCATGCTGCTGGCGTTGATCGGCCCCGCCGTCTACGCGGCGGCCACCGCCCCGACACCCCGCCTCCGCACGCATTTCCTGCACGTGCTGATCTGGTTCGCGGTCTCGGCGCCGTTCTGGGTGGCCGGCGCCGCACTCGACCCGGAATGGCGCCTGTGGCTGTGGGCGGTGGCCGCGCTCGTCGACCTCGTCGGCACCTGGAGCGCGCACCCGCTGCCGAGCGGACGCACACAGACGCAGCAACTTCCGTTCGACGCCGAGCACATGCTCGAGCGGATGCGACTGTTCCTCATCATCCTGCTGGGCGAGACGGTCCTGACCCTGGGACGCGTGATTGCCGCCCATCATTCCGACGCACTGACGCTGGCGCTGGCGGCGGGGTGCTTCGTCGCGCTCGTCTGCCTGTGGGCCGTCTACTTCGGGCGCGCCGAACAGATCGTGGAAAGTCATATCGCCGCCACCGAGAACCCGATCCGATCCGTGCACATCGGGATCAACGTGATCTACGGCGTCGTCACCGGCCTCGTCATGTTCGCCGCGGGCAGCGAGTTGGTGCTCGCCCACGCCGGCGACGACCGGGCGGGGTTGGGCGGCGTGCTGATGCTCGCGGGTCCGGCGATCTACCTGCTCTCGCACGCGATCTACTTCCGGCTCACCACCCACACCGGCTGGGTGCCGCGCGCCGTCGGCGCCGCCGTGCTCGCATCGGCCTCCGTCGCGGCGTACTGGCTGCCGTCCTACGCCGTCGTCCTCGCACTGGTCCTCATCCTCCTCGCGGTGGCCGTTGCCCTCACCAGAGACGTGTCTGCGAGCGAAACCTGAACTCACGGTAAACAATTGCCCGCTTCAGGAATGCTGATGTGCGGCGCTGTCGGTCGCGATCCAGCTGGACAGCAGGCGGAGGGCCTCCTCGGAGGAGGAACCCGCCGCCGCGGTGAATCCGTACAGGGTGAGACCGGCCGCGCTGGTCACCTCGAGCGCCTCGAAACGCAACGTCAGGTCGCCGACGGCCGGATGATGGAACCGCTTCGTTCCGCGCCGGTGCGCCTTGATGTCGTGAGCCGCCCAGCGAGTGCGGAACTCGTCGCTGCGGGTGGCGAGCTCGCCGACGAGACCGGTGACCGCCGCCGAGTACGGCGACCGCGCCGCCTCGACCCGCAGCATCGCGACGGCGTCGTCGGCCGCGTTGTTCCAGTCGGGGAACGTCTCGTCGGCGCGGCGATCGAGGAAGATGAACCGGGCCAGGTTGGGCGGGCCGTCCACGCGGTCGTACACGTCGGCGTACAGCGCGCGACCGAGCGCGTTGGCGCCAACGATGTCGAGGTGACCGTTCTGCACGACGGCGGGGGCGGTGATCATCGCATCGACGAGCGCCTGGACCGGCTCCGGCATCTCGACGCGCGCCCGGGCGGGCTTACGCCTGCGGGGCTTCGTGGCCGCGGCGCGGGCGAGGGTGAACAGATGCTTCGTCTCCTCGTCGTCGAGTCGCAGCGCCGTCGCGATGGCGTCCAGCACCTCGTCGGACACGCCCGACACGCCGCCGCGTTCGATCTGCACGTAGTACTCTGCGCTCACTCCGGCGAGCAGTGCGACCTCCTCGCGACGTAACCCGGCGACCCGACGTCGGCCGCCGGCGGGCAGGCCCACCTGGTCGGGCGTGATGCGTGCGCGACGGGTCGTCAGGAAGTCCTTGATCTCCTTGGCGATCTCCATACCTGCAGCCTAGGGACCTCCGACGGTCCAAGGGAGGGGCTGCCGGTACCCCCGATAACCGGCCTCTGGTAGGGCCCCGCGGATCGCAGCAGAGTGATGAGTGCGGGTCGAGGACATCGTTCACGACGCAGTGACATTCAGCGTCCACGACGCAGTGACATTCAGCGTCCACGACGCAGTGACATTCAGACCGTCGGGCTCCGGCGGACGACGAAGGGAAATCAATTCATGGCCACGGACAGGATCGAGACCGTCAGCGTCAAGACCCCGTACTGGGACATCGCGGCGGACATATACTTCCCGCCCGGATTCGACCAGACCAAGAAATACCCGGCCATCATCAGCGCACACCCGATCGGCAGCTGCAAGGAGCAGACCTCCGGCAACGTGTACGGCACCGCCCTCTCCGACGCCGGCTACGTCGTGATCGCGTTCGACGCCAGCTACCAGGGCGCCAGCGGGGGCGAACCCCGATTCATCGAAGACCCCGCGCAGCGAGTCCAGGACTTCAGCTACGTCGTCGACCACCTCGTCACCGTCCCCTACGTCGACGCCGACCGGATCGGTGTGCTCGGCATCTGCGGCGGCGGCGGATACTCCATCGCCGCCGCGAAGACCGACCGTCGCATCAAAGTCGTCGGCAGCGTCGTCGGCGTCAACTTCGGTCACCTGCTGCACGAGGCCTTCAGTGCCTACGACCCGATCGCCACACTGGACGCGATCGCCGCGCAGCGCACCGCAGAGGCCCGCGGCACCGAACCGAACGTCGAGAATCTGCTGCCGCCCACGGTGGACGCGGCAGCCGGGATGGGACTCGACGTGGCCGAGGCCACCGAGTACTACAAGACGTCCCGCGGGGAGAAGCCGAACGGCGCCACCCGCAGCCTGATCTCACGACGGGCCGCGGGATACGGATGGGACGCCTTCACCCACGCCGAAGTGCTTCTCACCCAACCGCTGTGCGTCGTCGTCGGCGACAAGCCCGGCGCGTTCGGCTCCTACCGCGACGGCCTCGAGATCTACCGCCGCGCCCGCTCCGAAAAGAAACAACTCGTCGTGGCCGAAGGCTTCTCGCACTACGACCTGTACGACCAGCCCGAGCCCGTCAAGATCGCCCTCGCAGCCCTGATCCCGTTCTACGACACCAACCTCTGACCACGCACCATCAGAAAGAGACACAGCAATGGACAGCATCACCTTCCCCAACGGCCCGATCGCCATGGCAGGCAACCTGTTTCTCCCCGACAACTTCGATCCGCAGAGCAGCTACGCGGCCGTCGTCACCGTGCACCCCGGCGGCGGTGTGAAGGAGCAGACCGCAGGTCTGTACGCCGCGAAGCTCGCCGAGGAAGGCTTCGTGACACTGGCGTACGACGCTTCCTTCCAGGGTGAGAGCGGCGGCGAACCCCACCACCTCGAGGACCCGGCAGCGCGAGTCGAGGACGTTCGCGCCGCCGTCGACTTCCTGCAGAGCCTGGGCTACGTGGATGCCGAGCGGATCGGTGTTCTCGGTGTCTGCGCCGGCGGCGGATACGCCGTGAACGCGGCCCTGACCGACTACCGGATCAAGGCTGTCACCACCGTCAGCGCCGTGAACATCGGCACCTCGTTCCGACGTGGTTGGTACGGAACCGATTCCGACGCGGCCGCGGTGCCCACACTGCAGGCAGTCGCGCAGCAGCGGACCGCCGAGGCGCAGGGCGCCGACCCGGCGTACATCCCGTACGTTCCGGAACAGCCGGACGACAGCACTCCGCGCGACCTGGTCGAGGCACACGACTACTACCTCACCCCGCGGGCGCAGCACCCGAACGCGAAGAACAAGCAGCTGTTCACCAAGAGCATCTCGCGGATCTTCACGTTCGACGCGTTCAACCTGGTCGAGGACCTGTTCACGGCACCGCTGCTGATCGTCGCGGGCAGTGAAGCCGGTTCGCTGTGGATGTCCACCGAATTGCACAGCCGGGTGCGCAGCCCCAAGAAGCTGGTGGTCGTCGACGGCGGCGCCCACATGGACTTCTACGACGTGCCGAAGTACGTCGATCACGCCGTGGCGGAGGCGACCCCGTTCTTCCGGGAGAACCTCGCCGCTCACCCCGACGAGAACTGATACACCGGCCGATCAGACCCACCCGAGCTCCTGGATCCCCAGGGGCTCGGGCGGTCTCGGCTCAACCCACGCTGACGGCCTGCCGGTTCCGGCTCCGGTCCTTCGCCGGATCCGCAATCACCACGGCGAGCAGCGCCAGAACCGCGCTGGCGGCGCCGATCAGCTGAAACGCCAGTTGGTATCCCGCGACCGGCGTGGCGGCCGCGTCCAAAATGATGCCGGTGGCCAACGGCCCGACGACGCCGCCGATCGACTGCATCGCGAGGAACGCCCCCAGGGTCCCGGCCAATTGCCGGGGCGGGCAGATCTCCGACATCGTGGCCGTGAAGAGCGGGAACACCGCGATGGTCAGGCCGTAGGCTAGGGAAATCGCGGTGACGGTCAGCATGCGCGACGGAATCGCCGGCAGCGCGAGCAACAGGCCTCCGGCGATTATGATGCCGATCGCGGGAGCGACGACCCGGACCGCGCGCACCGACCTGCCGCGTGCCACCGCACGGTCACTGAGGAACGAGCCGCCGATCAGTGCCGCGAAACCGACGAAGCTCGGGAACGCGAACATCCAGCCGGACTGGAGCTGCGAGTATCCGAGCCCCTTCTCGAAGTACGAGGGAAGCCACTGCAGGACAACGCTGATCAGCATGTACGCGGGAATCACCGCGAGGAGTCCACCGAGGAACGTGCGCGACAACACGATGCGGCGCCACGGCACCGCGGGTTCGGCGGTGCCCTGATCCGCACCGGGCTTGCCCACGCCGAGGTACGGGCCGGGACGCCACGTGAGCAGCCACGGAGCGACCCACAGCGCGGATGCCGCGGCGAGGACCAGGACGGTGGCCCGCCAGCCGTAGGCGTGCATGACGAATGCCAGCGCGGGGACGACGACGATCTTTGCGATGGTCGTGCCCGAGGTGATCATTGCGCCCGGTAGCCCGCGCTTGGCCGGGGCGTGCCACGAGTACGCGGCCGTGTGCTGCAGGGCCGAAGCCGGCCCCTCCGCCATTCCCAGCAGCGTGCGGCTGATCAGGAGCGCGACGAACGTGGCCCACACGATCAACGGCAGCAGCACCACGCTCCACAGGATCGCGATGAGCGCGATCGCCCACTTGAGGGTCAGCATCCGGTTCAGCGGTCCGGCGAGAAACCCGCCGAGCGAGTAGGCGAGAAAGAAGATGCTGCCGGTCATGCCGATCTGGGTTGCCGACAGGTGCAACTCCTCCCGGAGCGGCACCGTGATCAAGCCGAAGACGGCTTTGTCGGCCGAGCTGAGGACGTACAGGGTGACCAGGAGTCCGGTCAACCCCCATGCCCTACGACGAGATTCGGATCGGCTGCGCGCGCGCTGTGGCGATTCAGCCGCCGTCGATGGTGCCGTTGGTGACATGTCGGGTTCCAATCTGATCGTGTGCGGATCCGCACTTGCCGCAAGCTGCACATCGCGTGCGAGACCGGCTGTCCGGCGAGGTCGTTCGTCCGGAACAGCCGCGCGATAATTGTGTATCACACATAATCGATTTTATGAACTGGATCGCAGCGGCAGTACATTGAGACCAGCCTCACTCTTTGCCTCTCGGTGGCCGAGAAGCTACTTCGCCGGACACCGCCGGCAACAGCGTCGTGCTGATAGTCGACGAGAAGACACCGAGTTTCGCCCTCGAACTGGCGGCGATTCTGCGCGACGCGGGCCTGCCCGACGGGGTGCTCGACGTCGTCGTCGGCGACGGTCCGACTGTCGGTGAGCACCTCGTCAAGCATCTCGATGTGCGGCTCGTGTCCTTCACCTGATCGACCGCCACCCGCCGCCGGGTGATGGCGAATGCGGCCGACACGATCAAGCGCGTACTGCTGGAACTCGGACTTCGGACCGGTGCTGTCGATTATCGCCTACGACTCGGTGGACGAGGCCGTCAAGATCGCGAACGACACCGAATACGGCCTGGCCGTGGGAGTCTGGAGCCGGGACAACCGGAGCGCACTGGACGTCGCAGACCGACTCTAGGCCGGATCGGTATGGATCAACTACTAGCGCAACATGTCTCAGCACCTCCCGTTCGGTGGCTACAAGCAGAGCGGGATCGGTCGCGAGCTCGGCCCGGACGCACTCGCGGAGTTCACCCAGGAAAAATCCATCACCGTCGACATGTCCGGCGACCTGAGCCGTCGTGCCTACGGACTGGTTCTCGGGACACCGCCGAAGCACTGAACAACCGACAACCCATGCAGAACGAGAGAAGGGACAATCAGATGCCGAGACTCGAAGGAAGTGTCGCATTCGTCACGGGGGCGGCGCGCGGCCAGGGGCGGGCGGAAGCGCTTCGGCTGGCACAGGACGGAGCCGACATCATCGCCGTCGACGTCGCCGCACCCGTCGAGACCAATGGGCCCCGCCGTCGACACCAGGAGACCTCGAAGAGACCGAGCGGGGCGTGAAGGCGCTGGGCCGCAACGTCGTCACCGCTCAGGTCGACGGGCGTGACTACGACGCCCTGAAGCGTGCGCTCGACGAAGGATGTGCGGCGCCGCGATCCCGATCCTCGAGCGCCAGGGAACCGGCGGATCGCTGATCTTCACCAGTTCGACCATGGCGATCAAGGGGATGCAGAACCTGTCGCCGTACGTCGCCGCCAAGCACGGCGTCGTCGGGCTGATGAAGTCGCAGGCGCTGGAGTTGGCCCCGTTCGGGATCCGGGTCAACTGCGTCGCGCCGACGTGGGTCAACACGAAGCTGATCCACAATGCGCCGACGTACGCGTTGTTCGCGCCCGACATCCCCGAGGCGGAGCGCACCCCCGACAGCGTGGCGGACCGGTTCGCCACCATCCGCGTCATGGACGTGCCCTGGGTCGAGCCCGAGGACATCGCCAACGCGGTCGCGTTCCTCGCGTCGAAAGATGCGCGCTACGTGACCGGCCTCGAGAAAGGCGAAGCCTCGCATCCCACCGGATGCGAGGCTTCGCCGCGATCGGTGCGGGACGCGTCAGGCGTGGGCCATGACGGCTTCGGCCTGAGCGATGATGCCCTCGGCGGTCTTCACGTGGGCGATGTCGATGTGCTGGCCCTCGAAGTCGACGGCCGCGCTGCCGGCGGCCTCGGCCACCTTGAACGCCTCGATCATGCGGCGGTAGAAGTCGACCTGCTCGGGGGACGGCGTGAACACCTCGTTGGCGATGGCGATGTGCGACGGGTGGATGCACACCATGCCGCGGTAGCCGAGCTGCTTGTTGTCCAGGCAGAACTGACGGGCGCCGTCGAGGTCCTTGATGTCCTGCCACACGCCGGCGACGGGGTGGTGCAGGCCCGCCGCGCGGGCGGCGAGGACAAGTCGACTCCGCAGGTACAGGGTCTCCAGGCCGGCCGGGGTGAATTCGAAGCCCAGTTCGCGTCCCACGTCCGCGCTCGGGCCGGTCGCGCCCAGCAGGCTGGAGATGCGCGGGGTGGCGGCGGCGATCTCCTCGCAGTGCGCCATCGAGACCGCGGTCTCGTAGCTCACGATGAGTCCCACACTGCCCGCCTCGAGTCCCTGCCGGGCCTCGATGTGCGACACCACGGCGTCGATCCGCACGAGTTCCTCGGCGTCGAAGACCTTGGGCAGGAACAGACCGGTCAGCCCCGGCCGGATCACCGCCTCGAGGTCACTGCCCTGGATCCCGGTCACGAACGCATTCGGCCGCACCCACACGTCGGCGCGAACACCCTCGGCGTGCAGACGGTCGATGGTGGTGGCGGTGACGCCACGCGCCTCGTCCTTGTCGGCGACGGGAACCGAGTCCTCCAGGTCGAGGATCAGGGCGTCGGCGCCGGAGGCCAGCCCCTTGTCGGCCCAGGAAGGCTTGTGACCGGGCACGAACAGCATGGAACGGTACGGATTCATGAACTCTCCTCAGTAGTGAGTACGGGAAGTAGCGGGTGTGGGGAACGGTGGGTATGCGAAGTAGTGGGTCAGGACTCGTCGGCGTAGAGGACGCCGGACGCCAGCAGCTCGTCGATCTTCTCGGCGGGGAGCACCTCGCCCGCCACCGAACGGGTGTCGGCGCCGACCTTGGGAGCACGGTTACCGCGGTCCGGGCGCTCGCCGTCGAACGTCCACGGCGGCCGGATCAGGGCCAGGCCGTCGGATTGCCACTCGACCAGGTCCAGGTGCTCGACCTGCTCGTGTTCGAGGTAGCCGGTCATCGACAGCACTGGCGCGAACGGCACGTCGGCCTCGGTGAGGACCTTCTCCCAATGGTCCTTCGACTTCGTGGCGAACTCCGCCTCGACGATCGGCACCAGCTCGAAGTAGTTCGACTCCCGCGGGCGGTACTCGGCGAATCGGGGGTCCTCGGCCAGGTCCATGCGGTCCATAGCGCGGCACAGCGACCGCCAGAACTTCTGCGAGGACGACAGGTGGACGGCCAGGTACTCGCCGGTCGACGTCGGGACGCAGAAGTTCTGCGCCTGCGGATGCCGGCTCGTGCGGGCCGGGTTCCTGCCGAGTTCGAAGGACTGCGTGATGCCGTCGATGGTCAGTGCGCTGACGGCCTCCATGATCGACGTTTCCATCCGCTGCGGCTGACCCGTCTTCAGCCGCCCGACGAGGGCCGCCAGGACGCCGGTTGCGGTGCTCAGACCGGTGACGAGGTCCGCGCTCAGGCCACCCGCCAGTTGCGGGTGATCGCCGTCGCTGAACAGCGAGTACAGGCCGCCGAAGGCGTGGCCGATCGTGTCGTAGGCGGGACGGTTGGCCAGCGGGCCGCCGGCGCCGAATCCGGTGACGGACCCGTACACGATGTCGGGGCGCAGCGCGCGGCACTCCTCGGGGCCGAGCCCCATGGCCGCCACCTTGCCGGGGCGCAGGTTCTCGAGCACGACGTCGAAGTGCGGCACCAGCGCCTTGACCAGCGCGACGCCCTCGTCCGACTTCAGGTCGACCGACAGACTGCGCTTGCCGGTGTTGTACTGCCGGAAGTAGGGGCTGGCGTCGTTCTGGTGGCGGCGGAAGTCCTCCCCCACGACGGGTTTCTCCACCTTCACGACCTCTGCGCCGAGCGCGCACAGCATCGACGTCCCGAACGGGAGCGCGATGTACCCCCCGATTTCGAGGATCCGAATACCGTCGAGCGGCTTGTGCTGCATGTTGCCTCGCCTTCGTCTCAGCAAAATATTATATATCGTTTACAGTGGGGTCAAGCCCCGCCGGATCGGGGTACCCCATCGAGGCGACTCCCAGTCGGGTGGATCACGGCAAGGCACTTCCATGGAGCTATGCAACATTATATACTTTGCATGGTGCAGCTCACATATCGAGCAGAAGGCTCCGCCCACCAAGCCGGACACTTCGGTCCCGCCTGCGATCCGGACCACTTCCACCCCTTATCGACAGCAGAAGGAGCAGCACCGTGAGTGTGCAGACAAAAATTTGGCAGGGACAGTACGACAAGCTGTTCATCGGCGGACGGTGGGTACAGCCGGCCTCCGAGCACACCTTCGACGTGATCTCGCCGGCCACCGAAGAGCTCGTCGCGCGCGTCCCGGAAGGCGTCGAGGAAGACATCGACGCGGCTGTGAACGCGGCCCGCGAGGCGTTCGACAAGGGGCCCTGGCCCCGGATGGCACTCGAAGAGCGGATCGCGGTCCTCCGGAAGCTCAGCGCGGAACTCGCCGCGCGCGAGGCCGACGCCGCCAGACTCGTCAGCGCCGAGATGGGATGCCCGATCACGCTGTCCACGAAGATGCAGTCCATCGGACCGCGCCTGCTCCTGGACTCCTTCCTGGACCTCGCCCCCGCCTACCCGTGGGCCGACACGCGGTCGTCCGCGACCGGCAGTGCGCTGGTGACCCGCGAACCGGTCGGGGTCGTCGCCGGCATCGTGCCGTGGAACGCCCCGCTGCTCATCACCATGATCAAGCTCGCGCCGGCGCTGCTGGCGGGTTGCACCATGGTCATCAAGCCCTCCCCCGAGACCCCGCTCGACGCGTACCTGCTCGCCGACATGCTCGACGAGATCGGTCTCCCCGCCGGCGTCGTGAACATCGTCCCCGCGCAGCGCGAGGCCAGCGAATACCTCGTGCGGCACCGCGGCATCGACAAGGTCTCCTTCACCGGATCGACGGCCGCGGGCCGGCGGATCGCCTCACTCTGCGGCCAGGACCTGCGCCGCGTGACCCTGGAACTCGGCGGCAAGTCCGCCGCGGTCCTGCTCGACGACGCCGACCTCGACGCCGCGGTCGCCGCCATCCGCGCGGTCTCGCTGCGCAACAGCGGCCAGGTGTGCAGCAACAAGACCCGGATCGTGGTGGCGCGCTCGCGGCGCGACGAACTGCACGACCGGCTGGTGGACCTGATCGAGTCGATGCCCGTCGGCGACCCGTTCGACCCCGCCACCGAGATCGGCCCGATGGTCAGCGCCAACCAGCGGTCCCGGGTCGAGGGCTACATCGACGACGCGAAGGGATCCGGCGCCTCTCTGCTGGTGGGCGGCGGACGTCCCGACGGTCTCGACCGCGGCTGGTACGTCGAGCCCACGATCTTCACCGACGTCGACCCTGCCGCGAAAATCGCACAGGAGGAGATCTTCGGCCCGGTTCTCACGGTGCACACTTTCGACACCGAGGCCGAGGCGATCGACATCGCCAACAACTCGGAGTACGGCCTCAACGGATCGGTGTTCGCCGCCGACCCCGAGCACGCGCTGGCAGTGGCACGCCACATCCGCACCGGCACAATCGAAGTCAACGGAAACCCGGCCGGCTTCAGCGCCCCGATGGGCGGTTTCAAGAACAGCGGCATCGGCCGCGAGGCGGGCCTCGAGGGCTTCGACGCCTACGTCGAGCTCAAGTCCTACGGAATCCCGGGCGGCCTGCTCGGTTCGCTCTCCTGACCCAGATCTACCGAAAGGCAACACACATGGGCACCATTCCCCCCGTCGAAGAAGCTGCCGCCCGGCTCGTCACGGATCTGACCTTCGACTCCATCCCCGCCGACGCGCTCGCCGGTGCGCGCCGCCTGATGCAGGATCAGCTCGCCCTCCAGGTCGGAAGCGCCTCGCTGCCCTGGAGCAAGGCACTGCTCGAGCTGACGCGCGCGGCGCACGTTCCGGGCAAGGCACACGTCGCCGCGACAGGCGACGAGATGAGCGCCGCGGATGCGGCATTCGTCAACGCCTCCTTCGGCCACGGCTTCGAATACGACGACGCCCACCGCGCCAGCTCCTCGCACCCGGGCAGCTGCGTCGTGTCGGCCGCACTGGCGGTCGGTGAGGAACTCGGCGCCACGATGCGCGAGGTGATCACCGGCATCGTCGCCGGCTACGAGGTCTACACCCGCATCGGCAACCTGGCGGCGCCCCAACTGCTCGAGCGCGGCTTCCACCCGCACGGGTTGCTGTCGAATTTCGGTGCGGCAGCCGTCGTCGCGAAGATGCGCGGCTTCGACGTCGAAACGACCGTGCATGCGCTCGCCATCGCCCTCAGTCACGCCTCGGGCACCACCGAGTACACGTCGTCCGGTGGCTCGATCAAACGCATCCACTCCGGCATCGGCACCCGCAACGGGATCCGCGCCGCCGAGATGGCCGCCGCGGGCATCACCGGCCCGACGACGTTCCTCACCGGCGGGAAGGGCTTCTACCGCACGTTCGTCGGACGCCCCGTCGCCGACGACGCCACGGCCACGTTCGGCCTCGACAATACGTTCGAGATCACCCGCGTGTGGGTCAAGCCCTACTGCTGCTGCGGCATCAATCACGCCTACATCGACGGCGCCCGCCAACTCGCGGCCCGCGCCGCGGACGTCGACTCGGTGCTGCTGGGCATCCAGACCGGCGGCGACGTGGTGATCGGCAACAAGAACGCCAACGCCTACGCACCGAAGATCATCGAGCACCTGCAGTACAGCCTGCCGTTCCAGTTCTCGCTGTCGCTGCTCGGCAAGGGCAACGGCTTCCGCACTCACAACGAGTACATGGCCGGCCGGCTCGACCTCGGCTCCGGCAGCGACGTCGCCGCCCTCGCCCAGAAGGTGAAGATCGAGGTCAACCCCGAACTGGACACCGCCTACCCCGGCCGATGGGTCGGCGACATCACCGTCAACTACACGGACGGCACCAGCGAGAGCCTGTTCGTCGACAACCCCACCGGCACCGCCGAGAACCCGATGTCGCAGGAAGACCTGGACGCGAAGTTCCGCGACCTGACGGCGACCGCGATGGGCACCGAATCCAGCGAAGCCCTGCTGCACGCCATCCAGGACGGTGATCTCGACCAGCCCGCGTCCGACTTCGCAACCCTGCTGAAGGTCTGATTTCCGCTGGCCCCGACCCCACCGGCGCCTTCGGCCGATGACGAGAAAGGAAACTGATGGGCACCCGAACCACAGCCCGGCCCATCCCTGTCGAGTTCACAGGATCCGGTGGGGTCCGCCTTGTCGGTGATCGGTGGGAGACCGACGATCGGCCGACCGGTTCGACAAGGGGGACGGTCCTTTTCCTCCACGGCGGCGGCCAGACCAGGCACTCGTGGGATCGAACGGCGGCGCGACTGGCCGAGCACGGCTGGTGCACGGTCACTCTCGATGCGCGCGGCCACGGGGACAGCGAGTGGGCCGCCGAGTATTCGGCCGAGATTTTCGCGGCCGACCTCGAGGCGGTACTCGCCGAACTCGGCGGCCGGGTCGTCGTCGTAGGCGCCTCACTGGGTGGCAGAACGGGTATCGTCGTCGCGGGTGAAAGCGCACGTTCCCTCGCCGGGTTGGTGCTGGTCGATATCACGCATCGGATCGACCGCACCGGCCAGCGGAGAGTCCGCGACTTCCTGGGCGCGGCGCCCAACGGGTTCGCCTCGCTCGACGACGCGTCCGCGGCCATCGACGCCTTCCGCGGCACGCCACCCCGCCCTCGCCGCAGCGACGGGTTACGAAAGAACCTGCGTCTGCGCGGCGACGGCCGCTGGTACTGGCACTGGGACCCGGCGTTCGTCAGTTATGCGGACAATCGCGGCAATTCCGACGAACGACGACTTGCCGACCTTGCCACCCGAATCACCGTTCCCACCTTGATAGTTCACGGAACGCGATCGGAGATCGTCTCGCGGCAGGCGGTCGACGAGATGCTCACCCTGGTGCCGAACTCCGAGGCCGTCGAGGTGGACGCCGGGCACATGATCGCGGGCGACGACAATGAGGCGTTCGCCCTGCACCTCGAAGATTTCCTCGATCGGGCGCTCCCGCCGTGCTGAGGCCGAACGTCATGTCGTGCCCGCGACCATCACGGCGACCATCATCACTGGCTTGTCTGTGCGGTTGCTCCATGCATGCTTGATGCCGCGGTTGATCACCGTGTCACCCGGCCTGAGCAGGGTCTCCCCCGTCTCGTAGATGGCATAGATCTCCCCGTCGATGATAGTCGCGATATCGACAGTCTCGGTGGCGTCCCTTTCCTTCGATCACGACGACGCCCACGATGTGATGCGCGTCTCACTTGACAGGCTATCATATATAATGTTGCCAGACGCCTTGTGGCAGGCACGCAGGGCTGTCCAAGTAATTGGACACTTTCACCCCCGCTCCCGGGCCTACGTTCAGCGTGGCGAACTCGCCGAATCGAGGAACCACGGAGGTTGCATTGACGACTCGAAATCCACCGGCGACCGGACGAATGTGGTTGACCCGGCGAATGCTGCAAGCGCGAATACGCAGGACCGCCATAGCACTCGGCCTTGCCGCGGGCATGTCCGTCGGCACCACCATTTCACCCTCCGTAGGCACAGTCCTCGCTGATGACGTGGCGGGACCTAGCTACCTTTTGGTCGGTGGCACAGGCTCGTCGAACATAGGAGTGTTGCGCGAATCGAACGGCCGGTTGACGCCCGTCGGGCAGCCGGTGCCCACCGATACGGGCACGCTGTCGGTCGCGGTCACCCCGAACAGCCGATTCGCGTATGTCGCACACACTGTTTCGAGAACGCTGCAGGGATTCCGCGTCGGCGACGACGGCGCCCTCGTGCGTCTGGAAAACGCCCGGCTGTCTCCCGGGCAGCCGATCGTGGGTGCGGTCGTGAGCCCGGACGGGAAGTGGCTGTTCGCAACCGTCGGCTCGATCACCAACGAGGTGCAGACGTATGCCATCGCGTCGTCCGGAGCGTTGTCGCTGGTCGATTCGGTGACCATTCCGGGTGCGACGAGCGGCCTGTCCATTCCGGTGGTCTCACCCGATGGTCGATTCCTGTTCGCACCGAGCTTCATCGGCGCGACGATGGATTCCTACGCCATCGGAGCCGACGGGAGGCTGACGCCGACGGGACCGCAGGTGCCGACGGGCGACCGTCCGGCGCTGCCGTCCGTGACGCCGAACGGCAAGTACCTGTACATCACCAACGAGGGAACCAATGACGTCTCCGGCTACCGCATCGCCCCCGACGGCGCCCTGACCCCGATCGGTCGCTTCCCGACCAAGGCGATTCCGCACGGTATGGCGATCACTCCGGACGGCAGATTCCTCTACCTGCCCCAGACCGGTGGCCCCGGTGTGAACGGTTTCGAAATTCGGGACGACGGTGCACTGGTTCCCCTCCCGGGCGCCGACGCACCGGCCGCACCGGGACACTTCCCCGGCCGCGTCGTGCTGAGCCCGGACGCACAGCGGCTCTACGCCATCGACACGCTCACGACGACCGGAACCGCGAAGGTGTTCACGTACCGGGTGCAACCGAACGGCGCACTCGCGGCCACGGGAGAACCGCCGGTCGACACGGGCGTGACGTTCTCCGACGGCGCCACCGGCGTGTTCGCTTCTCCCGGTCCTGCATGAGCCACCCCCATCCCGCACTACCCCGAATGAATTCTGGAAAGGACATCGACATGGGACTACTCGACGGCAAGGTCGTCTTCATCACCGGCGCCGCACGAGGGCAGGGTCGAGCGCACGCGGTGACCGCGGCGAAGGAAGGGGCCGATGTCATCATCACCGACATCTGCTCGCCCGTCGACGGAATACGCTACGAACTGGCGAGCAAGGACGATCTGGCCAAGACGCAGGCGCTCGTCGAGCAAACCGGCCGGCGTGCAGTCAGCGCCATTGCCGACGTACGCGACCAGAGCGCACTCGACGCGGCCGTCGCACTCGGACTCGACACGTTCGGCCGCCTCGACGCGGTCATCGCCAACGCCGGACTGTGGGACCTCGGACCCAAGGCCTGGGAAATCACCGAGCAGATGTGGACGACGGTCACCGACGTCGTCCTCGGCGGAACGTTCCGGACCATCAAGGCCACCGCGCCGCACCTCGTCGAACAACGCAACGGTGCGATCGTATGTATTGCCTCGGTGGGCGGCCTCGAGGCTACCGCCGGCTACACCCACTACATCACCGCGAAGCATGGCGTTCTGGGCCTGATGAAGAACACCGCCTTGGAAATCGCGGACTACAACGTGCGATGCAACGCCGTCTGCCCCGGCGCGGTGGACGCGAAGATCTGGGACAACCCGATGGGCCACCAGTTGTTCGTCGCACCGGGCGAGAAGGCCGACCGCAGTGTGGCGATCGCCGCCACCTACGGCTACGCACCGCTGGCCGGCAGGCCCGCGCTTCCGCCGAACGCCACCAGCAACGCCGCGTGCTGGCTGCTCTCCGACTACGCCGAGCACATCACCGGTGTCGCCCTGCCTGTCGACGCCGGTCACCTCCTGCTGCCCGGTGTGAACTTCGCACCGCAAACCGAGGGCCCAGAAGCCGACCGCTACCGTTCACCGGCCCAGTCGCCCGACGATCTGTGACGGCCTGGCGACGCCGGCCCCGACCGCCGCACGCGGTCGGGGCCGGTGTCTGTGCGCCTCCCCTCACCCGTCCCTTGCCTCAAGGGCAACATATATTATATTGTGTTCTCGCTCACATGTGATGCGAGTCCGTCGTCATCGCAGCTGGCCCAAAGGTGGTGTCGGAGTGCTTGGTAGCTCAGCGCATTCCACGGTCGACGCTCGGCCGGAGATCGCGTCGTCATGGATGCGTTCGCAACTGTGTGGCGTCGACGGCGATACCGCGCCGAAGCTGGACCGGATCGACGTCGCATCGGACGGGTGTCTCCGACGCGCCGCGGCGCCAGTTCTGGATCGCGTCTGTCGCGAGTTCGAAGGTGCGCCACTGGTGTTCGTTCTCGCCGACCACGACGCCCGGATCCTGGATATCCGGCACGCCAGTCCGGCGGTCCGCGACGCGGTCGACTGGATGGGCATCGAGCCCGGGATCCGGCTGGCCGAGGACGAGGTGGGAACCAACGCAGTGGGCACCGTCCTGGAAGCCCGCCAACCGCTACTCGTCCACGGCCCCGAACACTTCATGTCCGCGTTCCACGAGTTCAGCTGCTTCGGCCAGCCGATCATTCATCCGATCACGCGACGACTCGAAGGCGTTCTCGACGTCGGAGGTGGCGCACGCGAGGATCACCGTTACTTCGCGCCGATCGCCCAGCGGTTGGTCGGGGAGATCGAGAACCGGCTGGCGCTGAGCACACCTGCCACGCAACGAAACCTGCTGGCGACCTTCCATTCTGCGGCACGGCGGACGAAACGGCCGGTAATGGTGCTCGGCGACGGGATGGTGCTCGCAACCCCGGAGGCCCTCGACCTCCTCGATCCCGCCGACCATGCGGCCGTCCGAGCCAGCGCCGACACCGCTCGCACGACTGCCGTCACCAATCGACTGACGCTCGAATCCGGCCGCGAAATGGAGATCACCTGCACTCCGGTCGAGGGCGGAAACGGTGTCCTGGTCGATTTCGCCACGGCGAGAACGAACCCGAAGCCGCAACTACGAACACCGGTCGAGGAATGGCCGCTCCTCGTCGTCGGAGAAACCGGCACCGGCCGGACGACCGAAGCGGTGCGCGTGGCCGGACCGGGCGGGGTTATCGTCGACGCCACGGACGTCGTGCACACGGGTGAGCAGGCCTGGGCCGTCGGGCTCGACCGGCTGCTCGAGCAGGATCGTGCCGTCGTCATCATCGAGAACGTCCACTTCCTCACCGATTCGATGGCCACCCTGGTTGCCCGCCTCATCCGGGGAACGCGGCGACACGTCGTTCTGACATCGACGAGCGCGGAGGACGACGCGGGAATCCACCCCGCCCTGGTGGGACTCTGCGCCGCACGACGTGAACTCGCTCCGCTCCGTCGGCGCCGCCACGAGATCCCCGGGCTGGCGCGTCAGATGCTGTCCGAGGAGGCCGCGACGTCCGACCTACGACTCACCTCGGCGACACTGCAGGTCCTGGCAGCACATTCGTGGCCCGGCAACCTTACCGAACTCCGGCGGGTGATTCACGCCCTGGCCCGGACCCGCTCGGCCGGAGACATTGTTCCGACCGACCTTCCCGCACCGTACCGGGAAGTCGGAACCCCCCTGTCACCCATACGACATGCCGAGCGGGAAGTAATCGTCGCGGCGATCGAAGCGGCGGGCGGAAACAAGCTCAAGGCCGCGCAGTCGCTCGGGGTGAGCCGGTCGACTCTGTACAACCGGCTCCGGGTCCTGAAGATCGCGTGACCCTCCCGCCAGTACATCCGTCGCATCAACGACGTCGGCGCCGGGCGCGTGATCAGCACGCACCCGGCACCAAGGTCTAATCGAGCTACTACCCTTCGAGGGACAGCGTTTTCAGGGCTGGATGCCCATCTCCGGGCCGATGTACTCCCGGACACTCACCGCCTTACCGTCACGCGCCTCGACGATCTGCACGAGGTGCAGCTTGACCGGCTGGCCGCCCATCTCCAGTTCGACTGACGCCTCGTTGAAGAAGCCCTTTTCGGTGAAAGTGATGCCCTCGGGACGGAAGTCCGGAACCGGGCCGTCCCCGGCGCGCTCATAGACCGCGGCAACGGCCTCGGACACCGAGACCCACTTGTCGTCGGCGCTGTGCCACACCGGGCAGTCCTCGACGCAGATCTCGAGGAAAAGGTCTATATTCGCCAGGGCTTTCACCCAGTTCTCGGAAAGTTCAATGGTTGCCTGGTCTGGGGTGCTGCTCATCTGTGATCGGGCCTTTCTGTCGGGGTTATTACGCGTGACCTGCATCACCCATGTTGCCCGCACGTGAGCCGATCGAATGTCCAGATATTTGGACACTGCGCGAAAGACTTTCACGCAGAGCCACTCCGTCAGGGCACCCGTTCGATGAGGTTCACTTTGACGTGGTCCGGTCGCGCAAGGGTGAGTTCGGGCACGAGTTCGACCACCGCCTTGACGCCCAGCGCCGACCGAACGCGCTGCTCGATCGACGACCGCAGTTCGTCCTGCTGCTCGGTACGGAGTCCGTCGGCGTATTCCACGACGAGCACGAGCGGCTTCTGGGTGGAGTGTCCCTCGAAGTCGACGCGGATACGCATCTCGCCGGTGGTGGCCGGCGCCAGCTCCGACACCAATTGTTTGACGGCGGACGGAAAGAGGTTGATTCCGCGCACGATCAGCATGTCGTCGGTCCGGCCGACGCACCGCACCTTGTACCCGGTGCGGCCACACGCGCAGTCGGTGCCGGTGACCACCACGTGGTCGCGGGTGCGGAACCTCAGCAACGGCGACGCCTGGCGGCGCAGGGCCGTGTACACCAACTCGCCCTGTGCACCAGCCACCGGCGCGACGACATCACCCGTCGACGGGTCGATCAGTTCGGCAACCATCAGGTCCGGGGAGAGGAAATGCATGCCGTCGACCTCCCCGCATTCGCCCCAGTAGATGCACGCGATGTCGGTGCCGCCGAGCATCTCCCGCGACGTCGCTCCCCACAACGACTCGAGCTTGCCGCGGACCGCGGGCAGACCGCCGCCGGGCTCGCCGCCCACGCTGATCGCCCGTACCCCCAGATCGCGGGCTGCCACGCCGAGGATGGCCGGGGCCTGCTCGGCCAGATACGCCAGGAAGTTCGGCGTGCCGATCAACGCGTCGGGTCGCTGATCGGCCTGCACTCGCAGGAGTCGCTCCGCTCCCGCCTCCGCGCCGATCGGGATGTCGACGATGCCCATGTACTGCGCCATCTGCACGACGGGGATTCCGCCGACGAAGCCCTTGCTCATCCCGAACCCGTGCAGCAGCCGGTCCCCGGGCCGGAACCCGTTGGCGTACAGGGCCCGCGCTCCGAGCTCGGACCAGACGTCGATGTCGCTGCGGGTCAATCCGACGTACGACGGGCTGCCAGTTGTACCTGACGACGCCTGGATCTGCACGATGTCTGCACGGTCGGCGGCGACGTGGCTGCCGAGCGGCGGCGTCGCCGCGAGACTGTCCCGCAGTTCCTGCTTCTCGGTGAACGGCAGCCCGGCGAGGTCCGCGACCGTCTTCACTCGGGTGACGTCGACGGAATGCTCGGCGAACTTTTTCCGGTAGAAGTCGCTGCGCGCCGCGAGATAGTCGAGTTGCTCACGCAGACGAGTGTTCTGCAGCGCCGCAGCATCGCCGGGTGCGAGCGACTCGACCTCGCTCCAATGCCGTGCCGAATGGGGAACAGCCACCGCACTCACCGTCCTTCTACTCGAATTCGGCGCGGATGGCGTCGGTGTGCGCGCCCAGTGCGGGCACCGAACCGTTGCGCACCGGCCACCCGTCCGCCACCGCGGGCGGCAGCAGCGCCGGCACCGGGCCGGACGGGGTGCCCACGTCGCGCCACCGTCCGCGCTCGACCAGTTGCGGGTGCTCGGCCAGGTCGCGCACGCTGTTGAGCCGCGCGTTGCCGATGCCCGCGGAGTCCGCCGTCTTCTGGATCTCCGCCAGCGTGTGCTCCGCGCACCACGCGGCCACGACCGCGTCCAGTTCGTCACGCGCCGCGACGCGAGTCTCGTTGTGCGCGAACCGCGGTTCGTCGGCGAGTTCGGGCCGGCCGATCATCTCGGCCAGGCGCCGCCACTCGCGGTCGTTGGTCGTCCCGAGCACGGCGGTCTGGCCGTCGGAGGTGGGATACGCGCCGTAGGGCGCGATCATCGGTGAGCCCATACCGACGGGCACCGGCTCGGTACCGGCGTGGATCACCTGGTTGAGGGCGAACCCCATCATCTCGGCGACGGTGTCGAGCATGGCGATCGGGATGACCGCTCCCCGGCCGGTCCGCTCCCGGTCGTAGAGTGCGGCGAGCACCGCGGAGTACGCGTACAGCGCCGTGCCGACGTCGGCCACCGGGATGCCCGGCTTGGCCGGCTGTCCCGGTGTGCCGGTGATGCTGCAGGAGCCGCCCTCCGACTGGATGAGCAGGTCGTAGGCCCGCTTGTGGTCGAGCGGACCACCCGTCCCGTATCCGGAGATGTCGACGACGATCAGGCGCGGGTAGGTCCGCGTCAGTTCGCCTGTGCCGATTCCCAGCCGATCGAGTGCGCCGGGCGCAAGGTTGCTGACGACGACGTCGGCGGTGGCCAGAATGTTCCGGAAGATGCTCATGTCGGATGCGGACTTGAGGTCCAGCGCCGCCGACTCCTTGCCGTGGTTCAGCCACGTGAAGTGCGCCGACATCCCGCCGACGACGGAGTCGTACGCGCGCGTCGAGTCGCCGTAGCCCGGGGCCTCCACCTTGATCACCCGGGCCCCGAGGTCCGCGAGGTGGCGCGTGCACAGCGGCGCCGAGATCGCCTGCTCCAGCCCGACCACGGTGATGCCGGCGAGCGGGCCCTGCGTTCGTTGTTCGGTTGCGGTCACGAGAACTTCGGCTCCCGCTTCTCACGGAACGAGGACACGCCCTCGACCACGTCCGGACCACCGAAGCCGAAGAACTCCAGGCCCAGCGACGCGTCGAAGATCGGCATGGCCTGCCGGTACCAGCCGTTGAGGGCCATCTTGGTGCCCTGGATCCCGGCCCGGGAGCCGGCAGCCAGCTTCCGCGCAATCTCCATCGCCCGGTCCTGCACCGCGTCGTCGTCGACGCACAGCGACACCATGCCGATCCGCTCGGCCTCCTCGCCGGTGAGCACCTCATTGGTCAGCAGGTGGTACTTGGCCTTCGCCATGCTCGTCAGCAGCGGCCAGCAGATCGCCGCGTGGTCGCCCGCGGCGACACCCAGCCGGACGTGACCGTCGACGATCTTGGCGCGGCGGCCCGCGACCGAGATGTCGGCCAGCAGCGCGGCCACCAGACCGGCGCCGGCAGCAGGTCCGTTGATCGCGGAGATGATCGGCTGCGGGACCTCGATGATGTTGCGCACCAGGTCGCGGGCCTCACGCATCACCCGCGACCTTGACGCGTAGTCGCCGATCATGTCCTCGACGAGGTCGAAGCTGCCGCCCGCCGAGAACGCCCGATCGCCTGCTCCGCGAATCACCACGGCGCGCACCGACGGGTCGAGTCCGATCACCGGCCAGATGTCGGCCAGTTCGCGGTGCGCGTCCGGGCCCACCGCGTTGAGGTTCGGCCCGTCCAGCACGATGCGGAGAATGCCGTCTTCGGGGCGGTCGACCTTCAGTGAGGTGAAGGCCTCGTAGCTGGTCACCATTACTTCCTTCCTGGAATTTCTCGGTTCGAGTGGTGCGACGGCGGCCTCGTCAGTCGCCGACGCCCCACCGAGACGCGACGTCCGCAGGCGCGACGGTGCCGACCCTCGGCGTCGCGGGTTCGCGCGCGGGTGTGCCGCTGAAACGCGGCGCGGGCATCGGATGCAGGACGCCGCCGACGGTCCGGTACACGCCCCGCTGGGTGTTGTGGGGGTCCACCGCGGCCTCGTCGAACGTGAGCACCGGGGTGACGCAGGCATCGGTACCGGCGAACACCTTCTCCCATTCGTCGCGGGTGCGGCGCTCGACGGCGTCGCCGATGAGCTTGCGCAGGTGCGGCCACGATTCGCGATCGTTCTGGTCGGGCCAGTCACCGGTGTCGGGGCCGAGGCGCGACGTGAATTCCCGATAGAAGTCGGGTTCGAGCGCTCCGACGGCGATGTACCCGCCGTCGGCGCACCGGTAGGTGTCGTAGAACGGTGCCCCGGAGTCGAGGAAGTTCGTCCCCGGGTCGTCCGAGTAGAGGCCGGCCGCGCGCAGGCCCTGCAGCTTGGCGGTCAGGGCCGCGACACCGTCGACCATGGCGGCGTCGATCACCTGGCCTCGCCCGGTGCGGGCGGCGGAGACGAGGGCGCACGCGATGCCGTACGCCCCCATGGCACCGCCTGCCGCGTAATCGCCGAGCAGGTTGATCGGCGGGCGGGGCGCGCTGTCGGACCGTGCCATGGCATGCAACGCGCCGGACTGCGCCACGTAGTTGATGTCGTGTCCGGCGTCCCGTGACCGGGGACCGGTCTGTCCGTAGCCGGTCAGCCGCACGTAGACGAGACGCTCGTTGCGGGCCATCACGTCGTCCGGTCCGAGACCGAGCCGCTCGGTCACTCCGGGGCGGTAGCCCTCGATGAAGATGTCCGCAGAAGCGGCCAGACGCAGCACACTCTCACGCCCGGCCGGGTCCTTGAGGTCGACGGCCACCGCGTCGACGCCGCGATTGACGACGTCGACTTCCTCGGTCAGACCGTCCGTCTGGCTGAGCGCGCGCGCCGACCGGTTGGGCGGTCGCACCACCCGCACCACGTCGGCTCCCATGTCGGCGAGCAGCATCGAGACGTACGGCACCGGGCCCATTCCCGCGAGCACCAGTGCCCGGACTCCAGCCAGCGGACCGGTCATCGTCACACTCCTTCGTCGGTGGGCTCAGTACGACCGCGGCAGGCCGAGGACCTGCTGCGAGACGTAGTTGCGCACCATCTCCTGCGAGAACGGCGCGTTGCGCAGGAGTCGCACCTCACGCCACAGCCGCTCGATGTGGTACTCCTTCGCGTACGCGTACCCACCCAGCGTCGAGAACACGCGGTCGCACGCTTCGAATCCGGCCTCGGCACCGAGGTACTTCGCCGCGGCGGCCTCGTGACCGCACTCCTGCTTGTCGTCGAACAGTTTCGCGGCGTGCATCGCCATGCGCTCGGCCGCCTCGAGACGAATCCACGAGTCCGCGAGCGGATGGGCGACGGCCTGGTTCTGGCCGATCGGGCGATCGAAGACCACGCGGTTCTTCGCGTACTCGGTGCCGATCTCGAGTGCCGCGCGGCCGAGGCCGATGCCTTCCATCGCGACCACGATGCGTTCCGGGTTCAGCCCGTCGATGATGTAGTAGAAGCCCTTGTCGACCTCGCCGACCACGTCTTCGTCGGACACGAACAGGTTGTCGATGAACAACTCGTTGGTGTCGATTGCCGCGCGTCCCAGCTTGTCGATCTCGCGGATGGTGACGTGCTTGCGGTCGAGTTCGGCGAAGAAGATCGTCATCCCGTGCAGCGGCTTGTCGTCGCGCCGCGGCGACGTGCGGGCCAGCAGCAGGATGCGGTGCGCGTTCTGGGCGTTGGTGATGAACACCTTCTGGCCGTTGATGACCCAGCCGCCGTCGACCTTGGTCGCCTTGGTCTTGATGCGCGACGTGTCCACGCCCGCAGTCGGTTCGGTGATGCCGAACGCGGTGAGCATCTCACCCGACGCCAGCTTGGGGAGATACTTCTTCTTCATCTCCTCCGAGCCGTACCGGACGATCGGCGCCGGCGGGAACACGTAGAAGTGGATCGCCGAGCCACCGCTCATACCGCCGCCGGAGGACGCGATCTCGCCCATCATCACCGCGGCCTCCTGGAGGCCCAGGCCGATTCCGCCGTACTCCTCGGGGATCATCGCGCCGAGCCAGCCGCCGTCCGCGAACGCCTTGATGAAATCCCAGGGGTATTCGTGCTTGCGGTCCTTGTCCAGCCAGTAGTCGTTGTCGAACTTCCGCGCCAGCTCGCGAGTCGCCTTGCGGACGATCTCGATGTTGCTCTCGGTATCGAAGTCTGCCATCTCAACTCTCCTAGTCTTCGCCCGCGTACACGGGGATGTCCTCGAGCGGCGTCGCCGGATCGAGCGACGACATGTCGCCGATCGGGCCACCGATGAACCGCGACCGGATGGCGCGGCGCATGATCTTTCCGTTCTTCGTCTTCGGCAGCGTCGGCACCGCATACACCTCGGGTGCAAAGGATTTGCCCGCGTTCGCCAGCGCCGTCGCCTGCAGGTCGTCGTTGTCGACGCCGTCGGCGCGCAGCACCGCGAACGCCACCGCCCGCTGACCGCGCATCTCGTCCGGCACGCCGATCACCGCGACCTCCGTAATCCGGTTGTCCCGCAACAGGGCGGCCTCGATCTCGGCCGGCCCCACGCGGCGTCCGGACAACTTGATGGTGTCGTCCGAGCGGCCGTGGATCCGCCACATGCCTGCGGTGTCGATGCTCGCCAGGTCGCCGTGTACCCAGATGCCGTCCCAGCGGCTCCAGTAGGTGTCCAGGTAGCGGTCCCGGTCCTGCCAGAAGGCGTGCGTCATCCCGGGGAACGTGTTGAGCACCGCCAGTTCGCCGATCTGACCGACCACGGGCCTGCCGTCGTCGTCGAGCACCGCGGCGTCGACACCGGGCAGCGGTCCGGTGAAAGCGGCGGGCGCGGCGGGCAGGAACGGGTAGCCGACGAGGATGCCGCCGCCGACCTCGGTGCCGCCGCTGTAGTTGACGATCGCGCGCTCTCGCCGGCCGACCTCCTCGAACAGCCAGAACCACGTCGGCTCGTCCCAGGCTTCACCGGTCGAGACGAACGTCTTCAGGGTCGGCATCTCCGGGGCGGTGCCGTCGCCCGCCGCCTTCAATGCGCGTGCCGCCGTCGGCGCGATGCCCTGCACGGTGACGCCGTTGCGGTTCACGATCTCCCACATACGATTCGGTGCAGGATGAGTGGGAAGACCCTCGATCATCACGATGGTCGCGCCGAGCTGCAGCGGACCGGTCATGAGCATCGGGCCGACGAGCCACCCGAGGTCGGTGATCCAGGAGACCACGTCGTCGGCGTGCACGTCGAAGCCGTAGGCGAAGTCGACCGCCGTCTTGGCCGCGAAACCGCCGTGCGAGTGCACGATTCCCTTCGGACGGCCCGTGGTGCCGGACGTGTAGACGATCGTCAGCGGGTCGTTCGACTCGGTGTCCGCCACATCGACGGGGGCCGGATCGGCGGGCAGTTCGTCGTAGTAGACGTCGCGGCCGGCCTGCATCGGCACGTCGGTGCCCACATGCCGGATCACCACGACGGAGCGGACCGACGGCGCCTGGGTCAGCGCGGCGTCCGCGGTCGCCTTCATCTCGACGACCTTGCCGCGACGGGTCGTGCCGTCGGCGGTCACCAGGAGCACGGCGTCCGAATCCTGCAGTCGCGTGGCCAGGGCGTCGGGCGCGTAACCACTGAACGTGGGTACCGCGACCGCGCCGATCATCGCGATGGCGAGGAAGGCCACAGCTGCCTCGGGCACGACCGGCATGAACAGCACCACGCGATCGCCGCGGTGCACGCCCAGCCCCGCGAGGTGCGCCGCGAACCGGCTCACCTCCGCCGCGAGTTCCGCGAAGGTCAGCGTGCGCCGCTGTCCCCCGTCGCCCTCGTAGACCACCGCGGGCTTGCCTGCGAGATCGCCGCGGGCATGCCGGAGGGCCGCCAGCTCGGCGACGTTGATCCGGCCGCCCGGGAACCATTTCGGGAACTCCCGGCCCTCGGACTCGTCGAGCACCCGGTCGAACGGCGCCGAGAACGCGACGTCCAGGTCGGCCAGCGCCTCACGCCAGAACCACTCGGGGTCGGCGACGGCGCGACGGCCCAGTTCGGCGACAGCGGTGGCATCGTCGCCGAAGCCCCAGCTCTTCATCGCCGCGAGCAGCCTCGCGCGCTCGCGCACCGCGGGGCCGGGAACCCAGGCCATCTCCTCGGGCTGGCTACTGATGCCCATTTCCGTGTTCTCCTCGTCTGGGGCTGTCGGTCGTCGGGTCGGGGTGAGCGGTCAGGCCTGCTCGCCGGCCGACTTCTTGAGCATCAGGCCGACGCGCGTTGCGTCGCAGACGATCTCGTCGCGCTGGTTGAGGCCGTAGTGACGGAACGTGACGATTCCGGAGTCGTTGCGGCTCTTGGACTCCCGGGCCGACACGATCTCGGTGCGCACGTGGATGGTGTCACCGTGGAACACCGGCTTCGGGAACTTGATCGAGTCGAAGCCTAGGTTTCCGAGGGTGGTGCCGTACGTGGTGTCGTGCATCGAGATCCCGGAGACGAGGCCCAGGAGAAACAGGCTGTTGACCAGGCGCTGCCCGTGAATGGAGTCCTTGCTGTATTCCGCGTCCAGGTGAAGCGGTGCCATGTTCAGGGTCATCGTGCTGAACAGGACGTTGTCGGTCTCGGTCACGGTCCGTCGGACCTCGTGATCGATGACCATTCCCGGTACGAATTCCTCGAAGTACAGACCCGGCATGTGACGTCCTTTCTCTCGAGCGACGACGAGTCCGATGCTCGGTCGCTGCAGTACGTGAGGCCCATTCTAGAATAAATATATTATGCATGCAAGGGATCACGTTTGATGTCTGATGTATCCGCCATCTCTTGCGAGTTGGAAAAATAGTATATGATGTATGCCACATGGTGCTGATGATGTGATCTCACGGACAAGACCGAAGGGCACCCTCACGTAAACAGGACGGGACGTCCTGGCGCTGTACCTCATGAACGCGTCCGACAAGGCAGCGTTCGGGCTCAGCGCCTCCCAGATCGGCTTCACCGGCAGCACGTCCTCTGATGACCGGTCGCGGTAGACGACCTCGTGCCGCCGGAACCAGTAGTTCTCCTCGTCGTGCTCACCCGGATGGCCTCCTACTTCGAGCAGGGCCTCGGGTACTCGTGCCTCGAATCGGGCACGCTGTTCGCCGCGCCGAACTGCCGGCGTCATCGGCGCGTTCTTCGCGATCCAGGCAATCGGCGGAATCGTCGGACCGTGGTCGATGGGGATCGCCGCGCTCGTCCTCGCCGACCCGGTGCGCGACCGCGAACGCTTCCTCGTCTCCCGCTGACCCGCAGGCTTGCCGCTGTGAAACGTACGCAGTAGGCCCAGCACTTCCGGCAACCGTCGGCAGTTCTGGGCACACGCCTGCTGTCCGGACAGCGATCGTTCCGGAGGTTGATCCACTTCCACACGATATATATTATGTTTTACACCCGGGCACGGGGCAATGACTCCTACGACGAACGATCGGAGCGCGTCCACATGACTGCATCACACGCCGTCCCGGATGTCAGCCCCGAAGAATGGCGACTGCGCGCACGTTGCCGCGGCATGGACATCACCGTCTTCTACCTCGATGACGACACTGCGAAGCCTCAACCGCAGCGCCTGCGCACCGCGAAGAATATTTGCCGACGATGCCCGGTGATCAATGAATGCCGCCAGTACGCCATCCATTTCGGCGAACAACACGGAGTGTGGGGCGGACTGACTCCAAGGGAACTCGGTGCTGCCAGAAAATGGAGCCGCTGGCAGCGGAAGCCTGGGTAAGTCTGTAACGAGTGCCTACACGAAGCCGCGCTGCTTTTGCCGTTGGAGTCTCCGGCAGAGCGGCGCAGTGGTTCGACCCGGTCGGCGACATGCCCTGCATCGAGAGCTTCCGGTCGTGACTGTCACGTCCGGCGGGGCATCGAAGGTGGCCGTTTGCCACAGCCTCGACTCCAATTTCGATTGGGCGGCGCCGATCAGGTCGAGCATCCACCGGACACGAATATCGATGTCGCCGAACCCAAGCGAGGCGCCGGTCGCGTCGTCGACCGCCGCGCACGGGCGGGTCGTGTACGAGAACCGGGTGGCACGATATATCCGCCCTCGGCCTCGGCAACGGTCATGTCGCTTCGCCGAGTAGAGGAGTCAGCGATGCGCGCGGTGCCTCGCTCTTCGGATAGCCACAACCTCCTGTTCCATCGCAAGGTCCAGCAGCTGCTCGACCGGGTGGCGCCGGCGTCGATTCACCGGTCCCGGTTGACTCCTCCAAGGTATCATGCATAATGTTCGATGTGATGTAGGTCGCAATTCAAATCGGCAACCTACGCAGCACACGTCGTCGCCCGCAGATGCAGCATGCTCGCACACTGCCCATTCCCCCGGAGGATTCCGTGCCCAGACCTCAGAGCCGACCCCGAAGCGGTTTGACTGTCCTGATTCTGTGCTTTCTCACGATCGTTGCCGACGGCTACGACATGGTCGTGTACGGGGCCGCGCTCCCCAAGATCCTGCACGAACCGGGCTGGAATCTCACCCCCGGCACTGCGGGTCTCATCGGCACCTGGACGCTGGGTGGCCTCATGGTCGGATTCGTGACCGCCGGCCCACTCACCGATCGGATCGGCCGCCGCAAGCTCATGCTCGTCGGAGTCGTGTGGATCTCGGCGGGCTCACTGCTCTCCGCGCTCGCGATGAACGTCGAGGTGTTCGGGCTCGCGAGGTTCCTCACAGGCGTCGGTATCGGCAGTGTCGTTCCCTCGGCGGTCGCGTTGACCATGGAATACGCACCGCGGAATCGGCGACTGCTGTACAACGGTGTGATGCTCACCGGCTTCTCCGTCGGTGGTGTCCTCGCCTCCTTGGCGGCGATCTGGCTTCTCCCCCATCATGACTGGCGAGTCCTGTTCGGTCTGGGCATCGTCTTCGTGCTGCTGATGCCGATCATGTACTTCCGGCTGCCCGAATCCGTGGACTACCTCGACGCGCGCGGTCGCGAAACCGAGGCACGTGCACTGGCCGAGGCCTACGGGCGAGACTACGACGCCATTGCCGCATCGGCCGCCAGCAACCGAATGGAGTCCGCGTCGAGCCCACAGGGAGTTCGTCGGTTGCTTGCACGTCCGTGGTTGCTCCCGCTCATCGTATTCGTCGTGATCAGCGTCTGCGTGAATGTTGTCGTCTACGGACTCAACACCTGGGCACCGGCGCTGATGCACGAGCAGGGCTATGCGCTCGGCTCGGCATTGACCTTCATGCTCGTGCTGCAGGCCGGGGGCGCAATCGGCTCCGTCGCCGGCTCGTACCTGGCTGATCGTGTCGGGTGTGCGCGGGTCGTCATGGTCCTGTTCGTCGTGGGCGCGGCCTCCCTGCTGGCTCTAAGCAACAAGCTCGACACCGGATGGCTCATGCTCGCGATCTTGGGCGCCGGGATCGGTGGCACCGGGACCAATTCGGTGCTCTACGGCTACGTCGCCAGCAACTTCCCGGTGGCCAACCGCGGGTCCGCAGTTGGTGTCGTGATGGGTCTCGGCCGTATCGGTGCACTGGTGGGGCCGGCGATGGCCGGCTGGATTCTCGACGCCGGTTTGGGTGCTCGGTGGAGCTTCTACTCCTTTGCCATTCCTGCGATCGTCGGTGCGGTGCTCGTCACCCTCGTTCCCGTGATCACCGCTTCCCGCCGCACGGAGGAAGAACCTGCCCTGACCACGGCGTAACGCGGCCCACCGCAGCCGGGGTTCCGGGGAGGATGATTGGGCTGGTGGGTGTGTGATGTGTCGGGTTGGGTACATCCCAACCCGACACACCGTGCCAGATGATTCCGCGAAAAGCGCGCCACTCGATCTCCCTTCTCGCAGCGCCTCGTTGCCACGGGTCGCGGGCTCAGCGGGTTCATACCCGTTGCGATGATTTGGTGTCGCAAAGGGCCCGGGTGGCTTTCGGGCAGGCCGTCTGCACCACCTGACGTGTCGGACGAGGCCGCCCGGCTTCGTCGAGAAGTAGCCGAATTACGCAGGGCCAATGAAATATTGAAGACCGCGAGGGCGTTTCGCGGCGGCGGAGGTCGTACCCGGCAAGCGGGAGGTGCCCCCACACCAACTGCGGTGATCGTCGACTAGGTCGACGCTCACCGCTCCCACTTCGGGGTCGACCCGATCTGTGCCGTGCTCACCGAACCCGGCATCCGGATCATCCAGCCGACAAACAGGATCTCGACGGGTGCCATCGGGTGACTGACCCAGCCGGTCGACATCTACTACCTTCGGCATACATCGATATAGTTGCGGTGCCGCACAGTTGACACCGGCGATCAGAATTCGATTACCGCCTTGCCTCCGGTTTGCAGATCGAAGTTTCGGTACGCGTCTACCGCGTCGTCCAGCCGCCAGTGGTCGGTGAACACTTTGTCGACCTCGACACCATGGCGCGCAATGAATTTCGCACAGTCGGCCTGGCCCACCGTGGAGAAGGTGTACGAGCCCATGATGGTCAGCTGCTTCCGAATCATGTCAGGGCTGACGTCCAGGGTAACCGTGCTACCTTCGCCGACGAACGCGACGCTGCCCCATTTCGCGGTGGATTTCACGGCCGCCGCGCGCGCGGCGGGCGCCCCCGAGCAGTCCAGCGCCTTGAGCACACCCTTGCCGCGTGTGAGTTCCTTGATCGCCACGACCGGGTCGGTCTCGGCCGAGTTGATGGTGTGTACCGCACCGAACTCCGGTGCCCGGGCCACCCGCGCGGCTGCAACGTCCACCGCGATCACCTCGGCGCCCATCGCGGAGGCGAGTTGCACCGCCGCCTGGCCGACCGGCCCCTGCCCGAATATAGCCAGCGAATCCTTCGCGTTCACGTTCAGCCGCACCAGCGCCCCGAAGGCGGTACCGGTGCCGCACGAGATGGCGGCGCCAGCCGCGAAACTCAGCTCATCGGGCAGCCTGATCAGGGTGCGAGCGGGCACTTTGATGTAGTCCGCGTGCCCGCCATGGGCGGTCGCGCCGTAAATCACGTTGCCGCGATCGCACAGTTGAGGCCATCCGGTGCGGCAGTTGTCGCAGAACCCGCACCCGTCATAGTGGTGCACCATCATCCGGTCACCGATACGGATCACGCTCGGATCGATGGCGGCACCGACCTCGACGACCACCCCGCACGGTTCGTGTCCCCCGATGAATCCGGCGTCGTCACCGGCCATCCCGAACGCGGCGAGCGCCTGCCCAGCGAGTGCCCGGTAGAAATGCAGGTCGCTGCCGCACATCCCGGATGCCTTCATCTCGAGCACCACCTCGTCGGGGCCGGGGTGGGGATCCGGGAAGTCCTGGATCTCGAGCACCCGCTCGCCTTTGAAGATCACTCCACGCATCTGGTACTCCTTCAAGTTCTGTAATGAATTGGTTTCTGTCACCGAAGTGATTGCCGGACTACCGCTAATGCGCTGCGGCGAACATCAGGCTCTCCTCGTCGGCCTCGTCCGGGGAGAATTCGGCCGCAATGCTGCCCCCACGGGCGACCAGCACGCGATCGGAGAGGGCCTGGATCTCTGGGATGTATGACGAAATCACGATCACGGCAACACCTTCGTCGGCAAGGGCACGGATCATGGCATGAATCTCGGGGATGGTACCCAGGTCCACACCGCGGGTCGGCTCGTCGATGATCGCCACCCGCGGCTTGCGCGTGAGCCCCTTGGCCAGCACGACTTTCTGCTGGTTTCCGCCGGAGAGCTCCTCAACCACGGCCTTGCTCGGAGCCAAGGTCCGGACTTCGAACTGCTCAACGAGTTTCTTCGCGATCGCCCGGCCCAACCGGGGACGGAACAGCAGCGGTAGGCGCAGCGCGCTGCACAGATGCCCGAGGAAGATGTTTTCCGAGATGGTCAGGTGACCGAAGAAGCCTGATGCCTTCCGATCCTCAGTGATGTACACGATCCCAGCTTTCCGAGCGTGCCGTGGGGTGCGGAAACGGACCCGCTGCCCACCCAGCCACACAGTGCCGCCACGCATGCGCCGCCGCTTCACCACACCGCTGATGATTTGCGCGACCTCCGAACGCCCTGCCCCGACCAGACCGTACAAGCCGAGGATCTCGCCGCCGTAGGCGGAGAAGGACATACTGCGAACCGCCGGGAGCAGGGTAAGGTCCTCGACCTGGAGGGCAGGAATGATGTCGGGCCTCCGGCTCGGTGACTTTCTGCCCATCTCGACGGTGCGGCCGACCATCATCTTCACAACCCGGTCGTGACCGAACTCTGAGCGATTCAGAGTGCCCTGGACCACCCCGTCCCGCAAGACGGTAATCCGGTCCGCCTGCTCGAATGCCTCATCCAACATGTGGGTGATGAAAACCACCCCGATGCCGCGTCGACGAAGACTCTGCATCGACATGAACAACTGCAGGCGTTCCTCCGGGGTCACCGAAGCGGTGGGCTCGTCCAGGATCACCACTTTGGCATTGCGGTGCACGGCCCGCGCGATCTCCACCATCTGCTTTTGGCCGATGCCCAGCGCACCGGCCTCTGCGTCCGGCCGGATGTGGAAGTTGTGCGATTCGAGCAGTTCGCGGGCGACCACATTCAAAGTCCCGAAGTCGTTGAATACCCGCTCGTCACCGAGGAACAGATTTTGCGCCACTGTCATGGATTCGACGAGCGAACCCTCCTGGTAGACCATCGCCACCCCGGCCTCGGTGGAGTCCCGCGGCGCGGCGAAGCGACGCTCGGCACCTTCGACTTCGAGAGTTCCCGCATCTTGGGTGATAGCTCCCGAGATGATCTTCACCATCGTGGACTTGCCGGCGCCGTTCTCACCCAGCAGCGCGTGGATCTCACCAGGCCGCACGTCGAAGTCGACACCCTGAACTGCGAAGGTTCCGCCGTAGCGTTTGCTGACACCGGTCAGTCGGATGACTGGGGTGATGTCGACACCAGTGCTGTGCTCCGTCATGAGCGCCCCTCCTGTGCAATCTCGTCGGTGTGCAGTCGCAGAACCGAGCCGTGACCCTGCAGTGCGGTCACGACCCGGCCGTCAGCGACGGCCACGCCGGTGACTCCGTGCCGCGGGCTGTCCACCCGGGCATGTGCGCTCTCCGCAATGCGCCCGGTGTCGTCGAGCCGGAACAGCACGCCGCAGGACCTCGCGGGTGCCCAGCTCTTGACCTGGCCGAACACCCGCAACTGCCCCATCTGCATCGCTTCGGTGAACAGATTCCCGCTGCGCAACTGCGGGACGAACCACTCCTCCCGATCGATCGTCTCGACCATCTCCGAAAGCAGTGACCGCTCATCGAGGAGCATCTCGGTGATCCGATTCCGCGGGTACGGCGCAACCACCCAGTGGCCATTCGGCACGGCGACGATTCGTCCGGGGTACACCGGTAGGTTGGTAGCTATGGATCGGACCGGCTCGCTCGGATCGTTCAGCGATCGGATCTCCAGGCGGTGAGTCAGGCTCGTTGCCACAATCACCTGACCATCGCCGCTGAGGGCAATTCCGGATGGCCAGGCCAACCCCTCGGCGACCACAGAGGCAGCGCCGTCCCGCACCCGCACGATCCGTCCCGACGCGTCGCCGGCGAGCAAGGCACGCGCCCAATCGCCGCGCACATCGGTGGTAGTGGAGCCGACCGTGACCAGCAGGTCACCTCCGGGTACGCCGGTCAGCGCGGTGACACCGCGTGCGACCGCTGGGTCGGCACACAGGGGGGTCACCGCTCCGCTCGCGTCGACCGTGACCAGACCGGTGCCTTCGACGGCCGCGACCACCGCGTTCCCGACCGTCGTGACCGCTGCGATGCGCGCGGCACACCGGGCGAACAACCGGATACCGCCTCGCTCCACACGCAGCAGCTCACATCCGCTGGAAAGTATGACGGTGCCGTCCGCGGTGACCGTGATGTCGTCCGGAGTGTGCACACCGGCGGCAAGCAACTCCTCGGCCTCGTCGAGACGCAGGTTCGGGCGGAGCCCGGTCTCCATCCGGGGCACAGAGCGATGCCGCACCTTGCCCGGATTGATCCACTCTCTGACGGTGTCCAGGATCGAACTCATGAGCCCACCTCCGCGGCGGTCCGGGTGCCGAACGTGCCGGGCACCAGGTTGGTGTCGATAGTGCCGACCTCGTCGGGGTCGAGCTCGAGTCGGCCCAACCGGTTGTTCGAAACGCCGGCGAAGTAGAGGTAGCCGTCCCGCTCGGTCGCGGCTGTCACCATCGGATAGTTCTTCAGGCTCTTGTCCCACTTGACGGCAATGATCTCTCCGTTGTCGGAGAACTTGACGATGCAGGAGACGTTGAGCTGCGGCACCATCCAGTTGTCCAGCGAGACCTCGCGCGTCATCCGCCGCCGCACCTCCGGATAGCGGTTGAGCAGATCCGACATCGGAGTCCGCAATGCCACCAGGGGCATCCAGTAATTTCCGTCCGACGAACGGTGGATGTTGTCCGGATAGCCCGGCAGATTCTCCAGGACCGGCTCGAGCTGGCCCTCCTTCGGGCCGGAGATCCACAGCCGATCGACCCGGCACAATCCCGTGCTGGAGACGAGAATCGATTCGCCGTCGTGCGCGGTGCATACACCGTTCGGGAACACAAAGTTCGAGGCCACGACCTCCGCCTTCCCGTTCGGAGCGATTTTGATCAACCGGCCGTTCGGGCGGAACTCCACCAGTTCCAGGAGGAAGTCGGTGGAATTGTTGCGGATAGAAAAGTCCGAGGCGTAGATCGCTCCGTCGGGTGCCACGTCCAGGTCGTCGACAGCACGCAGACCGGAGTCGTCGACCAACGACAACGGGCTCCGTGAGACTCGGTTCGCCACCATCTGCGGCTCCCCGTCAGCGTCGATGCGGTAGACGCCCATGCCGCCGACCGCCACCAGCATCCGTCCCTCCCGGTCCCATGCGTGCCCGCAAGGGAAGCCTCCGGTGCGCGAGAAGATCTCCCCCTCGGTGTCCTCCGGTCCCCGGAAGCGCCATATCCAGCCGCGCTGGTCACCGGCGTAGATGTTGCCCTCGGGGTCGACGGCACACGCCTCGGCGCCCCGGATTTTGCCAAGTCCCACAGGCGGTGCGTCGGTCAACGCGCAGTTCGGAGTCCAGACGGTGCCTGGCGCTGTGACATCGGTCAGCGGGCCGAGTCGCACGCGCGCCGGATCGATCTTGAGCTTCTCCACCGCACGTCGGCGGTACTTTCCCCACTGCAGGTCGAGGATGGTGAAGGCGAGCAGCGCTGCGGCGAGGATCACCGTGTAGTAGTTGAAATCGAGTCCTTCGGCGATGGTTGCCTGCCGGATGACGGCCACGACGATGACGCCGACGGTGGCACGCAGGACCGACCCGCGACCGCCCTTGAGGCTGACTCCGCCTAGTACGACCGCGGTAAGCACGATGAGTTCCCAACCGCGTCCGATCGCCGCATCCGTGCGACTCAGCCGGGCGGTGGTCAGGATGGCGGCGCTGCCTGCCATCGACCCGGAAAGCACGTAGGCCCAGAACGTCACCGCGCGCACGGGGATGCCGTTGCGGCGGGCGGACCGGCGGTCGGATCCGGTAGCGGTGACCCACCATCCCCAGCGCGAACGAGTGAGCATCACGTGTGCGACCACGAGCACGCACAGGAAAGTGAACCACGCTGTCGGGATGCCAATGATCTTGCCGTAGGGGATGGCGTCCCACACCAGCGCCGGGCGCGCGATCCCAATCCGAGTGGTGTGCGCGTTCTGCAGGGCCACTGCTGCACCACCGAATGCAATGAGCGTTACCAGGGTGGTGATGAACGGCCGCATACGCAGGAAGGCGATGAGATACCCGTTGACCGAACCGAGCAACGCACCGAGAATCACGGTTGCAGGGATCACCCATCCCGGCGGCCAGTACCAGACCCGGTCGGAGATCAGTGCGAACATCGAGCACAGACCGACTATGGAACCGATGGAAAGATCGATGCCGCCGGCGACCAGCACCACCGTCAGACCGATGGCGAGCAATCCCCATTCGGCGACGTCGTCGATGGCGAGCGGTGCGTTCGCGGTGCCTACATCGGTCGTGGCGATCACTGTGAAACACAGCAGCAGTGCCAGCACCAACGGCACTGCGCCCTCCATCCAGCGTTTCTCGAACAGATCGGATACGGCGCGGTAGCGGGCGATCCGATCGAAGGCCCGGCCCCCGGTCATCCGGTAGGCGTCGATTCCCCGGCGAAGCGGATTGGGTCCGCGGCGGAGTGTGGTCGTCGTCATTCGTCGACTCCTAGTTGGACCGGTAGCAGGCGATGGTCGTCTCGTCGGCGGTCTTGCCGTCCACCACGTGGTACGAGACGTAGCCCACGTCATGGCGGCTCCCCGCGGGCGCGCCGTTGATGAGGAGGTTCTGCACCGCCACCGCGCCTGCAGCCCCGATACCCTGAACGTCGTACGCCGCTGTGGCGGTAACCGTGCCGCGTTTGAGTTCCTCGCAGGTCGCCGAGTTCGCGTCCAGGGTGTACACCCCGATCGCGGCGGGCTGAATCTGCCCGCGGCTCTCGGCGGCCTTCACCGACTGTCCGACCGATACCGCGTTCAGGTCGAAGGTGACCAGGAAGCCGCACAGATCGTTGCCGTTCTGCTGCATCGCCGCCTCGGCCGCCGCCTGTGCCTTGGAATTGTCGAACTGCGAATGGCTGATCTGTACCTCGTAGCCCTCGTGCTCGGCGACATCCTTGATACCGGCGTTCCACAGCAGGGACGCCGGATCATTGCCCATGCCGTCGATGATCGACAGCTTCTTGGTGGTGCCGCGGGCGTTACAATCCGCGACGGCCCGCTTGGTGATCGCTTGGGCTGCACCGTATACATCGACGCCGACGAACGCGTCGCTGAGCCGGGTGGACATCATGTTCAACACCACGGTGTAGATACCTGCCTGCGCTGCACGTTCAATGACGTTGTCCAACAGTCCCTGCGCCGAACTCTGCAGCACCAGCACATCGGCCTGTTTCCGCGCGATTATGTCGTTGAGGATCGCCAGCATGCGATCGGGGTCGAAGTTCGGATCGTGGATGGTGACCTGGGCTCCGGAGGCCTCGAGCGAACGTGTGAGCGACGTGCCCCAGTTTTCGGTGAGCTGATACCCCTTGTAGAGCATCGGAACGAATGCAACCCGTTTGCCCTGCATGATGTCCTGTACTTTCTGCCGTGCCGGCAGCAACTCGACGTTGGCGCCGAAGCCCTGCCCGTCGCCTCGCTCACCGCCGGTTCCGGCTTCGGCGCCGGTGTTCACTGTGCAGCCGGCGATCATGCCGACTGCGAGCAGTACCGCACCGACACCTGTCCACTTCCTGTGTGATGACATGTGGTTCTCCTACGTTGGGATGATTTTCGGGGAGCGACGCCGGCGCGGCGTCAGAGCTCACCGGACTTGTCGGTCTCGTCGTTGCGTGGATGCAGCCAGGCGTCGAAGCCGATGGCGCCGAGCAGAACCGCTCCCCGGATGAGGTCCTGCACCGCGGTGGACAGTCCGTGCATGACCAGCAAGCTGTTCAATATGCCGACGAATAGCGCACCGGCCAGTACTCCGAGGACAGTTCCGCGACCACCCGACAACGAGACACCGCCGATCACCACCACCGTCAACGCGGTGAACAGGATCGGGTCGAACGAGCTGGATGTGGTCTGGATACTGCCCTGGATTGCGACGGTGACGAATCCGGCCAACGCGGCCAGGAGCGCGGACACTACGTAGGTGAGCACCTGCAGAGGACGTACCGGGGCGCCGGAGGACCGGGCAGTGGCGAAGTTGTCGCCCATCGCCCGGATGAGCCGGCCCGGTGTAGTAAAGGTGATGAACAGCCATGCCGCGAGGAAGATGATCGCCGCAATCAACACTGGCCGCGGAACCGACCAGAACGCGGTACCGCTCAGCTCGGCCAGCACAGAGTCCGCCGGAACTGAGTACACGTTCTGGTCGAGGATCAGTATCCCGATCCCCCCTATCGCCAGCATTCCGGTGGCCAGCGTGACGAACAACGCCGGAACCTCGACAAAAGCGATGATTACACCGTTGACCAATCCGATGAACGCCGCGAGCAAAATCATCGCCCCGACGGCCTCCCACTGTCCCCACCCCTGGTTCATCAGCGCGAGGGTGGCCTGGGCGCAGCCGAGACCGATTCCAGCGATCGACAGGTCGAGACCCTTTCCGATCACTACGATCGCCTGCCCGACTGCCATGATGCCGAACGCAGCGGAGAGATTGAGGATGGTGCTCAAGTTCCCTGTGGTAAGGAAGTTCTCGGTGGTGGCACCGCCGACAAGTACCAGTACCAAGGTGATCGCCAGGACCAGGTATGCCTGGTCGAACGACCCGATCCTGGCCCGGAGCGAGACCCGGGGTCGCTCGGTAAGGGCTGCGGTCATGTCATCTCCTGGTCTGTGGGTGGGGCGTGGCTCAGCGACAGCTGTTCATCGGTCATGTCCGTCTCCGAGTCCGGCGACGGCACACCCTTCGGGTTCTGGCGGGGAGTGCGCTGTGGCGGCCGGAGGGCCAAGTGGTGACAATCAGTGTGAAGCCAGACACATCGGGCGACATCTGCCGTGGGTTCGATCTTCAGTACGACCTACGGACGATGTTTTAGATCGCGTATAGTATATTATCTGTGATATGAAACACGCCCTGAGGCGACGTGGAGGCTGTGGTCATGCGATCGAGTGATAACCACCCCGTGCACGACGGCATACTGTCTCCGGACCTGTACGCAGAGGTCCGGTCAGTGGGCATGCACGCCGAAGCGGTCCTCGACCGCCCCTTCATCGAATACGGGGCGATGTCCACAGAGTCGGCGAAGCGAATACTCGATCGTGTGTGGACGGTCGCTCTCGGCGAGCTCACCCAGCTTCCGCCCACGACTACTCCTGGCCGAATTAGTTGCTTGACTTCACTGCTCGGCTCCGTCCGCAATCTCGAAAGCCGCGTCAACGAGTCGCGCGTGGCGGCGAGCGTCGAAGTGATGCGGTCGATCCACCGCTCCCTCGTACGATTACAGTCCGCCAAGACAGTCGACGAGTTACTCGGAAGCGCCGCTGAGGAAGTAATCACCATCGGTTTCGACCGCGCCCTGATCTCCACTGTGGAACGCGGGCGCTGGAATCTGCACACGATGGTAATCGAGAAGGACCCTCGCCTCGCCGACGAAATGGTGGCCGCCGGAAGAGAACATCCGCCGACCCTGGACGGCACTCTGGTGGAGTCGGACGTCGTTGACCGTGGTGAACCCGGTCTCGTCTACGACGTACAGGACAACCCCAGGGTGGATCGCACACTCGTGGCGATATCCGGGTGCACGTCCTACGGGGTCGCGCCGATCAACGTGGGCGGGCGGGTCATGGGTTTGGTCCATGCCGACGCTTACTATGCACGTCGTCCAGTCGACAACACCGATCAGTCAATCCTCAACCTTTTCGGCGAGGGTCTCGGCCACGCACTGGCCCGGGCTACCGTGCTGGAACGAGTGTCGGCGCTCACCACCACACTGTCCGACCTCACCGGAGGCGCAGTCTCGCCGACTGTACACAATTCCTCATACGGTCTGTCCGGCCGCGAAGTCGAAGTACTCGAGCGGATGGCAGCCGGCGACAGCAATCGCATGATCGCCCGCCGCCTGACGATCTCCGAAGGCACCGTCAAGACCCACATCACGCATATCCTGCGCAAGCTGGATGCCGGCAACCGCGCCGAAGCGGTGGCGTATTGGCTGCGACGCTGACGCGTGTGCACGGCTCCGAAGCATCCCGAACGACGGTGGAGGCGAGGTCGATCGCCCCCCGCCGCATCGTCACTTGGCGCGGAACAGGGTCTTGTACTCGAGATAGGCGTCGAGCGCCTGTGGGCCGAGCTCGCGCCCCATCCCGCTATTCTTCACCCCACCGAACGGGGTTTCGATCGGCAGTGTCGAGGTATTGATCCCCACGCTGCCGCTCACAATCCGCCGCGCCACCTCGGTGGCCTTCTCACGATCTGCGGAGAACACCCCACCGCCCAGGCCATACTCGGAATCGTTGGCGATCGCCACGGCTTCGTCGACCGTCTCGTACGACATCACTGCCAATACAGGGCCGAAAATCTCCTCACGCGCGATGCGCATGTTGTTGGTGACGTCGGTGAAAATGGTCGGCTCCACGAAATAGCCCCGCTCCAGACCTTCGGGTCGTCCACCACCCAAAACCACAGTGGCGCCCTCCGCGCGGCCGAGGGCAATGTACGACTCGACCCGTTCACGCTGGGGAGCATTGACCAACGGCCCGAACATGTTCACCGGATCGCTGGGATCGCCTTGAGGGATCGAGCTCAGCGTCTCCTTCAGCATTTCGACGATCTCATCGTGACGGGACGAGGGCACCAGCACTCTGGTCAGTGCGCGGCAGGTCTGGCCGGTGTTCGGCGAGCACGCCGACATTACGAGCGGCCGGAAAACATCGAGGTTGACATCATCCAGAAGAATTCCGGCGGACTTGCCGCCCAGTTCCAGAGTCACGCGCTTGAGTTGAGCTGCACATTCGGCGGCGATTGCCCGACCCGCGCGGGTGGAACCGGTGAATGCAATCTTTCGAACGCCTTGATCGGCAACCAAGGCCGCGCCCGTTTGTCGTCCTCCGGTGACGATGTTGACCACACCGTCGGGAACGTTCGCCTCGGTCAGAATCTGGGCGAGAATGAACGCATCGAGCGATGTCTCCTGCGCCGGCTTGATCACCACCGTGCAGCCCGCCGCCAATGCCGGACCCAGCTTCCAGGCGGTCAATGGCTGCGGACCGTTCCACGGGATGATCGCGCCGACCACGCCGACCGGCTCTCGCCGAACGATCGCATCACCACTGGCGGTTTCCACCAGTTCTTCTGGTTCGAAGGCGTCGGCGAGATCGGCGAAGTAGCGGTAAACCACGGGCACCTGGGACTGCATGGCTCGGGCGATCGAGATCGGCGTTCCGTTCTGCCTGGTGACCAGTGCCGAGATCTCATCCATCCGCAATTCGAAGGCATCGGCGATCGCCCGCAACACGGTCGCGCGTTCGGCGGGGCTCTTCGCCGCCCAGGCCGGGGCGGCCGCTTCGGCTTCTCCGACGGCTGCTGCGATGTCACTGCCGTCACCGTCGGCGATCACCCCGATGACCTCTTCCGTGGCCGGGTCGATCACTGTGATGCGACCAGCGGAGCGTGAGTCCACTAGCTTCCCACCGATAAAATGCTGATGGTGCTCGATCATCATGTGATAGTTACCTCATTCCGGTGAACAGAATCTGGGGTCGTAGCTGTGAAAATCATCGTCGGGCTGTTTGACAGTGAATCTCATCGCTGTGTTGCCGTGCATCTGCCGCTGCTCGTATTGCGCATCGTCCGAAAGGGGGAGTTTGCGCCCGCGCTTCGATGAAGTCAGACCCGCCGACGGCGCGTGCGTCGGCGGGTCTGACTCCTCGGAAGAATCCGCAGCCTGATCGGACTACACCCTTACCCCATCAACCGAGGTTGATGTAGACCGCTTGCGGATAGAGGTAGCTTTCGACATGCTCCTTGGCGCCCTTCCAGCCGTACCCGCTCATTTTTGTGCCGCCGAATCCGACGGCCGGATCGAGTACGCCGTAGCAGTTGACCCATACCGTGCCCGCATTGATTCCGCGTGAGACCTTATGCGCAGTAGCCAAGTTTTGCGTCCACACCCCACCCGCCAGTCCGAAGGGTGTGTCGTTGGCGATGCGCAGCGCGTCTTCGGGTTCGTCGAATGGGATCACCGATGCGACGGGACCGAAAATTTCTTCCTGCGCGATCGTCATCTCGTTGGACGCACCCGCGAATACGGTTGGCTCCACGAAGAAGCCGTTCGCAAGTGCTCCACCGAGTCGGCCACCGCCGCTGGCCAACTGAGCGCCTTCGCCTCCGCCGATGTCGATATAGTTCATGACGCGGTCGAGTTGCCGTTGTGAGATGAGTGGGCCGAGTTGCGTGTTCGGGTCCAGTCCATCTCCGACCTTGATCGTTTTCGTGAATTCTGTCATTCGCTCCACGAATTCGTCGTGGATCGAGCGCTGAACGAGTATGCGTGTGCCGGCGACGCATACCTGGCCGCTGTTGGTGTACACGCCCATGGACGCACCTGGAACGGCCTTGTCCAGATCGGCATCCGCGAAAATGATGTCCGGTGATTTGCCTCCCAGTTCCAACTGGAGACGCTTGAGGTTGCCTGCAGAGGCTCGGACGATCGACTGGGCTGTGCCGATGGACCCCGTGAACGCGATTCGGTCGATGTCCTTGTGTTCCGCCAATGCCTGTCCCGCGTCTCGACCGAATCCGGTCACAACGTTGATCACGCCGTCGGGTAGACCGGCTTCCGACATCAACTCCGCCACGCGTAGCACCGACAGTGATGCGTCTTCGGCGGGCTTGAGGACCGCGGTACAACCGGTGGCGAGCGCCGGCCCGAAGATCCACCACAGACCGATCAACGGCCCATTCCAGGGGATGATGCCACCCACCACACCTACAGGGGCAAGACTTCGCAGTGTGAGAAAATCACCTGGCAGCGAGTTCTCCGGAGTCGCTACGGTTCCGGCGCCACACTGTGAAGCGAAAAAGTGCAGAACTTGCGAGGTCCACTCTGCGAGCCCCTTCGTTCGCGACAGCGGAGCACCCATGTCGAGGGTTTCGATCAGAGCCAGTTCCTCGAAGTTCTCCAGAACGAGATCGTGAATCTTCAACATCAACTTGCGGCGCTGATGCGGAGTCCACCGGCTCCACTCACCTTCGAACGCCGACCGCGCCGCCGATACTGCGAGATCGATGTCGGTGCTGTCACTTGCTGCGATCTCGCACATCTTTCCGCCGGTAGCGGGATTGACGACATCTATTTTTCTTCCGGATGTAGCGTCGACCCACCTTCCACCGATCAGGTTCTTCTTTCTACCGGCGATGAAGTCGGGCCGGGGAGGTGAAAGCACTTCTTGTGTAGTCATAATGACTCCTTCTAGGTCTACCGCGTTCGCTCGTGATGTCACGTGAGTACGGACGGGACGTATCAGTCGAACTCGAAGACACCCTTGCCCGCGTCTTGCCTGTCGAACCACTCGTAGGCCTCGGCTGCCTGATCGATCGTCCAACGGTGCGAATACAGGTCGTCGACCGGCAGGTTGTGGGAGACCACGAAGTCGGCGCAGCGCGCTTGTTCGATGGACGACATGGTCCACGAGGTCATGACCGTCCACTGCTTCTTGTATACGGCCTGCGTCGTGAATTCCACGTCACCGGGCAATCCTGAGAAGCATGCCCGGCCGAATGTCCCCAGTACGCTGAAAGCGTCTTTGGTCGCCCGCCCAGACGTCTCCATCACGACATCAGCCAAACGCCCACCGGTGTAGTCACTGACAACGTCGAACAACGATTCCTCACGAGAGTTCACGACGACGTCCGCACCGAAGTGTTTCGCGCGCTCCAACCGCGTCGCATCGATGTCCACGCCGATTACGGTCGCACCCATGGACGACGCGAACATCGTGGCGGAAAGTCCGACTGGACCCTGGCCGATAACAACGGAGACGGTGTCACCGACTCCGCCGAGTCGCTTGATCGCACCCCAGGCAGTTCCTGTACCGCACCCGATCGCCGCGCCGGCTTTGAAGGACAGTTCGCTGGGCAGCGGCAGTATCGAAGTAACCGGTACGACTGCGAACGGTGCATGTCCCCCGTTGGCGTGGACAGCCATCGTCTTGCCTTGACCTGTTTCACACATCTGTGGCCAGCCTGCGCGACAGCGCCTGCACATACTGCAACCGAAGTAGTGGTGGATCATGACGCGGTCGCCGACGGTTGCGGCGGTGGGCGCGACACCTTCACCGATTGCGTAGATCTCTCCGCACGGCTCGTGTCCCTGGATTACAGAGTGGTCGAAATCGAAATTGCCGTGATAAAAGTGCAGATCCGATCCGCACATCCCCGAGGCCCGGATCTTGACGACCACCTCGCCAGGGCCGGGTGTCGGCTCCGGCACGTCCTCCAGCACGGTAGTGCCATCACCTGGAAAAAGTACGCTCTTCATCACTGTGCCTTTCCACGGAGCGCATCGGTACCGGCAACGTCGATCCGCAGACCTTCCGGGTCGTTGCGTGGGTCACCGACGACGACGACGCCGTATTGTGTTGCAGCAGCCTCGATGCTGACGTACTCGTTGCGTACGTCGGCCAGTACTCGTTCGGGGTCTCGAGCGAAGGGATCACCCCAACCCCCACCTCCGTTCGTCAAACAGCGCAGGATGGTGTTCGGTGCGGTCGTCCATACCTGCTGACGTGCGAAATAGTTGTACTCGCCGTTTTCGGGATCGAGCGCATGCGTCGACGGATCGAGAACGCCGGCGACCGGTTCGCTGTGTTCGTAGGCGCTGTCTGCGGTATCGACGAGGCCTTGCACCGGGGCATCGGTCGTCGGTGGAAATAGCCACATCGCCCCGTTCGGTCCTGCATCGCCCCCGTTGGCGCCGACACCACTCGGCTTCTTCGTCCGGAAAGGCGACAAATAGTGCTGGCCGGCAGTCAGCCATAAGGTGTCTTTCAGATTCGCCGCTCCACCTCGGAACGTACCCGCGCCACCCGTGTCGATCGCGTGCTCTTTCCGCAGAACGACGACCGGTGAGTCGTGTTCGATCGTTTCGGTTGCCGGGTCGAGGTTGTTGAGGGTCAGGAGCACGGTGTAGCTGTCGCCGTCACCGGCCTTCGATGCACCCCACGGGCCGTGCTCCCCTCCACATTGGGTCGCGCTCGTCCATGGTGTGCCGTCCGGCCGCACGCCCGAGGCATTGTGGGTATTGGTGGAACCGTAGTCTCCGCCCACACCCTGCACTCCGAGAACAGGATTGAGCGCATCGAAGATTGCCGATGCGATCGCGCCCGAAGCCTCCCAGAACATCATGATGCCGCCGTCCGGGGGCAGCGAGGAGACGATAGTCCCAGCGGGAGCGGCGATGTCGATGTTTCGCCAGGTTCCGGATGTGAACGGAACTTTCGGATCCAGCAGGATGGTCAAGGCGACACCCACCGCAGTCTTTGCATCGAGTACCCCGCAGTTAATGCATGTCCGCGCTTGAGCCGAGGTCCCTGACAGATCGACCTCGATATCATCTCCTCGTTTGCGCACCAGCACGCGGACCGTGTAGTCGAGGGTGTCGTCCAATCCGTCCGCATCGATCAGCGCAGACCCGGCGTAGTCGCCGTCGGGAACGCGTCCGATAGCGTCGCGCATCCGTTCGGCCGACGTGTCGCACGAATAGTCGAGTGTCCCGAGGTAGGAGTCGAGTCCGTAGCGGTCGATGTTTTCCAGGATCAACCGCTCCCCGAGCTTCAGTTGCTGATAGATGCTCTTGAAGTCCGGGAGCAGCATTCCCCCCCATCGGGTGTTGTCGAAGATCAGGCTGAAGGTGGATCGGACCGGCTTGTCTTCCGACCACAACAACATCGGTGGGATGACGAGGCCATTCTCGTAGACGTTCGACTTGGTGGCCGAAAATCCGCCCGGTACCGTGCCACCCATGTCCAACTGGTGGGCGCACAGGTTGACGTAGGACACGATCTTTCCGTCCACGAAGACCGGGCGCGTGAACGCGACATCGTTGACGTGCCTGCCTCCGCGGTACGGGTCGTTGCAGATCAGAACATCTCCGGGGCGCAGATTTTCGGGGCCGTACTCCTCGACGGCGTTGCGAACCGCGTCACCCATGGTTCCCAGGAAGACGACGAGGCTGTTGCTCACGACGGCCATCGGGTAGTCCCGGTCCGCCGGGCCACTGATGGTGCACGCGAAGTCGTACCAATCGCGGATGATCGGAGAGAACGCCTCTCGCATGAAACCGGTGGACATATGCTCTACGGCGTATCGCAGCCGGTTCAAGATTACGGATGCGCTGAAGCGGTCGCACCCGTAGGTGTCCTTGAATTCGCTGTCGCTGAGGTCGCGAAGTCGCCGAGTCGATTCCGGCGACACGGCCGGGACGGTCAGAGTGGACATAGCTATTTCCTCCGAATGATCAGTTCGCCGTACTCGCCGACGGTCGCCTGCTGGCCGGCGCCCACATGGGTGGTGGACAGTCCCTCGTCGATGATGATCGGGCCGGGAAGCACATCACCCGCGCGCAGCGTCGACCGCTCGTATACGTGGGCCTCCTGAGCGCCGTCGCCGTCACAATCGATGTCGCCGAGGAAACGCAGTGTGGTTGTGCGCACCGGCATCAGGGGCTCGTCGGCTCGGCGAACGGGGACATGTGGGAACTCGATTTTCGACGTCTCGACCACGGCGCGTATCCGAAATGTCACGCCTTCGACCGGCATGGCCTCGAAACGGTTGCCGGAACGACTCTCATACGTGTCGTGGAACGAGGTCACCATCGTCGCTACGGCGTCTGCGTCGATCACGCCGTCGGGTACCGGCACGAACGGTGTATCCCAACTTTGACCGACGAGATGCGCGTCCATGCTGCGGAGGAAGGTCACCGCGGTGGTATCACCTACCTGTTCGCGGAGCTGAGTCTCCATTTCGGTGAACACCGCGTCGATCGACGGTGCCTCGTCCGGCGACAGCAGCAGGTATGCGCTTCGGTTGACCGTGAACACCTGGTCGGCGGCCAGCAGACCGATAGCCGAGAACAGACCGGGATTCGGCGGCACGATCACCTGCTTGCAATGCACGGTGTCGAGAACGGCGGGTAACAACATCGGTCCGGCTGCACCGAAGGCGACGAGACTGTAGTCACGCGGGTCGACGCCGTTCTTGATGGCGACATTGAACACGCCTTCGGCCATGTTGTTGACCGCCATCTCGTACGCGTAGCGGACTCGCTGTGCGAGGCTGAAGTCGGTGTCGAGCCCTTCGAACGCACGCTCGGAGGCCGTGATGTCAAGATCGAGTTCACCGCCGGCAAAACCTTCCGGTTCGATGATTCCGATCATCAGACACGTGTCTGTGGTCGTGGGTACGGTACCGCCGCGCCCGTAGCACGCGGGGCCCGGCTGTGCCCGTGCACTGTCGGGACCAACCAGAATTTCCCCGGACTGGCCGATCGCGACGATGCTTCCGCCACCGGCGCCGATGCTGGAGATGTCGTTGGCGAGTGCGTTGACGACCAGATCGTGTTCCAGTTCGAAACTGGTGTTGACGAACGGAGCCCCGCCCGTTACTACGCTGATGTCGCACGAGGTTCCGCCGACATCGGCACACAGTAGGTCGGTTTCACCGATGAGGTCGCCGAAGTGAGCGCATGCGACTGTGCCTGCGGCCGGTCCCGAGAACACGATCCTGAACGGCAGGTCCATTGCGCGCGAGGCGGGAACGAGGGTTGCCGCGCAGTCTGCAAAGTTGAGTTGTCCGGTGAAGCCGAGTTCGGTCAACCCTTCTCCCAAGCTCGCCGAGTACTTGGTGTAAATGATTTTCATCAAGGTGTCGATAACGGTCGTCGATGCGCGTGCGTACTCTTTGGCGAGAGGCGACACCTCACTGGAGATGGAGCACGGGACGTCGCCGAGCACCTCGGTGACCAGCTCGCGTAGCCGGATTTCGTGGACGGGGTTGACGTACGCGTTGATGAGGCAGATCGCCACCCCGGTCACATCGCACCTGCGCAGAACTTCCAGCTCCGCACGGGCCTGCTCCTCGTCCAATTCGAAAAGCACGCTTCCATCGGAAGTGAGCCTTTCGCGGATGCCTCGGCGGAGGTAGCGATCGACGATCGGCCTCGATGCGTCGCCGAAACTGCGGCGCCAATGCGGATCGAGTATCGCTTCCGTGGGTCGCCAGACCCGTCCCATGTCGAGAATGTCGCGATGTCCCTCGGTGGTCAAGAAACCGATTTTGGGTAGCTTTCGAGTGATGACCGCGTTGAGGCCGTGGGTGCTGGCGTGGTTGAAGACGGCCGAGCCTTCGACTCCGAGCAGCTGCGCGCCCTTGAGCACCGGTCCTGCGACCTCGGTGTAGTCGGTAGACACCTTGGTGGTCAGAATCTTGCCGTCGCGCCATGCGACGACATCGGTGAAGGTGCCCCCTACGTCGACTGCAATCATATTGTCGTACTCCTCGATGGTTGGCGATTAAACGAGATCGGCGAGCAGCTGGATGTGTCCAAGACGCGACCACCGCTCACGCTCGACGGAATGGAGACAGTTCTGACACTTGACGACGTGGAGCCAGCCGGTCTCGGCGACGACGGGATACGCGCGCAGCTTCTCCTGCCCGCATCGGGGGCACGCCCCTTCTCTCGGGATCCTGTCGACTTCAAGCCGTGGGGCTTCGTGCGTGGGTTCTGACATTGATCGAGTCCTCCTGTGGCAGCGACGGTTTAGTCGCAGAACGCTGATTCACAACGTTAAGCAGGAGAGATGCGGGTCACAATCCTCAGAGCGAAGCCGCGGTGTCCACGATGCGAAGGTGGCGCATTCCGCTGGTAAGGCATAATATATTTATCAGGTGTGATACGGGTCACCACAGGAAGGAAGGGTCTTGCTACAGGTAGCAGCGGCGTCGAGCCTCCAAAAGTTTCGAACCGGCGATGCCGACGTCGCCCACCGACACGTAGCCACGACCTTCGCGAACCACGAGTTGGAATTGGACGATCGGCAGCCGGTCGACTTTCGTCTCGACACGATTTCGCCGGGACGCCTGACGCTGGGTCGCATGTCCTACGGGGCGGCGGCCATTCTCAACGGTCCGCCGATGCGATCCTGCTATCACGTCAACTTCTTGATAGAGGGCAGCAGTGTCGTCGAGCAGCGGGGCGTCCGGAGGAACTTGGATGCGAGGCGAGATGGCGTTGTCTTCGTACCCGATGCGCCCGTGATGATCAATTGGAGCGCGGACGCAACGCAATATCATCTGAAGCTGCCCATCGACACGCTGGAGACCCATGCGGGTACATTGCTCGGCCGACCGGAGAAGCAGGAAGTCAGCTTCGACTTGACCTTCGATACGGCTGCTGGAGCAGGTAGGTCGCTCCTCGCCGCCGTGAAGTTCCTCTACCGAGAACTCGCGCGTGAGGGAGGGATAGCCACGATGCCTCTCGCACGTCACGACTTCGAATCGTCGCTCATGACCCAACTGCTGCTCACCGTTCCGAATCAGCTGACAGAAGCACTGGTCGGGCCGTCCCCGCGCGCTGGGTCGCCAACGGTGCGCCACCTGATCGACTTCATCGACGCACACCCCGACGAGGCTATTACGACCGCCGACCTTGCCGCCAAGGCAGGCGTGACCGCACGGGCCTTGCAACTCGGATTTCAGCAGGCCGTTGGAATGCCGCCCAGTGAGTACGTACGTTCGGTGCGGCTCGATCGAGTCCGCACCGATTTGGCGACGGGTCGATCGGAATCGGTGAGCGCTTCTGCCGCACGGTGGGGGTTTTTCCACCTCGGCAGGTTCGCCCGGCAGTACCGCGAAAAGTTCGGCGAATTACCCTCCGAGACACTGAACCGCTCGAAAAGGTGATCGGAGAACGGAACGGCCGGAAGCACCCGCCGGCAGAGGGAGCCCGGGTGAAGACTGTAACGAGTGCCTGCACAGAACCGCGCCGCTCTCGCGGTCGAAATCTCCCACAAGAGCGGCGCAGTATTCCATCCGATCAGTCAGCGGAGTTGGGCTGCAGTCGGTTCAGGATCGTCGAGATGTCGTCGACGTTCTCGAGGTCGTATACGGCCTCGACGACGGCGGCCGCGTCTGCGTCGCTCACGACGCCGTCGACGTTGTGCCGGAATTTCGCGATCAGTTCGTCGTCGGTCATGTACGTGACCGGGTCGGGGGACGGACTTCCCTTGGGGTAGCCGCGTTCACCGGAGAACGTGGTGCCGCGCGCGTGGACCTCGACGCGCGAGCGGCGCGCGGCCGGGTTGCTCGCCAGCGCCGCCGTGTAGTCGGGGTGTTCCTGGAAGGTCGTCTTCGTGGTGAGCGCGAGGACGGACGGATCGAGGACCGCTTCCTGTGTCTGCCAGTCCTTTCCGGGCGGAATCCGGTGGGCGGCGAGGGCGAGGCCGTGGGTCATGCTGAACTGGGCGTCGCGCGGATTGCGGATGGTCTCGTTGACCCACACCGGCTGCATCACGAAGCTCTCACCCCAGGCGTCGATGGCGTCGATCTCGCCGGGCGCGAGGTCGTTGGCCTCGACGATCTCGGTGAGGGCGTCGAACAGCGCGTGCATCACCCGGCAGTGGGGATAGGGCTTGAACGACTGGAACGGGGTGAAGGTCCAGTCCGTCCCCAAGCCTGCCGTGATCGGCGCCGGCTCCCACCGCGAGGTCCCGATGAACCGGGGGAAGCCGTACTCGCGGTCGTCGAGCGTCTGGCGGTCGCCGGTGTGCCCGAGTTCGGCCAGGTTCGCGGCCGTCACCGCGGACAGGGCCATACCCCCTGCGAGCTGGTATTTGATGGTGGTGGACGGCGCGTGCATCATCCACGCGCGCTGGGTGTTGGTGGGCATCGTCGAGCCCATGATGCCGAGCGCATCGGCCAGCGTCTCGCCGGAGAATCCCTTGACGACGCCGATCGCGGCCGCGGCACCGAACAGCGTGCTGCTGTAGCCGATGACCTTGGGGATGGTGACCACGCCGTCTTTGATGTCGCGCAGATAGTCGGTGGCCTTGCCGATGCGGTACGACATCTCGTGCGCGACCGCTATCGCCGTGAGCAGCCGCTCACCCGAGGAGTGCAGGGCCTCGGCGGTCGCCAGCGCACCGGGGACGACGTACGGCGTCACGTGGCCGGGCGGCAGCACCGCGTCCTGGTCGAGCGCGTTGACCAGTTCGGCGTTGGCAAACGCCGCGCCTGGCACCGACGTCTTCGTGCCCGTCCCGAGGATCGACGCCGAGCCTTCCGAACCGCCCAGGAACCGGCCGTACTCGACCCCTCGTTGCGCACCCGCGTCGCCGAGCGACGCGACCGCGCAGCCGAGGGTGTCCAGCAGAATGCGCTTGGACTCGGAAACCACGTCCTCGGGAAGTGACCGCCCGTCGGCGGCGGCGGCGAAATCCGCGAGGTGTTCGACAATTGTTGGCATCAGGTTCGTCCTCTTCGTTTCTGTTGCTGGGTTCTTGACGTCGGTGCGGTTACAGGGGCCACTGGAGGTGTTTGACTTCGAAGAACTCGCGCAGGCCTTCCTCGCCGCCCTCGCGGCCGATGCCGCTGTGCCCGGGACCGCCCCACGGGGCGTCGGCCCGCATCCCACCGCCACCGTTGATGGTGACGGTCCCCGACCGCAGCCGACGCGCGAACGCCAACGCCTCCGCAGTCGGGCCCCACACGTTGGCGTTGAGGGCGTATCGGACACCGTTCGCCATCCGCACCGCCTCGTCCAGATCGGTGTACGGCATCACCACCGCGACCGGGGCGAACAGTTCCTCCTGCGCGATCTCCGCCTCGTTCGTCACCCCGGTCACCAGGGTCGGCTCCAGGAAGAATCCGTCGTCGAGACCGGCAGGCCGGCCGCCACCGACCGGCACCCGGGCACCGCGTTCCACGGCCCGCGCCAGGAACCCCTCCACGTTCATCCGATGCTCGGCGGTGATCAGCGGCCCCAGCACCGTGCCCGGCAGATGCGGATCACCGACCGTCAGGCTCTGCAGGAACTGCCCCGATCGTTCGACGTACTCGTCGAACACTGCGTGGGGCACCAGGGTGCGGGTCGTCGCCCCACACGCCTGACCACTGTTGCGGGTGAACCGCAACGCCGACGCCGGCACCGCCGCCGCGAGGTCGGTGCCCGGCAACACGATGTTCGGGGACTTGCCGCCGAGTTCGAGAACGACCTTCTTCAGCGTCGGAGCGGCAAGGGTGAGGATCTTGCTGCCGACGGCGGCGGACCCGGTGAACGTCACCATGTCGACCTCCGGGGCGGCGACCACCTGCGCGGTCACCTCCGGCGGGCCGAACACCAGATTGACCGCACCCGGCGGGAATCCCGCCTCCTCGATCAGCCGCACGATCGCCGCCGTGAGCAGCACCGCCTTCGGTGAGGTGACCAGGACCGTCGAGCACCCCGACGCCAGCGCGGGTCCGAGTTTGTAGGCGCACATCATCACCGGAACGTTGTAGGCGACGATCGCGGCGACCACCCCGGCCGGATCCCGCACCAGCAGGCTGCTCGAGGTGATCGGGTCGTGGTGCAGTGGCAGCGGCTGCTCGTAGCCTTCTCGCGGTCCGCGGGCGGCGGCATCGGCGAACCACCGGAAGAACCGCACCGGCAGATCCACGTGCAACGTCGCGGCGCTGCTGACCGGGGTGCCGATCTCGGTGGCGGCGAGGTCGACGATACGGTCCCGGTCCCGCTCGAGCAGATCCGCCAACCGGTGCAGCAGGACACCCCGTTCACCCGGTGTGAGGCGACTCCACGCGCCGCCGTCGAACGCCTCCCGCGCCGCGGACACCGCCGCCGCGACCTGCCTGCCGCTCGTCGCCGGGGTCAGCGCCAACTGCCGGCCCGTCGACGGGTCGACCGAGGCGAACGGCTCCCCCTCACCCGCCAGCCACCGCCCCCCGATGTGGCATTCGGCGTCGACTATCACTGCGGTCATGACAATGAACCTCTGTCTCTCGATCTCGCACGGCGTCTTGCACGGCTCGACGCCGGACAAGGACACACCATACTCAATATATTATGTTCTTACCTGTGTTTGCGCGGCTATCCCGCCATGTATCCGCCGTCGACGACGAACGAACCGCCGGTTGCGTAGCCGGCGCGATCGGAGAGGAGCCAGCACGCCATCTCGGCGATGTCGTCGGGCTGGGCGAGGGCGCCGAAGGGAATTCGGGCCATGATGGTGGCCCCGCTGCGGCGCTTGGCGTCCTTCATCAGATCGGTGTCGGTGTAGCCCGGGCACACCGCGTTGATCCTGATCGTCGGCGCGTATTCGATTGCGGCAGTCTTGGTCAGGCCGACGACGCCGTGTTTGGCCGCCGCATATCCAGCCGTGGTCTTGAAGCCGGTGAGGCCCGCGAGCGACGCCGTGTTCACGATGGCGCCCCCACCCTGCGCCACCATCTGCTTCAACTGCGCGCGCATACAGAGCCATACGCCCTTGAGGTTCACCGCGACCGCGCGGTCGAACGCCTCCTCGTCCCACTCGGCAACGGATCTGCCTCCCTGGCCTATCTGCCCGCCGCTTACCCCGGCGTTGTTGAACGCGCCGTCCAGGCGGCCGTAATGGTCCACGGCCGCGGCGACCATCGCGTCCACGGAGGCTCCGACCGTGAGGTCGGCGGGAAGCGCGATCGCCTCGCCGCCGGCAGCGCGCACGAGTTCTACCGTCGCCCCGACGCCCTTCTCGGACACGTCGGTCGCCGCGACCCAGGCGCCTTCCTTCGCCGCCAGCAGGGACGTCGCGCGCCCGATCCCTCCCGCAGCGCCGGTGACGAGTACTACTTTCCCGTCGAGTAATCCTGACATTTCCGTCCTTCTTCCGAGCAGATGAGGTGGTGGCGATCTATCCGACGCGGGATGCCGGCCAGTCGCGTGCCGGCGAACGCCACGCGGGCCAGTTGTCCTCCGGCTCCGGAACTGTCACCGACACGTGGTGAAAGCACTCCTGACACTTGACGACCATGCGGGGGCCGAGATGGTTCGCCACGGGGTAGCGGGCGAGACTCGTTGCGCCGCAGGACGGGCAAGCACCGTCGACGGCGGTGCGTTCGACGTAGACACGGTCGGTCTCGGGGCGGGGGAACAGTAGCCGGTCGACAGCCATGGGGTTTCCTTTCTCAGAGATTCCAGTTGCGGGGGTTGGCCACCGGCACACTCCAGCGGCCCTGTTCGCGCTCGGCGGCCAGCTGTGCGCGTCGTGCGGTGGTGGCGGCGGCGTCGATGTCACCGTTCGCGATCACGACACCGTGCGCGTCGGCCGCGAACTCGGGGCTGACGAGTCCGCTGCGGACGTCCTGCAGCACCTTCGCCGGGACGCGTTCCAGAGGGTCACCCCAGCCGCCGCCACCGCCGATGACGAAGCGGAGTGCGTCGCCTGCTTTGAGGATCAGCCCGGAGAACTTGCCGGTCTGATAGCGGGCACCGCGTCCGAACTCGCCGTTGTTCGGGTCCGGTCTGCCCTGTTCGTCGAACATGCCGAACAGCGGTTCGGCCCCACGCAGATCGAGGGGGTCGACGTGCTCGGCGAGATCGAAGTTTTCGATGTACCAGCCGAAGGCGGGCGAGCCTGCGCCACCTCCGTTCGAGCCCGGTGCGCCGAGGCGGACCCGGTCGGCGGTGATGGTGACCATCGTGTCGGACTCGGCGAAGATCGAGTAGACCGAGCCGAGACCGCCACGGAACTCGCCGGCGCCGGCGGTATCGATCACCATCTCGTGCTGGACGATGACGAGCGGGCTCTCGATCTCGACGTGCTCCTGTACCGACGTCCGGCAGTTGCCGATCGGGATCACGCAGAAGGAGACGCCGTCGTCCTTCCAGGTGCCGCCCCAGCCGCCGCCTGCGAGCGCGAACGCACCCCACGGCGTGCCTTCGTGGCCGGGCCTTGTGTCGATGCCGCCGAGGCTGACGACAACGGCAGTGCCTGTGTCACAGGCGAATGCCTCGTCCATGGCCTGGCTCAGCGCCTGCGTCACCACGTTGATGCCCCGCGCGCCGATGTCGGCGTGGTTGGAGCAACTCGACGGCGGCAGCACCTGCACCACGCTGCCCGAGGGCAGCAAGGTCTCGATCGGCCGCAGCGTGCCGCTGTTGACCGGGGTCGACGGGTCGACCATCAACTTGACCGCTTCGATGCAGCGGGAAGCCTCGCACCAGGCGGTGCCGCAGTTGCCCAGCGGCTGCCGACCCGAGCCGGAGAAATCGATCTCCATGGAATCGCCGCGCACCTTCACGGTCACGTTGACCGGAATCGGCTCGTCGGTGACGCCGTCCTCGTCGAGGAAGTCCTCGGCGGTGTAGTCGCCGTCCGGGATGCTCGCGATGCCGCGCCGCATGCTGGCCTCGGTGGCTTCGATGGCGTAACGACCGGCCGCGCGGACCTTTTCCAGTCCGCCGCGGGCGATCAGGGCCTGGAGCTGGCGCTCACCGACCACCAGGCAGCCGTGCAGGGCCCGCAGGTCCCCGAGCACGAGTTGCGGCACCCGGTTGTTCTCCAGGATGAAGTTGAACAGCGGCCGCACAGGAACGTCGTTGGCGTACAGCAGTGTCGGCGGCAGCTTCAGCTGCTCCTCGAAATGCGTCTGGGTGCCGTTGGAGAAGCCACCCGGGATCGCCCCGCCGAGGTCGACGAGGTGAGATGTCGAGTGCAGCAGGAATTCCACTCGGCCGTCGACGAATACGGGCCGGAGCAGATTGACGTCCGACTGGTGGATGGTGCCGCGCCACGGGTCGTTGACGAAGATGACGTCTCCGGGTTGCATGCTGTCGACGTCCCAGTCGTCCATCACGAAATTCGCGATGTGCGGGGCGGTGAACGCGTGCTGCATGCAGCCCTCCCACAGCGCGACGGTTTCCCAGCCGTCGTCGGTGCGCATGTGAATGGCGCTGGTGCAGTCCAGGATGTCGCGGCAGACCGGGGAGAAGGCGCTGCGCATCAGCGAGTCGAGCATTTCCCGGGCGACCTCGGTGAGGCCGTACCGGAGGATGTCGAGTTCGACGTCGACCGCGGGGCCTGCGTCGGGGGTGGTGATCGTCATGGTCTGCTCCTCAGCTCTGCGGCTCGATGATGAGATTCAGGTCGCCGTCCACGTAGGCCGTCCGGCCCGGAAGGACGAGGGTGGTCGCGAATTTCTCGGCGACGAGGGCGGGGCCCGGCACCCGCTGGAAGGGTTCGAGGCGCTCGCGGACGTGGATGGCGACCTCGACCTGCTCGGTCGTTCCCGGCAACGTGATCTCCGCCGTGCGGAGGAACGCCTCCCCGTCGTCGGGGGTGAGATCGGACTTGTGCTGTTCGCGCGGGATGATGGCCGTCACCTCCACCGTCGAGATCACCACGGGGATCTCGGTCGCCGCGAAACCGTAGGATTCCCGGTAGAAGTCGTGGAACTGCGGCACCAGATCGGTCACTGTGTCGGCGGTGAGAGCTCCTGTGTGGATGGGCATCCGGTTGTCCCACGTCTGGCCGCGGTACATCGCGAAAACCGCCCGCTCGAAGCGGATTCGATCCACGTCGGCACCCTGGCCGGCGAGTTCGCCGCGGATCCGATCCTGCAATGCGGCGAACGCGGCCTCGATCGCCTCGGCACTCTCCGGTGCGAGCGGGGTCATGATCGACTGCGCCCGGGTGACCATCAGGTCGCTGCGCAGCAGTCCCAGAGCCGAGAACTGGCCCGGATTGCGCGGCACGATCACCTTGTCCAGGCCGAGGATCTGCCCGACGCGGTCGGCGAGCATCGGGCCCGCCGAACCGGAGGGCTGCAAGGCGAACTCGCGGACGTCGAGACCTCGGTAGACCGAGATCGTGCGGACCTTCGCGGCGATGTCCTCACAGGCCACCTCGTAGGCGGCCGACGCGAGTTCGAGGGCCGTCATGCCCCACTGCTCGCCGGTCTTCCGCAGGGCCTCGAGCGACGCGTCGACGTCGAGTCGGATGGAGCCGTTGGCGAACAGGTCCGGTTGCAGGACCCCGAGCGCCGCGCACGCGTCGGTGAGGGTGGGTTCGACACCGCCGCGCTGGTAACACACCGGTCCGGGATTCGATCCGGCCGACGCCGGACCGACCGCCACGTTGCCGAGCGTGTTGGGCAGGATCAGGCTACCGGCGCCCGAACCGACACTTTCGACATCGACGAGCGGCATCGTCAGTGTGAGTCCGGTTTCCAGTGTCCACAGATCGGTGAGCGGCGTCTTGCCGTGCACGATGGCCGCGACGTCGGTGCTCGTGCCGCCGACGTCGATGGTCAGCAGGTTCGGCGAGCCGCTCTCGTTGGCGAGCTTGACGCTGCCGCTCACGCCGCCGACCGGACCGGAGACCAGCTGGAACACCGGGGCGCGGCCCGCGTCGGCGAACGTCGCGACGCCGCCGTTCATCATCATGATCCACAGCGTCCCGGCGTAATTGCGCTCGGACAGCTCGTTCATCAGACGGTCGAGGTAGCCGACCACTGCCGGGCCCACGTAGGCGTCGAGGGCCACCGTGGTGGTGCGCTCGTGCTCCTTGGTCACCGGGTAGAGCGCCGAGGTCTGAATGTAGGCGTCCGGCAACTCTTCTGCGACGATCTGGGCCGCTCGCCGCTCGTGGTCGGGGTTGGTGTACGAGTTCATCAGGCACACGGCCACCGACTTCGCGCCCTGGCCCGCGAGCGCACGTGCGGCCTCGCGAACGGCGTTCTCGTCCAACGGCAACAACTCGGAACCGTCGTACCGCAGTCGCTCCGGGATCCCGAAGCGCGACTCGCGCTGCACGATCGGTCGTTCCTGGTGCGGCCGCAGCCAGGTGGGGTCGTAGAACCGGTCACCGAACTCGCGGTGCATACGACCGATGTCCAGGAGATCCCGGTGACCGCGGGTCGCGATCAGGCCGGTGCGCTCGCCGGTCCGGCTGAGCAGGGCGTTGATGCCCACCGTGTGCCCGTGGACGATCTCGGCGACGTCCGGGATCTCGACGCCGATCGCCTCGATGCTCAGCAGCACCCCCTCCTCCTGCTGGAGGGTCGACAGCACCTTGCCGTCGCGGGTCTCACCCGTCTTACGGTTGAGCGCAATGATATCGGTGAAGGTGCCCCCGACGTCGATGCCGACTATCCAGTCGGCTGCCCGCTCACTCTGCGTCATATCTCGGCCTCCGTGCGGTGTGCTTCAGTGACGTGCGCAGTGGGTCTGCGCCACTCGTTTGTGTCGTGAGTCACTCTTCCGCACGGAGGGTGCGGGAACATCTGACGGAGGTCGTAGTTTCGTACGACTTTCGGCTGGTGTCAGCCTTGCGGTGCAGTGTGCGTGCGGTCGGCGTTGCGCAGCCAGATCGACACGGCCTCGGCCCGATTGGATGCGCCCAGCTTGCGCAGGATCCGGGTGATGTGGGTTTTGACGGTCCCCTCGGAGATGACCAGTCTCCGGGCGATCCTGCCGTTGGAGTCGCCGTCCGCCATGAGTCGGACGATCTGCACCTCCCGGCGAGTGAGGACGGAATCGTCGTCGCGTCCGAGCGCGACGGACTTCGCCACCCCCGGTGCGGTGGCCTTGTTCCAGCGTCCGAGCCCGTCCAGCTGCGTGCGCACGGCTGTAAGCCCCTCCAACACAGTGACTCTCGACAGGTTCTGACTCATTCCCTCCGCGAACGTCGATAACAGCGCCTGATCGACGGCCGTGAGATTGCGTTGCTGGTGATAGCAGTCGCCGTGCACCAGGCCGACGACGTCGCCTTCGACCACCAGCGGCGCGATGCCGTACGACGAAGACTTGGTGATCTCGGCGAGTGGGCGGTTGACGCGCGGGTTGTCCTGCACCTCGTGGACGAGCGTCGCGCGGGCGCCGGTCACCGTGTCGTTCTCGACGAGCGTGCGGTCGAGCACCGGCGGGTTCTCCCTGCCCACCGCGACGATCTCCTCCGCCCAGCGCGGGTCCCGGACGACATGCATCGAGTGCAACCGCCACGCCCCATCCACCGTCGACAGCAGCGCACGATCGAAGCCGAGGCTGCACACCGCCTCGGGAGCCCGCGCCAGCAGCGCGTCGACGGTCTGCGCGTCGCCGACCCGTGCCAGCGCCGACTGCACCCTGGCAAGCACTTCTGCGGGGTCGGTCGGCCCCCACCGTGCCACCGCCGCCTCCGCCTCGCGTATGCGGCCGAGCATCTCCGTCAGGGAAGTGAGGACGTCCGACGACGAGCCGCGATCGCCGATCGCGCGCAGCATCTCCGCGGTCACGAGGTCCCACAGCCGACCCAGCGTCTGCCGGTCGGAGCATGCGCCCGTCGGCTGCGGAGCGCTGAGATCGCGGTCCAGCAGCACGCCCACGTCGTGGGCGATCGCGGCGACCGCATCCTGCACCGCGGCACCGTTCTGCCGGCTCGACGAGTTGCGCATCTTCGACTCCCTCGGTGGCCTACGCTCGCTGTGCATCCTGGTGCGCCACGACAGTGTCCCCAATCGGCGCCGGGACCGGCGAGGTTGCGGGATCCAGGGCCTCCGCCGGTACGTTCGCGTCGCGTGTCAGCCGACGGGACTGATCGAACAGCCCGCCGCCGATCACCAGCACCGCGCACCCGATGATCAGCAGCGATACACCCCACGTCGAGTGCGTGGGCGACACGGTGACCATGGTCAACGCGAGAATCGGGGCCAGGCCTCCCGCGGCGGCGCCGCTGACCTCACGGCCCGTGCCGATGCCCGACGCGCGCAACTCGGTGGGGAACTGCCGGGCCATGTACGGGCTCGCCGCGACCATGATCATCGGTGCCAGGACACCCGTGGTCACGACCATGACACCCCAGATGAGCGGGGATCGGCCCGTGTCGAACAGCCAGAACGCCGGGAAGGCCATCAATGCGACCCCGATCGCGCCGCCGATCATGACCCTGCGGATGTCCACGCGGTCGGACAGTCGCCCGATGAGCGGACACGCGGCGATCGCCGCGATGCTCGCGAACGTCACCCCGAGGGCGCCGACGTTCTTCGCCACGCCCTGAAATTCCGCGAGGTAGGACAGCGAGAACGTCTTGAAGGTGTACGAGATGGCGGAGTACCCGCCGTACACGGCCGCGACCACGAGAAGGCCACGCCAGTTGCCGCGCAACAGATCTCGCAGGACGTCGAGGCCCTTGCGTTGCCGCGCCTCGGTTGCCACGCGTTCGAATTCCTCCGACTCGGGCATCGTTCGGCGAATCCAGTAGCCCACGATGACGATCGCGAAACTCGCGACGAACGGCACCCGCCATCCCCAGGTGTACAGGGCTTCGTCGTCGAGGCTCGTGATCCCCGCGACCGCGAGCGACGCCGCCAGCAGGCCGATCTGTGCGCCCATCACCGGGTACGCGGCGTATTTGCCCTTGCTCTTCTCGTCGGCATGCTCGTACACCGCCGTGATGGCACTGCCCAGTTCGGCGCTCGCACCGAAGCCTTGCAGGATCCGCAGGATGATCAGCAGCGCCGGCGCCGCCACACCGATCGCCGCGTATGAGGGCACGAGTCCGATGAGCCCCGACGCGATACCCATGATCAGCAGGCTGATCGACAGCACCGCCTTGCGACCGATGCGGTCACCCAGAATTCCGAACAGGACGCCACCCAACGGCCGGGCCAGGAATCCGACCGCGAACGTGGAGAACGCCGCGAGCGTGCTGGCCGACGAATTCGCCGACGGGAAGAACACTTTGCCGAACACCAGTGCCGCCATCGATGCGTACAGGTAGAAGTCGAACCACTCCAATGTGGTTCCGACGACGACGGCCGCTCCGACCTTCTTCGCACTCTTGGGGGTCCCCCGCCGAACGGGTAACTCGCGTTTCTGCGCCACAGTCAAGCCCTCTCCATCGCCACCTTGTCGCGCAAAACTATTATGTATTATCTTTAAAATCAAGTGGTGGGGGTCACGAGCGGATCCGAGTGAGACTCGGGACACCCGGCCATGGGATCGTTCGTCCGGGATCCTGCCGACACGCTCCGGCGGCATGCCCGACGCCTTACGCTGAATGGCATGGCCGCTCTTCGTGCGGAGTGGATCAGAATCTGGCGCAACCCGGCAGACACGCTCGCGACCGTTGTGTTCAATGCCGTCCTGATGATCGGGGCCTGGTTCCTGCTGCCGCGGAGCTGGTTGTTCGAGTGGACCGGGCCGTCGGGTTTCGCGTTGGCGCTGGCCGGCTGGATGTACGCCGACGTCACCGCCACCAACGTGCTGGCGCCGGATCGCGAGCGGGTTCTCGCCGCACTCGACGACCGGGACGCGCTGGGTGCGATGCTCGGCGCGAAGGCGGTGGCGCTGTGGATGCTGATCGCCCCGATCTGCGCGACCATCGCGATCGCGGTGGGTTTCGCCGACCAGGACTGGCTGTTCACCGCGGTCGTGGTGGTTGCGGTGGCGCTGTGCCCGTTCGGTGCGCTCGCCGGGTCGAGCCTGGTCGGGGTGTACTTCCCGTATCACCAGCGGCCGCTGCGGTGGCGATGGGAACAACGTGCCCGGTGGCGCACCGTCGTCGTCCGGTGGATGATCCTGCTGGTGGTGCCGTACGGGGTGTTCCCCGCGTTCTCGGCGGCCATCGCCGTCGTCCCGGTCGTGCTGTGGCACCTCGTGCGTCCGGACGACGTGCACACGCGGATGGGCACCGCGGACTTCGCGTTGTGCGTCGTCCTCGCCGTCGTCATCTCCGCGCTGATGTGGGTGGTGGCACGGCGAATCGCCCTGTCACGCATACAACGCCACGCACCGCTGGCTGCCTACCTGCGTGACCGGGACAGGGGCTGACCCGGATCTCCCGCGTACGTGAGTGGGAATGCGTGCCCGAGCACACTTTGCCACTCACCTGGGCAGGTGAGTGGGAAAGCGTGCCGGGGCATACTTTGCCACTCACGTCAGGAGAGGTGCTCCGGCTGGGGGTGCGACTTGTGGACCTGGTCCGATCCGACCTCGTCCTGACCCGCCCCGGGTGGGCATTCGGCGCTGTACTTGCCTGCATGCTCCAGGGAGACGACGACGGACTTCGAGGTGGGGCAGTTGCTGCCGGTCGCCGTGGAATCGAGCGGCACCAGCGGATTGGTCTCCGGGTAGTAGGCGGCGGCGGAGCCCCGGGGGGTGTCGTATTCGACGATCCGAAAGTCGTGGGCGCAGCGGACGCGGTCGTCGCCGTCCCAGTGGGTGAAGAGGTCGACCATGTCGCCGTCGTCGAACCCGAGGGCCGCGATGTCGTCGTGGTGCAGGAAGATCACGCGGCGCCCGCCCTCGATGCCGCGGTACCGATCGCTGAGCCCGTAGATCGTGGTGTTGAACTGGTCGTGGCTGCGGATCGTCTGCAGGATCACGTGCCGCGGGGGCACCTGCAGCACGTCGATCGGGGACACCGCGAATTCGGCGCGCCCCGAGTGGGTGGGGAACGTCCGGGAGTCGCGCGGCGGGTGCGGAAGGACGAACCCGCCCGGCTTGCGGACGTTCACCTCGTACCCTTCGCATCCGGGCACCACCCGCGAGATGTGCAGGCGGATGTTCGCGTAGTCGTCCCGCATCTTCTTCCACTCGATGCCGTAGCGGTCGCCGATCGTCGCCTCGGCGATGCGCGTGACAATACCCACCTCCGAATCGAGTTGGGGACTTGCGGGTTTCAGCGGACCCCGGGAGGCATGAACCGAGCACACCGAGTCCTCGACGGAAATGAACTGCGGCCCACCGGCCTGGACGTCCTGCTCGGTGCGTCCCCGCGTCGGCAGGATCAGGGCCGTGTCACCGCACACGAGATGCGAGCGGTTGATCTTCGTCGAGACGTGGACCGTCATCCGGGTCTTGCGCAGGGCGGCGGCGGTGACGTCGGTGTCCGGGGCCGCCTGGACGAAGTTGCCGCCCAGCCCGAGGAAGAAGTGGGCCTTGCCGTCGCGCATGGCCCGGATCGAATCGACGGTGTCGTAGCCGTTCTCGCGCGGCGGGTCGAAGTCGAACTCCTTCGCGAGCGCATCCAGGAAATGCCGCGGCGGACGCTCCCAGATCCCCATCGTGCGGTCGCCCTGCACGTTCGAGTGCCCGCGCACCGGCAGCAGCCCGGCGCCGGGTTTCCCGATGTTGCCCTGCGCGAAAGCGATATTGGCGACTTCCTTGACGATCGCCACCGAGTTGTGGTGCTGGGTGAGCCCCATCGCCCAGCAGAACACGGTGGCATCGGAATCCCGCAGCAGCAGGGCCGCGTCGGTGATCTGTTCCCGCGACAGTTCGGTCGTCCGGGTGACGACGTCCCAGTCGAGATCGGTGACGTGCTGCTTCCACAACTCGAACCCGATCGTGTGCCGGTCGATGAATTCGTGGTCGAGGGCGTCCCATTCGACGAGCAGTGATCCGAACGCCTGGAGGAGGGCGAGGTCGCCGTTCAGCGCGATGGGCAGATGCAGGTCGGACAGGTCGGTGCCGGGACCCACCATGCCGCGGGGTGTCTGCGGATTCTTGAAGTTGACGAGCCCCGCCTCGCGCAGCGGATTGATCGACAGGATCTTCGCGCCGTTCTGCTTGGCCTTCTCCAGCGCCGACAGCATCCGCGGATGGTTCGTTCCCGGGTTCTGACCCTGCAGGACAATCAGTTTCGCCTGATACACGTCGTCCATCGTGACGCTGGCCTTGCCGATGCCGATCGACTCCTGCAGCGCGATGCTGGTCGATTCGTGGCACATGTTGGAACAGTCGGGCAGATTGTTCGTCCCGAACGCGCGGACGAACAGCTGGTACGCGAACGCGGCCTCGTTGGACGCCCGGCCGGAGGTGTAGAAGATCGCCTCGTCGGGACTGTCCAGGGCGTTCAGCTGGTCGCCGATCAGCGCGAAGGCCTCGTCCCATTCGATGGGCTCGTAGTGGGTTTCGCCGGGCCGCTTCACCATCGGATGGGTGATCCGGCCCTGCTGCCCCAGCCAGTGCTCGCTGTGGCAGTCGAGTTCGGCGATACTGTGGCGGGCGAAGAATTCGGGGGTCGCCCGGTCCCGCGTCGCCTCCTCCGCCACCGCCTTGGCGCCGTTCTCGCAGAACTCCGCGGCGTGGCGGTGCCCCGGGTCGGGGTCGGGCCACGCGCAACTCATGCAGTCGAAGCCCTCGGCCTGGTTCAGCCGCAGCAACGTCTCGGCGGTGCGGACCACACCCATCTGTTCGAGCGCGCGTTTCATCGACACCGCGACAGCGGTCGGCCCGGCCGCATGATCCTTCGGGTGCCCGACCTCCAGGTCGGCCTCGTCGTAGTCGAGTTCCTCGTCCTTGTGACGCATCGTTCAGCCTTTCGTCACGATCTCCCCACCAGGCAGCCGAGGTAGTCGATGACGTCGTCGGTCGCGGTGGCCGGGGCGGTGAGCGCGACGTAACCGTCGGGGCGCACCACCACCAGCGTGCCACCGTGTGGCCCGTAGGCGCTACGCGCGAAACCGCGGTCGTCGACGACGTCCACGCCGGGGCCGCGGGAATCACCCACCACCACGTATTTCACGTCGTCGGGCGCGTCTTCGGCCAGGGTCTGCAGGGCGTGCCGGGGCCCGCCGTCGAACCCGAGAACCGTGAAGTGCGTCCCGCGGAAGACGTCGAACAGTCGCAGCGGGGTGCCGTCCGGGCTCAGGCACGGCGCGTCGGGTGCGCGGTCACCGGCACGGACGCCCGTCGTCACGTCCCCGTCCCGGGACAGCGAACTCCACGGGTAGCCGAAACCGAGTTGCTGGCCGTCCTCGGTGACCGCGACGCCCAGGCCCTGCGAGTCCTCCTGCCCGAGGCTGGCGGCCACCTTCTGCAGGCCCTCGCTGCTCACCCCGAGCGTCCAGCGGGCGAGCGGAAACCGCTCCTCCTGATACGTGTCGAGGAGCGACGGATCCGCGGACCCGGCCAGGACGAGCGCGAGTTTCCAGCCGAGGTTGTAGGCGTCCTGGATTCCGGTGTTCATCCCGAGCCCGCCGGCGGGTGGATGCACGTGCGCGGCGTCCCCGGCGAGGAACACCCGGCCGTCGCGGAAACGGTCCACCATGCGCACGTTCACATGCCAGGTGGACAGCCACGTCGGCGCGGACAGTCGCACGCCGGGATCGCAGGCGACGTCGTCGAGAACGCGCTGGAAGTAGTCCAGCGACGGCGCGGGCAGGTTCCCCTGCTCGTCGAAGTCCGCGAACGGCACCCCCTGGAACTGCCAGGAGTTGATGCCGCGGAACGGGCACAACGCGACGAATCCCTTCTCGGGGTGCGTCCACTGGTACCAGCGATCGGGGACCAGACCGTCGACGGCCACGTCGCCGAGAAGCATGCCCTCGATGCCGCCCGTTCCCTCGAACGACACTCCGAGCGCCTTGCGCACCGCGCTGCGCCCGCCGTCGCAGCCGACGAGGTAGCGCGCGATGATGGTCCCGCCGCCGGCGAGCCGGACCGTCACCTTGTCGGTGGTCTGCTCGAATCCGACCACCTCGACGCCACGCTCCACGTCGATCCCGAACTCCGAGAGCCGTTCTCGCAGAATCCGCTCGGTCTGCCACTGCGGGATCATCAGCCCGCTGTCGTAGGGCCGATCGGGCGTGGGGCTCAGGTCCGCGTGCGGGTCGCCGTCGCTCACCACCTGTCCGCGGACCGCGACCCGGCTGGGGAGGTGACGGAACCCGGCCGCTTCGACGTCGTCGACGATGCCGAGATCGTCCATCACCTCCTGGCTGCGCGCGGTCAATCCCTTTCCGCGCGAACCCGCGAACGGCTCGGGCGACTTGTCGAGGATCCGCACCTCGACGCCACGCCGCGCCAGTTCCAGAGCGAGCGTGAGACCGGTCGGCCCGGCCCCGGCCACCACTGCCTCGGTAGGGCTCATGGCGTCATCGTATTCTCGACGGCACCGATCCCGCGGGAAAGTCGCCGCACCCGCTCATCGGCTCTCGCTCAGAAGTTTCCGCGGGCGGCTTGTTCGCGTTCGATGGCTTCGAAGAGGGCTTTGAAGTTGCCGATGCCGAAGCCGAGGGAGCCGTGGCGTTCGATGAGTTCGAAGAACACGGTGGGCCGGTCGACGAGGGGTTTGGTGAAGATCTGCAGCAGGTAGCCGTCTTCGTCGCGGTCGACGAGGATGCCGCGTTTCTGCAGTTCCTCGATCGGGGCGCGGACGTTGCCGATCCGGGCCCGCAGTTCGGGGTCCTCGTAGTAGGAGTCGGGGGTGGCCAGGAATTCCACACCCTCGGCGGTGAGCCGGTCCACGGCGGTGAGGATGTCGTTGGTGGCCAAGGCCAGGTGCTGGGCGCCGGGGCCGCCGTAGAAGTCGAGGTATTCGTCGATCTGGGAGCGTTTCTTCGCGACCGCGGGCTCGTTGAGGGGGAACTTGACCCGGTGGTTGCCGTTGGAGACGACCTTCGACATCAGTGCGGAGTAGTCGGTGGCGATGTCCTCGCCGACGAATTCGGCCATGTTGGTGAAGCCCATGACCCGGTTGTAGAAGTCGACCCAGTGGTCCATCCGGCCGAGTTCGACGTTGCCGACGACGTGGTCGAGGGCCTGGAACAGCCGTTTGGGGGCGCCGTCGCGTCGGGTGTGGGTGGAGGTCCGCGGCTGGTAGCCGGGCAGGTAGGGGCCGGTGTAGCGGCTGCGGTCGACGAGGGTGTGGCGGGTGTCGCCGTAGGTGGCGATCGCGGCGAGGCGGACGGTGCCGTGCTCGTCGGTGACCTCGTGCGGTTCGTCGAGGACGGTGGCGCCCTGGGCGCGGGCGTGGGCGATGCACTTGTCGACGTCGGGGACGGCGAGGGCGATGTCGACGACGCCGTCGCCGTGGGTGCGGTGGTGTTCGATCAGCGGGCTCTGCGGGTCGACGGCGCCGTTGATGACGAAGCGGACGGCGCCGGATTCGAGGACGAAGCTGTGGTGGTCGCGGTTGCCGGTGGTCGGTCCGGAGTAGGCGACGAGGGTCATCCCGAATGCGGATTGGAAGTAGTGGGCGGTCTGGGTGGCGTTGCCGACCACCCAGACGACGGCGTCCCAGCCGCTGACCGGGAACGGGTCGCGGGTGCCGTCGTATTCGACGAGCCCGACCAGCTGTTCGAGCTGGCCGAGGTCGAGACCTGCCAGGCGTTCCTTGTCGGTGAGAGTCTGCTCGAGCGTCATCGGTGTCTTCCTGGTTCGGGGACGGGGACTTGGGCCTGTTGCCTGGGTCACTACGAAAACCCACCCTGCTCACGTAGGCAACCGAGCCAGCAGAACCTAGCCGCACTGCCACCTTCGGCGGCCTCCGAGTCACATTTCTTATACAGTCGGACTAGTTGAATTCGCTCGGAGAGGTCTGGCCATGAAGGACGCTGTGCAGTTGGACGAACTCGACTTCGCCCTCCTCGACGCCATGCACGACGACCCGAAGGCCGGCGTGCTGGAACTGTCGCGCCGGCTCAAGGTGGCGCGGGCCACCGTCCAGGCTCGGGTGCGCAAACTGGAGGAGTCGGGCGTGATCGCCGGATACGAGCCGCGCCTCGACATCGCCGCCGCGGGGTTCGACGTGCAGGCGTTCGTCACGCTGGAGACGGCGCAGGGCGCACTCGACTCGGTGACCTCGGAACTCGAATCGATCCCCGGGGTGCTCGAGGCGTTCGCGACCACCGGTTCCGGGGACATCCTGTGCCGTATCGCCGCCGGTTCCCATCTAGGGCTGCAGCAGACCCTGATCGACCTGAACAAGTCGAGCGTCGTCGCACGATCCACCAGCGTGATGGTGCTGTCGGTGATCGTCCCCTACCGGTCGATGCCCCTGCTGCGGACGCTGGACCGACCGCGTTCGGCGAAGGCCCCGGCCTACCGCACGACGCCCGCGGAACCGGATTAGCACCACGATCACCGGCTCTGCTGCACAAACTGAATAGAAAATTCTGGAACTTCTTTCCCGGTGGTGTTCACCGCGGCTACCTGCCGGCCGCCCGGTTGCGGCGCACGAGTGGCGGCCACCACAGTGATCGCCGTAACAGCGCGGGTACCGGCCGGATTCCGACCGGATCGCCCCGAGTCCGGCAGTCGAGAAACCGAGAGAAGCCATGAAGAATCTGCTCACCCGATTCGAAGAGAAGGCCCCCGAGATCGTCTTCGAGTGGCACGACACGGAGACCTCCGCCCGCGGGTGGACGGTGATCAACTCGCTACGCGGCGGCGCTGCCGGCGGCGGCACCCGGATGCGTCGCGGTCTCGATCGGCGCGAGGTGGAATCGCTCGCGAAGACCATGGAGGTCAAGTTCACCGTCTCGGGTCCTGCCATCGGCGGCGCGAAGTCGGGCATCGACTTCGACCCGACCGACCCGCGCAAGGACGAGGTGCTGCGCCGCTGGTTCAAGGCCGTGACCCCGCTGCTCAAGTCGTACTACGGCACCGGCGGCGACCTGAACGTCGACGAGATGGCCGAGGTCGTGCCGATCACCGAGAGCTACGGGCTGTGGCATCCGCAGGAAGGCGTCGTCAACGGGCACTTCGCGGCCAGCGACCGGGAGCGGGTGCAGCGGGTCGGGCAGCTGCGGCTGGGTGTCGCGAAGGTCGTCGAGGATGCGCGGTTCACGCCCGATCCGCAGGCCAAGTACACGGTGTCCGACCTGATCACCGGCTGGGGCGTCGCCGAATCGGTGCGGCACTACTACCGCGTGTACGGCGGAGAACTGGCAGGCAAGCGGGTCATCATGCAGGGCTGGGGCAACGTCGGCGCCGCGGCCGCGTACTACCTGGCGCAGTCGGGTGCCCGGATCGTCGGGATCCTCGACCGCAACGGCGGGCTGTCGAACACCGACGGCTACGACTTCGAACAGATCCGCGCGCTGTTCCTGGCGAAGGAGGGCAACGAACTCCGCGCCCCCGGCATGGTGCCGTTCGAGGAGATCGACGAGACGATCTGGGGTTCCGGCGCCGAGATCTTCCTGCCCTGCGCCGCGTCGCGTCTGGTGACCCGCGAGCAGGTCGACCGGTTGATCGAAGGTGGCCTCGAAGTGGTCGCGAGCGGCGCCAACGTGCCGTTCGCGGACGACGAGATCTTCTACGGCCCCACCTACGAGTACGCCGACAAGAGCGTCGCCGTCGTCCCCGACTTCATCGCCAACTGCGGCATGGCCCGGGCGTTCGCGCTGCTGATGGAGGGCGACGTCGAGGTGTCGGACGAGGCGATCTTCGGTGACGTCTCCGCCACCGTCGCGACGGCGCTCGAGCGCTGCTTCGCCCGTTCTTCGCAGCCGACCGGGATCGCCGGTACCGCGTTCGAGATCGCACTCGATCAGCTCGTCTGACGGCACGGGAGACCCCATGAACACAGTTCACGACCCACCACCCGCGTCCACCACGCGCCTGCAGCAGGCGATGAAACCGCGTCAGCTGGTGATGATGAGTCTGGGCGGTGCGATCGGTGCCGGACTGTTCGTCGGCTCCGGTGCGGGCATCGCCGTCGCTGGGCCCGCCGTCCTCGTCTCGTTCCTCATCGCCGGGTTCCTCGTCGTCCTCGTCATGCGGATGATGGGCGAGATGGTGGCCGCCGACCCCGACAGCGGCGCGTTCTCCGTGCACGCCGAGAAGGCGATGGGCCCGATCGCCGGCCGGACCATCGGCTGGCTCTACTGGGTGCAGGTCGTCATCGTCGTCGCCGCGGAAGCGACCGCGGCGGCGGCGATCACCGCCGCATCCATCCCGGCGGTGCCGCAATGGGTGGCGGCCCTGGCGTACATGAGTGTGCTGACCGCGGTGAACCTGGCGGGCGTCTCCCGGTTCGGTGAGTTCGAATTCTGGTTCGCCGCACTGAAGATCGTGGCGATCGTCGTGTTCCTGGCGGTCGGCTGCGCAATGATCCTCGGCTGGGTCCCGAGTTTCGGCACCCCGGGCCTGTCGAACCTCACCGGCCACGGCGGGTTCGCCCCCACCGGTGTCACCGGCATCGCGGCGGGCCTGCTGATCGTGGTCTTCGCGTTCGGCGGCACCGAGGTGATGGCCATCGCGGCCGCCGAGACGTCGGATCCGCGGCGCAACGTGAGCCGCGCGGTGCGGTCCATCGTGTGGCGGATCCTGGTGTTCTACATCGGTTCCGTCCTGATCATGGTGACGGTGCTGCCGTGGACCGCGGGCGAACTCGCGACGGGTCCGTTCGTCGCCGTCCTCAACGCCGCACACGTGCCGGGCGCCGGCGCCGTCATGACCGTCGTCGTGGTCATCGCGCTGCTGTCGTCGTTGAACGCCATGCTGTTCAGCGGTTCCCGGATGATCTACTCGCTGTCCGAACGCGGCGCCGCCGCGAAGGTGTTCGGCCGGGTGTCGGGCAACGGTGTTCCCCGTGTGGCGGTGCTGGCGTCGGTGGCGTTCGGTTTCGTCACCGTCGTCCTCAACTACCTCGCCCCCGATCGTGTTCTTCCGCTGCTGCTCAATGCGGTGGGCTCGACGATCCTGGTGTTGTGGACGTTCGTCGCCGTCTCGCAGATCGTGCTGCGGCGGCGCGCCGAGAAGTCGGGCCGGACGGATCTGCCGCTGAAGATGTGGGGTTTCCCGTACCTGTCGTACGTCGCCCTCGCGCTGCTGGCCGCGGTCGCGGTGCTCGCCCTGTTCGACGACGCGGCGCGCAACCAGCTGTTCGCGACGCTCACCTTTACGTGCGCGATCACGCTGGCCTGCTGGGTGCTCGGGCGCAGGCAACGCGGCGCGGCCACCGGTGCCGAGCCGGAGAAGACACCCGAGACCGTCGGCTGAGACGTCGCTCCGCGGTCTCACGGACGTCGAGGGGTCGTCCGTGAGGCTGCGGCGGTGTCTCCCGCTGAGCGGACACAATCCGGTCGTCGAACCGCCCCGTGACCTACCGTCGAGCGCACACGACGAAGGGCCGGAGAATGACCACACATCCAGACGTTTTCGCTCCGGCCACGTTGGGCCCCATCACGTTACGCAACCGCATCATCAAATCCGCCACGTTCGAGGGCCGCACGCCCGACGCCCTGGTCACCGACGAACTGATCGAGTTCCACCGCCGGCCCGCGGCCGGCGGCGTCGGGATGTCGACGGTGGCCTATTGCGCCGTCGCCCCCGAGGGCCGCACCGAACGCAGGCAGTTGTGGATGCGTCCGGACGCGGTACCCGGGCTGCGCAGACTCACCGACGCCATCCACGCCGAGGGTGCGGCCGCGTCCGCCCAACTCGGTCACGCCGGACCCGTCGCCAACGAGAAGTCCACCGGACTGCCCGCGCTCGCGCCCTCGCGATCCTTCAATCCGCTGAGTATGCGGATGATCCGCAGCGCCACGGCCGCCGACATCAGCAGGATCACCGCCGCCCACGGCACCGCGGCACGGCTGGCGGTCGAGTCCGGCTTCGACGCGGTCGAGATCCACTTCGGCCACAACTACTTCGCCAGTTCATTTCTCAGTCCGAAACTGAACCGTCGCAAAGATTCCTACGGCGGATCGCTCGAGAACCGGGCCCGGGTGGTGCGCGACGTCGCCCGCACCGTGCGCGACGCCGTCGGCGGCCGGGTCGCGATCCTCGCCAAACTCAACATGGACGACGGCGTCCCCGGCGGCTTCTGGCTCGACGAGGCCATCCAGGTGGCCATGATGCTGGAGCTCGACGGCAGCGTCGACGCCCTCGAACTCACCATGGGCAGTTCACTTCTCAATCCGATGTATTTGTTCAAGGGCGACGCGCCGGTCCGCGAGTTCGCGGACGCCATGCCGCAACCGGTCCGCCTCGGCGTCCAGTTGGCCGGGAAGTCGATGATCCACGCCTACCCCTACCGCGACCTGTTCATGCTCGAGCACGCCCGCCAGATCCGTGCTGCGGTGACGCTGCCGCTCGTCCTGCTCGGCGGGGTCACCGACCGGGCGGGGATGGACACCGCCATGGCGGAGGGCTTCGAATTCGTCGCCATGGCCCGGGCCCTGCTGCGCGAACCCGACCTGGTGAACCGCATCCGGTCCGAATCCGGCACCCGGTCACTGTGCATCCACTGCAACAAATGCATGCCCACCATCTTCAGCGGAGCCCGCTGCGTGCTGGTCGAATAGTCGGCGAACTACCAGCTCGTCTGCGCCAGAACTGCATCCAGTGCCGCGTAGCTTTCATTCATGCCGCTTTCCATGCCGGTCTGCAGCATGCCGTCGCGTTCTTCGGGGGTGTGGAACTGGCTGACGACGGACAGTTTGGTGCGTCCGTCGCCGAGGTCGGTGTAGGTGTTGTTCTCGACGATGACGTGTCCGGGCATGCCGTCCCATTCGAATGTGTACACCAGGCGCTCTTCCGGGGTGATCTCCCGGAACCTGCCCTCGAATCCGTGTGCGTCGCCGTCCGCGTGTTCGACGAAGCGCCAGTGCCCGCCGCGCTCGAATTCCCAGCGTTCGACGTCGAGTTCGTTTCCGCGACCCCACTACTGGGCGAGAAGTTCCGGTCTGGTGAAGGCGGCCCACACGCGGTCGCGTGGGGCGTTGAAGACGCGTTCGACGTGGATTTCCCGGTCCGTCGGCGTCGAGACGGTGGAGGTCGTGGGAGTCTGCGAGGTGCTCATGACGTGCCTTCCGTTCGGTTGAGGAATTCGTCCAGACGGTCCAGGCGCCCTTCGAGCGACAGCTGGTAGTCGCGGATCCAGGCCACCTCGCGTTCGAGGGAATTGGTCCCCAACATGCAGTACCGCACCCGGCCACGTTTCTCGGTCACGACCATCCCCGCGTCTTCGAGTAGCCGCACGTGCTTCTTGATGCCGGTGAGCGTCATCTCGAAGAGTTCGGCGAGGTCGCTGATCGAGCAGGCGCCGTCGCCGAGCCGGCGGAGGATCCCACGCCGTGTGGGGTCTGCCAAAGCGGCGAATGTGGCGTCGAGAACCGAATACTGAACCATACAGTTCAGTGTTGCACGTGTGCGGTGCTCCGTCAACGATTTTCGGTACGGATCGGTAGCGAATCCGGACACCCGCGTACCGCAGAGGTGGACGTCCTACCGACGCCGCCAGTGTCTAATCCGTCGGTGCACGTCCGCGCCGGAGAGAGGCGGGAATGACACCACACCTTTCCTCGAGGCCTGATGAGGTGTTCACCCATGGGCCTGTTGCGCTCACCTGTGTGCCCGCGGTCCGACTCGGACGCGGCGTTCTCACCCAGCGAGGTGCCGTGCTGGAACGGCTGACCACAAGGCTCGCCGGATGCCGGGTTGTACGCTTCGCGGGCCGCGATCATCTCACCTCGTTCGACCGATTCTTGGTCTCCTCGATGCGTTGCCGCTGCCGGACCCCGTATGCCGCCTCCTTGACGGCGGCGTCGTCCTCGAGACCCGACCCGAGGGCCCCACCGACGGTTGCGATGGACGCCAGCAGCCAGGTGAGCGTGAGGTAGTCGGAGAAGTTCACCGCGCGCCCGAGAACGGGGGACAGCAGTTCCGGGGGAAGAGCGAGGCACGTGGTGAACAGGAGCAGGCAGAACAGGGCCACGTGGAGGATGACGACGCCGATGACCAGGGTGGCCACGGTCGCGGTGTTGTACAGCACCGATCGATCGCGTTCCGTCGGCGACTTCGGCCGCTCCCAGAGTTCGTGGTCGAGGATCAGCCAGAGAATCATCGCCACGATCGACAGGATCGTCGCCGCACCCATACGCCATGGACCCATCGTGTCGGCGAACAACCAGATCGTGTCGGTGGCCAGGGCGATCGCACCCGTGGCGAACGCGCCGACGAGGACCTTCGACAGTCCGGTGACCAGTCGCCACGGCCGGTTGGCCCGCACCATTCCCGACAGCAGCCGCAGCCGCCGCAGCCCCGAGGGCGCGAAGTACCGGATACCGTCCTCAATCTGCGCGGACCGGAACCGTCGCGCCGCGCCGGGGGGGATGAGTTCCGGTTCACCGAGGACGCAGGCGATCGCGAGTTCGGTGACGGTGCGGACGCGGCGCTCGATGTAGACGCCGCCCACCCCGGGGACGGAGATGAGCGCGAAGAGGTGGTGGGCGCTGACGTCGGCCACCACCGGCAGGGTGTTCTCGCGGTGTGGTAGATCGGTGAGGTACACGACGATGTCCTCCGCCTCGGAGGACGGATCGACGGTGTCGATGACATCTGCGAAGTCTGCTTGCTCGTCGGGGAGGTACGGTTTTCGGCGCACGCACGTCGTCCACCGGCGCCCGGGGCGATCACGGCTCTGCAGGCGTTGCGGCAGGTACTCCGCGATGCGTTCCGCGAGAGCCGCAGGCGTGCCCGGATCCGCGATGAACAGCACCGAGACCTGCTCACCCGCGGCACTGGATTGCACTCCCTGCAGGTGCTCGTTCACCGCCTTCGCGTACCCGCTCGGTCTGCCCCCAAACTCCAGCCAGTGCGTGCGAGTCCACTACAGCGCCGCCGCGGATCTCCGCCGCCTCTATCCCGTAGACACCATGAGCGGCCGAGGATGCATCGTCGACACGACTACAATCGGCTAGCCAACGCAACGCGCCGGGCCGCAGCACCGATTCCGTCCACGCGCGTTTCGGTCGCGCTTGGAATCGTCGTTCAGCCGGCGGGGCGGTCTGTCACGGTAACCGAGATCTGCTGGGTCTCGCCACCGCGGAGCACGGTCAGTTCGACTCGATCGCCGGGGTCGACGGCACGGATCGCCGCGATGAAGTCCTCCGCCGACTCGGTGTCGTGGCCGTTGACCGCGGTGATGACATCGCCGGGGCGGATACCCGCGGTCGCTGCCGGACCGAGCGGGACGACATCGAGGACGACGACACCGCTGGTGCGGTCGACTGCCAGTTGTTCGCCGATCTGCGGGGTCAGTGTGCCGGGCTGAATGCCGACGTACGCATGCTGGGCGGTTCCGGAGGCCAGCAGCTGGTCCGCGATGTCGACGACGTTCGCCGCGGGGATGGCGAAGCCCAGAGCCACCGCACCCGCCGACGGGGGAATGTAGGCCTGGCTCATCCCCACGACCCGGCCTTGGCCGTCGATCAGCGCACCCCCGGAGTTACCCGGCGAGATCGCGGCGTCGGTCTGGATCAGGTCTACCAGCGGCGCCCCGGTGGAGGCCGACCCGGGGATCCGGCGGTGCAGTCCTGAGATGATGCCCGAGGTGACCGTGGCTTCGAACCCCAGCGGACTGCCCACGACTACGGCGAGCGCGCCGACCTCTGGCAGCGCTGTCTCGAACGTCGCCGCAGTCAGATCCGTGCGGTTCACTTGAAGGACCGCGACGTCGGTCACGCGATCGACGGCCCGCACGTTCGCGGACACCTGTTGCCCGTCCGCGAAGGCCACACTCACCTGCCGGGCACCCTCGATCACGTGGGCGTTGGTGACGATGGCGCCGTCGGTCTTGTAGACGATGCCGCTGCCCACGCCGGACTCGGTGAGCACGGTGACGACCGAGGCCTCCACCTGCCGGACCAGTGCCGGCAGGTCTACGGCGGGCCCGGCTGAGGGCGTCGAGGTGGTGGGAGCCGAGGCGCCGCATCCTGTGAGGAGGAGGGCCACGATCGCGACCAGCGGCACCCAGATCGAGGAACGTACGGTCGACGGAACGCGCATCAGCGACCGGTCCCGTACGACATCGGTCTACTACATGCACCTACTGCGAGTGGGCCCACCCGATCAACATACCCCTGCCTCCTCCCGTGGTCCGCGACTCCCGACCCGCGTCACATACCCAATAGAAATCTACATCGACGATTACAGTGGCGTTTCTCAACTGCGACGGCGACGAGTCGTATATTGTTGTACTACTTTCACTTTCAAACCAGATCCCCCGTTTAGGCCACGTTTAGGCCCGATTCGGTTGCCGTACAGAGAAATCAGAGTTTGTTGACTCCACCGAATGGGCTGATCCAACAGCTGAAAAGTAGATTTCGCCGCTGTTCGATTCTGCGCCAAGTAATTAGAGCCCACCGTCGGGGGCCTGATCCTCTACGTGAGGATGAAGCAGCTGTCTTTTCACGATTCCGGAGACTGTCCTGCTAGGATGGAATCGCCGTCCTACTTTGGACTTACCGGAACCTTGTGACACAACGTGTCGGCTGCGAGAATGCTCTGTATCGGGAGTTTTGTTCGCGCCCGCACCGGACTGGGTGTGGTCGCCACCGACCCCCGGTTTTTTCGTATGCCCACAGGCGGATGAAGATTCTCATTGCGGATGAGCCGTCCGTGAGCTCGACCCGTTGACCGACCGACCGGAGCCGAACCGGTACCCGCGGGCTCGGCGCACCCCACATCATCGACGCCCAGGGGGCGTGATGTCAGAGTCCAGTGGCGGAACCTCCGCCGTAAGTCCACACCAACCTGCACGCCAGGTAATTGCAACGTTCGACAACTACGCCGACGCTGAAAGCGCCGTCGACTATCTCTCCGACCAACATTTCACGGTAGACAATCTGGCCATCGTCGGTCGCGATATCGAGCTGGTCGAGCAGATCGTCGGCCGATTGAACTACGGCTGGGCCGCTCTGCGCGGCGCCGCCGCGGGCGCGCTGACGGGTGCGCTGTTCGGCTGGATCTTCGGGTTACTCGACTGGGTCCAGCCTCTGCTCACGGGCCTCGCGCTCGCCTTCTACGGGTTGGTATTCGGTGCCGTTGTCGGCGCTCTACTCGGCCTGCTCATGTATGCGCTGCAGGGCGGCCGGCGCGACTTCACCTCAATCCAGTCATTACAACCACGTCACTACGAAGTCCTCGCCGATGTCGAGGTCGCGGACGAAGCCGTCCGCTTGCTCACCGGCCGGACCGATCGAAAGGAATGAGTCATGGCGACTGCTGTGGGGATAGACCTGGGCACCACCAACTCGGTCATCGCAAGCTGGCAAGGCGGCGAGCCGGTGGTGATCTCCAACGTCGAGGGAGCGCGGACGACGCCGTCGGTGGTGGCGTTCACCGAGAGCGGCGAGCGCCTGGTGGGTCAGCTTGCCCGACGGCAGGCGATCTTGAATCCGAAGGGCACGATCTATTCGGCGAAACGCTTCATCGGACGTCATTACGACGAGATCTCCGAGGAGGCCAAAGCGGTCAGCTTCGACGTCGTGCCGGGTGACAACGGTGAGGCCCGATTCGACGTGCGGGGAAAGAAGTACGCGCCGGAGGAGATCAGTGCCCTCGTGCTGCGCAAGCTCGTCGACGACGCGAGCAAGTTCCTCGGTGAGAAGGTCAAGGAAGCGGTCATCACCGTTCCGGCCTACTTCAACGACGCGCAGCGCAACGCCACCAAAGACGCCGGCCGGATCGCAGGCCTCGAGGTTCTGCGGATTATCAACGAACCGACCGCTGCGGCACTGGCGTACGGCATGGACAAGCAGACCCACGAAACCGTACTGGTCTTCGACCTCGGCGGCGGCACCTTCGATGTGAGCCTGCTCGATGTCGGCGAGGGAGTGGTCGAGGTTCGTTCCACGGCCGGCGATTCCCACCTCGGCGGCGACGACTTCGACCGACGCCTGGTGGACTACCTCGCCGACGAATTCCAGCGTGCGGAGAATATCGATCTGCGCAAGGATGCGCAGGCGTTGCAGCGCCTCTTCGAGGCCGCGGAGAAAGCCAAGGTCGAGTTGTCCTCGGTCACCCAGGCCCAGGTCAACTTGCCCTTCGTCACCGCAGACGCGAACGGTCCCAAGCACCTCACCACCACGATCATGCGATCGAAGTTCGAGGATCTGACGGCGGATCTGGTGGAACGCTGCCTCGACCCCGTGAAGCAGGCGATGAGTGACGCCAAGGTCACCGCCAACGACATCGACGAGGTGATCCTGGTCGGTGGTTCGACACGTATTCCGGCGGTGCAGGCGCTGGTTCGCCGGCTCACCGGCGGTAAGGACCCCCACATGGGCGTCAACCCGGACGAGGTCGTGGCGCTCGGTGCCGCAGTCCAGGCGGGCGTGCTCAAGGGCGAGGTCTCCGATGTGCTGTTACTCGATGTCACCCCGCTGTCCCTCGGCGTCGAGACGCAGGGCGGGGTGATGACCAAGATCATCGAGCGCAACACGACGATCCCGGCCCGGCGCAGCGAAGTGTTCTCCACGGCGGAAGACAATCAGTCCGCCGTGGACGTCGTGGTGCTGCAGGGCGAACGCGAACGGGCCGCCGACAACCGGGTGCTCGGCCGGTTCCGGCTGGAAGACATCCGTCCCGCGCCACGCGGCGAGGCCCAAGTTGAAGTCACTTTCGATATCGACGCCAACGGCATCCTCAACGTCACCGCCCGCGACAAGGACACCGGCAAGGAGCAGAGCATCACGATCAGTGAGCAGGGCAACCTTGACCAGAGTGAGGTCGAACGCATGCTCGCCGAGGCCGAACAGAATCGGGGTGAGGACGAGGCGCTGCGCAAGGCGGTCGACGCACGCAACGCGCTCGATTCGGTTGCATATCAAGTGGAACGGCGACTCGCCGAACTCGGTGACAGTGCGCCACCGCACGACAAGGCGCGGGCCGAGATGCTGATCGCCGACGCCAGGAAGGCCGTGAAAGACGGTGCTTCACCCGCGGAGGTAGAGCCACTGACCTCGGAGCTCCAGCAGTTGCTCTACGGGCTCGCGCCGGTCCAGGACGGCGGCGACGGACACCAGGCCGGCGGCGCAGACGCTGCGTCGTCGGATGACGACGACGTGATCGACGCCGAATTCGATCGAAGCTGAGGCACACGATGGAAAGGTCTGCAGATCATTCGACGACCGAGCCCGCTACCGACGCTACCGACGGGGATCAGACCGAGACGGCGCCGGATCGCACCGACACGGGGGCCGAGTTGGCTCAACTCGAGGACCGCTGGCGCAGGGCCCTCGCAGATCTGGACAACCTGCGCAAGCGGTATGCCAAGGATCTGGATCGTGAACGCGCCGCGGAGGTGGCGAAGGTTTCCGCGGCGTGGCTGCCGGTACTGGACAATTTGGAGCTTGCGCTGGCCCATGCGGGCAGCGATCCTCAGACCGTCGTCGAGGGTGTGAAGGCGATCCGGGATCAGGCGGTGCAGGTGCTGTCACGGTTCGGCTTCGAGCGCCACGACGAGGTCGGTGTGCCGTTCTCCCCGGAGCTCCACGAAGTGGTCAGTGTGGTGGCCCAACCCGACGTTCCCTCCGGGACCGTGATCGAGGTCTTGCGCCCGGGCTATGGAGAGGACGGGCGGCAGTTGCGTCCCGCCGCGGTGGTAGTCAGCCGCCCCGAGGGGTGAGCACCGATGGCGCGTGACTACTACGAAGTGCTCGGGGTCCCGCGGGGCGCCGGCACCGACGAAATCCAGCAGGCCTACCGCAAGCTGGCCCGCAAGTACCACCCCGACGTGAACAAGGACCCCACTGCGGAGGACAAGTTCAAGGAGGCCAACGAGGCCTACCAGGTGTTGTCCGACCCGGACACCCGGAAACGCTACGACCGATTCGGTGACGACTTCCGGCGTGTGCCCGAGGACTACGACGAACGGGTCCGGGCAAGCGCCGGTGGGTACGGCGGCGGTGGGTACGGCGGCGGTGGCGGAGGCAGAAGGGTGCACTTCGGTCAAGGATTCGGTGGCGAGGGCGCCGTCGACTTCGAGGACCTCTTCGGGCAGATGTTCGGCGGCGGTGGCGGGTACGGGCCGATTCCCGGCGCCGATCAGGAAGCGGAACTGGAATTGACCCTGGAAGAGGCGTATCGGGGTGGCAAACGCACTCTCCGATTGGACGGACGCCAGTACGACGTCGACATTCCGGCCGGTGTCCTGGACGGCCAGAGAATCCGGCTGGCCGGGCAAGGTGGCCGGAGCAACGGCGACGCGCCGCACGGGGATCTGTACCTCGTGGTGCGGATCAAGCCGCATTCCCGGTTCCGGGTACGAGGCCGGGACATCTACGTCGATCTGCCCGTATCGCCGTGGGAGGCGGCACTGGGGGCGAGCGTCGTCGTTCCCACCCCGGGTGGCGAGGCGAAAGTCAAAGTGGTACCAGGCTCGTCGACGGGAAGGAAGCTGCGACTGCGCGGGGAGGGAATGCCCAATCCGCGGGGCGCCAACGGCAACCTCTACGCCGAGATCAAGGTGATGGTGCCGTCGAAACCGACAGCACGCGAACGCGAGCTGTTCGAGCAGTTGGCCGCCGAATCGAACTTCGATCCGAGGAAAGAGAAATGAGCACCCCGACCCCGGTCACCCAGTACGTATTGGTTCGCCGTACCGGGTTGTCGCCCGATGCCTTCGCACAACGTACCGGTCTGCACCCGGATCTGGCACGAAAGCTTGTGGCTCTCGGCCTGCTCGACGCACGCCGCGACGCCGGCGGCGAGATGTCGTTCGAACCATCCGAAGTGGCCCACGCCGCCCGTATCCAACGGCTGCGGACCGGTCTGGGCCTGAACTACTCGGCAATCGGGCTCGTGCTCGATCTGCTGGATCGAATCGAGAAACTCGAAGCAGCTTCCCGCAGAAGGAGGACACCCCCATGGACACCGGCAGCCTGACTGAAAAGTCACGAGAAGCCCTGCAGGAAGCCCAGAACGTCGCGACCAGAATGGGTCACACCGAGGTCGACGGAGAGCACCTGCTGCTCGCGTTGGTCGATCAGCAGGAAGGGTTGGTCCCCCGACTGCTTGAGCAGGCCGGCGCGAACGTCGATGCCCTGCGATCCGACCTGGAACGTGAACTGTCGCGCAGGCCGAAGGTCAGCGGCCCCGGCGCGACGCCCGGTCAGGTGATGATCACCCAGCGTTTGGCCAAGCTGCTCGACGCCGCGGAGCGGGAGGCGAAGCGACTCAAGGATTCCTACGTGTCGGTGGAGCATCTCGTGATGGCCCTCTCCGAGGAGGGGTCGGCCAGTGCGGCGGGGCGGGTCCTCGCCAGTCATGGGGTCACACGAGAGGCCTTCCTCACGGCGCTGACGAAAGTGCGCGGCAATCAACGCGTCACCTCGGCGACCCCGGAGGGGGCGTACGAGGCTCTGGAGAAGTACGGACGCGACCTCGTCTCCGAGGGTCGGGCAGGCAAACTCGATCCGGTCATCGGCCGAGATGCCGAGATCCGCAGGGTAACGCAGATCCTGAGCCGGAAGACGAAGAACAATCCGGTGCTGATCGGCGACCCCGGCGTCGGCAAGACCGCGATCGTCGAGGGCCTCGCCCAGCGGATCGTCCGCGGCGACGTGCCCGAGGGCCTGCGCGACAAGACGATCTTCTCGCTCGACATGGGTTCCCTGGTGGCCGGCGCGAAGTACCGCGGCGAGTTCGAGGAGCGACTGCAGGCGGTGCTGTCCGAGGTAAAGGCGGCCGAGGGGCACATCCTGTTGTTCGTCGACGAGTTACACACAGTGGTCGGTGCGGGATCAGTCGGCGGCGAGGGATCTCTCGACGCCGGCAACATGCTCAAGCCGATGCTCGCCCGCGGCGAACTGCACATGATCGGTGCCACCACTCTCGACGAGTATCGCAAGCACATCGAATCCGATGCCGCACTGGAGCGTCGCTTCCAGACCGTTCTCGTCGACGAGCCCAGCGCCGAGGATGCGATCTCGATTCTGCGCGGACTTCGAGAACGCCTCGAGGTGTTTCACGGCGTGAAGATTCAGGACGGCGCACTGGTGGCCGCCGTGACCCTCTCGCACCGGTACATCACCGACCGCTTCCTTCCGGACAAGGCGATCGATCTGGTGGACGAGGCGTGTGCCCGGCTACGCACCGAAATCGATTCGATGCCCGCCGAACTCGACGAGCTCACCCGGAAGGTGACCCGGCTGGAGATCGAAGAGGCCGCGCTGTCCAAGGAAACGGACGCGGCCAGCAAGACGCGCCTCGACGAGCTGCGTAAGGAGCTGGCCGATCTACGGGCCGAGGCCGACGCCCGGCACGCTCAGTGGGAGGCGGAGCGGCAGGCGATCCGGCGGGTGCAGGAGCTGCGGGGAGAGCTGGAACGATTGCGCCACGAGGCCGAGGAGGCGGAGCGTAACTACGACCTCAATCGGGCCGCCGAGTTGCGATACGGCGAGATCACCGAGTTGGAACGCAGGCTCGCGGCGGCGGAGGAGCAACTGGCCACCAGGCAGGGACAGAATCCGTTGCTGCGTGAAGTGGTCACCGAAGACGAGATCGCAGAGATCGTGGCCGCATGGACGGGTATCCCGGTCGCCCGGCTGCAGGAAGGCGAGCGGGAGAAGCTGTTGAAGCTCGACGAGATTCTGCACGAGAGGGTCGTCGGTCAGGACGAGGCCGTGCAACTGGTCGCAGACGCGGTGATCCGGGCGAGGTCCGGTATCCGTGATCCGCGCCGGCCGATCGGTTCGTTCATCTTCCTGGGCCCGACGGGCGTGGGAAAGACCGAGCTCGCAAAGACGCTGGCCAGTGCCCTCTTCGACAGCGAAGACAACATGGTGCGCCTGGACATGAGCGAATACCAGGAGCGGCACACGGTGAGCAGGCTCATCGGTGCGCCCCCCGGGTACGTCGGGTACGACGAGGGCGGCCAGCTCACCGAGGCGGTACGCCGCAAGCCGTACTCCGTGGTGCTCTTCGACGAGATCGAGAAGGCCCACGCCGACGTCTTCAATACCCTGCTGCAGGTGCTCGATGATGGCCGGATCACCGATTCTCAGGGGAGACAAGTCGATTTCCGGAACACGGTGATCATCATGACCTCCAACATCGGATCCCAGCATCTCCTCGACGGAGTCACAGCCGACGGCGAGATCAAGCCGGACGCCCGGGAGCGGGTGCTGGCGGAGCTGCGCGGGCACTTCCGTCCCGAGTTCCTCAACCGGGTCGATGACATCGTGTTGTTCACTCCGCTCACGCTGCCCCAGATCGAGCACATCGTCGAGCTGCAGCTCACCGATCTTCGGAACAGGTTGTCGGAGCGCCAGATACACCTGGATATCACCCCGGAAGCACGCCGGCTCATCGCCGAACACGGTTTCGACCCGGTCTACGGTGCGCGGCCGCTACGGCGGTACATCGCCCACGAGGTCGAAACGAAGATCGGTCGCGCGCTGTTGCGCGGCGAGATCGAACCAGGTGGCACCATCGCTGTCACGGTGGACGGCGGCGAGCTCGCCGTCGCGTACGCCGAACCCGCCGTCGCGGCGGCCTGAGAAGAGGTGTCTGGTCATGGGATCCGTCAAGGTGAGGTGCCCGAACTGCGGCAAGGTCAACAAGGTGCCGGCGGTCGGGGAAGGACGACCGCGCTGCGGGAACTGCCACGAGCCGCTGCCGTGGATCGCCTCGGCAGGGGACGACGACTTCGCAGAGGTCGCCGAGAAGTCCTCGGTGCCTGTGCTCGTCGACCTGTGGGCGACGTGGTGCGGCCCGTGCCGCATGGTCAGTCCGGCGCTCGAGCAGCTCGCCAGGGAACGCGCAGGTCAGATCAAGCTGGTCAAGGTCGACGTGGATGTTGCTCCCCAGACGGCCGAACGGTTCACCGTCCGCGCCGTGCCGACTCTGCTGGTGATGGACCGGGGTGAGGTCCTCGCTCGGCAGGCGGGCGCAGCTCCGGTACCCCAGCTGCGCACGTGGCTCGATCAGGCACTCTCGGAAAATGCAGGCAAGGAGGCGAAGTCATGACCTTTGTCCATGCGGATCCGCACGTGACCGCGATCCGGGCCGTGGTGCCCCGGACCCCGCAGGGTTGCGAGGAATGTCTTCGCCTCGGCACCCCGTGGGTGCATCTGAGGCTCTGCCTGACGTGCGGACACGTCGGTTGCTGCGACTCCTCGCCGGGCAAGCACGCGAGCGCGCACGCTCACACCATCGGCCATCCGATCGTCCAGTCGATGGAACCCGGTGAAGATTGGCGCTGGTGTTATGTCGACCAGAACTTCGTCTGAGGACGCCACACCCGTCGGCGACGTTCCGTCGGTCGACGACGAGACTCCGGATGCGGTCGGAGCATTCCCGCGGCTGACGGACGACCAGGTCGCAACGCTCGAGACCGGTGGCACGCGTCGATCGGTTCGCGCCGGCGAGGTTCTGATCCGAGAGGGCGAGCACAGCAACGACTTCTTCGTCATCCTTTCCGGCAAGGTCGCGGTCGTCGACGAGGGCGCCGGGGACGGCGAACGCCGGATACTGCGACTGCACGGTCCCGGCCGCTTCCTGGGCGAGCTCGGACTGCTGGAAGGCCAGGTGGCGTTCTTCACCGCCGAGGCGATCGAAGACGGCGAGGTGCTCGTCGTCCCAGCCGAGCGGGTGCGCGAACTCGTTGCCCACGATCCCGTGCTCAGCGATCTGATCCTGCGCGCCTACCTGGTGCGCCGGCACCTGCTGATCGGGCTCGGTTCGGGGTTCCGGATCATCGGCTCCTGCTATTCCCCGGACACGTTGCGGCTTCGCGAGTTCGCGATGCGAAACCGACTGCCCCACAGATGGATCGATCTGGAGCAGGATGAACGGGCGGAGCAGCTGCTACGCAGCCTGGACGTCGCCCCCGAGGACACTCCCGTCGTGATCTGGCACGGCGAGAAGGTGCTGCGCAATCCGACGAATGCCGAACTCGCCCGCATCGTCGGGCTTCCGGTCCCGGACTCGGTCCCCGACGCAGCCCAGGACGTATGCGATCTCGTCGTGGTAGGTGCGGGACCGGCCGGTCTGGCCGCGTCCGTGTACGGCGCCTCCGACGGGTTGAACACGGTGACGCTGGAGTCGATCGCCTCCGGCGGCCAGGCGAGTACCTCCTCCCGGATCGAGAACTACCTGGGCTTTCCGGCCGGGATCTCCGGCTCCGAATTGGCCGAGCGGGCCGTGCTCCAGGCCGGGAAGTTCGGCGCCCGCATCCTGGTGTCGGCGGAGGTGACCGGTCTGGGATCCGAGGACGGGAACCATGTGCTCCGGCTGGCGGACGGCGGCGCGGTCCACGGCCGGGCCGTCGTGCTCGCCACCGGGGCGCGGTATCGCAAGTTGACGGTTCCGGGGATCGAGGCACTGGAGGGGACGAGCGTGTACTACGCCGCGACCCATCAGGAAGCGCGGATGTGCGGCACCGACCCGGTGGCAATCGTCGGTGGCGGAAACTCCGCCGGACAGGCCACCGTTTTTCTCGCGGACCATGTTTCCCACGTTCACCTGCTCATCCGCGGCGGTGACCTCGGAAAGAGCATGTCCCGGTACCTGGTCGACCAGATCGAGCGCCATCCCCGGGTGACCGTGCACCGGCACACCGAGATCCGCGAAGTTCACGGTGAGAAGTACCTCGAAGAGATTGTGGTCGAGGACAATCACACGGGGGAACAGGGCACGATCCGGGTGCACGCCCTGTTCGTCTTCATCGGGGCGATGCCGCACACCGGGTGGCTGGCCGACGCGATCGCGCTCGACGACCACGGCTTCGTCCTCACGGGCGTGGACGCGGTCCACGCCCGAGGGGACGGCAACCGGCGGCGGATCGGCGCCCAGGTGTCGAGGACGCTCGAAACCAGCCGGCCGGGTCTGTTCGCGGCGGGCGACGTCCGCAGCGGCTCGGTGAAACGGGTCGCATCCGCTGTCGGTGAAGGAGCGATGGCGGTCCGCCAAATCCATGAATACTTCGAGAGGAGCTGACGACATGCCAGTGATGGGCACCGTGAAATTCCAGCGGTTCTTCCGGGCAGCGGCCGGCCTGCAGGTCGACCGGAACGATCTCAAGCGCTATACCGATTTCATCGACGACAAGATCTACGACTTGATCCTCATCGGCAAGGCCTCGGCAAAGGCAAACTTGCGGGACGTGATCGAACCGTGGGACCTGCCGATCACCAAAGGACTGCAGGAGAGCATTCACCGGTTCGAGAAACTGGACGAGGAGATCGAACTACAACCTCTGCTCGATCAACTGACGGCCCGGCCACCGTTGGACATGGCCCTCTCCGAGCAGACCGAGCAGCGACTGCCGCTGATCGCCGGAGGCCTGAGCGTGGCGCTGGCACATACCTTCGTCACGGTCGAGCCGGACCGTAAGAACCCCGGCACCGCCGAATGGAACGTCGCCTTCGACATCTTCCATCTACTGCTCTGACCCCGGACCGGCGGTCCGGGGTCAGAACAGTAGATCGCCGGGACGCGAAAGGACTCGTCCGAGGTCACGTATTGCCGGTCGTCGACCACCACACCGTGTGATCGTACGGTGCAGATTTCCATAGATGATTGAGCATCAGCGGCCACCGCGCTGTCTGTCCTTCCTCGTTCTGGACGCTTCCGGTCATGGTTGCGGGGTCCGTTCGGGGGCGTGGTGGTCACAACACCGTGAACCGTGCCGGATTCTTGTCGTGTCGGAACGACCCAAAGGGCGCTATCGGACCTCGTCCACGTGGAGGCGGCGGTGGCGGGGCCGGGCTGGTCGATGATCGTGTGGAACACGCCGGCGACCATATTGGCGTGCGACTTCAAACCCCACCACTCCACGGGACGCCTCCCCCGGCTCTGCAGGATGTTCTCCTCCGGCTAGATCGACTCCCGCGCCACCCTCTGATACTCACCCTGCGACACTCGCAACAAGTGCTGCAACAGGCCGCCGCCCAGCAGGTGCACCGCTTTGGGGCCATTGTCGACGAGCGGCCGCCGGACGGTTGTCAGGCCGACGACTCGCGCGCGTCATCAGGACAGTGTGAATGCCTTGTACCCGGCCGCGACGTTTTCCTCCCAGTGGTCGAAGTAGGAAGGTAGGCCGCCGGAGTAGTTGAGCATCTGGCTCGGTTTACCGGGAATATTTGCCCCGTGATACCAAGACTTGGCCCGCGGAAAGAGCGACATGTGGAAGACTTCCTCCACGTGCGCCGTCCATGATTGCTCAGCGTCCTCGCTGGTCTCGAACCGCTGGTATCCGCCGTCGCGAACGTGGGTCAGGAAGTCGACAACGATCTCTCCCTGTACCTCCGCGCACGTGGGCCCGTTGCAGAATCCGGCTGGGCTCTGCGGGCCGTACACGAACATCAGGTTGGGGAATCCCGCAGTGGTGAGTCCCATGAAGGTATCGAGCCGCTCGGACCACTTGTGGCTCAAAAGTTGATCATTGGTTCCTCGGATATCGATCGACGTGATGCCACCGCGGTTCGCGTCGAAACCAGTCGCGAACACCAGGATGTCGAACTCGTGCAGACCGGACTTGGTCTGGACACCCGCCGGGGTGATCCGCTCGATCGGATCCTCGTTCACATCGACGATGTCGACGTTGTCCTGGTTCACCACATCATAGAAGTTCTGCTCCAGCGAGGGTCGCTTCGTCCCGAACGGATGGGGCGGATCCATCGGGGCAAGCTTCTCAGCCTTGACCGGATCGGTGACGCGCTGACGGACCTTGTTGCGCCAGAAGTCGTACATGATGCGGTTCGCGCGTTCATCGAGCAAGATGTCTTGATAGTTGGCGAGCCACAGTTCGAAACCGCCGGTAGCCCACATCCGTTCGTAGGTGTCAGCTCGCTCCTCGTCCGAGACTTCGAACACGCTCTTCGGGATGAAGTCCATGTCGAACCCGGCAAACGACCTCCGGCGCTGGGCGAATCGCTCGGGAAGGTTTTCCTTCAGCTTCTCTTTGAGCTGGCCTGTCAACTGTTGCTGCCGCATCGGAAGCGCAAGGTTGGGTGTCCGCTGGAAGATGGTGATCTGTTCGGCGTCCGCGGCGGCCTCCTGGGTGACCTGAACGCCGCTCGACCCGGTGCCGATGATCCCCACGCGTTTGCCGGCCATGTCCAGACCTTCTTGGGGCCACAACGCGGTGTGGTGGGATTCGCCTGCAAAGCTGTTGAGCCCGTTGATGCTGGGAATGTGCGGCTTGGCGCCGAATCCAGTGCAGATCACTACAGACCTGGCACGCAGCATCCGGCCCGTGTCGGTGCGCACTGTCCATTGGTTTCGCTCGCCGTCGAAGTCCGCAGACGTCACCCGGGTACTGAAGATGATGTCTCGAGACAGATCGAGCTTGCGGTCGACATAGGCAAAATAGTCGCGCACACCGGACCATGACGGGTAAAGCTCGTCGTAACTCCAGTCCTTCCAGAGGTCCTCGCGTGAGTACTGATAGATCTGCCCGGTGCTGTCGGTTCGAGCGCCCGGGTAGCAATTCCAGTACCAGATGCCCCCAAGCGAGTCACCGGCTTCAACGACCTTCACCGAAAATCCGCGTGAACGAAGTTGATCGAGTTGATACAGACCAGCGAAGCCGCCTCCGACTACGAGAACGTCCAAGACGCCGTTCGTCTCGTCGAGCTCCCTCGGATCGATCGATGCCGTGGTCATGCTGCCTCCTTGAGTGAAATGCCTGGGACCCGCGCCGAGGAGCAGATCGATGTGTGCCAAACCGGTCCGTTCGTATGACCGACATCACATACGCTAGGGCCGTTCGAGAACCCGGGACTGTCCGATATCGATCCACCGGACACGCGACGGGCGGCGGGCACACGTGCACGCATGCCTCGCGTGGCGAACGGTCAGTTCATCACCGGCATCCACCATTCAACTGCAGCAACATTTGTTGACCGGAAGAACGGCCTGTAGGAGTCCGGTTACTCCTGCACAACTCTGCACGTTGAGCGTGGCGCCCGGCTCCGGTGTCGGCATCCGCGCCGACGGCGTGGCACCGTCCCCCTGTCCTACGCACAGTGAGGAGCAGAACAGCGTCGGCTCCCGAGGTTATGGAGTGGCGAGGTGCTCGCTGCGATCCGATGTGAAGGGCTTCTTCCACCTGATGACGTACTCGCAACACGAGCGACTCGGGTGCGCCATCGGCAACCTCGACCGCGCAGCGCAGACCCTCGACGAGACCGTGGTATAAATCAAGAACCACAAAGCTTTTGGTCATTCGATCGGTCAGTTTCAGCACAATGGGTTGCCCCTCGCCGATCTCGTTACTCGGATCGAAGTCGCCCGAGCATTCATCGATCAGTACGCAATTGCCCACGTGGGCGCTGAGTTGACGCCAATTGACGCTGCCAATGCCAATGCCGAATCGTGTTTCTCGCAGGTGCAGAACGACGTGATCGCCCACTGCGTCGAAGTCCGAGGCGGCAGGGCTATATGAACGAGTACCGGTTTCTTCCACCTGCGCAGCCGTCGTTCAGTTGGCCGGCCGTGCAGGTGCGGTGATGATCTCGGCGGGCACCCCCCGAACCAGCACCCTCGACCGCAAGAGAGAAGCGCCGGGTTCACGCGGCCATCGGACTGCGAACTGTCCCGATCACACCGATTGGCCAACCGTGGGCTCGTCGACACTGATGGGATTTCATTGGCCGGTAGGCAGTGACGATGAAAGGTGCTACCCGTATTCCGCGAGTGGACATCACAGCTATGTCTCAGCGACGCTACCGCTCTATCCAGTCGGTGTAGAAGTCAGGAAGGTCGGTTGATACGCGCCCCTCGAACTCGGGCTTCCTCTTCTCTCGGAATGCTTGGACACCTTCTCTTCCATCTCCGATACTGGTGTAGAACATTGCGAGTGAATCGATGCGGTGAGCCTCGGCGGGGTGATCGAGAAGCGCGTTGCGGTACATCATCTGCCGGGTCAGGGCGGTCGCGACACGCGACCGCCCGCGAGTGAAGCGATGTGCCAGTGCAAGCGCGGCATCGAGAAGTTCGTCCGGCGAGTGGACCGAGCGAACCAGGCCAATGTCGGCCGCGTCGGCCGCGCCGAGGATGTCGGCGGAGTACACGAGGTCGAGCGCGGTGTCGAGTCCGACGATCCTCGTCAGGAACCAGGTCGAGGCTGCTTCGGGTGTGATCCCGAGGCGGCCGAAGACAAACCCGAATCGTGCTGCTGTGGAGGCGAGTCGGGCGTCCATGGACAAGGTCAGGGTGGCTCCGATGCCCACGGCGGGACCGTTGACGGCGGCGATCACGGGTTTGAGGCAATCGAACACCGCAAGTGTGACCCGACCGCCGGTGTCGCGGACGCCGCGGGCAATGACCGGGTCCTGCAAGTCCCCCATATCGTGGAGGGTCGGCTCCAATGTCTCGTCGAGGCCGAACACGTTGCCGTCGGTCGTGAGATCCATACCGGCGCAAAAGGCACGGCCCGAGCCGGTCACCACCACGGCGTTGACATCGTCGTCGTCATTGACGGCCCGGAAGAGGTGCTCGAGCTCATCAGCCGTGGTGATGGTGAAGGCGTTGAGCGACTCCGGTCGATTCAGCGTCACGATGAGCACGCCGTCGCGCAGCTCGACGGCGATCGTCTCGTACTCGGCATCCACGGTGCGGATCATCGGATGGCACCCGTAAGTTGGGGAAGTCTGTTCACGATCAGATCATGGGCCTGGCTGACCGTGCTGGTCACGATCTCCTCGCAGGTGAGGATCTCGTCGATCAGTCCCTGTGATTGCCCGGCCCACCACAAGCCGGCATCCACGTCACCGCCGGCCAGAACCTTCTGGCGACCGCGCACCCCGGAAGCCAGATCGGCGACGTCGTCGAATGTTGCGTTCGGAAGCGCGGAGATCTCGGAGATTCTCTCCGAGATGGAGTTGCGGGCGACGCGGGCGGTGTTGTTGAACTCTCGGAACACCAGTTGCGTAGATCGTTCGTCGTTGACGGTGATCTGGCGTTTGACGTTCTCGTGGACCGTCGCCTCTGTGCTGGCGACGAATCTGGTTCCCATGTTGATTGCGCTGGCCCCCAATGCCAGAGCCGCCGCCAGGCCGGCACCGTCGGCGAATCCACCGCTGGCGATGACGGGGATCGACAACTTGCGGGTGGCGGCAGGGATCAGGACGAGACCGGGAACGTCGTCGTTTCCGGGATGGCCTGCACATTCGAACCCGTCGATGCTGACCGCGTCGACTCCAAGCTTCTCCGCCTTCAGCGCGTGGCGCACGGAGACGGCCTTGTGGATTACCTTGATGCCGGCGGCGGCGAAGGCGTGCAGATGGGGGGCGGGGTTGCTACCCGCCGTTTCGACGACGCCCACGCCGGAGTCGATGATGGCAGCGCGATAGTCTTCGTAGGGAACAGGTTTGAGGGTTGGCAGGATCGTCAGGTTGACACCGAAGGGTCGGTCGGTCATGGACCGACATCTTGCGATCTCCTCGGCCAAGGCTTCGGGTGTCGGCTGGGAGAGAGCGGAAAGGAATCCGAGAGCACCCGCGTTTGCGACGGCGGCGATGAGGTCGGCAGTGCCGACCGCAGTCATGCCGCCACAAACGACGGGATGCTCCACGTCGAAGATCCGTGTGAAGGAGGTAGTGAACACCCCGGGGCTCCTTGGTCAGTTGAAATGTGAGAACAACGCCGGACCCGCTGTGGGAGACGGTTCCGCCGCGGGATCCGGAGGGTCAGGGGCGGCCGGCGTGTGGTACGTCCACTTCGGTGGCGAGCATGCGCCCCAGCCGGGTTGCGGTGCGTTCGGTCTCGTCGAAATTCGGTGCGACGCACAAGAACAGGGTGCGCCCGTCGTCGCCGCCGAGCGCGACGGCGAACACCCCGTCGGGTGCGGTGCTGACCTCGTCGAGGATTTCGCCGCCCTTGGCGATCCGCACCGCTCGGTTGTTCCCGGCATCGGCAATCCACACGGCGCCTTCGGCGTCCAGGGTCAGACCGTCGGGCACGATCGTGGCGGCCTCGAGTCGTGTGCCGACGTCCGGCTCGGCACCGAGATCTCCGTAGCCGGCCCATTCGATTCGCTCGCCGAGCGTGCCGTCCGGGTGGATGTCGAATGCCGAGATCCGATTGCCGAACAATTCGTTGACCAGCAGGGTTGAACCATCGGGAGTGATGACCATGCCGTTGGGGAATGACAGTCCGTCGGCGACGATCGAGGCGCTTCCGTCGGTGTCGACGAGGACGACAGTTGTGTGCTCGTGTGGCGCCCCACCCATGAGGTCGAATCCGAAGTTGCCCACGTAGGCCCTTCCCTGGGCGTCCACGACCATGTCGTTGGCGTGGCCACCGCATAGGTTGCGGATGTCGGCATGCTCGACGAGTGTGCCGTCCGACTCTTGACGCAGCACCTTGCGGTCCTTCATCGACACGATCAGCAGCCGCCCGTCCGGCAGCCAACCGAGCCCAGAGGGTTGGTGCGGGACCGTCGCGACAAGTTCGATGCTGCCGTCGGCGTTCACGGCATTCACGGTGTGGGTGTAGAAGTCCGCAAACCAGAGACGTCCGTCATGCCAGCGGGGGCCCTCGAGGTACGAGTAGCCGTCGACAATGGTTCGCAGCGTGTATTCGGTCATGGTTGTGCCCCTTTAGATTTGGAGTCGTTTCGGGCTCGGCATTTCAAACCCGCGGTTTCCACCACTGTTGTCGGCTGAGTGATCAAACGGATGTCCGAAAATGCAACACCACGTTGGGGCAAGGGATGACTCGTTATAGGACACCTTGTGCCTGACGGGGGGTACAGGATCGGCCTATTACGTGGTCGCAGAGTTGGCATCCATCGAGGACCCGACTTGGAGCGATCTGATGAAAGGCGGTAGGACCGGTGGATGGGCTCATGATGAGTAGTCAATTGTCGGTGGCGAGGCTGCTGTGGCGCGCCGAGAACGTGAATGGCGCTCGGATCAACACGGCCTGGACTTCGGACGGGGTTCGCAGTTTCACATACCGGGACCTGGTCTCCGACGTGAGGGATCTGGCCGGTGCGCTCGCATCGATCGGCGTGAAACGCGGGTCCCGAATCGCAACCATGGCGTGGAATACCCGTCAGCACCTGGCGGCATACTTCGCGGTCCCAGCGCTCGGGGCCGTCCTGCACACGGTAAATCACCGCATGCCGGTCGAACACATGGCCTATACGATCAACCATGTTTCAGATGAGGTTCTGATCGTCGACGAGGATCTTCTCCCGTTGGTAGAGGCGATGCGTGGTCGGATTCCCACGGTTCGGCACCTCGTCGTTGTGGGCCAACCCGGTGCGATCGATGGCTTCGACCAGGTCATTCCCTATGATCAGTTCGTTTCACGTGCATGCACCCTCGGGTCCTTCCAGGAGGTCGACGAAAACACTGCGGCGTCGATCTGCTTCACCTCGGGCACGACCGGGTTGCCCAAGGGCGTCGTCTACAGCCACCGGAGCATCGTGCTCCACGCCATGGCGATCAGCACCAAGGGCGGAGTCGAGATCGACGCGGAGCGGGCCTACCTGCTCGCCACCCAGATGTCGCACGTCAACGGCTGGGGTGTCCCCTACGCGGCGGCGCTCCAGGGCGCACGTCTGGTGCTGCCCGGACCGCACCCCACACCCGAGCGGTTCCTGGACTTGATCCATGGCGAACGGCCCGACACCTTCGTCGGCTCGCCGACGGTCGCCGCCCTCATGCGCGACGAGCACCTACGCCGTAACTGTGGCTACGACCTCTCGGAGCTGAAGACGATGTGGCTCGGAGGGCAGGTGCCGCCGGTCGCGCTGGCGCGGTGGTGGGCTGAGCAAGGCGCCCGCGTCGTAAATGGATGGGGAATGACCGAGACATCTCCGATGGGCACGTTCTCCCCCGGCGGCTCGATGCAGGGCAGGCCACTGCCGTTGTTCGAGCTCCGCGTCGTGGACGAATCCGGCTCACCGCAACACTGGGATGGTCAGACCGTCGGCGAACTGGAAGTACGTTCGCCGTGGGTCGCCCGGGAATACCTGGACGATCCACGAACGCCGGACAGCTTTCGAGACGGCTGGCTGCGCACCGGCGATGTGGCGACCGTTCACCCAGATGCCGGCCTGCAGATCAAAGACCGCGAAAAGGACCTCGTCAAGAGCGGTGGGGAATGGATTTCCTCGGTGGACCTCGAGAATGCGCTCATGCTTCATCCTGCTGTCTCGGAGGCCGCCGTCATCGCCGTGCCGGACGACACATGGCAGGAACGCCCCCTCGCGTGGCTCCGGCTGGACGCCGACGTGACCGACGAGGAGCTTCGGACGTTCCTGGCGACAACCCTCCCCCGGTTCTGGCTGCCCGATCGTTTCGTGAGAGTCGATGAGATCCCCAAGACTGCAATGGGCAAGATCGACAAAGCCGACATCAGACGACGGCATCGGGAAAACACAGGTCAGCCCGCATCGACAGACCAGGCGAGCACAGTCTCCGATGGTGTCGACCACAACGTTGCAGTCATTCCCACCAGGTCCGGTACAGCGAGCGGACTGTAGCAAAACGGGACACACCCAAAGATGTGAGCCAGGTTACATTTGGGGGAGGGTCAGCTCGGAAAATCCCCTGACCAGTGATGTAAGGTGGCTATGAGTATCGACAAGGCGGGCCGCGAGCCATTGAACGAACGTGAACGATTCTGGATATCAGCGCCATCACGAGAGAGCCAGGAGTTGAGCACCCTCCGACCCGAGATCGAGGCGTCATGGCGGCGGTGTGAAGTTATCGGCGTCTCGGCCGGCGACGGCGACCTTCCCTACACGCCGGACGTGGATCGTGACAGCCGGTTGAGGAGAGCCGCCGATCCCGTGATCGACAACCTCGTCCTACACCTGCAGGACGCGCCCGCGACCATCCTGCTGGCCGATTCCGCCGCTCAGATCGTCGACCGCAGGGCGGGCGACGCAGGGTTGCGAGCGCGTTTGGACCGCGCCTACGTGGCACCCGGCTTCCGCTATGCCGAGGAGGACACCGGCACCAACGGGATCGGCACCGCGTTGGAGGAGCGACGACCGTTCCAAGTCAGCGGTGGTGAGCACTTCCGTGAGGCGCTGCAAAGCCTGGCGTGCGTCGGTGTTCCTATCATCCATCCGATCACCCGCACAGTGGAGGGGATCCTCGACATCACTTCCAACCTGTCGGACTCCAACGCGCTGATGGGTGCCCTGGCGCAATCAGCCGTTCGCGAAATTCAGTCGCGTCTCTACGCCGAGTCCTCCGATCGCGAGCAACTGCTTCTCCAGTCCTTCCTGCAGGCCTCTCGACGCGGCTCCTCTGCAGTGGTGTCCTTGAATCAAGATGTCATCATGACCACTCCGATGGCCGCGCAGATCATCGACACGTCCGACCAGGCGCTCTTGTGGGATTGGGCATGCCGAATGCTGGCCGGCCGCGACGAGTTCATCGGGGAAGTCAGACTCGCCGACAACGTCACGGTTTCCGCAACTGCACGCAGAGTCGGAGACTCCCGAACGCCGGCGGGCATCGTCATCGAGATGCGGCCACATCCCCGCGATACGAAGAAGTCGCCCGCCCGTCAATTGGCGTCGGCCTCCACCGTCGAAAGACGCACGGAGACTGTCAAGGTTCCCGGCCGCAGTTTGTCGACGAAGCGACTGCAGACCGAACTCGAGCGACTCGTCGCGATCGACGCACCTGTGCTCGTCACCGGAGAACCCGGCGCCGGCAAGTTCTTTGCCGCGAGCGCCCTCCACCGGATGCAGGATGCCGACGGCCATTTCACCGTGTTCGACGCTGGTACCGCCTCCGTCGACCCCGTCGCGTGGATTGCCGGACTGGTCAATTGGAACAAGGTCGACGGAGCCCTCATCATCCGGCATCTCGATCTCCTGCCGGAACAACTGGTCTCCAACGTCTGCGCGATCCTCAGCGAGGCCGTCGACAATCGCGCTCACATCATTGCCACCGCCGGCGAAGGGATCCGTCAAGGCCCCGCCGGTCGACTGTGCGATCACTTCATGCGCCGCATAGAGATCGATCCACTGCGACATCGGTCCGAAGATATCGCCGACATCAGTGTCGCCCTACTACGTAAGCACTCCCCGGACCGCACCGGCCTGCGACTGCAACCCACTGCTCTGCAACTGCTGGTCGCGCGGGACTGGCCGGGAAATGTCAGAGAGCTCGAATCGGTTCTGGCGTCCTCGCTCCTGCGTTCGATGGGCTCCGACATCGGAGTGCAGCATCTGCCCGACGGATACCGCGACGGTGATCTACGCCGCCGAAATGCCTCGACCTCACTCGAATTGGCGGAGCGTGACGCGTTGCTCAGGGCACTCGTCGAGACCGACGGCAACAAACTACTGGCTGCGCAACGCCTGGGGGTAGCTCGCTCCACCCTCTACCGCAAAATGCGTGCCCTGGGAATCGACGGAAGCCGGTTCCTTCCGCAGTAGTGCCAGTCGAGGAGGGGACCGTGCCGATCGAGACAGAGTGTCAATCACTGGCTCGCGCCCAGGCCTCGAGCATGCGCCTCGCAATCGAGACTGCGCCGGGCAACAACACGTGCGCATCCGCCGAGCTCGTCCAATCCCCTGCAGCCAGAGCCTCCCGTACCTCCGCGCGGGTGCACCAGTGAGCTTCGCCGATCTCGCCATCCATGAAGACGAGCTCGTCTCGGGGATCTGCCGTGGCATGGAATCCGAGCATGAGGGAGCGCGGGAAGGGCCAGGGCTGACTTCCGACGTAGACCACGTCGGAGACGAGGAGACCGACCTCCTCCGCAACTTCCCGTGCCACACAGCTTTCCAGAGACTCGCCCGCCTCGACGAAGCCCGCCAGCGTCGAGAAGTTCCGTGCCGGCCAGTTCGCCTGACGCGCCAGCAGTACTCGGTCTGCCCCGTCGTGCACCAGACAAATGATCGCGGGATCGGTACGCGGATATTCCTCCCGGCCGCACGCCGTGCACACGCCCATCCAACCACCCGAGGTGATCGTTGTCGGCGCCCCATCCCGCGCGCAGAAATGGGCGTCGTCCTGCCACGTCAGCAATGCCAACGCTGTGACATACCGGTCGGCGTCAGCAGCATCGAGGAGTGCTCCGTGTGAGCGCAGGTCACCGAGTTCGACCTTGGTTCCCGCAGAGGAATTGTCAGCGAGGAACTCGTCCCGCACCGCCCACTCGTGAACCGTGCCACAGACGCCGAGCAGCACGGCGCGCGCGGGAGGCTCGGAGTAGAGGTCGGCGGCCGGTTCCAGCATCAGTTGTCTGTCGACAAGCCGGACCTGACCGCGACCGTTCACGCGAAGTATTCGGGCATCCGGCCACGCCTCCACCCACGCAGCCGCGTCGTCACGCACCGAGACGGGACGGCTCAGGGCACCACGTGACGGGGCCTGCCCGGTGTGTTCGACACTCACCACTGGATCACAACTTTCGGAAACGAGCGACACTGTCGACCGGACCGTCGTTCGACGAACGACGGTCCGGTCGCGCCTATCGCGAGGCGAATTCGATCTGAACGGACGAATACGATTCGGCCATCACCGAGATGAATTCCTGGACGAGGCGCACATGATCGGGATGTGCCAGGTATGTGCGAAAGTCGGGAACGTCTTCGAAGGTCGCGGAGATTGCGTAGTCGCCGCTGCCGGGCTTGAGGGCCAGATCCCTTCCGTAACGGTATTCCACGACCTCCGGAATCTTCTCCGAGACTGCGCTCAGAGCTTCGTGAAAGGACTCAATGTGCTCGTCACTGACGTCCTGCTTCCATTTGAATGTCACAACGTGATTCAACATGGTGAGAATCCTCCCTGGATTCGTGATTCGAACGTGGCATGGTCGGAACCCGGATTGCGTTCCCGGTCAGATCAGTACAGAGATTGCTCCGACAACGCCACCGTCTCCGGAGCGTTCTCCACCATGGGGTAGTGCCCGGCTTTGCCCCGAACGGTCTTCAGGTTCCCGTTCTTCAAGGCCGCCAACGTGTCCCCGAGGTACTCGGCGGTGACGAACGGGTCGCTCTCACCCACGATCAGGGTGGTAGGCCCTTCGTAGGTGCCCATCTGGTCGAGGAAGTCGGGACTGGTCCAGTTCTTCAGGTAGGACTCCCAGGTTGCCTGGTCCATCGTCGAGCGGTTGCGGTCGACGAGGTTCTTCAGATCTGTCTCGTCGATGTGTGGTGCCAGTGCGCCACGGATGGCTGCACCCGGGTCTGCCCAGGCCCCGGCGAAGGAACCGTAGGTCGCTTCGTCGAGAGGGGTACCTGCCGGGGAGACGGGCGTCAGTGCGACGACCGAGGTCACGCGTTCAGGTGCGAGGGTCGCCACCCGAAGCGCTGTGGTGCCCCCCATCGAATGTCCGAGAACGGAAAAGGTCGACCATCCGAGCTGATCGGCGGCGTCGAGGGCGACCGCGGCCATCCCGTCGATTCCGTCGGCCGGTGCTTCGGGCCGGTTGACCCCGTATCCTGGAAAGTCGAGGTACGCGTAGGTGAAGCGGGACTGATCCGTCCGGGCTCGGGCGGTGAGCCATACGCTGCTGTCCAGCGCCCAGCCGTGCAACACCAGGACCCGATGGTCACCGCTTCCTTCGATCGCTGCAATCGCGTTCACTGCCGTTCCTCTCTGTCGGCGACGCTGAAATTCCAGCCGTCTGTTGATCACTCCGAATCAAACTAGAACCGCAGGGCGTCGGCGTGTCCGATTGTGAAACACACGCCTGTAACACCGGGGGGCGGATGCGTGTGTGATTTTCGGACACTCCCCGCGCCGAACGCACCCATAGTGTGGCTCCACCTGCCGGCTGAACAGACTTGCTCATGACATGAAGGAGAACACCATGGCACTCGATCCTGCGGTCAAGAATTTGATAGATACTTTGAACGAGCAGGGACTGAAGTCGTTCGAGCAGATGAGCATTGCTGAAGTCCGTGAGGTCGTCGAGTCCTTCAGCGGCCTCCAGGCACCGAAGGCGGACGTCGCTCGTGTCGTCGACACGGTCTACCCCGGCCCCGGTGGCGACCAGGCAGTGCGTCTCTACATCCCGGAGTCCGAAACACCTCTGCCGATCGTGGTGTACATCCACGGCGGTGGCTGGGTCGCCGGCAGCCTCGACGTCACCGAGCAGCCATGTCGCGCACTCGCCGCCGATGCGAAAGTCGTCGTGGCTGCACTGAGTTACCGGCTGGCTCCCGAGCACAAGTTTCCTGCCGCACCCGAAGATGCGTTCGCCGGACTGAACTGGGTCGTCGAGCACGCAGCCGACTTCGGTGGCGACGGCACGCGCGTAGCCGTCATGGGTGACAGCGCCGGAGGCAACCTGGCCGCGGTCACAGCCCTCCGGGCACGCGACACCGGCGCCCCGGCACTGCGCGCTCAGGTATTGATCTATCCGGTCATCGACGGCACGGCACGATTCCCGTCGCGCGAGGAGAACGCCGAGGGGTACTTGGTCACCACGGCAGCCATCGACTGGTTCTGGGAGCAGTACCTGGCCACCCCGGAAGACGCCGAGAATCCGTATGCCTCCCCGGCCAAGGCCGCGGATCTGTCCGGGCTTCCCTCCACTCTGCTGTTGCTCAACGAATACGAGGTCACTCGGGACGAGGGCGTGGACTACGGCCGGAGGTTGGCCGACCAGGGCGTCCCCGTGCAGGTCGAACTGTATGAAGGCCTTGTCCATGCCGTGTACTGGATGACCGGTGCCATTCCGCGCAGCGCTGAACTGCACGGTGCCGTCGTCGAATTCCTCGGCAAGCAGTTCTCCGGCTGACCACGGTGCCCCGGGTCGGCTGCATTACGGTCGTACGCTGCGATCGGACCAACTCCGGGCACCTTGCTCCAAGAGCGCGACCAGCCTGTCGCGTTCCTTCGTGATCACGGTGTGTGGTGCGATGACACCGACGGCGGCGACGGTCTTGCCGTTCTCACGAACCGCGACCGAGACACCGTCGCCGTCCGTCGACTCGTTGGGGGAGGCGCAGATTCCGGTCTGTTCGATCTCCGGCAGGGCAGCGAAGAACCGCTCGACAGTGTCGCGATCCTCGTCGGGCAGAGACTGGATGTACGCCCAGAGGTCACGCTTCTCCATCCCGGCAAGCAGTATCCAGCCGCCGGAGGTACGGATGAGCGATCGCCTCACGTAGTTCTCGGCGAGGTACGCGAACCGTGGGTCGGAAGAGCAGTAGTCGACGTAGAAGATGTTCGGACCGACGGCGATCGACAGCACGGTCGTCAAGCCGGAACTCGCGTGGACGTCTTCGAGGTCGGCGTGCGTGACCGTCGAGACGGGCTGCCGCCCAGCGAGGCGGTTGAGTAGATACGGGGCACTGCCGAGCGAGTACCGTCGCTCGTGCTCCTCGAGATAACCCGTCGCAACGAGGCCGTTGACGAGACCTTGCGTCGAACTGATCGGCGCGTCGAGCTCTTTGGCCATCCCACTCAAGGTGAGTCCGGTGCGGGATCGGGCTACGAGCTCGAGAATCGCAGCAATGCGGTCCACGGTTCGATGGCGACTGCGGCCTCGAACATTGAGGGCGTCCTCTGGTTGCATCACGGCACATTCTCCCTACGGGCACTGCTCCATCCGAGCGGTCACCACCACTCTATCTTACTTATATATGTATTCAACTCTTTTATTGCGGAAACCTGCTCCGGCTGACATAGTCCTTGAAGTGCTTCCTGTCTGGTGAACAACCCCCGCTACGCCTCGGTGGACGACCGCCACACCCGCATGGGCGAACTTCTCTCGGCGATCCGTGAGGCCGTCCCCAGCCGGACCACGCGGGTTGGTTGGACTTGTGTCAGACACAGGGAATTCCCGCGTCCGACCTACTCGATCTCGCCCACGCACACGAGAACGCCTACGTCCTGGACCAGGGATTGATCACCAAGCGTGAACACCCCACCGAAGGCGAGTATCACGCCACCCGCACTCCGTTCGCGATGTCGCGCACACCGATTTCGCTCAGCCGACACCCTCCCCTGCTCGGTGAGGACACCTTCACGATCCTCGAAGATCTCGGTTACTCCGCCGACCGCGTCCATGCGCTGGCCGATGCATCCGTCGTGACGGCGACCTCGCCTCAGGCCACCTCCTCCTGAATGGAAGAACCATCATGACCAACCTCAGACTGGTGCCCCCGGTCTCCAGTGACCCACACGCCATGGACGACTTGCGGACCGAAGTCCGTGAGTTTCTTGCCGAGCAACTCAGTGAAGGCAAGATCGGCCGACAGGTCGACTCCTGGTTGACCGGCTGGGACGAAGACTTCACACGTGCATTGGCCGCCCGCGGATGGCTCGGCATGACCGTGCCGGCCGAGTACGGCGGCCACGGCCGCCGCCACCTCGAACGGTTCGTCGTCACCGAAGAGTTGCTCGCCGCTGGCGCCCCCGTCGCCGCCCACTGGATCGCCGACCGGCAGATCGTCCCGTCGCTGCTGAAGTACGGCACCGAAGTCCAGAAGCACAAATTCTTGCCGGCGATCACGCGCGGAGAATGCTATTTCGGTATCGGTATGAGCGAGCCGGATTCCGGGTCCGATTTGGCCAGTGTGCGCACAAAGGCCACCCGCGTGGCCGGAGGGTGGTCCATTACCGGAGTCAAGGTCTGGACCTCCGGTGCTCATCGCGCTGACGCGTTCATCTGCCTTGCCCGCACCGCCCCACTCGATCCGGCGCACCGGCACGACGGCCTCAGCCAGTTCATCGTCGATCTGCGCGCCCCCGGAGTCGGCATCAGACCGATCGTGTCGATGAACGGGCAGCACCACTTCAACGAGGTCCTCCTCGACGAGGTCCTCGTCGTGGACGAGATGGTCTTCGGCACCATCAACAACGGGTGGCAGCAGGTCACCTCGGAACTCAGCTTCGAACGCAGCGGCCCGGAGCGATTCCTGTCGACATTCGTCCTGCGCGCCGAGACGGCCGAACAGATGAAGCAGGGAACCTTGCCGCGGCATTCGAATCTGGGCCGGTATCTCGGACGGATCGCCGGGCTGCACCACATGTCGACTGCAGTGGCGGGCGCACTCGAGTGCCACGAACCCGCCGACACCGCCGCCGCCGTGGTCAAGGTCCTCGGGACGTCCACCGAAGGCGACGTAGCCGACTTTGCCGACCTCCTCACCGATGAATCTTCGCCTACTCGTTACGCCTCGATGCTCGAGGACGCCATCGTCCAACGCCCGGGATTTACTCTCCGGGGCGGCACCAACGAAGTTCTGCGCGGCGTGATCGCGCGGGGATTGGGGATGCGCTGATGCACGCACCAACCACGGTCGACGCGAACCTGACCGACATGATGTCCGCAGTCTTTTCCGATCACCGGGAACGGAACGGGCCCGAGAACGGTATCGCCACGTGCGATCTTGCACTGTGGGCACAACTCGACGAACTGGGTCTCGCCCGGCTGACCGGCCGCGAAGAGACCGGCGGCAGCGGCGCAGGTTGGTACGAGGCAGCGCAACTCTTGCGCGCCGCGGCGTCGCACCGAGTCCGGATTCCCCTCGCCGAACACGACCTGCTCGCCGGTTGGCTCCTCGAAGAGGCCGGTCTACCGATGGACAATGCGCGCCTCACCGCATGCGTACTCGACGAGAACGGCGTCGCCCGCGGCGTGCCGTGGGCGTCCCAGGTAGACAAGATCGTCACGGTCTGGCGGAAGAACGACACGTACGTCGTCGCCGACCTCGAGACAACAGTCTTCGACATCACCTCCGGGTCCAACCTCGCCGACGAACCCCGCGACGTCGTATCCGCTGACACGATCGCATTGTCGGGCACCGCAGTGTCGGACTCGGTGATCCGACAACTTTTTCTACGGGGCGCCCTCATCCGGGCGCTGCAGGCGTGTGCCGCCCTCGACCGCATCCTCGATCTCTCCGTCGCCCACACCACCGAACGAGTGCAATTCGGACGCCCCCTGGCCAGGTTTCAAGCCGTGCAGAACCTGGTGGCCGATATGGCCGCCGAAGGTTCCCTCGCCCGAACAGCGACCGAAGCAGCACTGACGGAAGCGGTCCGCACACAGTGGTCGAGTGAGAACCTCGAACTCCCGATTGCCGTCGCCCGGTCGTGCGTCGGACACGCGGCATCGGTCATCGTCCGTAACGCCCACCAGGTACACGGGGCGATCGGCACCACCCGCGAGCACAGGCTGCACGAATTCACCAAACCCGCACTGGCGTGGCGCTCGGAATTCGGATCCGTCCACTACTGGGACGAGATCTTGACCACCGCCGCACTCGAAGCAGGATGCGAAAATATCTGGGGCCTCATCACCCGCTGAAGTGCCAGGCGCTACCAGAACTAACACCAGTTTCGCGAGCAGAACTGAAGGGAGAACTCCGTGGAAGCATCAATTCGCATCCACGGAGTTCTTCGGTTCTCGGGCACGTCACTCGCCGGTGAAGGCGGCAGTTCTCTTCTCCATGAAGGCGTTGACCGCCTCGGTGTGATCGGTCGTCTGCTGAACCAGCGCCTGCATGGCAGCGGACAATTCGAGGAGACTGTCGAGGCTTTGGTGCTGCCCCTCGCGGAGGAGCCTCTTGGCCATCCGTACCGTGTGTGGCGGATTGGCGGCCACCCGGCCGGCGAGCGCGCGAGCTTCGTCGAGCAGCGTCTCCGGCGCAACGACACTGGAGACCAATCCCCACTCGAGTGTCTTCATCGCGTCGACACGGTCGCCCGTCAATATCACCTCTGCGGCCCGCGCCATCCCGACGGCCTTGGGTAGCAGCCACGCGCCACCGTCACCCGGGATGATTCCGAGCTTGACGAAGCTCTCTGCAAAGAATGCCGTTTCGCTGGCAATGCGGAGGTCGCACATGAGGGCGAGGTCGCATCCGGCACCGATTGCGGGACCGTTCACCGCTGCGATGAGAGGCACGTCGCAGTTGTACATGATTCGCGGAATCCGTTGTATCCCAGCTCTGTAGCCATCCCGTTGTTCGTGAGGCTTCCCCCCGAACAATCCGCGACGATTCGCCATGTCCTTGACGTTGCCGCCGGCGGAAAACGTCGCTCCGGCGCCGGTGACGATGACAGCTCGCGCGCCGTAGTCGGCGTTGACGGCATCGACGCAGGCGACCAATGCGTCCACAACGTCCATCCCGGAAATGGGATTGCTCTGCGCGGGTCGATTAATCGTCCATGCCTCGATGAACCCGTCGCGTTGGACGAGGATTGGACCATCCATGGGTGTATCTCCCTCGCTTCACTGCGGATCGATCGTTCGACTGGTGCCCGACCGACACGCGAACGAACTCGTCGTCGGTCCAGACCCGTGTAGACCGCCGCCGACGAACACCTTCACCTCCTGCCGCCGAGCACCTTCGCGTTCATACGCACGCTGCGTATGGCAGAGTTCAGACGAGACCCAACTTGGGTCGCAGCCACCGGGCAATCCGGCTCAACGCGTGATCGGCCTCGGGCGCCCGCCCCGCGTTGAAGTGAAATACATGCTGTTGCTCATCGACCACGTCGAGCACGACCTCGCCGCTCACCTTCTCGATCAATTCGGCCAACCGACGTGAGTCGTCCAGCAGCGTCTCATAGCCTCCGACCGATACGTACACCGGAGGGAAATCGGTGAAGTCGTTGAGCAGTGGGTTCGCCCGCGGGTCCGTTGCATCTGCGGGTTCTGAGAGAAACATCTCCCGCATCATTTCCAGAACCGCCCTCTTGGCCAATACGTCGACCGCGTCGTTCGATTCGACCGTCAACCCCTTGATCTCCATATCCAGCCACGGCGAAAGCGTGACGACGGCAGCCGGAGTGGGAAGTTCCAAGCTCGCGAGTTCGAACGCTGTCGAGATCGCGAGGTTGGCACCCGCCGAGTCGCCGACAGTCGCCGTGTACTCCGCCTTGTAACCTTGCGTGCGGAGCCACTTGTGGACGGCCATGCAGTCTTCGAGTTGGGCCGGGTGCTTGTGCTCCGGCGCGAGCCGATAGTCCACGATCAGGGCGTGAACACCCGCCAGTTTGGCGAGGTGTGCCGCGAGCTTGCGGTGTGAGAACCGTGAACCTGTCACGAACCCGCCACCGTGGGTAAAGACGATCACGCGGTCCTCGGCGGCCCCCAGAGGCTTCGCCCAAGTTGCCGGCACACCGTTGGCTGTCACTTCCTCATAGGTGACGTCGATGGGTTCGATGGTCGGAAGATGCCACTCTTCGAACATATCTCGCTGACTGGCGAGGTCCATTCCTTCGGACCGGGTAAGCCACGAAGCGTACAGGTCGTTGAGGAACAGGGATTCTTTGCTCACGGACACGTGTTGCTCACTTTCATCACTAATCGAGGGAGGCAAATTGACTGTTCAGGAAAGCGTGAAGCCCTTGTATCCCGCACACACGATCTCGTCCCACTTGGCCAGGTAGAGGGGAAGACCACCGGGGTAGTTCAGCAACTGCCGCGGTTTACCCGGGACGTTGGCACCCATGTACCAGGAGTCGGCTTTGTCGTAGAGCGCCGCGGTCGTCAGCTCGGCGACGTGATCGGACCAGGCAGCATCCGCGTCCGCCTCGGACTCGATACGGTTCAATCCGTTGTCCCGCATGTAGTCGATGGTGTCGACGATGAGGTCACCTTGGATCTCGGCGCAGCTTGGCCCGTTGCAGAAGCCCGACGGGCTCAGTGGTCCGTAGAGGAACAGCAGGTTGGGGAATCCTGCCGTTGCGACCCCGAGGTTTGCCCGCACACCGTTCGACCACTTGTCCCTGAGCAACGTACCGTCGGTGCCGCGAATGTCGATGGCGGTCAGGCCACCGGTGACGGCATCGAAGCCCGTTGCATAGACGATGATGTCGAACTCGTGCTCTTCCGATGTGGTCTTCAGTCCGGTGGGCGTGATCGTCTCGATCGGGTCCTCGTGCAGATCGACGAGACGCACGTTGTCCTGGTTGAAGATGTCGTAGTACGTCTGCTCCAGCGAGGGGCGCTTCACGCCGAAGGGGTACGCCTTCGTCGTCGGCGCCAGCTTCTCGGCGATGACCGGGTCCTTGATCCGGGCACGCGTCCGGTCCCGCCAGAACTCGTAGGCCGTGTCGTTTGCGTCATCGTCGACGAAGACGTCTTGGTACGTTCCGAGCCAGAACTCGAAACCGTACTCCCACAGTCGCTCGTAAGTGGTGGTTCGCTCCTCGTCGCTCACCTCGAGGGCTGACTTGGGAATGAAGTCGAAGTCGAAGCCGGAGAATGACGCCGCACGACGACTGAATCTGTCCGCCAGATCGGACTTGATCTTCGCGTTGTCCTCGTCGGTGAGCTGGCGCTGTCGCATCGGGAGCGCCTGAACGGGGGTGCGCTGGAAGATGGTCAGCTGTGCGGCTTCCTTCGACGCCTCCTGAGCGACCTGCACACCGCTGGCGCCGGTACCGATGATGGCGATTCGCTTTCCTGCGAAATCGATTCCGCCTTCGGGCCACAAACCGGTGTGGTGGTTGATCCCTGCGAAGCTGTCCATTCCCGGGAGCTTCGGGAAGATCGGCTTTGCCGCGAATCCGGTGCAGAGAACGAAGTACTTGCAGACGAAAGTGCTTCCGTTCTCCGCGGTCACGATCCAGGTGTTCGTCTTATCGTTGAACTCGGCGGAATCGACCCGGGTGTTGTAGTAGATGTCCTTGCTCAGATCGAGCTTCGCGTCGACGTACTTGAAGTAGCGGCGCAGTTCGTCGCCTCCGGGGTAGAGCTCGGAGAACGCGAATTCATCCCATAGGTCGGGGCGCGTGAACTGGTAGATGGGACCTTCGCTGTCCACTCGGGCGCCCGGGTAGCGGTTCCAGTGCCAGATTCCGCCCAGGTCCTCACCCGCCTCGACTACTTTCACCGAGTACCCTCGACTCCGCAGATTTTCGAGCTGGTACAGCCCGGCGAATCCTGCTCCTACGACGAGAACGTCGAGTACTTCGGTCACGGCTGGTGCGGCAGTGCTCACTGTTGTCTCCTTTGATACCGAGTGTTGCTTGGGGTTTGTTGATTGCGCTCTGTGTCGCAGACTGTGATGAGCTGATTACGGGAAGGCCGTCCGGCCTGGCTTCTAGGTCCAGCGGACATACGCGGTCTTGGTGGTTGTGAAGAAGGTACGTGCGGCCTTTCCCTGTTCTCTGCTCATGCTGCTCGAGCCTTTGAGCCCCCCGAACGGCACATGTGGCTCGACACTGCTGGTCTCGCGATTGATGTGCACCAACCCCGATTGTGTGCGCCGGATGAAGGTCATCGCGGTCGCGATGTCTCTGGTGAACACTCCGGAGGACAAGCCGTAGTCCGTGTCGTTCGCGACCTTCAGCGCATCATCGAATCCGTCGACTTCCTGCACGGTCACGACTGGTCCGAAGATCTCCTCCCGGACGAGCCTGCTCTTCTCCGACACTCCGGTCAGGATGGTGGGTGCGATATAGCAAGTGTCGGAATCGAACTCCCTGCCCGTCAGGAACTCGGCGTTCTCGTCGCGGGCGAGTTGCAGGTATCCGGCCACCGTGTCCCGTTGCTCCACCGAGGCAAGGGGCCCGACGTCGGTGGCTTCGTCGTACGCATCACCGACGACGAGCGCATCGGCGTGCTTCACCAGCAGTTCTCGCAGCCTGGGAGCGACGGTGCGGTCCGCGTAGACCCGGCTCGTCGCTGTGCAGCGCTGTCCGGTGTGGAGCATCGCGCTCTTCACGATATGTAGCGCTGCATCCTCGACATCGGCGTCGGCAAGAACGATGGACGGGTTCTTGCCGCCCAGCTCGAGCTGGACCTTGACGTTGCGATCGGCGACGGCCTGACGTAGTCGCGACCCGACTGCACCCGAACCGGTGAAGGTCAAGGCTGCGAGTTGCGCGTTCCCGGTGAGTGCCGCCGAAAGCTTTCTACCGCTGCCCGTCACCAGATTGAGGACCCCCGCTGGCAACCCGGCTTCTGCGAGAATCCGCGTCAGGAACACGGCGGATCCGCAGGCCGGTTCGGCGGGCTTCCACACAACTGCGTTCCCGAAACCTATTGCCGCCGCGATCTTCCACGCCGGAAGCGCGAAGGGGAAGTTCCACGGTGTGATTGCACAAACGACACCGAGCGGCTCCTCTACCGTCATCAGCATCGTGTGTGAATCAGCACTGGGGTATGTCTCTCCACTGGGCTGCAGGATCTCACCCGCGTAGTAGCGGAGAATGGCGACACCTCGCAGGACCTCGGCGCGTGCGTCGCGGATCGCCTTCCCCATGTCCGCAGTGATCGTCAGGGCAGCGTCGTCAACGCGGCTTTCCAGAAGGTCAGCGGCAGAACGAAGAAAGTCCGACCGCTGAATCGCCGTTGTCTCGGACCACGCTGGTTGAGCACCGGCGGCGGCCGCATACGCACTCTCGACATTGCCGGGAGTTGCCGAAGCGTAGATTCCCGTCACGCGGCGGAGATCGGAGGGATCTACACGCTCGAAAGTGTCGGTGGCAGTACTCCATCGACCTGCGATAAACAACGTTCTCCCGTCGGCGATCGACGACGACAATGCTGGGTGGTCCACGTTTATGGACATCTTTGTTCCCCGATCTGTGTAGGCGCAGAATTGGTTTGGAAGTTCACCACCCGGCGCGGAGTTGACTTGCCTGATCAGTCGTCCGCGCTGTGCGGCAGGCGTGCCAGTACGAAAACCGTTCTCGGCAGTTCTGTAGTCGAGAGGAATTGGGAAAATTCGCTCTCTGGTCCTCAAAAGTCCTGCACTCATCGCGTTTTGAAGACTTACAGGCATCAGACTCGCTGCTGACTGACGCCTTTGGCCGGCACCCCGGACTGACATCGCCCACCCAGCGACTCGACCTTCACGACATCCGCTCCCTGTTCGCAAATCTACTGCGGCGTAGGGAATCGAATCGCTGCGATGGCGATGGCGATGGCCAGCGGGCCGTCCGACGGTCCGGCCACCTTGCAACCCACTTCAGAAACGACTACCCAAAGTGACCTGGAACACCTCGCAGGGCAAGCATGACACCCAAACTCTAAAACCACAATAGAGTAATAGTTTGCTTATATAAGCAAATTCGGGCTTGTGTCGAGCGAGAAAATGCACGACACAACCTAGCGGGATCGAGGTGATGGGCGGCGTAGATGGTCGACCTGACGGCATACCCGGGCTCCCCTTACAACCTTGCGTAACATATCCCTGGGGACGCACGCGCGCCAATCTGCCTTGACCGCAGAGACTTCGAAGTCTGGACTTCACATGCAGGCATGCCCGTCACCGCAGTTCCGACGTCGTTTGTCAAGCGGGAAGGGTGCGGGTTGGCAGCGGTCACCTTCGCGGGAGCTACAGCACAAGTCGGGAGCGTGGGTTGAGAGATCAACCGTCATAGAAGTATGAGGTAACTTTACTGCCGCGGCTTGAAACTCACTGTTCGCAGTTGAACGCAATCGTGCTTGTGTGGACCACATATCGCAGATTCAGGCCCTGGATCGGACCACACCGACGCTGTCGATGCGGATCGCTCGGGCGGGAAGCACACTCACGACTACGCCCGACACCGCACCTTCACCCTGTTCTCCGTCCCGGACATCACCACCGGCACGGTCACCGAGCTGCGCAGCCCGCGACTTCACCGTCAGGTTTCCTCGTCCTCAAACACATCGCCGGCGCCCGGCCGAAGCGAGAGCTGCATCTGGTGACGGACAACTACGCCACCCACGAGAAGTTCGAAGTCCGGGCGTGGCCGGCCGAAAGTCTTCGTATTCATGGCATCTCACCCCCGCCCCGGCATCATGGATGGGGCTTGTGGAGGTGTTGGTTCGGAATAAGAACGGCAGGCCATCCACCGCGGACTTTGCGGCTCCGTCACGGAGCTGAACACCGAGATCCGCGCCTTCATCAACGGATGGAGCACCCGCTGTGCGCCGTTCGTCTAGACCAACACCGCCAACCAAGTACTTACCGAAGGAAAACCGTGAAGATACCTCGACAACGAGCCACCAAGGACTGAGCGGGCCGCATTGTCATTAGATGCCGACGAGAGGGCCTATGACTGGATTCCATTGGTAAATGCGCTGCTCTACGACCACACCCTGCTTGACGTAAGGATCCTCCGCAAGCAAGGAACGCAAAGCGTCTTCGCCGGCCGCTTGGAATACCAGTAGGGCTCCGGCGCCGTCGGCCCAGGCGCCGGCCTCCTGCAGCATGCCTCGGGCAGCGGCATCCTTGACGAAAATCAGGTGTTCGGCATGCGCAGCCTCTTTGACAGAGGCATCGGTGGTATACGACCAGATCACAGCAAACAAGGCCATGGTCACTCCTCGAGCGGGGGAAAGAAACGGTTCCGAACATGCACACGGATTGCGCACCTGCGAAGGTTAGAAGTACGGATGAGGTGACTCGTGTCCCATTTCGCAACACTAGGTCTTCTTGAAGATGATTTTTAAATCGGAATCGGATCTGACCGGCGTGTCGTAAACCAATGAAGGCGGCCATCGCATGACTCTTCGAGAGACCTGCCGAAGTCGCCCAGCCCACGGAGATAGCTGGCCGGGACGCCGTAAGACCAGTCCCCATCCCCCGCCCAGCGGCGGACGGGTCAGCGTGAGGCGGGCGCGCAGGTCATCGAGGACTCGCCGGACGGAGGGCTGGCAGTGGGCTCCAAAAGGGAAGGCATGTGGGGTAGTCACGGCGTGGTTCCCTACGAAGTGAGGCAAGGTGCCGTCAGCCCTGTTGGCTGCGACTCGACCACCTTGGCACCGGCCGGCGGTGAGCAGACTGTGTCGCTCGGTAGTAGGGGAATACGGCCCAGCTGTGAGCAAGCCAGTTCCCCGGCAGACCTGGGATCGACACAAGACAACTCCCGCAGCCGGACCCCACAAGATTTTGTCAGCACGTCTTGAAAGATCACGAATCCCGTCTGCGCGGCGACCGGACCGATCGCATTCCGGGCTCCAGCAATCTGAGCTTCTCGGATGCTTTGCGGCGCCTCGTGCAGTGGAAACGTTTATGTTACGCGCCGTACGATGCGTAACTTCGAGAGCAACGACATTTGGATCTCGTGCATAGGCGCCGATTAAGATTCTGCGGCAGAGCGCCGAACTATCTTGTATCGTTTCTATGCGGGTCGCATTCTGCCGGCCCCGAGAAGCCTGAGGAGAACCGACAGTGGCTGCGCCTGTGCGATTGATCATCGATACAGATCCAGGAATCGACGATGCGCTGGCGCTGGCGCTGGCGGTGACGAGCCCGGAGGTCGATCTGCTTGCCGTCACCACGGTCGCGGGAAACGCTCCGGTCGAGGAAGCGACCGACAACGCGCTGCGGCTGCTGCGCGCACTCGGGAGGGAAGACGTTCCGGTCGCGGCAGGCGCAACGCGCGCGCTCGTTCGCATCGGGATGCACAACCAGCCGTCACCGCACGGCGAGAACGGGCTGGGCGGCGTCGAACTTCCTGCGCCGACCCGATCGTTGTCCGAGGAACACGCCGTCGGACTCCTCGCGTCGGTGCTCCGTGAGGCCGCACCCCGGTCCGTGACGATCGCGGCGATCGGTCCGTTGACCAACATCGCCCTGCTCGTCGCCATGCACCCCGAGTTGATCGACCGGATCGACAAGCTGGTGATCATGGGAGGGAGCACCGGCCGGGGCAACATCACGCCGGTTGCGGAATTCAACATCTGGTCCGACCCCGAGGCAGCGCAACGTGTCTTCGCATGTTCACACCTCGAAACCTGGCTGCTGGGACTCGATGTCACGCGACGTTCGACCCTGGACGAGACAGCGCTCGCAATACTCGAGGCGCGGTCACATACCGGGTCACTCCTCGCAACGATGATCCGAGGCTACGGCGACATTCAGCCGGACGGCTGGCCCATGCACGACGCCTTGGTGATCGCAGCGATCGTCGACCCGGCGATCGTTCGATTGCAGACCGCGGTAGTCGAAGTAGAGACCGGTGTCGGTGTCGGTCGCGGACAGACGGTGTGCACGCTGTCAAGCTCCCTCACCGCGTCCGTAGGGAGTGCCGCGCCGGGTACCCGTCTGGCTGTCGATCTAGATGTCGGCCGATTCCGTGACCTCGTGCTCACCCGCGTTGCGGGTCTCGCTGTGGCACAAGCCTGACGAGGCCGAACGGCGGCGCAGCGGACACCGCAAAAGGCTGCCGTTAGGCAGTGCGTTAGTGCGAACTCACAATTCTACGAGCGCACCCGCGACATCTGCGGGCGGACGGAGATGCCGCGGTCGTGTGGGGTAGCCGATCGCCACGGCGCCGAGCGGCTTCCAGTTCGACGGCACACCCAATTCGGTGCGGACGATCTCCGGCGCAAAGATGGTGGATCCGATCCAACAACTGCCCACTTCCCTTGCGGCGAGGGAAACCAGGAGCCCTTGCACCGCCGCGCCGACGGCCACGGTGAACATCGTCGACTCAGCGCACCGACGGTGGGCGTCCGGGTAGTCGTGGGCGCCGTCCGGTACACAGAAGGGGACGATAACTTCCGGGGCGCCGAACAAAATGTCGCCGCGGGCGATCCGCCGCTCCAACTGTTCCGGGGGTAAGCCGTCGACGGTCAGATCGATCCGCCACTGCTCACGCATCGCGGCGAGGAGTCGCGTGCGTACCTCACGCGACCGCAGCCATACAAATCGCACGGGACGTGTGTGGTGCGGGGTTGGTGCCGTCAGGGATTCGGCGACCGCCTGCGTGATCAGCTCTGGGTGAACCGGCCTGCCGCTGAAAGCGCGGACCGAATGTCGCAGCAATTGAGCCTCACGGCGGCCCTGTGCCAGCGCCTCAGCGGTGCCGAGCCAGAACAAGTCCTCTTGACCGGAACGCAGTAGATCGGCTGCACCTGACCCGTCGTCGTATGATTTCAGTCCCCGAACTACAGCGACGGGGATTCCCGCCACCTTGCCTTTGACCAGATCGCGGCAGCCGCGAGTTCGTCGGCCACTGCTACCTCGGTTACCTCCAGCACGTTGCCCTGCGCGTCCCCGGTGCCGGCGTAGCCGTGGAGGACCGCGATCCCTGCGCTGCCGATCGCTGCGTCGGTTTGCCCCCGGCGCCACGCGCGGCCCATCGTGTCCGTGATGATCACCGCCACGCTGACACCGAGCAGTTGCTGCAACCCTGTTCGAATCGACTGCGCGCTCTCATCGGGGTTCGTTGGCAGTAGTGCTAATTCGTGTGTGAAGACGTTGGAGCCATCGATTCCCGAAGCGGCCTGCACGATCCCCAGACGGTTCTCGGTGATGACGGTTGGCCCCTTGCGGGCAACGACGCGAACGGCCTCCTGCTCGACCAGAAGCGCCCGGAACGCCTCACGATCCTGAGCTCCTGTTGGCGCATCGACGATTCGGCCCTCCGACTTGGATACAATCTTGCTCGTGATCACGACGATGTCGTTGTCAACCAACCAAGGCGCCTGATGCGCGATCTGTTCGGCAACGTCGTCGCCCGGCCGGAACTCCGGAAGACCTGTCACTGGAAGGACACGGAGTCCGCTGACAGAACCGTGGTCGGGGAGGTCCGGGTCTTCCGAAGCCTGAGGGGCCGACTTCATCGCTGGTTCTGCAATCGAGGAGTTCGGATAATCCGAGCCTCTTCGGCAAGTCGCAGCTTCGCCTGTTGCAGTAGTTCTTGCCGCTGACTCTCCGCGAGTTCAGGAGTCACGTTCGACGACAACAGTGTGGTCAATTGCTTGAAGTATGGGCACGGAGGCACGCCGAAGGTAATGAATATGTCATCAGCGGTTCCGCCACCGAAGGGCTGCCAGCGGCGGGCGAAGTCGATCATCGCGGCCTCGTGTTTGTCCAAGAATGCGAACTCGCGCGCCGATCCCAGAGTAGCCATACGTGCGCCGAGCCCCAATCCCCGGACCGTGCGCAGGTCGGAAGCGGTGTCCACGTCCGACCTCAGCGAAGGCCATTCACCCTTGAGAACTATGGCACCCGACGCCTGGTGAGCGAGCGCCGAATCGATGCCGAAGGCCGGGAAGAGCCCTTCGCCCGCCGCCGATAGCAGCAACGTGGTGCCCTGTCCATCCCGGTCGGCACAGAATGCACGCCTGCCGGCGGCAGCGGAGATGAATGAGGACAATTCGCGATGTCGAAGCGCCGGAAGATCTGCGGGCAACGCCCCTACCACTCGAGCCGGGCGTTCCCGCTCCAAGAGGGCCGCGCCGTGGTTCAATGCCGCGTTTACTCCCCCGGCTGGCTCGTTTCCCAGTACGCGTGCACCCAGGCGTTCGACGCTGCGGGCTACGACAGGGTCCGCGGTGACGACGAGCACCGAGTCGACCGCTCGTGCCCGCAGCGCAGCGCAGACTGTGTCCAGCACGATCGCCAAGACCAGCCTCTTGTGCGCGTTCATCTTTCCGGTACCGCCGTCGGCCGCGCCCCGGAGTCGTGTTTTCGCCTCGGAGAGTAACTTGACCGGAATTATCAGGTCGATTGGATGCGGGTTCGTCATTATAAGACTCGGATTCTCGGGTGTGTCTTTCACATCGTCAGTTAGCGCGCCGAGGCGCTGAGGTCTTCGCAGCTGGACAGCCGGCTCGCTGCGGCGGCGTCCAGGAACACCCGAGTCGCGCGCGAACCCAGCGCCCCCGCTGCCGGAAGTTGCTGAGGGGTCAACCCCTCCTCCATCAGTGTCGCGACTGCAGACGCCTTGGTTTCGCCGGTAGTCATCAGCCACACTTCGCGGGAGCGCGTGATCGCCGACAGAGTCAGCGAAATGCGGGTGCTCGGCGGCTTCGGGCAGTTGTACACCGCCACCACTTCACGTTGCTCGTCCAGCACTGCCGGTGAGTCCGGGAAGATCGACGCGACGTGACCTTCCTCGCCCATCCCGAGGAGGCAGATGTCGAACAGAGGTGTTCTGTCCAGGCGCCCGTACGCGCACAGTAGCGCCTGGTAGGCGTTTGCCACTGCGGTGGCGTCGTTGCCGAAGCCGCCGTCGGAGGGCGCCATGACGTGCACACGGCTCGGGTCCACGGGCAGGTGGTCCAGCAGGGCCTCGCGCGCCTGCTTCTCGTTACGGTCGGGGTGATGTCGGGCGACGAAGCGCTCGTCGCCCCAGAAGAAGTTCACTCGGTGCCAGTTGACGAAGTCACGCTTCGGGTCGGTGCGTAGTCGCTCGAGCACCGCTGTCCCGGTTCGTCCTCCGGTGAGCACCAACGATGCGTAGGCGCGCTCGTCCTGTGCCTGGGCAAGAGTCGAAAGCAACCTCGACGCGACCTCACCGGCGAGCTGCTCGTCGTTGTCGTAGATATAGGGGATCGGCTTCGAGAGAGTGGAAGCGCTTCTTGTTGTGGTCATCTGAGGATCACCTCTGGTGAGTGTGTGGGCGCACCGTGCAGGGCGAGCTGGTGGGTGGGAGGCGTCATGTAGTTGGTCGTGCGCTGTCGCAGGCGGCGGCCGATTCCCTGCACCACCGCGTCCAGGTCTGTCTCGTCGAGCTGCTGGCCGTGGGCTGCGCCGGCGGCGCGGCTGATGTTCTCGTCCATCAACGTCCCGCCGATGTCGTTCACTCCGGCCTGGAGCAGTTGGCGAACCCCGTCGAGTCCGAGCTTGACCCACGACGCCTGCACGTTGTCGATGAGCCCGTCGTAGACGATTCGCGCAATCGCGTGGACCAGCACTACTTCTCGCCAGGTCGGCCCGCGGCGTGCACCACGCTTGAGGTAGAGCGGAGCCGCCATGTGCACGAACGGAAGACCGACGAACTCGGTGAACCCGCCCGTCTCACGCTGGAGTTCTCGGGTGCGGAGGAAGTGCCGCGCCCAGTGCACGGGCTCCTCGACGGTTCCGAACATCATCGTCACGTTCGACGTCAGGCCCATCGAGTGGGCGACGCGGTGACATTCGAGCCACTCCTCGGTGTCGATCTTGTCCGGGCAGAGGATTGCCCGGACGTCGTCGTCGAGAATTTCGGCGGCGGTGCCCGGTAGCGACTTCAGTCCTGCGTCGACTAATCGCTGTAGGTATTTGTCGAGGGGCTCCCCGAGCCGTTTGGCTCCTTCGGTGACCTCGAGGGCAGTGAAGCCGTGCACGTGGATGTCGGGCGCTGCTTCCTTCGCCGCGCGGCAGACGTCGATGTAGTAGTCGCCGTCGAAGGACGGATGGATGCCGCCCTGCAGGCAGACCTCGGTACACCCGAGATCCCACGCCTCCCGAACACGGCCGGCGACTTCCTGCAGCGTCAGCAGATAGGGCTTGCCTCGCAGGTTCAGCGACAACGGCCCCTTGGAGAACCCACAGAAGGTGCACTTGAAGGTACAGACATTGGTGTAGTTGATGTTTCGGTTCCGCACGAATGTCACGTCGTCACCGACCGCCTTGGAGCGGAGGTGATCGGCGAACTCGCCGATCTCGGCGACCTCTCCCCCGCGAGCTCGGAACAACGTGACGATCTCGTCCACTCCCGGTTCCTGCCCTGAGGTGATTCCGTCGAGGACATCCGTGACGGGGCCGCCGACCCCTCGCGTGCGGCTCGGCACCAGATCGGTGGGCGCGAACTCCGATCCGGAGCTCCAGACGGTCGAGCGTCGACCGATCTGGACGACTTCCGCCCCGGTGCCGACGTTCTTCGCGTCGGCGTGGCTCTCGGGGAACATCGCACCTGGGTCGTCGCGGCCGAGCGACTCGGCATCCGACCGGTCCATGATCGCGAAGCGGAGACCGGGGTCGATCCAGTGGTCGGGGCGGCGTGCGAACTCGGGGTACACGGTGAGGCGGGGTGTGAGGAATTTGCCGTCACGTTCGGTCACCTCGCGGAGCCGGTCCAGCGAGGGCCACGGTCGTTCCGGGTTGACGTGGTCAACGGTCACCGGGGACACACCACCGAAGTCGTCGATCCCCGCATCGAGCAGCGCACCGACGTCTTCCGACAGGTTGGGGGGTGCCTGCAGGTGCACATCCGGCGGCAGGATCAACCGCGCCATCGCGATTGTGCGCAGGAAGTCGTCCTGCGGGCAGGCGGGTTCGTTGCGCATCACGGTGTCCGGTTTGGGCATGAAGTTCTGCACGATCACTTCTTGGACGTGCCCGTAACGTCTGTGCAGGTCAGCGATGGCGTGCAGCGCCCTGACCCGGTCCTGCGGGGACTCTCCGATGCCGACGAGGATCCCGGTGGTGAAGGGAATCGCGAGTTCGCCCGCGGCTTCCAGCGTGGCCAGCCGGCGTTCCGGTGTCTTGTCGGGCGCACCGCGGTGGGCCATCAGCGCTGGGTTCAACGACTCGATCATCATGCCCTGGCCGGGGCTGACCGTTCGCAGCAGCGACAGAGCATCCGGCGCGAGAGCTCCGGCGTTGGAGTGCGCCAGCAATCCCGTCTCCGCGGTCACGAGCCGGCACATGGCGGCCAGGTATTCGACGGTGGAGCCGTAACCCTGATCGGCCAGCCATTCGGCCGCGACGTCGTATCGGTCTTCGGGCTGTTCCCCCAGTGTGAACAGCGCCTCGTGACACCCTGCCTGAGCACCCTGCACCGCGATCGCGAGCACCTGATCGGGCGTGAGGTAAGGCGCCTCCGCGCGTGCGGGTGAGCGGGAGAACGTGCAGTAACCACACCCGTCGCGGCACAGTGAGGTCAACGGAATGAAGACCTTCGGTGAGTACGTCACCCTCGTGCCGAAGAGCGAGTCGCGTAACGCGGCTGCCCGTTCCATCAGCTCCGGGAGTGAAGGGGTGAGAACGGCCGCGTCATCGACGGGCTGTGCATCGAGGCCGTTCCTCGTGGTGCCGAGCTGGTGGATTGTTGACTTCGTACCTATATCGAGACTCATGGTGGGATGCTCTCTACGCCTCTACCGGTGTGACGAGAACCCCCGAGCGCGGCTCGGCGGCTCCCACTTCTATCGATCAGAACAACTGGTACTCACTGCCGAATACTTCGCTGACGGATCCGCCTCGGAAGACCTGGCTGATCGAGTCGGCGAGGACGCTGGCGCAGGACAGCACGCGCACGTTGGCCGGTGCCTGGGGCGACAGTGCGATCGTGTCGGTCACGACGATCTCTTCGAACGGCGATGCGGCGAGGTTGTCGTAGGCGTGGCCGCTGAACACTGGGTGGGTGGCTGCAGCGAACACCCTCGACGCTCCTGCCCTCATCACCATCTCCCCCGCAGCGCGGAGGGTGCCGGCGGTGTCGATCATGTCGTCGACGACGATCGCGGTCTTGCCCCGAACATCTCCGATCACGTGTCCTATCTCGGCGACCTGATGTCTCGGGCGTTCCTTGTCGAGAATCGCGAGATCGGCGCCGACGCACTTGGCGAAACTCTTGTTCAGTTTCACTCGGCCGGCGTCGGGTGCAACTACCACGAGATCTTCCATCTCGAGATCGATAAAGTATTGAGCGAGCAACCTCATTGCCGTCATGTGGTCCACCGGGATCTTGAACATGCCCTGGAGCTGGCCGGCATGCAGATCCATCGTCAGGAGACGGTCTGCTCCGGCCGATTCGAGCATTCGGGCGACCATCCGCGCGGAAATCGGCTCACGCGGGGCGCTCTGCTTGTCCTGCCTCGAGTACCCATACCACGGAGTCACGGCGATGACGCGGTGTGCACTGGCCGCGACCGCGGCGTCGATCATCACCATCAGCTCCATCAACGCGTCATTGGTGGTGACTCCGGTCTCGGGATTGGTACATGTCGGCTGAACGATGAAGACGTCGGCGTCGCGGATCGATTCTTCGAATCGGCAATACACCTCACCGTTCGAGAAGGTCTTCAGCACAACCGGACTCAGACCCACGTCCAGATCGGCGCCGATCGCCTTCGCGATGTCGGGATTAGCTCGACCGGAAAACAGTTTCAACCGCTTGCCGTAATTCATCGGCATGCTCGTGGCGGTACCCGCGGACGTAGCGCTGTCCGCACCACTACGTGTCGGGATGCTTCTCAAGGCGGCCACCGTTCATGGACCTCACTGTCGTATTGGTGGAAGGTAGTACTGGTGCGCCTGTCTTCGACGAGCGGCGGCGGTCAGAGCAGTCCGCGGCCGAGGACGTATGCACCGCGGAGATCTGACCCCTCGTACTCGATCGTCGCAAGCTCACGGACCCGCGCGCTCGCATTGACGGCCACCGTATTCGGAAGCTTGCCGAACAGCGGGATGTCGGACGTGGAGTCGCCGTAAGCAACGCAGTCCCCTTCGGCGAGCCCGTACTCCGCAAGTAATTTGCTGACAATCGCGACCTTGTCTTCGGCACTGAGGAGGCACTCAGGGCCGACCTCGCTCCTCAAGGCCACCTGCGCGCCGAACGCCGAATCAGCGCCCAAACCGGTCAGGCGTTCTACGAAGAACTGGGGTGACTGAGAGATGACGGTGCTGAATTCGCCACGGTTGCGGATGTCGGCGAAGACTTCGACTACACCGCCGATCCACGGGGAGGCGGTGAACGCCTCATCGATGTCTGCCTCGCTGAGTCCTTCCCATAGTGGGAGGCAGAGTTCCCAGAAACGCACATCGCTGATCTCCCCCTTGAGCCAGGATTGCTCGATGAGCTCGCCTGCAGCGAGTTCTCCGACCGCTCTCGAGATCTCGATCGAAGCAGTGGACTGGAGGAGTGTGCCGTCCATGTCGAAGACGTGCAGCTTAGTCATCGTGCTGTGAACCTAACTGTGTGTGGAACGAGTTACAAGCCTGCCCGGGGAGGCCGGCGACCAGGACGCGGTAACCACGCCGGTCGCCGGCAGCTCTCAGGACAGCGCGAGTTCGGCGTCGTTGTGCAGGGGTGCGATGGCGTCGGAGTAATAGCTCGCCGGCACCTCTTGCTCACTACGCTCGATCAGCTCGGTGAAGTCCCATTTCCGCAGCAACTTGCCGTTTCGGAACACCGGCTGCAGGATGTTCTCCTCCTGCGAGATCGACTCCCGCGGCACCGTCTGATATTCACCCTGCGACAGTCGCAATCCGAGTCGGCCGCGCTTGGACGCCTTCATCGCATCCCCGGTCGGCGCCTTCGCAATGCCCCGCCACTCACCGTTGACACACACCGCGGACGCCTTCTGCCCGAAGTTCATCGTGTCCCGGTTGCAGTGCTGCAACAGGCCCCCACCCATCCCGAAGATCGCGTTCTCCGCCGAGAAACCGCGGCGTTCGAGTTCGGCATACACCAGCGGGAGACTGACACGGTTCACCCCGTCACCCTGGACGACCCGCACATAGTCGGGTAGCACCTTGAAACCCTTGCTGTTGGTGGTGAACCCGAAACTGTCCATCAACCACTCGGTCGTATCCGCGGTCACCTGCACCACATCACCCGAGTCGGGACGTACCCCGACCAATCCGGGAAAGTTCCGGACCACGTCGGCAAGCTCGCGTCCGATGATGTTCTTGACCGCGTTCTCATGGTCGTACGTATCAGTCAGCAGCAACGCCACCCCACTCTGCGCGTGCACCTCGAGCATGTTGCGCATCGCCGCGGCCTCGTTTTCCCGGCCCCACGCACAGAAGCTCGCATGCTCGGAGTTCGGGCCTGAATTCGACGGCGACACCGCGTTGTAATACTCTTTCGCCGCGAGAATACCTGGCACAGTGTCACTCTGGTCGAAGTTGACCAGATGCGCCAATCCGCCGAGCGCGGCCGACTGCTGCGAACTTACCCCGCGGGCACCGTAGTCGTGCAGACAGTGCCGCAGAACTTCCGGATGATCGGAGGTCCGGCCCAACGCCTCCTTGATGACCTGCTTCGCCAACCAGCTGATGGTGCCAACCGTGGTCGGGTACCACACACCCCGCAGCAGGGCAGTCTCGAAGAAACTCGTCACCCAGAAGTACTTTGGGTCGGTGTTGATGATCTGCACGAGCACGTTGCGGGTCGGCATCACCAAGCCCTCGGGCACCGCCTCGATCTCCACCGGCAAGTACCCACCGTGGTCGTTGAGGATCCCGAGCCAATTCTCCCGATTGAAGTGCATCCCCTGTTCACGGCTGATGCACTCCGCCTGATCGATGTCCTCGAGCGTGATCGGGTGCAGCAGGTATTCCCTGATGAAGGCCTGCAGCCCCACGAACATCGTCACCGGGAATTCCCCGCCCCGAGACTCGATGTAACTGGACACATACTCCGTCCCCGCCGGATACAACGGGTAATGGCAATGCTTGTAACTGTCGGTGTTGATGATGATGTTGTCGTAACTCCGGCCCAGTGCCATCGCAATTTCGCCTTTTCTCGTGGTGGGTGATCGTTGCTACTTCTCTGTTGTCTGGATTTTCCAACTCCAGGAGAGTTGCCGCGAATGCGGTCGAACCTTCGCCTTCGAGGTGCTGCGTCGGATTCAGTACTAGATCCTGTACGACGTTGGTTACCAACATGTTTCGGACCATTACGTCTAGCGAGCAGGGACCCGTCATACGGGCGACACGCAGCGGGTACGCCGTCTCAGTGCGCTGCATCACACCTACTATTAACGTTTATAGTCTCGCAGTCAAGAGGTTCGCGGAGAACAATTCTCCGCTCGCATCCTTTGCTCAGGAATCCGGCTCGCGGAGCCTTCTAGGCTGGTCAATCCCCGTCAACTACCGGCACGTCCATATCCCGCTTCCGTGCTCGGCCTACGGGCACCGCCGAACCCAAAGACCCGATAGAAATGCCAGAAATTAGAAACGGTTCTACTCCTGGTCACGGATGCCTGAGCTACCGGCAAACACCCTGCCGACCGGCCGCGTGACAAATCGAACCAGGCAATGAAACATATACCTGGACAGACGAATGCGGTCATTCACACCTGTGAATGACCGCATTTTCGCAGCCGAAGCCGAGGGGATCGTGGGGCCGAACGCCGGCACGGCGACGCGACCGGTCGGTGCCGACTCGACGAAGCGACCATGCGATTCTCCCGCTTGTTTGCGGGACGGTCGCCCTATCTACCCCAATCCCGGGGCTGCTTGTCTGCGCTCCGAAACTTGCCGTTGGCGTCAGAGTGATCACGTTGCGGTATCCGACCCGCAACCCCACAACATTCGGTTAGGTCTTATGCACCCCTTCTAGGAAGCACTAACGGGAGTGGAATTCTTGCGGTAGGTGTCCTTACGCCTGATGCGGTCGCCTTCGAACTCGAACACGTCGCAGGCAAGTGTTTGCAGAACGGTCCCGTCCTCCCGCCTCTGGGTGGTAGTCCACCGGGTTACCGCAAAATTCATACTTACAAGCGGCTTCTCCATCACGGTTTCAGTCGCCGAACCGCTTGGTCGAAGATACATTTCGAATCCGCGACGAACATCGGTACGGCCTTCGAACCGGACTCCCGGATCGGGGCCGACCGAAGAGTGGAAGGTGCAATTGTCGGTCATCAGGTTCATCAGTGCGTCGACATCCTTGGTGTTCCAGGCGTAGATGAACTGGTCGATCAACGTTGCACGGTCGTCAATAGTCATGGTTGCTCCATATGCTCCGGTTCGGGAAGCCTCCGGTTGCGCCGATGATCGCCGCGCAGGGGCCTCGAAGGGGGTTACGCCCGGCTGCCGGCCTCGATGTCCGTGGCGCGAGGCATCCCTGCGCGGGCCCCGACGTGGGCAACAGACAGCGCGGCGGCAACATTCGCGGCTCGGGCAGCGTCGTCGAGTTCGTCTCCGCCTGCTAGCCGGGTGATTAGAACGCCATTGAAGGTATCGCCTGCGCCGGTGGTATCGCGTGCGACGGTCGGCCGTGGCCGAACGTGGTCGATGTTCCCGTCAGGCCGGAGTACCAGGGCACCGTCATCTCCCAGAGTGACCACGACCGGCGCTCCGGTGCGTGCCATGATCGCGGCGGCAGCCTCGCGGGCATCGGTGTGCTCGTCACCCAGCATCTTGGCGAGTTCGACACACTCACCCGCATTGGGCGTCAGGATCGGCCCGTACCCGAGGAGATCGGCAACCCCGGGAATGGGAGGGGCCGGATTCAGGACACAGCGTGCACCCGCCGAAGCGGCAGCGACCACTGCGGCCTCCACCGCGGCATCGGGTATTTCCGTGCTGACCAGCACTGAATCCGAGGGTCTCAGGACGGAAGCGAGGGCCCGCGTCACGTATGCGGCGCTCAGAGCTGCATTGGCTCCCGCACCGACTGCGATCTGGTTTTCGGCGCGGGGGTCGACGACGATCAACGCGACCCCGGTGGCTTCGTGCTCGAGAACGGTGACACCGTCTACCCAGATGCCTTCAGCGGTCAGTTCATCGAGCGCCTGGGTGCCGTTGGCGTCCGCTCCTACCGCCCCGACGAGGTGCACTTCCGCGCCTGCTCGCGCGGCCGCGACCGCGGCGTTGGCGCCTTTGCCGCCGCCATACCGTTCGACGCGGGTTCCTACGACGGTCTCACCCGGACCGGGCAGTCTCTCAGCGGCGACGACCAGGTCGACGTTGATCGCTCCGACGACGATCACTCGCCCCCGGCTGGTACCCGCGTTCAGCGACGTACTCATGAGCTACCTAAGGGTGTGGCCACGGAATCTCTTATCTGTAGCAGGGCCGGGAATGGCTCGGGAGCGGGCACGTCGACCTTGTCGTCGATGAGTTCGAACAGCAGGTTTGCCGCTCGTTCCCCCATGTCCCGAGCCGGTTGGCGGACGGTGGTCAATCTCGGCGTGAGGAGCGAGACCAGCGGTAGGTCGTCGAAGCCGACGACGCTGAGCTCTTCGGGCACGCTGATACCCTCGGATCGGCAGTACTCGAGCACTCCGATGGCCATCAAGTCGTTCGCGCACAACAACGCTGTCGGGCGCTCCGCCGGTGGCCCGGACAATGCCTTCGCCGCGAGTTCCGTACCTGACTCCTGCCGGTAGCTTCCCCCGAAGACCGGAACGGCATCGGGTTCGATTCCTGCAGCTGCCAACGCTTCCCGATATCCGGCGAGTCGTTGCTGCGACGTCCACAGACCCTCGGGACCGCCGATGACGGCGATCTTGCGATGGCCTGCTTCGAGCACATGTTGAGCGACTTGCCGGGCGCCGCGACGGTTGTCCGACACGATGGCTGGCAGGTCGAATCCGGGGACCTGCTCGTCGACCAGAACGATCGGTCCGAGTCGCATGAGTTCGAGGAGCGACGTAGGCGACGTCGACGCCCCCGACAGATAGATGATCCCATTCAGCCTCTGGCTTCGGAGCAGCCGCCCGTTGAGCGACTCTCCTCCGTCGGTGGCTTCAGGGGCGCACAACACGACGAGCACTCCACGAGCAGCTGCGGCCTGTTCGACGCCTTCCACGAGGAGTGCGAAGAACTGATTCGACAGTTCGGGGACCACGAGTCCGATCGTGGGCGCCGAACGTCTCTTCAACCCCCGCGCAGCCTCGTTGGGTGCGTAGTTGAGGACCCGCACAGCGTCGAGGACGCGGGCTCGGCGTGCGGGCGCAACCGATCCACTGTCGTTCAAGACGTAGCTGACCGTGCTCACGGACACACCCGCGTGCCGGGCCACGTCTTTCATCGTCGGGGGCTGACCATTGCTCATAAAATTCTCAATCTACCGCAGCAATTGCGTGCACCGGCGACGGAAGGCGCGTGTCGCGGCCCGCAGCCCAGTTCACGATCGACGTCCACAGCGCCTGATAATGCTGCCACTGCACGAATTCCGGTGGCGCCCAATGGGGAGCCAAATCGGACGCGAAGGCCACCGTGCGGCCGACGCCGGCGGTTCCGACGACCAGCAGCGGGTCTTCGCCGAAGCGCGCGACAACCGTCGCGTCGGACTTGGCGGTGACCCGGTTGTAGCCGAGAAGCATCGGCCATTCCGCGGGGGTCCCGCCGAGGATCTCGTGATTGGGCTCGTCGAATGTGGCGTCGAGCCCTTCGGGAACTTCGATACGGTCGTCGTAGTCGAGCATGGTGACCGGAAGTACTGGTGCAAGCGGACTCATCCCGTAGCGGGCTTTGCCGTCGATGCCCGCGAACGACATGTAGCCGCCCACCATGATCAGGCCTCCGCCGGCTTCGGTGAAGTCCGCGAGCAGCGACAAACGGTTGACGCTGCGTTCGGATCGCAGAAACGTCTCGTCGGCCAGCAGGAAGGAGTTCGCTCCGATGTCGCTGAGGACCACGACGTCGAACTGCTGCAACTCTTCGAGCGTCTTCGGGAACTGCCCTGATATTTCGTGGGCGCGCATGTATGTCACGTCGATGCCGGATGCCTCCAGCGAGTCCAGGAAGACACCGCCGCCTTCCTCGTACTCGACGGTGCGGAATTCGTCGAAGCCCTTGATGTGCACTGTGTGTTTGATCCATGATTCGCCGACCACGAGCACCCGGGTGGCGCCGTCCTTAGTCGAAGTCATACCTACTCCAAATTTCAAAGAATGTGTGTGTGCAACTCGAGCCGTCGCCCGCGGTCGTCCTTGTCGGGAAACAGGCGGACCGGCGTCTCCGTCAGCGACGAGGCGATGCCGGTCCGCCGTGATCTGCGGCGATGACCGGATCGGTCAGCGCGTGGGCAGCGGCCGGTCTCCCACAAAGTCCGGCAGCACACGAGCTTCCGGAACCTGCGGCATCGTCGTCTCACGTGAATCCCAGCCGATCATCTTGTCCGGCACCAGTTCCAGGTAGCGGCGGTCGGCGAAGTCACCGAACTCGAAGTACTGCTCGGCGTAGGGGTGACCCGTGCCGAAGTACTTCTCGAAGACTTTGTCCTGGAGCTTCTTCACGAGAACCTCGTCTGTGGCTTCGACCAGCGTTCCCAGGATGCGCACACCACTGACGGTGGCGTACTCGTCGCCCGAATCGACCAGCGCGGCGATATTCCGGCCCTCCTGCGAGTTCGCACCGTGGCGGCTGCCGGCGTCGATCGGGAGGAAGATCCTCTTGTCGTCGACGACGAACCACAGGGGAGTCAGGTAGATGCTCCCGTCGGCATTCACACTCGCTACACGGATGCTCTTGGCCCTGTCGAGGTAACCCCACCTCTTGTCGCCCCGCAGGGGGGCGGTCTGGCTTGCGGTCACGGCCATTGCTCTCTCACTTCCTCAGTTCTTGGAGGGTCTTGTGGTAATCCGGCACCTCGACGAGTCCCACGCGGGGAGACGGGCCGCTGGTCCAGAAAAAGACGGTCCGCACACCGGTGTTCTCGAGGGTGTAGGTGTATCCGGCCGGGAGGTAGATATGCTCTCCCGGGCCGGCTTCGAGTACGACCTCTCGGTCATTCGCATCCTTGACCCGCAGCTTGATGTGCCCCTCGAGGCAGTAGTGCGTCTCGTCGAAGTTGGGCTGCTCCCAGTTGTAGGGGGCGTGGTCGGGTTCCTGGTAGCAGTAGCCCTGGCGGAAGTAGCGTGCGTCGTCGCGCTCCCGCGACAGGAAGATCGCGGTGTCGATGCCGGTGTTGAATTGCAAACGCGGCATGCTGCTGATCTCGCCTTCGGTGATCACCCGCGGGTAACGTCGCGCGTTCGGCGCTGACGGATCGAAGTCGGCCATCCGGGTCTTCCCTTCATTTGGAGTCGGTCCGGAAGCATCCACGACGGTGGCCGGGCAGCCTGAGCGCAGTGGACTCGTGCTGGATCTGCGGGTGATTCCCGTGACGACCACCGCGATTGCTATCCGGTGTGAATCGTTTCCACTTTGGAGATCTAATCTGGCATTCGACCTGTAGTAATGCCGACTGGATTCGTTTCTAATCTACAAGAGCAGTTGTGGAGCGTCAAGCGTTCTGGAGGATTCTCGCGTGCCTGTCGCCGACGCCGCCCCACGCCCGGGACCTGCACACCGCACAGTGGCGTGGCCCGTCCTTCTTGCTCAGCGCACGGCGGCACCGTCTCGGTCTCCGCCGGGCCGCGGCCGCACCCGCCGGGCCGCGGCCGTCCGGTACATCGAGACCAGGGAGTTCGTCGATTCATCGTGACCGGGCGCGGGCGGCTCGTCCTGAGAGAGCTCGTCGAAGATGCGGTGGGCGAGCACTTTCCCCAGCTCCACACCCCATTGATCGAACGAGTTGATTCCCCACAGAACCCCCTGGGTGAACACCTTGTGTTCGTACAGCGCCACCAGCTGACCGAGCACGAACGGGTTCAATCTGCCTGCCAGCAGCGTGTTCGTCGGTCGGTCCCCCGCGAAACTTCGGTGCGGGACCAGGTCGGCCCGCACCCCGGCAGCCGCCACCTCCTCCTCGCTGCGACCGAAGGCGAGTGCCTCGGTCTGAGCGAAGAAGTTCGCCATCAACAGATCGTGGTGCTCGTCAGGACCGTCGACGGGACGAAGAAAGCCGATGAAGTCGCAGGGGACCAGGTGGGTCCCTTGATGCAGCAGCTGATAGAAGGCGTGCTGGCCGTTCGTGCCGGGTTCGCCCCACACGACCGGGCCGGTACGGACCCGGACCAGCCGTCCCTCGGTGTCCACTGATTTGCCGTTGCTCTCCATGTCGAGCTGCTGCAGGTACGCCGGAAAGCGTGCGAGGTACGTGCTGTACGGGAGGATGGCATGGGTCTGAGCGTCGTGAAAATTGTTGTACCAGAGTCCGATCAGTGCGAGGAGCACGGGCATGTTGTGGGCGAGCGGCGCCTCGCGGAAGTGGGTGTCCATCGCACGGAAGCCGTCGGTCATCGAGGCGAAGTTCTCGGGCCCGATCGCGATCATCAACGACAGTCCGACCGCCGACTCGACGGAGTACCTACCGCCGACCCAGTCCCAGAAACCGAACATGTTCTCGGTCTCGATCCCGAAGTGACGCACCTGTTTCGCATTGGTGGAGACGGCGACGAAGTGTCTGCGAACCGCATCCTCGTTGCCGAGTGCGTCCACCAGAAGCCGGCGTGCGGTGCGCGCATTGGTCAGTGTCTCGACAGTGGTGAACGTCTTCGAGACGACGACGTACAGGGTTTCGCTCTGATCGAGACCTCGGAGCGCCGACACGATGTCCGAGCCGTCGACATTGGAGACGAACCGGACGTTCAGTCCCGGATCCGAGTAGGCCGACAGCGCCTCGGCGGCCATCACGGGACCGAGATCCGACCCGCCGATCCCGATATTCACCACGTTCTTGATGGCTTTGCCTGTGTATCCCAGCCACGCTCCCGACCGGATCCGGGTTGCGAAGGCCCCCATCTCGTCGAGTACGTGGTGCACCCTTGGGACGACATTCTCTCCGTCGATCACCATTCGCTGATCGCGCGCGGCGCGCAGTGCGACGTGTGCCGCGGCGCGATCTTCGGTCGTATTGATTCGCTCCCCCTCGAACATCGCCTCGATCCGCCGGTGCACCCCGGTGGCGTAGGCGAGGTCGACCAACGCGCCCATCACCTCGGCGTCGATGAGGTTCTTCGAGTAGTCCAATAGCAGTCCGTCGACGCCGAGGGTGAACTCGGAAGCACGACCCGGATTTTCGGCGAACAGTCGGCGAAGCGATACTCCGTCGAGGCGTGCTCGGTGTTCCGCGAGCGCGGCCCACTGCGGCCGCTGATCGACCGGGGTCTGAAGGAGTTCCATCATCGCCTCACACTTCTCGAGTCTGGACCGCCGATACGGGGAACGGCGGCGGTATCTGTGCTGGGGTTATGAAATCGGTCGACCCGCGCGCGGGCGTCGTCGAGAAGCAGCGCGACGGTCGAGGTGAGTTCGTTCCAGGCGACCTCGAACTTCTGCAGTCCCTCCACTTCGAGCACACGGACGACGTCGTCGTAATCGACTCCGGCGAGTGCGAGCCTCTCGAGGACCGTGCGCGAGGTGTCATATGTTCCGGAGATGCTGTCGCCGTCCACGACGCCATGATCGGCCACGGCGTGCAGCGTCTCCTCCGGCATCGTGTTCACCGTTCGGGCGGCGATCAACTCGGTGACGTACCGGGTGTCGAAGTACGCGGGGTCCTTCACGCCGGTGGAGGCCCACAAGAGACGCTGAGGGTGGGCGCCGCCGGCCTCGAGCGCGCGCCATCGAGGAATGCGCAGCATCGTCTCGAACTTCTCGTAGGCGAGCCTGGCGTTTGCTGTCGCCGCCGTCCCGCGCAGGTAGTCGCGAGCGTCCTCGCCGAGGCGCCGGTCTACTTCTGCGTCCACTCGGGAGATGAAAAATGATGCCACAGATTGGATGCCGGCCAGGTCGTGACCGTTCGCCCGGGCCTGCTCGAGACCGGCCATGAACGCGTCCTGGACGGCTTCGTAACGTTCGAGAGAGAAGATCAGCGTCACGTTGACGCCGATGCCGGCCGCGAGCGTCTGCGTAATGGCGGGAAGGCACTCGGCCGTCGCCGGAATTTTGATCAGGACGTTGCGGCGACCGATCAGCCGAAAGAGGTCGCGGGCCTCGGCGACGGTGCCCGGCACGTTGCGCGACAGGTACGGGTCCACCTCGATCGAGACATAGCCGTCGGCGCCGCCGGATCGTTCGTACGTCTCCCGCAGAATCTCGCAGGCCCAGCGAACATCGGTGGTGGTCAACGCTCGTACAGCCTCGGCGGCATCCGCCCCTGCGATCGCCAGGTCACGGATCTGCTCACCGTAGGCAGCCTCGCCCGACCGCAGGGCGTTCTCGAAGATCGACGGGTTGGTGGTCACGCCGCACACGGGCCAGTTCTGCACGAGTGCGGCGAGGCTCCCTGACGCCAGGCGGTGACGAGACAAATCGTCGAGCCACACTGCTACGCCGGCGGCGGACAGCCGCTGGAGCGGGCCGGACGCGGCCGGGGATTGCGAGGAGTTGCGCTCCTCCCCCGCCGGCCCTTCGTTGGTGTCGAGGTACTCGTGGGGGCGAACAGTGCGCCCTCGATCGTTTCTCATTCGAAGTCTCCTTGACCGTTCCGGCGTAGCCACTTATTGTCATGTAAACGTTTCTATTCGGGAGGTCATCCCATCACATGCCGAATGCCCTTGACAACCTCATCACCCACGATTCCCCCAGGACCTCGATCGGCCTGATCGCCGCGATGACGCTCCGGCTCGGACACCCCCGCGAGCCGGCCGGACGCACCACACTCACTCTGATGCCTTCACACTCCATCAACGCAGGTGAAAGACCTGCAATCCCCCGTTCGACTCCCTCCATGCCCCAGGTCAGGTGACCATGTCCAACACCCCCGCGTCTGCAACCCTCCTCGAGGACGCCGCGACACTGTTCATCGATGGCGAGTGGTGCACCTCGGAACAGACATATAATCGATTCGAACCTTATGAGACAGGTCATTTGTCGGGCATCTTCGCGTCGGCGACGCCCGCTCACGTCCGCCGCGCCTACGACGCGGCTGAGAAGGCCCAGCCGGGTTGGGCCGCCATACCTGCCGTCCAACGCGCCGACGTCCTGCGCCGAGCAGCCGACCTGCTCGAGGCCAGGGTCGAGACAGCCGCTCGGCGGCTCACCGCCGACATGGGCAAGGCCATCCGCGACGCCCGCGGCGAGGTGCTGCGCAGCGCTGCGATCCTGCGCTACTACGCCGGCGATCTGCTGCAGCCTTCGGGCGAGACCTACCCGAGCGCAGACCCCGAGACCGTTCTGCTCACCGTCGAGCAACCCCTCGGGATCGTCTGCGCCATCACGCCGTGGAACTTTCCGTTCGCGATTCCGACGTGGAAAATCGCTCCCGCAGTCGCATTCGGCAACTCCGTGGTGTGGAAGCCGGCCGAAGGGGCCTCAGGCAGCGCGGTATTGCTCACCGAGATTTTCGCCGAGGCGGGTTTGCCGACCGGTGTGCTCAATCTGATCACCGGTAAGGGCCGTTCCCTGTCCGGTTCGTTGACCGGGGACAACCGCTTGGCGGCGTTGACCTTCACCGGATCCAACGGTGTCGGTGTTCGCCTCCGGGAGGCGGTCGCAGACCGTAACGTCAAGGTGCAACTCGAACTCGGCGGCAAGAACCCCGCCATCGTGCTGGCGGACGCCGAACTCGAGGATGCGGCCGTGCAGGTCGTTCGCGGAGCCATGCTGGCGGCCGGACAGCGGTGCACGGCCACCAGTCGCGTCTACGTTCAGCGCCAGGTGGCAACGGAATTCCGCGAACTGCTGCTGGCCCAGGTGAACCGACTGGTGGTGGGCAACCCGTACGACGAGGCCACCGATATCGGGCCGATGTCCTCACCGGAGCAACGCGACACCGTCGTCGAGTACCTTCGGCTCGCGCACGAGGAGGGTGCGGACATCCTTCTCGGCGGCAAGGCAGACGGTGAGGGTTGCTTCCTCGAACCGACGGTGCTGACCGGTGTGGCCCCGTCCAGCCGACTCGTGCGGGAGGAAATCTTCGGCCCGGTGCTCGTCCTGACCGAGGTCGAGGATTTCGACGAAGCGCTGGCCGCGGCGAACGACACCGTGTTCGGCCTGTCGGCCTCGCTGTTCACATCGAACATCTCCAAAGCCATGCAGTTCGTGCGCCGGATCAATTCCGGCCTGGTGCATGTCAATCGGGAGACGGCGAGTGTGGAGCCACACGTCCCGTTCGGCGGAGTCAAGGCCTCGAGCAGCATGAATCGCGAGCAGGGAAAGGCTGCCCGCACGTTCTTCACAACCACCAAAACGGTCTATCTCAGATCGCCGAACTGACGGGGGCGATCGCACATTTTCGAGATCAATCGCTTGGCCCCAGCACTTTTCAGCACCACCAACGCTTCGACGGAGGAAAATAATGGACCACACTCAGAAGTTCTACATCGGCGGCGCCTGGGTAGGCCCGATCGGCTCGAAGACGCTCGAGGTGATCAACCCGGCGACGGAGAAGCCGATCGCCACCATCGCGATGGGCAACGAACAGGACGTTGACCTCGCAGTCACCGCCGCACGCACGGCGTTCGACAGCTTCGCGTCGACCACCCCGGCCGAGCGCATCGCCCTGCTGGAGAAGATCATCGAGGTGTACAAGCGGCGTATGAAGGACCTCGCGGCCGCCGTCACCAGCGAGATGGGAGCGCCCACCGGCCTCGCGGAGGCCGCTCAGGCACCGGCAGGTCTCGGGCACTTCATGGCGACGCTCGACGCCCTCGAGAACTTCACGTTCGAGGAAAAGATCGACACCACGACCGTGGTGCGCGAGCCGGTCGGCGTCTGCGCCTTCATCACCCCATGGAACTGGCCGCTCAACCAGATCGTCGCCAAGGTGGCACCCGCCCTGGCAGCCGGATGCACGATGGTGCTCAAACCGTCGGAGATCGCGCCCCTCAACGCAATCATCTTCGCCGAGATCCTGGACGAAGCCGGTGTTCCCGCAGGCGTCTTCAACCTCGTCAACGGTGATGGCCTGACCGTGGGAACGGCACTGTCCGCGCACCCCGAAGTCGACATGGTCTCGTTCACCGGGTCGACGCGGGCCGGCATCGAGGTCGCCAAGAACGCGGCCCCGACGGTCAAGCGCGTCGCCCAGGAACTCGGCGGCAAGTCGGCGAACATCGTGCTCGACGACGCCGACTTCGAAGACGTCATCACTCGCGACGTCACCGGCATGGTGGTGAACTCGGGCCAGTCCTGCAACGCCGGATCCCGCATCCTCATCCCCACTGATCGCATGGACGAGGCTGTGGAGATCGCGAAGAAGGCCGCGGCCACCATCGTCGTCGGAGCTCCGGATGCGGAGGGCACGACCGTCGGTCCCGTGGTGTCGCAGGCACAGTTCGACAAGATCCAGGGACTCATCCAAAAGGGCATCGACGAGGGCGGCACGCTCGTCGTCGGTGGCACCGGCCGCCCGGACGGGCTGCAGGAGGGTTACTTCGTCAAGCCCACCGTCTTCGCCGACGTCACCAATGACATGACGATCGCGCAGGAGGAGATCTTCGGGCCTGTGATGATGTTCATCGGCTACGAAGACGAGGACGACGCGGTGCGCATCGCCAACGACACGCAATACGGGCTCGCCGGCATGGTGTCTTCCGGAAACCCCGAACGTGCTCGGAAGGTCGCTCGGCGGATGCGGACCGGAATGGTGCACCTCAACGGTGCCCCGCTGGCCGCCAATGCGCCGTTCGGTGGATACAAGCAGTCCGGCAACGGGCGTGAATTCGGCAAGTTCGGTTTGGAGGACTTCCTCGAGGTGAAGGCCATCTTCGGGGACAACCAGAACTGACACACCCACGGGGGGGCGAGCACGCGTGCCCACGGGGCTCGGCCTCCCCCACCGGTTGTGCTCTGTCGATTCGGAAAGGCTCCACGCTATGCAGATCGGGCTTATCGGGCTGGGAAAGATGGGCTTCAACATGTGCGAACGGCTCCGCCGTTCGGGCACCGAAGTTCTCGGTTACGACCCGCACGTCAACAGCTCCGACGTCTCGTCCATCGACGCGCTCGTCGAGGCACTTCCCCCACCGCGCATCGTCTGGGTGATGGTTCCGGCGGGTGTGCCGACGCAGGAGACGATCACGCACCTGTCACAGGCGCTTTCTCCGGGCGACCTCGTCATCGAAGGAGGCAACTCCCGCTTCAGCGAGGACATCCACCACGCGAAGGCGCTCGACGCGCGAGGGATCGGGTACATCGACTGCGGTGTGTCCGGTGGAATCTGGGGTCTCGAGAACGGCTACGCGTTGATGGTGGGCGGATCCGAGGAACACGTCGACAGGGCGATGCCGCTCTTCGACGCCCTCCGCCCGGAAGGCCCGCGTGGCGAAGGATTTGTACACGCGGGACCCATTGGAGCAGGCCACTATTCAAAAATGGTGCACAACGGAATCGAGTACGGCCTCATGCAGGCGTACGCTGAGGGCTTCGAGCTGCTCGAGGCCACGGAACTCGTCGAGAACGTCCCGGCAGTGATCGAGGCCTGGAGCCGTGGCACCGTGGTGCGATCGTGGCTCCTCGACCTCCTCGTGCGCGCCCTCAAAGACGATCCCGAGCTGTCCGGGATCTCCGGCTGGACCCAAGACTCCGGAGAAGGCCGGTGGACCGTCGAAGAGGCCATCCGCAATGCCGTTCCGGTACCGGTCATCTCGGCTGCACTTTTCGCCCGGTTCGCCAGCAGGCAAGAGACCTCACCGTCGATGAAAGCGATCTCCGCCCTGCGGAATCAGTTCGGTGGACACTCCACGAGCAGGGCAGACGCTGCACTCGATCAGGTGAAGGCAGCGGCCCGATGACAGTGAGCCGCCGGGAGAAGCCGGACCGCAATCTCGCCCTCGAACTGGTCCGTGTAACGGAAGCAGCCGCGATGGCCGCTGGACGCTGGGTGGGACGGGGCGACAAGATCGGCGGCGACGGCGCCGCAGTCGACGCAATCCGGCAGCTCATCAACTCCGTGACCATGCGCGGAGTCGTCGTGATCGGCGAGGGCGAGAAGGACAACGCCCCCATGCTCTACAACGGCGAGTGCGTCGGCACCGGTGACGGTCCCGAGTGCGATGTCGCGGTCGACCCGGTGGACGGCACGACGATGATGTCCAAGGGAATGTCCAATGCCATCGCCGTGCTCGCGGTATCCGAGCGCGGAACGATGTTCGATCCGTCCGCGGTGTTCTACATGGAGAAGATCGCAGTCGGTCCCGATGCCGCCGACGTCATCGACATCACCGCGCCGGTCCACGAGAACATCCGACGTGTGGCACGAGCGAAGAAGTCGTCGGTCTCGGACGTGACAGTGGCCGTACTCGACCGGCTCCGCCACGGCGACCTCATCAATACCGTGCGAGACGCCGGAGCCAGGGTCCAACTGCTGGCGGACGGAGACGTCGCCGGTGCCATCGCAGCCGCGGATCCACGTTCGGCACCGGACATGCTGCTGGGGATCGGCGGCACCCCCGAGGGCGTGATCGCAGCAGCGGCACTGCGATGCATGGGAGGCGCGATCCAGGGCCGGCTCGCCCCCACCAACGATGCCGAACGCCGGCGAGCGATCGACGCGGGCCACAACCTCGACCGGGTGCTTCATACAGAGGATCTCGTTTCCGGAGACAACGTGTTCTTCTGCGCGACGGGTGTCACCGACGGTGACCTGCTCCGCGGGGTGCGATACGCCGCCGGCGGAGCCACCACCCAGTCGATCGTCATGCGATCAAAGTCCGGCACGGTCCGGATGATCGACGGACGACACAGTCTGAACAAACTCCGTGAGTACTCCGCGGTGGACTTCCACGGCTGACGACCCACTTCGTACACACACAGAAAAGCAGGAAACGCACATGACCGCAGAACTCAAGCTCGGGTACAAGGCGTCGGCGGAACAGTTCGGCCCACGTGAACTGGTCGAACTCTCAGTGCTCGCCGAAAGTCATGGACTCGACAGCGCCATGGTGAGCGACCACTTCCAGCCGTGGCGGCACAAGGGTGGCCACGCCCCGTTCTCCCTGGCGTGGATGACGGCCGTCGGTGAGCGGACCACGAGGATCCAGCTCGGCACTTCGGTTCTGACACCGACATTCCGGTACAACCCCGCAGTCATCGCTCAGGCGTTCGCCACGATGGGCTTGCTCTATCCCGGACGGGTGATGCTCGGGGTCGGCACCGGTGAGGCGCTCAACGAGATCGCGACGGGGTTCGAAGGCGATTGGCCCGATTTCAAGGAACGCTTTGCCCGCCTGCGCGAATCCGTGCAACTCATGCGCGAACTGTGGAAGGGTGGCCGGGTCGACTTCGAAGGTCAGTACTACCGCGCCACCGGGGCCTCGATCTATGACGTTCCCGTAGAGGGCCTTCCGGTGTACATCGCGGCAGGCGGTCCGGTCGTCGCCCGCTACGCCGGTCGTGCAGGTGACGGATTCATCTGTACCTCCGGTAAGGGCATGGAGCTCTACAACGACAAGTTGATGCCAGCCGTCGCCGAGGGCGCACAGAAGGCCGAACGGAAGCTCGAGGACATCGATCGTCTGATCGAGATCAAGATTTCCTACGACACCGATCCCGCACAGGCACTGGAGAACACCCGATTCTGGGCGCCGCTGTCCCTGACACCCGAGCAGAAACATGACATCACCGACCCGATCGAGATGGAGGCCGCCGCGGATGCGCTCCCCATCGAGCAGGTCGCGAAGCGGTGGATCGTGGGCGCCGACCCGGACGAAGTGGTCGAGGCGATCAAGCCCTACATCGACGCAGGGCTGAACCATCTGGTCTTCCACGCTCCCGGTCACGATCAGAAGCGCTTCCTCGAGTTGTTCGAGCGTGACCTGGCACCCCGGCTTCGCAGGCTCGGCTAACTCACCCCAACCCGTCACCGCACCGTCCAGCCAGACACCGCGGTGACCGTCACCACACACGTCCAGCCATAGACAGTGTGATGACCGTCTGCGGCGCACCAGGTGTTCGGCCCTACGATGTGGCTGGAAATTCCCACCACTCACCCGGGCCGTTCGCCATCGCCTGGTGCGCCGCCGTACGACTTTTCACCGGGCACCCAACTACTCTGCCCGAGAGCCGATCCAGTCGCTCGACCAGCCTGATGCCCAAGGAGATCACGTGAAGAAGGTGGGCGTCATCGGCGGCGGAATAATGGGGAAGGGATGGCGGAAGTAGTTGCACGAGCCGGTGTTTCAGCGACCATTTTCGAGCGCGACATCACCTCGGCCAATGCCGCAACGGACCGTACCCAGTCGTCCCTCGCCCGTGCCGTCAAGTCTGGACGACTCGACAGCAATGCCAGCACAGCCCGCCGCCGTTGTTACACCGCATGGTCGATGCCGGTCGTCTGACTGAGAAGACCGGCCAGGGATTCTACTCCTACACATAGTCCAGACCGCCCGTCGAGAAATGGACGGCCAGAATCAGTCCCGGCACCGGCCGCGATCGAGTGCCCATATTTCCCACCCCGCAATAGGAGACTTCTGCCCGTGTCGATCACAGACGACATCCACGTCCTCACGCAACCGGTTCATCCCGCCGACTGGACCGAACTGGACACCAAGGCCGTCGACACCATCCGGGTGCTCGCCGCCGATGCAGTGCAGAAGGTGGGCAACGGCCACCCCGGCACGGCCATGAGCCTCGCTCCCCTCGCCTACACCCTCTTCCAGCGCGTCATGCGTCACGATCCCACGGACGCCGACTGGATCGGCCGCGACCGGTTCGTGCTGTCCTGTGGACACTCCAGCCTCACCCTCTACATCCAGCTGTACCTCGCCGGCTACGGGCTCGAACTGGAAGACCTGGAAGCGCTGCGCACCTGGGGCTCGAAGACCCCCGGCCACCCCGAGCACGGCCACACCCGCGGCGTCGAGATCACCACCGGTCCGCTGGGTCAGGGTCTGGCCTCCGCCGTCGGCATGGCCATGGCCGCCCGCCGTGAGCGCGGCCTGTTCGACCCCGAGCCCGCGCTCGGCGAGAGCCCGTTCGATCACCACATCTACGTGATCGCCTCCGACGGCGACATCGAGGAGGGCGTCACCTCCGAGGCGTCGTCGATCGCCGGTGTGCAGCAGCTCGGCAACCTGACGCTGATCTACGACGACAACAAGATCTCCATCGAGGACGACACCGCCATCGCGCTGTCCGAGGACACCGCCGCCCGCTACGAGGCGTACGGCTGGCACGTGCAGATCGTCGAGGGCGGCGAGAACGTCGTCGCCATCGAAGAGGCCCTGAACAAGGCCCGCGAGGTCACCGACAAGCCGTCGCTGATCCTGCTCCGCACGATCATCGGCTTCCCCGCCCCGACCAAGATGAACACGGGCGCGGCGCACGGCGCCGCCCTCGGTGCCGACGAGGTCGCGGCCGTGAAGAAGGCGCTCGGTTTCGATCCGGACAAGACGTTCGAGGTCGCCGACGACGTCATCGCGCACACCCGCAAGGTCGTCGAGCGCGGCGCGCAGGCGCACAAGGAATGGCAGGCCCAGTACGACGAGTGGACGCAGCGCGCCCCCGAGGGCAAGAAGCTGCTCGACCGCCTGATCGGGCGCGACCTGCCCGCCTGCTGGGCCGACGTCCTCCCGACGTGGGAGCCCGATGCGAAGGGTCTCGCCACCCGTAAGGCGTCCGCCGCCGTGCTGAACGCCGTCGGACCGGTGCTGCCCGAGCTGTGGGGTGGCTCCGCCGACCTCGCGGAGAGCAACAACACCACCATCAAGGGCGCCGACTCGTTCGGTCCCAAGTCCATTTCCACCAGCATGTGGAACGCCCAGCCGTACGGTCGCACCCTGCACTTCGGGGTCCGCGAACACGCGATGGGCTCGATCCTCAACGGCATCGCCCTGCACGGGCCGACCCGCCCCTACGGCGGCACGTTCCTCGTCTTCAGCGACTACATGCGTCCCGCCGTGCGGCTGGCCGCGATCATGAAGACCGCGGTCACCTACGTGTGGACGCACGACTCCATCGGACTCGGCGAGGACGGTCCCACCCACCAGCCGATCGAGCACCTCGCCGCGCTGCGCGCGATCCCCGGCCTGTACGTCGTGCGGCCCGGCGACGCCAACGAGACCGCGCACGCGTGGCGCGCCGTCCTCGAAAAGGGCGCCGACGAGGCCACCCGCGCTCCCGCCGGTCTCGCCCTGACCCGCCAGGACCTGCCGGTCCTCGAGGGCACCAGCTACGAGGGTGTCTCCCGCGGCGGGTACGTCCTCGCCGACGCGTCCACGGGGGCACCGGAGGTCGTGCTGATCGGCACCGGCTCCGAGCTGCAGCTGGCGGTCGCCGCCCGCGAGGCCCTCGAGGCCGACGGCATCCCCACCCGGGTCGTGTCCATGCCCTGCGTCGAGTGGTTCGACGCCCAGGACCAGGCCTACCGCGACGGTGTGCTCCCCCCGACGGTCAAGGCGCGGGTCGCCGTCGAGGCCGGCATCTCCATGCCGTGGTACCGCTTCGTCGGTGACGCAGGGGAGATCATCTCCATCGAGCATTTCGGCGCCTCCGCCGACCACAAGACCCTGTTCCGCGAGTTCGGCTTCACCGCCGAAGCCGTCACCGCCGCCGCACAGCGCTCACTCGCACACGCCAAGCGCTCTCTGCACGCTCCGCCTCCGCTGACGCGCAGTTCTACCGCAGCGACCGGAGCGAACTGACTACGCACACAGCGCCTGACTCCACACGCAAACCTCTCAGTTCTGGTCCGTTCCGTCGTGAATGTGACTTGGTGGAGCGGGGCTCCATCGAGATGCTCGGGGCGGAATCAGAGGTGATGAAGGGCCCTCGAGCGTGACTACCTGCCCGTTCAGTTCGTGGAGGTACCAAGGACCACATCATCGCTCGCCATAGGGTGAACACCCCTCGCACTGGTTCCGGACCCGCCGGGAACCCGGGAAGGCCGGCCCGTTGTTCCGTACCCTTCGCGCACCGTCAGGAATACCCTGGCAAGTACACCCCCATGCACCTCCCGGAATCCGCACCGCCCGGAATCGGACCGCCATGAACGATCGCCCGCCGAGTGATTCGACGGTCGCGTCTGGGCCGCCCGCCGAACTGGGTCAGGACACCCAGCTGCCGCTGTCGACGACGTCGGGCGCCGAATCGGTGTTCGTCGTGGAAAGCGGGGTCGAGCGCCTGGTCGCGGATTGGGAGTCTTCCGGTTCGCCGGCCGAGCTCACCGAATATCTCCCCGACACGGCTGCTATCAGGCGGGCCGCGCTGATCGAGCTGATCAAGGTCGACCTCGACTACCGGTGGCTGCGGTCGGGGAGCCCGAAGCGCATCGCCGACTACTGCCTCGAATTCCCGGAGCTGCTCGCGGAACCACTGCCACCGGAACTCGTCTATCTGGAGTACCGGGTCCGCCGTCAGAGTGGCGCCGACGTCGATCCCGCCGAGTACGTCGCCGAGTATCCGCACCAGGCGGCCCGGTTCGAGACCCTCCTCGAACACGACCGCCGCATGGACCGGAGGACCATCACCGCGGAACTCGGTCCGGGCGACGACCTCGACGTCGGTGAGCGCCTCGACGATTTCGACCTGATGATGGAACTCGGTCACGGCGCGTTCGCGCGGGTGTTCCTCGCACGGCAGCGTTCGATGCAGCGGTGGGTGGCGTTGAAGATCTCCCGGAACATCGGCAACGAGCCGCAGACCCTGGCGCAGCTCGACCACCCGTACATCGTCCGCGTCTACGACCAGCGGGTGCTGGAGGACCGCCGGCTGCGGGTGCTGTTCATGGAATATGTGCCCGGCGGCACGCTCCTCGACGTGGTGCGGCTGGTCCGCAAGACCCCGCCGGAGCAGCGATCCGGACAGCTGCTGCTCGATTCGGTCGACCGGATCCTTGAGGAGAGAGGCGAGATCCGGCCCGAGTATTCGAGTGTTCGAGACGAGATCGCCGCGCTGTCGTGGCCGGAGACGGTCGCGTGGATCGGGTTGCGGCTCGCCGACGCGCTCGACGACGCCCGAAAGCACGGCGTCCTGCACCGCGACATCAAACCGGCGAACGTGCTGCTGGGGCTCGAAGGAATCCCCAAACTGGCCGATTTCAACGTCAGTTCGAGCGACAGCGTCGAGAATCGCGGAGCCGGCGGATTCATCGGCGGATCCGTCGCCTACATGTCGCCCGAACAGCTCGAGGTGATCGACCCGAGCATCCACCGGACCGCCTCCGACCTCGACACCCGCAGCGACATCTTCGCGTTGGGCGTCATGCTGTGGGAACTGCTGACCGGGGCGCGGCCCTTCCCGGACGACGACGGGACCACGTCACCGCCGACGCCTCAGGCTCTTCTCGAGTCCCGACGCCGGGGCGTGGACCCGGAACGATCCGCGCTTCCCGAGGACTGTCCCGCCGCACTGCGGCGCATCCTGGTGAAATCGCTCGCGCCCGACCGCGACGACCGGTGGTCGAGCGGCCGGAAGCTGACGCGGCAGTTCGCGCTGTGCCTCGACCCGCACGCCCGCGATCTCGTCGACCCGGCACCGGGAAGCGTGCGGTCCACGATGTGGCGGTGGGCGCTTCCGATCGTGATCGCCGCCGTCGGCATGCCGAACCTACTGGCAGCCGGATACAACTACTACTACAACAAAGTGCTGATCATCGCGACGCTGCCCGTCGAGGCGCAGCAGGATCTCGAGTTCGTGCACCTGGTGATCGGCGGGATCGCATTTCCGCTGGGCGCAGTGCTCATCGTCTACTGGTGTCGACTCGCGCTCACGGTGCCGCGAGGTCTCCGAAACGGCAGAACCTACAGTTCCGAGGTGCTGGAGAAGGCACGAGCCACGACGCTCGGACTCGGCCATCGCGCGGTCGTGGTCAGCTTCGGGTTGTGGGTCGTCGCCGGCGTCGCCTACCCGGTCGCCCTGGAGATCACCGCCGGCGGGATTTCGTTGGGCGCATACACGCAACTCCTCGCGTCCCTCGCCGTGTGCGGGGCGGTCGCGCTCGCCTACCCCTTCTTCATCCTGACGTTCTACGCGGTGCGGTGCCTCTACCCGATCCTGCTGTCGCACGGCGAGTTGCGCGGAAGCGACGGCCGCAACATCCGGGCCCTCGGCCGAAGCATGCCGCGGTACCTCGCCGTCGCGGCGGCCGTCCCGTTGATCGGGGTCGCCGGACTCAGCTTCGTCGGTGGAACCACCGGCGACGCCGTGAACGCGACGGTGCGCGCGCTGTGTCTGGGCGGCATCTTCGCCTTCATCGCCGTGTACCAGTTGTTCCGGCGGATCGAGAGCGATCTGCGTGCGCTCGAAAGGGTCGTGTGGCTGGAGGTGCCGGGTCGCCGACCGAGCGGCGGCGGTAGGAACGCAAAAAGAAGGCCCCTGACGCTGCCGGGTCGGGGTCCGACAGCGCCATGGGCTCACTAGGTATTTCTCCCGAAGCCCCCTCCGCGTTACACCGCGCGTGTCGCGTGCCCGGCGAGGCCGCCCATCGTCATGTCGTAGAGGACGGTGGCCAGCTCGTTTCGCCGGTCGCGGAGGTCGCGGCGGAGGTATTCGAGGCTCACCTCCCGGTAACTGACGGTGAGCACCAGCAGCAGCGCGTCGAGGTCGACCCCCGGACCGATCGCGGACGGATTCAACGTCACATACGTACGCAACAGGTCGCGGCACCGTTCCTCGATGCGGACCGAACGGTGAGCGGTGAGGGCCAGGTGCGGCGCGTCGTTGAGCAGCGAACCGAGGATGTCGCGATACCTGTCCAAGACGGCGAGAAGCTGGGACTGAAGCGCCGCGTCCTTCAGGAACGTGCCCTTCGCGACGGCCTGCTCGAGCTGCGTCCCGAACGTGGCGGTGGTTTCTTCCATGATCTTGTCGATCAGGACCTCGATGATCTCGTCCTTGTTCGCGAAGTACTGGTACACCGATCCCTTCGAGATGCCGGCGGCCTCCGCGATGGCGTTCGTGCTGCAGCCGGTGTACCCCTTGGCCCGCAAAACCTGACCAGTTGCCGACAGGATGCGCGCGACCGTCTCCTGCGACCGCTGCTGGGAGGGGTCTTTCCGCTGGCCAGTGCCCATTCGCTGAACCCTCCCGATCTGCCTCACAATGCGACTTGTACCCGTCCGATCAGGTGGGGTGAACTGTAACTCACAGCCCCTCCACCGGGGGCTGAGGCACAAAGACGCCCCCTTCTCGACTACCGAATCGAGTGCACCGCAATGACAGAAACCCAGTCCCGGGAGTCGGCGCCCGGCTTCTCCGACTTCACGCCGCCGCGGCGGTTCGACATGGACTCGGAGTGGGGTCGCCGCTCGATGCGGACGCTGTCGCGATTCGTGCACGGCGACCCGACGCCCACCCCGGCGGAGCGGGAACTTCACGCCCGTGCGGTGGTCCGTCAGGACGAGATCGGTGCCGCACTGGCGCGGGCCGTCCTCGTCGACAAGACCGTGACGATGGCCCAGTTCTCCCGGGCACTCTCCGACGGCATCGACAGCGTGCCCGACGCCGCGACGCCGCTGGTCGCCTTCTTCGACGCAGTGGACAGTCGGCCGTCGTGGGTCGACGACCGCCGCCTCGAGCACGGGGCCGCCGTCTGCCTCCGCAGCGGCATGACCGGACTCGACCTGCTCGCGACCGGTTCCCTCATGAACGGCTACCGCAGCGCCGCCACCTCCCGCCAACTCGTGGCCACCGGCAGGCTGGTCGGGGAGGGCGCCGGTCAGCGCGTGGCCGAGACCGTTCGGTGGTGGTACGAGTGTGTCCTGCCCGGCGGCATGGATCGCGACCGCCGGGGCTGGCAGTTGTCCGTCCACGTGCGGTTGATGCACGCGTTCGTCAATCTGACCCTGCTGCAGGACGAGAGCTGGGACGTGTCCGACTGGGGCATGCCGATCAACCAGTCGGATCAGGCCGGGACGCTCGCCCTCTTCTCGACGACGTTCCTCGTCGGACTTCGATCGCTGGGGGTGTGGGTCTCCGCCGACGAGGGCCGCGACGTCATGCATCTGTGGCGGTACATCGGCTGGCTGATGGGCATCGACGAGCACTGGCTGGTCGACGACGAGAACACCGGACGCCGCACCATGTGCCAGATCGGGATGTTCGCTCCCGGCCCCGACGAGAACTCGAGGGTGCTGGCCGACTCACTGCAGAAGTCGTGGGCCACGTTCCACTACCCGCACGCACAGTCCCTGCGCCGCCGGCTCAACCGCCAGCGCCTGCTCAGCATCCAGCGGATGTTCTCCGGCAAGCGCGGCATGCGAGAACTCGGGTTGCCGGTCGTGCCCGCCTGGTTCGCTCCGCTGGCGCTGGTGCGGAACGGGACGCTGCACGGTGCGGCCCGAGTGAGTCCGGCCGTCCGCGAACGCGTCGGCCGACGCTCCCGGCGGCGAGTGGAGGCGTGGCTCGCCGCCAACGAGACGTCGTCGCGGGTTCAGCGGCGCTCGTAGATGCCGCGGACGTACGCCGCCTGCCCGGCATGCTGCAGATCGTCGGAGACGACGCTGATCAACCGGACACCGAGAGTGACTGGCGGATCCCAGTTCTCGTCGACGATCCGGTCGAGGTCGTCCGGCCCGATCGTCTGGACGTAGTCGACGGTGCGGTCGTGTACGGCATCGTGATACTCCCGCAGGAGGTCGGTGCCGGTCCGCACCTTCGCGACCTCGTCCGCGGAGTGCCCGTAGCCGATGTCGGCAACCGGGAACGGGAGGTCGAGGCGCTCCACCCACCCGCCGGACGTCCACACCTGCGCGGTGCCCGCGACACCGGCGACGTGGTCGTCCTGCACTCGCGTCAGATGCCAGATCAGCCAGGCGATCGTGTTCGCCTTCGCGTCCACCCGAAACGTGAGGGCGTCGGCGGGGAGATCGGCAAGCGTGGAATGCACGGTCTCCTGAATGCGATCGAAGGCGTCGGTCAACAGCGCGCTATGGTCCACGATCTTCCTTTCGTCGTGTTCACATCACGTTCCACTATGACCCCCGCGGGCTCACAGAACCGGCACGACATGTCCCCAGTACCCCGTGCGGCCGCTGACCACCACGGCCGGGCTACACCGGTGACGACCGCCGAGCGTCACGGCTTCCGGAGATCGCGGTATGCGTGAACTCGGGTACTGATCGTCTCGGTCAGGTCGGTGACCGTGGCCGCGGGTATCCCGTCATGTTCGTCGATGCCATCCACGTCAAGATCCGCGACGGTCAGGTCGCCAACCGGCCTTTCTATGTCGCGATCGGCGTCACCACCGCCGGAGAACGCGAGATCCGCCCCCGCGAGCGGGAGGTACCCGCAGGATTGTGGGCCGGAGTTTCGTGCTGCTGCCTGAGGTTTTCCCACTGATCGGCGTGTCGTTGATCTTCGACGTGTAAGCCCGCTGTCGCCGTGTCCGCGGGGGTCGATGTGCAGATCCCGAAGGCAACCCCGGCACCGGGTGTGGTGACGTGGTGTCGGCGATCGATGTCGCGGCTGCCGCGGTGGTGGATCGGTTCGGTGTGGGCGGAGGTGTGAGGGTGTCGGCCTGTGGTCGGCTTCTGTGTTCGGCCTCGAGTAGGGAGCTGAAGGCTCGGCTGCGGAAGAGATCGTGGCGGTTCCGTTTTCATGACACGGACCTTGCGATCACGGCGTCGAGGTACCGGCTCGCGGCGTCCTCGACGCGGGCGCCCTCGGCGACTATCGGCCACGCACCGTCCATGCCGCCGAGAATGGCCGCGCGGGAGAGGAACCCCTCCCAGAACGCCGGTGCTCCGAACTCGCCGCGCCACTGCAGGGCGGGAAGGGTGACCCGGTGCAGGGTGTGCTCGTGGGTGGTCCCGATCGCGCCGTGCACCTGGTGGACGTTGCGCACCGCCACGGCCAGGGCCTGCGAAACGACGCTGCGCGCGACCGCAACGCGGAACTGGGACAGCTCGCCGTCGAGGTCGTCGGTGAGGGCGTCGGCGAGCGCGGTGTCCACGGCAGCGCGGGCCAGCACAAACTCGGCGGCGATGTCGACGACGAGGTTCTGCACGGACTGGAATTTCGCCAGGGCGCGACCGAACTGGCTGCGGGCGGTGGTGTGCTCAATCGCCGAGGCGAGCATGCCGTCCATCGCGCCGACGCACTGCAGTGCGCGGGCGAGCGCGCCGCGCAGGACGTACGCCTCGACGGCCGCGGCGGATACGGGTGACCAGGAGATGCCCTCACCGACGGTGACAGAGCCGGTCGGCACTGCCGAGATGCCCTCAATGGTAGTGATCGTCAACCGGTCGGTTGGCACGTCCGCGAGCTCGTGGGTATCGCCGGCGGGGCGCACGCACACGACGGTGGCGGTGGCACCGGCCCACGGGACACCGTGCGCGGTCCCCGAGGAATCGAGCAGCGCGACGGTGGCGGTGGAGTCGGACGAGTCGTCGATCCCGGCGGCGCGCCGGAGCGGCCCGGCCAGCAGGTCAGTCTCGGCGTACGGGACGGCCACACCGGCGGCAGCCGCGGTGCGCAGGAGCGCGGCGGCTTCGGCCCACCCGGCTCCGCTGCCCCCGGCGTCCTCGGGTGCGGTGAGCCGGGCGACGCCGACCTCCCGCAGAGTCGACCACACGGCGTCGGCGTCGTGCCGGACGTCGGGGCCCGAGAACCCGGAGACGACGTCGGAGAGCATCGTCTGCAGGTCCTCGTCGACGGAGAGGTCGACGGTCGTGGCGGTGGTCATCAGCGCATCCCCAGTCCCCGCGCGATGACGCCGCGCAGAATCTCGTTGGTGCCGCCGCGGAGCGTGAAGCCCGGGCGCTGGTGGAGGCCCGCGCGCAGCAGGCCGTGGATCTCGGCGACCGCGGCGGTGCCGTTCGTGCCGGCGAAACCGGGTGCAAGCTCGTCGCCGAGCCGGGTGGAGACGGTGTCGACGATGTCACCCTCGGTGGCGGTGCCGAGCAGCTTGACGAGGGCTGCCGGGGTGTCGGCGGGTTCACCGCGCTGCAGCGCGCCGGCGATGTTCTGGCTGAGGTTGTGCAGTCCGGCCATCCGGGCCACGGTCCGGCCGAGGTCGCTGCGCTCGGGCAGGGCTCCGGTGGAGATCGCACCGATCTCCGCGGCGAGCAGGCGGAACGAGGAGAGGAACCGTTCAGGGCCGCTGCGCTCGAAGGCGAGCTCGGAGTTGACCTGTTCCCAACCGTTTCCGAGGGTGCCGAAGACCATTGAGTCCGCCACGAAAACGTCCTCGAGCACGACCTCGTTGAAGTGGTGATCCCCCGAGAGGGAGACGATCGGCCGGATGGTGACGCCCTCGCTGCGCAGGTCGACGATGAACTGACTCAGACCCGCGTGACGGTACGAGGTGTCGAGCGGTTCGGTGCGGCACAGCGCGATGAAGGCCTCCGCGTGCTGGGCCCCGGAGGTCCACACCTTGGTCCCGGTGATCCGCCAGCCGCCGTCGACCTGAACGCCCTTGGTGCGGACACTGGCCAGGTCGGAGCCGGAGTCCGGTTCGGACATGCCGATGCCGAAGCAGCACTCGCCGGCGGCGATGCGGGGCAGGTACTCGTGCTTCTGCTCCTCGGTACCGTAGCGAAGCAGGGACGGGGCGATCTGTCGGTCGGCGACCCACTGCGCGGCGACAGGGGCGCCCACGGAGAGCAGTTCCTCGGTGACGACGAAGCGCTCGAGGTGGGTTCGGCCGCGGCCACCGAACTCAGTGGGGATCGTCATCCCGACCCAGCCGCGTTCGGCGAGGCGTCGGGTGAAGTCCTCGTCCCAGCGGGTGAGCCAGGTGTCGATCCAGGGTATGAGCCGCCCGGCGTCGACCTCCTCGGCGAGAAACGCGCGCACTTCGGCACGCAGGGCGTTCATCTCATCGGTCGCCACCGTGGTCGGTGGCGCGAGAGTCGAACTCATGGGGCCTCCTGATGAGTCCTGCCCGGGCGGCGCCCGGGCGATCGGGGGTCGACGGTGCCGCTGTTCGGAGAGTGCGCACAGTCAGATCAAGGGTCAGTCCAGACCGCGGGGTCGCCCTGCCGCGGAGGACGCCCCGCATCACTTGGCAAGTGTCACAGAAACACCCTAGATACACAATAGTGAAGCAGATTACGTATATACGCTATCTGTTGAGCGCGGAGGCCGTTGCTACGCTTTCGCAATGACGGAAACTTCTCCGGCCGCCGGAGCCGTACCTTTCGAGCAGGTCCCCGAGCGCCCCCGCCATCGCATGATCGACCGGGTCGCGGCAATCCTCGAACTCGTCGCCCGGTCCGGTGCCGGTCTCACCCTCACAGCCGTGGCAAAGGCTCTCAACGCCCCGGTGAGTTCGGTGCATGGGCTGCTCAACGGTCTCGTCGCCGTCGGCTACCTCGACGAGCGCGACCGTATCTACACCCTCGGTACAGCTCCCTACCTGCTCAACGTCATCGCCGGACGCCCCCCTGTCACGTCGATAAGTCACGAACAACTCCAGCAAGTGCACGCCGAGGCCGGACTGACCATCGCGCTGTCCACCTCGGTGGGCGACGACCTGTTCTACGTTGACCACGTCTCCTCTGAACCGGAGTACGCGTACCTGGCAGAGAACCGCCTGCGGCGCTCCCTGCTGCGCACGTCCGCGGGGTGGCTGCTACTGGCCGACCGCGAGCAGCGCGACATCTGGGCCTACCTCAACTCCCGCCCAGTGGCCGACGCCGATTACATCGAGCAGTTCCTCTACGCCCTAGAGGCACTACGGGCCACCGGCGTGTGTGCAGCCCCGGGCGTGGCTGTCGAACGCGGTGACGGCGTGTCGGTGGCTCTCCGGGAACGCGGCCGAACCATCGCCACACTCGGTGTGGTCGGCGTTCGCGAGACGATCATAGAGCGACGCGACGAGCTCGCTGAGATATGTCTCCGGCACGCCGAGGAGTGGGGCTTTCGCTGACCTCTAGGCGCGCGACTCCGTGCAAATGCCGAGTGCACGAACGTTCTCACAGATGTAGGACGAACGCGATCTCCCGTGTCAACGCCCCTGATACTTGTTGGCGCGTTTGCCCGCGAACGCCGCCAGCGCCTCACGGTGAACCTCGGTGTGATGCGCGAGCGCCCACAGAGCGGCCGACAGCTCGAGAGCAGTGACTCCAACGGCTGGTGCTGGGACTCCCGCAACAGGAGAGCTTCGTGCCACTGGGGTCGTTCCCGGTGCGGCGAAGAACGCGCGGGGCGAGGCGAGCCGCAGGTTAGTCGAGCACGGAGTCGCAGGTCCGCGCGGGCGGGGATGCGGTGGTGCGCTCGCACTCCAGCGAGGTCCTGTGGGCCGACCTGGCCGGGACGCACTAGGCGCTGGGGTTCGATGAGATCGGCGATGAGACATTCAAAGTCGCTAGACTAGTGTGCGCCCGACTGATCGAGCCGAATAGCAAACTCGACACGACCGGGCGCTCCAAGACATCGGCGTCCAGGCACCCCCCCAAAACACGATCAACGCCAACCCGCGGGGCTGTCGTTCATCGTCGCCTCCCGAAACTCCAAGGCCCCCAAGGAACTCGAGGATCACTTCGGCCGCTGCGGTAACACTATCGCCGAAGGTGACACCGCGGAGCCGACCCGCTCGATGGGCCAGGGCCCTGACCGGCGCGACCGCAGGGTGGTGTGGCACTGAAGTGGCAGCGCGCCCAACGCGACCGGCGCACCACTAACGCGCAGATCGACCGCACCCAGCGCGTAGGCGACCGGGCAGAACCACTACGAAGGTAACGATCCGTCGAGGTCACCGGACAGAGCGTCATCCTGGATGAGGCATCAATCGAGCGGGCCCGCCAGTCCGCCGGCCACAAGGGCTACGTCACCGACATCGAGCCGACCTCGATGGTCGGAAAGGCGGTCGTGGCCGCCTATCACAACCTGCAGACAGTCGAGCAGTTCTTCCGCCTCGCCAAGTCCGAACTGGAGGCCTGACCGGTCTTCCACCGCACCCGCGAGTCGATCGAGGCGTACCCGACCATCGTGCTCGCCGCTCCAGCCATCGCCCGCCCGCACCGCGCGGCCAACGCAGCGAAACACTACTGAAGCGCCCGTGTTTTACGTAATTATGAATTATTCTCTTTAGTTGCGGACTTGAAGCCTGAAGCCTATGGTGTACACCACATCCCAAGCGAGACTCGGTCGCAGTCACACAGGTTCCAGGTCTCGCTCCCCTCCAGCTCGTTCGGCCCTCTAATCACCTCTGATCAGAGGGCTACAGCGAGCGGCAACCCTGCCCCATCTCAGCGTTCGAAAGGTCCAAATCGATGACCGCAATCCACGCTCCAAAGAACGACCCGGCACAGTCTGCAGAAACACCTACCTATGACGTCATCGTTGTCGGTGGTGGTTTCGGTGGCATCTATCAGCTACGCCATCTTCGGGACCGGGGATTCTCTGTGATCCTCCTTGAAGCCAGTGGCGGTTTCGGCGGGGCATGGAGTCTCAATCGCTATCCGGGAGCAAGGGTGGACAGCCACGCACCGGTATATCAGTTCACTGACGAATACCTCTGGAAGGATTGGGACTTCTCGCAGATGTACCCCGATCATGAGGAAATGCGTAGCTATTTCAATTATGTTGATTCCAAACTGGACCTGAGCAAGGACAGTCGATTCAACACTAAGGTCGTGGGCGCGACGTTCGACGAAGAGCAGCGGATGTGGAACCTCGAAACACAGGACGGAGCCACTTTCCGGGCAAGGTTTGTGGTGTTCGCGACAGGGTCGACCACGGAACCCTACACACCATCCATCCCAGATATGGATACGTACCAAGGAGAACTGGTTCATACCGCCCGATGGCGTTCCGATCTGGACATGACGGGAAAGCGCGTCGCGATTATCGGAACTGGCGCAAGCGCTGTTCAGGTAGTGCAGGAAGCAGGCCCAGTAGTCGAAAACCTCACGGTTTTCCAGCGCACTCCGAATATTTCGTTGCCTATGCAACAGAAGTACTTGGATGATGAGGAACAAGCTGCCCTCAAGAGCAAAATGCCCCATGTTGCCGCGAAATGTCGCGAAACCCACGCAGCGATCGACTACGACTTTGACCCCCGGAGCGGTGTCGAAACCCCAGAGGACGAGCGCAATGCTGTCTTTGAGCGCCTATGGAATCAGGGCGGATTCGCATTCTGGCTGGGAAATTTCTCGGACTATCTATTCAATGACGAAACAAATGCGCTGACATATGAGTTCTGGAAGAACAAGATCAAGCCCCAGATCAAAGACCCAGTCAAAGCAGAGCTGTTGGTCCCAGAAATCGCCCCTCATCCCTTCGGAGCCAAGCGGCCGGCCCTCCATCAAAACTATTATGAGGTGATGAATCAGACGAACGTCGCTCTTGTCTCCACCAAAGAGACCCCGATCGTCGGATTCACCGAAACTGGGATTCGCACAGCCGACGGAGTCGAGCACGGCGAGTTTGACATTATCGTTCTCGCCACAGGCTTCAACAACAACACCGGCGCACTAACCTCGATCGACGTTCAGAACGCGAATGGCGTCACTTTACGTGACAAATGGAGCCAGGGCGTAGACGCGTACCTCGGAGCAGTCACAGCCGGGTTCCCGAACGCCATTTTCGTCTACGGTCCCCAGAGTCCTGCTGCATTTGCGAACGGGTCCACGAACGCCGAGCTTCAGGGCGAGGTCATGGTCGACTTTTTCGAATTTCTTCGGACAAACGGACTCACCCGTTTCGAATCGACAGTTGAAGCGGACAAAGCTTGGACCGCGCACATCAACGAGACCGACGACACGGCGCTATTCAATCGGGCGAAGTCTTGGTACAACGGGGGCAACATTCCGGGCAAGAAAATGCAGATGCTGCAGTATCTAAACGGCGTGCCGACATACTTGCAGTTCTGGCAGAAGGAAAAGGAGTCCGGATATACCGATGGGCTGACCGTGTCATGACTTTTCATCACTTGGTCGCTATATCATGGACCCGGTCGATCGATGACTCGAATATATCGGCTTTCGCAATTGCGCTTGATCAGCTGTCCGCCGAATGTACAGAACTGCTACATGCCTACGCTCATGGAAGAGACATCAGTTCGCGCGACGTGAGCAGCGACTACGGGATTTCCGCTGCGTTTCATGATCCAACAGGCTATGCCGAGTACGACGTGCATCCTGCTCATATTCGCGCAAAGGAGCTGCTCTCCAAGTTCGCGGCGAAATACACCGTAGTGCAATTTGAGGCGTGACTAGCGCCTAGGATGCGTTAACCCGAAGCTGCAATCGCCATATCTACCACCGAAAGGGCAGGCAATGAAGAACCATTCACTGCAGACAATATCCAGTGGGCATGGCTACCTCGAAGCACCACGCTGGCACGATGGTCGACTATGGGCCAGCGACTTTTTTGGCAAGCACGTCCTACATTTCGAAGAGGACGGCAGCCACACTGCATTCGCGACGCTCGAAGAGTCACCGTCTGGGCTCGGTTTCCTACAGGATGGATCGGTCTTAGTGGTCCTCTTGGATCCGACGAAGAAGAAAGTTGTGCGAATCGCGTCCGACGGATCCGTCAGCGAGTACGCCGATATCGCGCATATCGCCCGCGGAATGGCAAACGACATGCTGGTATCGCCGTCCGGACATGCCTACATTGGTAACTTTGGCTTTGACCTCGGGGCTGAGGATCCGAAGGCAACAACTTTGGCCCACGTAACACCCGAGGGCAACGTAAGCAGAGTTGAAGGCGATGCGATATTCCCGAACGGAGCTGCTCTTAGTGCGGACGGTCGAACTTTGCTCCTCGCAGAGACTTTCGGTCACCGGATTGATGCTTTTGACGTAAACGCCGATGGTTCCTTGACTAATTTCCGAGTGTGGGCACAACTCGACGAGAGCATGCACCCTGACGGGATTGCACTGGACACCGAAGGTGGCGTCTGGTTCGGCAATGGCCTGACCAACGGTCCGGAGAGCGGCTTCTATCGCGTTGAGGAGAACGGCGAGATCACCGATTCCGTTCTCGTGCCTGACGCCTGGGCTGTTGCGTGCACGTTCGGCGGATCAGACCTGGATGTGCTGTACATGTTTTGCAATGCGACCACTCTCGAGCAGTTCGGTGAAGGTAAGTCACAAGGCACCGTCCGCACCGCGCAGGTGAATCGACGTGGCGTCGCACAGTAGGCCGGCCTGATCTCCCTAGATGTGGGTCGTCCGTACGGAGTTCGATCGGGCCCGAGACGGCCCGATCGGTACGGTGCCGAGCAGTCATCTAGTCATTCGCTTCGACTGTAGACGCTCCAGCGCTTTGCCCTTCGTTTTGGCTGCGGCAGCGTATTGACCGTAATCGTCTTTCGTAAGCAACCTTGGAAGACAAGGTATATAACCACTTCAGAGAGGTTACATTATGCCCCCAGCCGGTGGCGCCGACCGCAGACAGTTTTATATTAACGGGCAGTGGCGAGAGGCTGTCGACCCAGAATTATTTACTATTGTAGAAGCAGCAACCGAGCGGCCGCTGGGCGTTGCCGCAATGGGTGGTTCTTCGGAGATTGACGAAGCTGTTTTGGCCGCGCGGGCGGCACTCGACAACGGCCCCTGGGGGCGTTCCACCCCGCACGAACGGGCCGAGACTATGCGGCGGTTCGCCGATAGCCTCGAGCGCCGAGGAGAATCCACCGCGCGCTTGGTCAGTCAGCAGAATGGCATGATTAGGCCTTTATCGATTATCAGTAACGCTGCGGCCCCGGTAGCGATACTGCGTTCGATGGCTGAGCTCGCCGAGGCACGGACTTTTGAGACTCGCCGCCCCAGCAAGAAGGGGCACACCATTGTGCGGCAAGAGCCAGTCGGTGTTGTTGGTGCAATCGTTGCGTGGAACTATCCTCAGTTGCTGGCTATGGCCAAGATCGCTCCTGCTCTCGCCGCTGGGTGCACTATCGTTTTGAAACCAGCCCCCGAAACTGCGCTTGACGCCTACGTGCTCGGGGAAGCGGCGGAAGATGCAGGTCTGCCGCCTGGAGTCCTCAACATTGTTGCTGGTGGCGTTCGCGCGGGCGAGGCCCTTGTGGCCCATCCGGGTGTGGACAAGATTGCATTTACCGGGTCAACGGCTGCAGGGCAGGCGATAGGCGAGGCGGCAGGCCGGTCCCTCAAAAGGGTATCGCTCGAGCTCGGTGGCAAGTCGGCGGCCGTTGTGCTCTCTGATGCGGATCTGGATGTCTTCGCTAGGAGCCTGGACGACGCTGTGTTCAAGAACGGGGGACAGACGTGCACCACAAACTCCCGTATCTTGGTTCCCCACGGTCGTTCCCGGGAAGTTCTAGATGTCCTGGCTGCCTACGTGGATGATCTGGCGATGGGGGACCCACTTGACGACGCGGTCACTTTGGGCCCTATGGTGAGCGATCAACACCGAGAGCGAGTTAGAAACTATATCCGGCTCGGGGAGTCTGAGGGATTCCAGCTTGTCCGTGGCGGCGCCGAGCCGCCTGATGGGCTGACGCGAGGGTGGTTTGTTTCGCCTACTATTTTTGGAGGCGTGGACAATGACAGTCGACTGGCACAGGAGGAGATATTCGGTCCTGTCATCTCCGTTATCCCGTACGGGTCGGAGGATGAGGCCGTTCGTATCGCAAATGACACCGTCTTCGGTTTGGGCGGGGTCGTCTTTACTGAGGATCACGAGCATGGCCTAGATATCGCGTCACGTATCAGATCTGGCACAATGGGGATCAATTATTTTTCGATAGACATGGGCTCCCCCTTCGGTGGCGTGAAGCACAGCGGAATTGGGCGGGAATTCGGCCCTGAGGCGCTGGATTACTATCTTGAATACAGGTCCATCTATGTCTAGTCGCCTCGGAGCCTTCCGACCCCACTCCCTGTTCAATTGGATGCCTAGAGGCTTCATGATTTACCTTCCCCCTCGGCCGGCCCGACCCCGTCAATACCCACCAGAATGAGCAGCCATGACCAACTCGACAATCAACGCCCTTTCGGCCGACGCCTGGGACGCCTCTTCCAATTCAGCCGCGCTGCCTCCGCGGACTGGCGCGCTCACAGACATTCGCGTCGTCGACCTGTCGCGGGTGCTCGCCGGACCACTGTGCGGGCAGATGCTCGCCGACCACGGTGCGGACGTAACGAAAGTAGAGCCACCAGCTGGCGACGAAACCCGCGGTTGGGGCCCGCCGTTCGTCAGAGAAAACCACAGCACGTACTTCGACGGGCTCAACCGCAACAAGCGCAACATCAGCGTCGACCTACGAATCGAGGAAGGACAGCAACTCCTGCGCCGAATGCTCGCCGAGGCCGACGTCGTGATCGAGAATTTCAAGGCCGGGACGCTCGAGAGGTGGGGCCTGGGCGACGACGTACTCGCCGCGGAGTTCCCGCGCCTCATACACTGCCGGATCACCGGGTACGGCACCGACGGGCCGCTTGGTGGCGCGCCCGGCTACGACGCAGTGCTTCAGGCACTGTCCGGGCTGATGAGTATCAACGGCGAAGCTGACGGCGAGGCGATGCGGATCGGGATCCCGCTGGTGGATATCATCACCGGCCTCAATGCAATGAACGGCATCCTCATGGCGCTGCACGTGCGGCGAGAGACCGGGCGCGGGCAGCTTGTCGACCTCGCGCTGCTCGACAGCGCGGTGTCGATCCTGCACCCACACGCCGGCAAATGGTTCGCTACCGGCGTCGCGCCGGAACGCACCGGCGTCGCCCATCCCACCATCTGTCCTTACGAGACGTTCGTCTGCAGTGACGGACCGTTCTTCATTGGTGCCGGCAACGACCGGCAATTCCGCTCGCTCGCCAAGGCGTTGGACGCGCCCGGGCTCGCCGAGGACCCGCGGTTCAGGACGAATACCGATCGTATGGCGAACGCAGTACAGCTGCGGAAGGTCCTCGGCGGACTCATCGGCGGTTGGCAGCGCGAGGCCCTGGCCACCGCACTTCGACTGGCCGGTGTTCCCTCGGGGGCCGTGAACAACGTCGGGGAGGCACTCAACCTTCCCCAGGTGCGGCACCGAAAAATGGTGATCGAATGCGACGGGTACCGAGGCGTCGGCGTACCGGTAAAGCTGTCCGAGTCCCCCGGTTCGGTGCGATTCGGCCCTCGCCACCGCGGCGCCGACACCGATGATGTTCTCGCCGAGCTCGGATTTTCCGAGAACGAGGTTGCGTGTCTACGCGGCTCCGGGGTATTGCCGGAGTAGCGGGGCCGCGACACCCGTGAATTCCGTCATTCAGGAGCGTTCCGAGGACGGAATACCGATTGCAGCACAGTGGATACGAACTCCGGTCCGTTGTCCATCCGCAGCACCAGCGGCGGTCCACCCCACAGCGCGAACGCCTTGTCCAACTCGATCCAAGCGAGCCATCGAACCGGTCTGGAAGTAAGCGATCATTGAAACCTTCGTCGTTCCACACTGCCATTCGTGGTCCCCGTCCAAGACACCGAGCAGCACCGCATACTCGGGAGGCTCGAAGTAGCGGCCGGAGTACGGTTCCAGCAGCACATGCTTCTCCGTGAGACGGACCTGCCCGAGCCCGTCGACTCGCAGAAGTCGCGCCGTCGGCCACCCCTCCCGCAGCTTCTCGGCGTCGTCTCGCAGTGCGGCGGGGCGGTCGAGGCCACCACGCGACGCCGGGCCAGTCGTGATCGAGTTCGATCATAGAGTCACGCCCAATCTCGTAATGGTGCTTCACAATTGCTCAGACGACTCATGTTCGTACCCGCGCGCTTTAGCCCCTGGCACCGTACTACCGGCGTCATCAACGCGGTTATTCCACAGATGATCTTATCTACAATGAAAAATGGCTGTCTGAAACTTACTTGACTGCAAGCTAAGTGACACGGCAAACCAACTTTGTATCATCATATTCGTTGCACCCCAACCTTTTTAATCGATACCCAAGACTGTTACCCTTGGCCGTGGCACGGTTCTCGCCGATCAACTGATCTCGATTAGCGAAGTGGCTTGTCGAGTGCCTTTCCCCATCAAAAAACCCTCGAGGAGCACGCTATGCCGCTGTTGCATGTGACCCAGACCCCCGGCCAATCCGCCGAAGCGAAGCGTGAGCTATTGAAAAAGCTGACTGCTGCATACGTGGACGCGACAGGAGCGAAACCGGCAAGTGTCTGGGTGACGATCGAAGAAGTGTCGAAGGACGATTGGGCCATCGGCGGTGAGACTCTGACCGAACGAGCCTTGAAGCCGGCCTGACCGACTTTCGGCGAGCGACTCCGACTTCTCGTTCGGCCACCTCGGTCGCGCGAGAGGCCGGAACCCACCCTCGGTTCTCACCGAACGTCGGCGCCCTCGACCAACTGGACGTGGTGCCCTCCGCTCACCTGCTGAGCGGAGGGCACCACGTCGAGAAACTCGTCGATGCCATCAAATGTTGCGGAAACGGCGTAGTCGGCGTTGCCGTCCTTGATTCCGAGATCTCGGCCGTGGCGATACTGAACAACCTGCGGACTGCAGCCGAAGTCGGGACCGACAACTATAAGTCAGTCATCATGACTGATTGACCCTCACACAAGGAGCAACTTTCATGGATGATCCCGTTCTCGTCCAGCGCGACGGTGTTATCGAGACCTGGACAATCAATCTGCCCGAAGAACGCAACCCGATCTCCGGCGAGGACGTGATCGACGCGCTCGTAGCGTGCGTGGCCGCTGTCAATGCCAGCCATGAGACCAGAGCAGTCATCGTGACGGGCGCCGGTTCCGCGTTCTCGTCCGGCGGTAACGTGAAGGACATGGCGGAAGGCCGCGGGCTCTTCGGAGGCAAGCCTCACCAGCAGCGCGAGGGGTATCGGAAGGGAATTCAACGTATACCTCGGGCCATGTACAACTGCGACGTCCCCCTGATTGCGGCAGTGAACGGCCCCGCAGTCGGCGCCGGCTGCGATCTCGCGCTCATGTGTGACATGCGGATCGCCTCCGACACGGCCTTTTTCGCAGAAAGCTTCGTCAAGCTGGGTATTATTCCCGGGGACGGTGGAGCGTGGTTGCTGCCACGCGCGATCGGCGCGGCCCGCGCCGCCGAGATGACGTTGACCGGGGACCGCGTCAACGCGGCGACTGCACTGGAATGGGGGCTGGTCTCCCGGGTCGTCGCCCCGGAGCAGCTGCTCGACGAGGCGCGCGGGCTGGCGGAGCGCGTAGCGGTCAATCCGCCGAACTCGGTGCGGATGGCCAAGAAGCTTTTGCGTGAATCACAGCATCTGAGTCTCGATAGTTTGCTCGAGTTGTCTGCTGCCATGCAAGCGCTGTCCCATCACACCGCCGACCACCGGGAGGCCGTTAGCGCGTTCATGGAGAAGCGTCCGGGTTCCTTCACAGGTAAGTAGCAACTGAATCGCTCGAGGCTGGGTCGGTATTACCGGAGAATGACCGCTCAGCCGCCCGCGAGCTCAGTACGAGAACCACGAACGAGCAGATCTATCACCGCCTGACCCACTGACATGCGCTGGCCGTGGAGGCAGTCGTTCACGGGCGTTCACGTGCGCGCCGCCCAAGTCGCCCCACCGGCCCGCGAACCCGCGGATAGACAGCGCAGTGAAACCGTGGCTACATCACGGGGGTGGAACGGATACCGGCACCCGAGCAGCGTCTCGACGAGTGGGTGATGCTCGCCTACCGGATCCCCCGTGAGCCGTCGACACCGCGAATAGCGTTGTGGCGCAAGCTCCGCAAGTACGGGGTGTTCCAGCTCGCCGACGGGGTGGTCGTGCTACCCGCCTCTCCGCGCACCCGGGAGCAGTTCGACTGGGTCGCCGAGGAAGTCGTCGAGGCGGGCGGTCAGGCGGAGGTGTGGACCGCCGCCCCCACCACCCAGAACCAGCAGGACCGGATGCGGGCGCAGCTGTCGGCGGACCGCGCCGCCGAATACGACGAGCTCACCGACGCCGCCGAAGCGGCACGATCGCTGCCCGACACCGACGGACGGACCAGGAAGCTCACCCAGCTGCGCCGCCGGATGCGGGAGATCGACAAGCGCTCCTTCTTCCCGACCGCGCAGCGGGACGGTGCGGAGGCCGCGCTTAAGGAATTAGCCGGCCGGCCCGCGGAAACGCAGGTGCCGCAATGAGGTGGGCGACCCGCGCCGGGATCCACATCGACCGCGACGCGTGTGCGTGGTTGATCCGCCGCAACATCGACCCGGATGCCGAGTTCGTGTGGGTGGCCGATCCGGCGGACGTCCCGGACGATGCGGCCGCGTTCGACATGCGCGGGGTGGAATTGTCGCATCACCACGGGGATTGCAGCTTCGAGACGATCCTGCGCCGCTACGAACTCACCGACCCGGTGCTGTGGGCGCTCGCCGAAATCGTCCACGAGGCCGACATCGACGACGGCCGCTACGACGCCCCCGAAGCCCCCGGACTGGACTCGGTGCTGCGCGGGCTGTCGTTGACCGGCACCGACGATCAGACACTCGCGGTGGCGACCCGCATCTTCGACGGGCTCTACGAATTCCATCGCCAACGTGTCCTGTCCGGCCGCGAACCGTCCTGACCCCGAGTGCGGCCCGACCACCCTGCCCCGCCCTGACTTTCATGTTTCGGAGACCGACGTGAGCAGTAGCGAACCCACCACCGACACGCCCGCGACCGGCCCGTCGCGCCGCCGGGATCTGATCCCGTTGCGGAAGGCGAGCTGGGCGTGGTTCCTGATCTCCCTGCAGACCTTCGGCGGACCGGCCGGGCAGATCGCCGTCATGCAACGCACCCTCGTCGACGAGAAACGTTGGATCGGGCAGAAACGGTTCCTGCACGCCCTGAACTACTGCATGCTGCTGCCCGGCCCGGAAGCCCAGCAGCTCGCAATTTACACCGGCTGGCTGCTCAACGGCACCATCGGCGGCCTGATCGCCGGGGTGCTGTTCGTGCTGCCCGGGATGATCGCAATGCTCGGACTGGCCGCGATCTACGTCGCGTTCGGCATCACCACCGTCGTGCTGGCCATCTCCGCCGGCATCGCCCCCGCCGTCCTCGCCGTGGTCGTCCAGGCCGTCACCCGCGTCTCGAAACGGGCGCTGACCCGGCCCGCCCACTGGGCGATCGCGGTCTGCGCCTTCCTCGCGCTGGCCTTGTTCGCGGTCCCGTTCCCGATCGTCATCACCGTGGCCGGGTTCGCAGGCTGGCTCATCGGCCGACGCACGCATGGCGCCGACACCAGCAGCAAACCCGAGAAGGACACCGACGAGACGCCGCCGCTGATCGCCGACGACGCCCTGCACGCCGACGCCCCCAGCCTGCGACGCACGGTCCTCGTCCTCGGTGTCGGCCTGATCGCGTGGGCAGTTCCGATGGTCGCCGTCGTGGTGTTCACCGGCCGGCACAGTGTGTTCACCGAACAGGGTCTGTTCTTCTCCGGCACCGCGTTGGTCACCTTCGGCGGCGCCTACGCCGTCCTCGCCTACGTCGCGCAGAAGGCAGTGGAAACCTACGGCTGGCTCACCCCCGGCGAGATGGTCCGCGGTCTCGGGCTGGCCGAGACCACCCCCGGGCCGCTGATCATGGTGGTGCAGTTCGTCGCGTTCCTCGGCGCCTACCGCAACCCGGGTGATCTCGACCCCTGGGTCGCCGCGACGCTCGGCGCGCTTCTGACCACGTGGGTGACGTTCGTGCCGTGCTTCGTGTTCATCTTCCTCGGCGCTCCCTATGTCGAGCGGCTCCGCACCAACACCCACGTGACCGCGCTGAACGGCATCACCGCATCGGTGGTCGGAGTGATAGCGAACCTGGCCCTGTACTTCGTCATCCACACCCTCTTCGCCGACGCCTCCCTGCTGCACTGGGGCCCGATCCACCTGCTGGCCCGACCTGAGCACGATCCGCCCGGTCGCCCTGGTCATCGGCGTTCTCGCCGCGGTGATGGTTTACCGATTGAACTGGTCCGTGCTGCGCACCCTCGAGGGCTGCGCCCTCCTCGGCCTCACGGCCGGCCTGGTCGGGCTCCCCGTCGCCTGACCCTGCGTCCGAAAGGTATTTGTGTTGATAGCTTTCTCGTCCACCGTGCTGCTCGCCGTCCCCGCCGGGGCATCGGATGAGGGCGAGTTCCCCCTGTTCGTGGTGCTCGCGATCCTCGCCCCCCCTCGCGGGCATGGCCGTCGTCGCCGCACACCACCGCGCCGACAACCCCGACGAGTCTCCAACTCGAACCGACACGAAACCCCAGCCGGAATCGCTCGGGCCACCCCCTCGATCGAATCGACACCTACTGACCGGCGATCCGGGGGCGTGGGCGGCGGTGGGCCTTGAGTGAACCCGGTGGGTATCGGGGGCTTGCACACCGAACCCGCACGAGTTCATCGTCATGTATGACCAGAATCCGGGAACTCGCACGCATTTGACGACCGGTGACACGGTGATGCTGCACCCGCAAGGGGTCTCGAAGTTCAAATCCTCTACATCGATGAGGATGGTCATGCGCTCATCGAATCCTTGTTGGACAACCCGGGCACCTACCCGTACAACGTCCAGGTGAAGTTTCTCGTGCCGGCCGCCTAGCGTCAGTACCCCTCGCCGGATTTACCTCATCGCTTCCCGTCGCGCTCTTGGATGATCCGATCGGCCAGCCGATACACCGCGCGCACGCCGGGGGAGATACGTCGGGTACGGCTCGGCCTGCGGCAGCAGTGTCGGAATCCCCAGGGACATCCCCCTCCAGCACGACATACCAATCCCGAGCTATCACATCTGGCCTGCCCAGATGTAGCTACGCCGACCTTGTTCCACCGCAGGAACCCATACCGCGGATAGCACTCCCCGCCCGGGCCGCAGCGACTCGCAATGGACCCAGGTCTCTGAAGGTTTAGGACTGTATTCCGAAGGCGGCCGGCCCACATTGCCGGCCGTGGCGGGGCCACATGACGTCAGCTCAGCATCATTACGCAGGGCGTTCGCGCGGGCACCGGAGTTCGAGTCAACAACCAGGTATGCGGACGAGTCGGGAAATGAACCGTAGTACTTGGCGTACACGATGGTGTCGTCCTCCGTCAGGTGCAGGCCCAGGTCTGTAGCCAGCTCCGCGGCGGCCTTCTCGTCCGATCGTGCGCCGTACCAGTGGTAGAGCCGAGGGCCACCGAACCAGAGAACCAGCGCTCCGATCACGACAACCGCAACAACGATGCCAGTCCACATTCGCCGTGATGGTTTCGGGAAGAACGTCATTCCTTGATACGACCACAACCGCCACCTCGTCAGGGATACCGACCATGGTGGCGCATTCGCGGGCCGAGATGAACACCGTACCTGCGGCGCCGTCATCCAGCGCGCGGTCCCGGGTACAGGAAGCGGCGCCGTACGTCCGCGAGGCCCTCGTGGTGACACCCTCATATCCCGAGATCGCCGAAGCGTTGACAGCGGCATTCTGCGGCCGCGGACGCATCGTTCTCGACGGCGAGGTCGTCGTACTCGATCACAGCAAGCACTCGTTCGGCCTGCTCCAGCGGCGCATGGGGATTGCACACGCGACGAAGCCGTCACAACGACGAATCCCTGTGACATTCTCACCCTTTGACGTCCTGGCGTTCGACGACCTGGACCTCATGAGCGCGTCACACCTGGATCGGCGGGCGGAGCTTGCTGAGCTGGATTCGGTCATCCAGAACGTTGGCGGCCTGCCCATCACCGTTTCCCGCATTGGGAAAATCAGAGCAGCAGAATCATGCTGAATGCCTCGAAAAGTGCTGAATGGAACGAGTTTTGACCAAACGGTCGACATCAATCTTCGGTTATTCATCACGCCGCCGACCCGATCGTGCCGATGGCATCGGGGTATTCAAAAGAGCATTCATCGAGCACGCAACAAGCTCGTCGGGGAACTCGGCGTGTCGTGAAAGGTGCGGAATACGGACAAGATCGTTGAGTGCTGTGCGAACCGCATTGACCAGCGCGAGTGCGTCTGCCTCGGTGACTTCGGAACGCGAGACTCGTAGCCATTTGACCCATTCGGCGAGGTCGTCCTGGCGGATTCGGCGATCACGCTCGGCAGCACTAGCGGGGAGGTTGAGGGCTTCGGTAACTGACACCGCGAACAGATCCGTTGCTTCGGTTGCAATACGAACATAACCTCTCACAAGGCCTTCGATGACCAGTTCATCGGAGGCGCTGTGATGCAAAGATGTTTCGGTAATAGGGTGAGCACTGATCATAAGGAAAGGCCGGTGTGGTCGAGGAAGCCGTGGCACAGGTCGTAGTTCGAGCCGATCCGGGTCAGGCCGGCCTCGGTCGCGATGCGGACCTCGTCGAGGATGTCGGGGCAAAGGTTGGCGAGTTCGGTGGATTTCATGTTGCCCCAGACTTGTTCGATGGGGTTGAGCTCAGGCGCATACGCAGGGAGGCGTTCGACGTGGAGCCAGTCGCGTTGGGTGGCCAGCCACGCGGTCATCGCCTTGGATCGGTGGGCCATGAGCCCGTCCCAGATCAGGATGACCTTCTCGCCGGCGAAGTGGGTGCGTAGCTCGGTGAGGAATTCGATGAGCTTGTCGGTGTTGTAGGCGCCGTCGGTCATGGAGAACACGAACGCGCTGCGGCTGCGGTCAGGGCGATAGGCCAGGACCCCGGCCATGGACATCCGTTTCCAGGAGAATCGGTGATGCAGAACCGGTGTCATACCTTTGGGCGCCCAGGTTGCACGGACCACCGGGAGTAGCGACACACCACTTTCGTCCTGGAAGCAGATCCATGCACCTCGGCGCCGCGCTATTTTTTTATCCGCGGCCACTCGTTCTCGCGCCAGGCGACGATGGCGTCCTCGTCGCGTTCGACTGCCCGACGTGCGGGCCGCTGTCGGCTCCACCCGAGCCGGGTCCGCAGGATCGTCCACGTCTGGGTGGGTCCGTAGGTCACGCCGGTGAGCCGCTCGATGACGATCGCGACCCGGCCCAGGGTCCACACCCCGGTCGCGAAGCCATGCGCTTGCGGTCCTTTGAGCAGTTCCTCTCGGATCGCCTCGATCTGGGCGTCATCGAGCCGGGGCCGGCGCCCCGCGCGACCGGCACCTTCCAACGACTCACTGCCTCCTTCGGTCCACTGTCGATGCCAGCGTGAGGCGGTCTGCTGGGAGACTTCCAACTCGACCGCGACATCGATCTGCCGCCGACCTGCGGCGAACATCTCCGCCGCCCGCATCCGCCTGTCACGCAACGCACCGAGATCACGGCGAGTACCGCGCTGCTTGACTTTCCGGGCGTCGGGCTCCTCGCCGGAACCGGTTTCCTTACCTGCCATTCATCAATGATCCAGCAGCACAGTGGGAATCCCGTGCAATGACACACCCTATTACCGAACCATCTTTAATCGAGCCAGGCTCGGCTGCGCGACCATGAGCGAACAGGCAGGCATCACGCTTGCGGCATTCGCCGAGCGCGCTCACATACGACTCGAATCCAATTCCGGCTCCGCAGAGACGTTCTCGTCGGGTTCCGATGCCGACGCGAGCTTGCTCGGCCACCAGATCTTCGGCCCGATGTCGACGGCGAGGGCGGGCACGAGGAGTGACCGCACGAGGAGTGCGTCGAGGAGAACACCGAAGGCGACGATGAATGCGATCTGTGCGAGGAAGATGAGCGGAATGACGGCGAGCGCCGAGAACGTCGCCGCCAGAACCACTCCCGCCGACGTGATCACACCACCGGTGACGGTCAGACCGCGCAGCACGCCGCGGCGGGTGCCGATGCGCTGGGCTTCTTCCCGGACGCGGGTCATGAGGAAGATGTTGTAGTCGATTCCGAGGGCGACGAGGAACACGAACGCGAACAGCGGGACGACGGGGTCGGCGCCCGGGAATCCGAAGATGTGCTCGAAGACCAGGGACGAGATGCCCAGGGTCGCAGCGAAGGACAGCACCACCGTCCCCATCAGCAGCAGCGGTGCGAGCAGCGACCGCAGCAGCAGGCACAGGATCGCGAACACCACGAGGATGACGACGGGGATGATCAGGGTGCGGTCCCGCGTCGACGTCGTCTTCGTGTCGAGATCGGTGGCGGTGTTGCCCCCGACGAGGGCGTCGGCGCCGTCGATGGGGTGGACGGCGTCGCGGAGCGCGACGACGGTGTCTTCCGCCTCGAGGGAGTCGGCGGGATCGGTCAGGGTGGCTTCGATCGCCACCCGGCCGTCCACCACCAGCGGGTCCCGGGTGCCGGGGGCGGTCAGCACGGTGAGGTCGCCGACGCCGTCGACCCGGCCGGCGTCGAGTACCGCGTCGAGAGCGCCCTCGTTCGCGATGATCACGGCAGGCGAACCGGAGCCGGCGTCGAAGTGGTCGCCGAGGACCTGCTGGCCCGCAACGGAATCGACGTCGAGCAGGAACGTCTCGGACTCCGCGACGCCGCTGGCCTTGAACTGAGGGATCAGGAGCGCGAAGAGCACCAGCACCAGGCTGGACGCCACCCAGAATCGGCGCGGATGTGCGCCGATCCGCGCCGCGAGCGCGGCCCAGAACCTGTGGTCGGCGGCCTCGTCCTTCTCGGCGTGCTGTGCGTCGAAGGCGGGTCTGCTCGGCCAGTACGCCGCCCGGCCGAGGAGCACGAGCACCGCGGGGAGGTAGGTCATGGAGGCGACGAACGACGCCGCGATGCCGATGGCCGCGACCGGTCCGAGACCGCGGTTGGAGTTGAGATCGGACAGCAGCAGGCAGAGCACACCGGCGATGACGGTGCCCGCGGAGGCTGCGACCGGTTCGAGTGTCGCCCGCCAGGCGGTCCGCATGGCGCGGTACTTGTCCTGCTCGATCCGCAGTTCCTCGCGGTAGCGGGACACGAGCAGCAGGGCGTAGTCGGTGGCGGCGCCGAACACCAGGATGAAAAGGATCCCCTGACTCTGGCCGTTCAGCGCGATCACGCCGGCATCGGCGAGCACGTACACGAGCAGACTCGACAGTCCGAGCGCGAAGACCGCGGACGTGATCACGGCGAACGGGAGGATCGGGCTGCGGTAGACGACGATGAGGATGAGGATCACCACGACGCCCGCCACCAGGAGCAGCAGTCCGTCGATGCCGGCGAACGCCGCCGACAGATCCGCGACCTGCCCGGCGGGCCCGGTGACGAGGACGGTGAGCCCGTCCGGTGCGGCGCCGAGCGCGTCGCGGAGTTCGGTGACGCTGTCGCCGACCTCCCCGGTGCTGTCGACGGGCACGAACATCTGCAGCGCCTGCCCGTCCTCGGACGGGATCGGCGGGGACACCTCGTCGCCGAATCCCTCCGACCCGGCGAAGGAGGCCGCGGTGCCTGCGAGGAATTCGGTGTCGGCGGCGGTGATCCCCGACGTCCGTTCGGCGACGACGATCGCGGGCACGAACCGGGTGTCGGTGAAGCCCTTCTGCAGCGCCGACACCTCGGTGGCCTCGGCCGACGCGGGCAGGAAGGACGTGCTGTCGTTCTGCTGGACTGCGGAGAGTTTGCCGGCGAACGGGCCGCCGAACCCGCCGACGGCCAGCCAGACGATCACCAGCAGGGCTGGCAGAATCCATCGCAGTCGACGAATCGGGCGTGGGCGGGCGGTTGTGGTCACGTGCTCTCCAATGCGGGACGATTCGACGACCGGATGTCCGGATTGCGACGTTCCTATTTTGTTCAGCATGCTGAGCAAATTGCAAATGGAGGCGAAGAAATGACGAGCGACGGCATGGACCAGTGGCCTACCGGACGCCTGCTGTCGACGGCTGCGCGACTGGTCGAGCACTCGTGGGAGGACATTCTCCGGTCGCAGAACATGACCCATGCGGGACTCATCTCACTGCACACGATCGCCGACCGGCCAGCCTCGCAACGGGACATCGCGAAGGCCTCGCGCGTGACGGACCAGACCATCAGCCGCACCATCGACCGTCTCGAGCGCGGCGGGTACGTCACCCGGGAGACCGATCCGAACGACGAGCGCCGCAAACGGGTCGCGATCACCGAGTCGGGCCGCGCGATCTACCGGCACCTGCTGACCCTGGAGAAGGAGGACGCGGCCCTCACCGCCGCCGTCGGCGATGTTGGGCCGCTGCGTGAGCAACTCCTCCACCTCGTCCGGTCGCTGGGACTTCCGCCCCGGGACGAGGACTGATCCCCCGTCACACATTCGCGGGCAGGGCGATGACGACCTCCTGCTCGTTCCCCGGCAGATAGTGGACCGTCACCACCCTGCCGACCTGGACGTACCCGACGGTGCGCGGCGGCATGAACTTCTCGACGCGGGTGGTGAACGTCGTGCCGTCGGGCCGGGTGACCGCCAGCCCGAGTTCCACCTTCGAATTCCCGTTGCGGATCTCCCCGGGCACACTGAGCGACTGCACCACCGCCTGCGCGGGGATGCCGCGGGCCGCGATGTCGAGCTTGCCCGGGGTGGTGACTCCCTGCCGAATCATGGATCGGTTCAACGCCTCCTGCGCCGACGCCGCGTCTCCCGAGCGGTCGATCTCGACCTTGTCGGTGCGGCCGGGAAGGTAGCGGACGGGGAGCACGACACCCGGGCGGAGAAGCGCCAACTCGGTCAGCGGCACGATCATCCTGGCGTGCGACTCGAACATCTTGCCGTCGTCGCCCTCCACGGCGAGGTCGATTCGCACCTCCGGTTGGTCGTTGAGTGTCATGCCCGTCTGATGCACCGACCGCACCGTTCCGATCCCGACGGCTCCGTCGCGGAACGCGGCACTGTTGCGCCCCGTGAACGCCGCCAGCACGCTGTCGCCGGTGACGGCGAAACACACCACGACCACGCTGACCGCGACGATCGGCCAGATCATCTGCGGGCCGACCCACGACAGCGCGTCGATTCCGTAGTTCGTCCGGCCCCGATCGCCGAGGCCGTACCAGAGGTAGTAGCCGACCGAGCCGACGAGAAACACCAGGGCGGCGGTACGCACGATCTTCTTCACGAGATGTCCTTTCCGTGCCTGAACTGGGGGTGAGATGGGACGCGCGCGAACTCCGGGTGCGGTGACTCCGCGCGCGTCCCGGGGTGGGCCGGGCTCAGCCGCCCACGACGGTCGAGCATGCGAACGTGATGTCGAACTTCGCCGAACTCGGCGCGGTCGGGTTGCTCATGTCGGGCGCCCCGACGCCTTCGCCGGTGACCGTGTAGGTGTCGCCGTCCTTGACAACCTTCGCGGAGCCGCCGGGCATGCCCTGCCCGAAGCCGAGGGCGTACGGGAGGCCGTTCGACCCGCCCTTGCTGCCGGCGATCCCGACCGCCTGCACGGTGTCGGTGCCGGTGATCGTCGCGGAGACCGCCAGGTCGCCGTATGTCGCGTTACCGGTGTCCGCGAGCGCCAGGGCCAGGGTGTCGCCCTGCTTGGCGCAGGTCGCGTCGAAGTTCGCGTCCAGCGCCTTGCCGTCGACCGCGGCCGCCGACGCACCCGCCGGGCTCGCCGCGGTCTGGTCGGAGCTTCCGCCGCCGGAGTTGTCGCCGGTGTCGCTGCAGCCCGAGACCAGCAGGGCGACGGCGGCCGCCGCGACGATGCCTGCGGTGTAGACGCGCTTCTGAGTCCGAATGATCTTGTTCATGATCCGTCCTTCACGTTTCGTGAGGGGCGCTCGGCGCCCATCGTCGATTCCTTCGGCTCGCGGTCTGGAGCCGATGTGAGAAAGGTAGGAACGTCTCGCGCCCTACCGATCCCAGATTTCTCGCGGCGTCGATAGGCCGCGCCTGCGGTAACCTGCTCGAATGCGGACGGGACCGAGGGGCTCAGCGCCTGCTCGGCGACCGCGCGCGATGGTCCTCGACGAGGTGTGGCGCGAACTGGACGGCGTCGAACCGCTCAGCGGGCCCGACGGCGGGCCCCTGAGCCGTACGGTGAAGCTGATCCTCGATCCGCTGGTCATCCGCCCGGTGCAGAACCCACTGTGCGCCGGTCCGATCGTCACGGCCGACGGGGCGCAACTGCTCGCCACCCGGGTGCACGCCTCCGCCGACGTACTGCGGGCCACCGCGGCCTGGTTCACGCTGCTCAAACGGATCCGCCGGGCGCTGCGCATCACGGAGGGCAACCCGCAGGACCTGTACTTCCAGCGGTGTTTCGAACTCGCGACCGGGTCGGGCGCACCCGATCCGCTCCGCGACGAGTCCGTCGCCGCGGACACGCTGCGCGACGTGCACGATGTCGCCGCCGGCCGCACCACGCAGGCGTTGAAGGTCCACGTCACCGACCCGGCCCGGGCGCGGGAACTGACCGCTCTCATCGACCTCGCGTGGGGGCGGCGACCGCTGTCGGGCGCCGCGACGGGCGACCACACCGCCGCCGTGACCGTGGTCCTCGACGCCTGCCCCGGCGCACGACTCGAGCAGGACGGCGACGACGGACGGCACGCCCTCGACGGCCTGGTCGCCGGCCACGCGGGGACTCACCACGGAATTGCGTTGTGGACGAACGAGGTCTCGGCTCACCGGTTCGGCCTGACGGTGCATCCCCTCCCCGCGCCACCGCGCCTGGGGACGTCGGCGTCCACCTCGGCGCTCGGGCTCCCCTTCGACCGGTCCGTCCACGAACGCGTCTTCACGGTGCTCCGCGCGTCGACCGACCGTGCGGAGCTACCGCCGATCCACGAACTGGTCACCACCGAGATCGCCCGAAGTTGCTCGCCCTGGGCACTTCTCGACGAGTCGTTACGGGTCGCGGCGACGACGGGTGCCGCACTCGCGACCGGTCTCCGCCCGATCGGGACGGCCTCCTCCCCCGCTGCCACGGACACGACCGCCGTCCGAGTGATCAACGGTCGCTGGCAACGCGAGGCGTACGTCCTGCAGGCGCGGCGCCTCACCGTGAACGCCGACGCGGCGACGCTGCCCGACGCGAATCCGCTGGCGATCATCGCCGCCGAACTCCGCGAGCCGTGGCGGCCCTACCTCCGCCGCCTGTGGGTCCGCCTGCACGGCCGCGACGTCCGCGAGTTCTCCGTCCACGAACCAGGCGAACTGTGGGATCTCCTGGACGGGGTGGCGCGGTCGGTCATCCTCGACCACCGGATGCGGGTCAAGCAGGCGCTCAGCGCAATTCCGCTCGCGGACGCGGCGGATGCTCCCGAATCGAGGGCGAGTTGACCACCGGCACCGTGCGGATCGACCGCGCCCCCGACGGTGTCTGGATCATCGCCCCCGGGAACGCACCGAGCGTCCTCGACGACGCAGCAGGCATCGACGTGGCCGTGCTGGAGGTGCTCGGTGGGCACCTGTCGTGGAGTGTGCTCGCCGAACACGCCGTCCCGGTCGCGGTGATCGACGACGTCGACTCGGCGCAGAACTGGGTGTGGGCGGTGTTCGGCGAGGAGGTGGCGCTCGCCGTGGCCGCCGGCGATTCCGGGAGCGACGTCGCGGTCGAACCGGCGCGGCCGCGGGTGGCCGCGGGCGCTCGACGCCTCGCGTTCGCGCACTGGGCGGCGCGGTGGTGGCCGACGTCGACGGTCGACGGTATCCCGGCGCTCGACGCGGGATTGTTGAACCGCGAGATCGCGGCACTCGTCGAGGACTGCGATCTGCTCGTCGACGGGGACGACGCGCTCGCACCGACCGGACCCACACTCGCCGACCGTCCCGGGCGGGCCGGCGACTACGCGCTCGCCGCCGGCGCCGCGACCGCGACGCTGCCGAGCACCCTCGTGCTGGCGCGCGGTGTCACGGGATCCAACTGGCGCCGATACCCGCCCGGTCTCGTCGACTGTTCCGAGCGCGCGGTGTCCTGGGAGGTGGTGCGCACCTCCGGGAGCACCGCGGTGCGCGTGAGTGTCGTTGCGGCACCCGATATCTCCGGACCCGTCCCCGAGCACGTCCGCCCCCGTGCACTCGTCGGCACCGCATCGGGCGCCGCCGACGTCGCGCTGCACCTGTCGGGAGACGTCTGGTTCGGCGAGTCGGACGCACCACCCGGTGCGGAAGCGGGGGTGTCGGTGGACGTGTATCTGCCCGGGTTCGGTGTGAACGGCTCCGCGGACGGTTTGGCGGACGTCGGAGGTCCGGACGTCCGGGAGCGGGTTCGGGCCCTGGCCCGCCTGCGGCTGCGACGTGCCGCAGAGCCGACTCCGGACGACGGGCCTGACGCGCCGCTACTCGCCGAGATAGACGCGGCCGTCTCGGATTCGGACTTCTGACGTGGACGACCAGACCGGCCGCGACCTCCTCGCCGCGGGAGCCGTGGCCTACTCGCGGGGCGACGTCGCCGAGGCGCTCCGGACGTTCGAGCAGGTCGCCTCGGCGGCCACCGGCGATCTCCGGACGAGCGCGATCATCAACGCGGCCAGCATGTCCGACGAGCTGGGCGAGCACGCGAAGGCCGTCGACCTGTACCGGGAGGCCCTCGCGGTGATGCCGGCCGACGCGATCCGGATGCGTCCGGCGGCGCTGGTCAACCTGTCGCAGGCACTGCAGCACATCGGCGACCTCGACAGCGCCCAGGACGCGCTCGAGCAGGCACGGGAACTGCTCGCGGCCGGCGGCGCAGACCAGGGCGATCTGCGGGTCGCATGCCTGTTGTCGCTCACCGCGGTCGCGATGCACCGGCAGCAGTGGGCGCACGCGGCCGACGTGGCCACCGAGTCCCTGGACGCGGCAGTGCGTTTCGCCCCGGGTCTCGCGGGCCATCCGTTGATGAATCTCGCTGCCATCCACTTCGAGACCGGGCGTTTCGACCTCTCCGACGACTTCGCCGGGCAGGCGCTCGCCGCATTCGAGACGGCGGGCGACGTCAACGCGGTCGCCGAGACGCAGCAGAACCTGGGCATCATGCGTGTCCGCACGGGGCGCCTCGACGATGCGGAACCGCTGCTGCTGTCGAGCCAGACGTATTTCGAGCGGTCCGGGATCGGTCACCGGGCGGGCATCGGATCGAAGGTGCTGGCGTTCCTCGCCGAGGGCCGCGGCGATGCCGAACGCGCGTCGGCGCTCTACCGCCGCAGCCTCGACTACTTCCGGGGGTCCGGAGCGGTGCTCGACGTCGCGGACGTCGAGACGCGCCTCGCCACCGTCTCCTTCGCCGAGGGCCGACCGGACGAGGGCGAAGGGCTGCTCGCCGCCGCGTTCGCCACGTACCGCGGCCTGGGGCTCGGACTGCACTGCGCGCAGGTCGACTTCTGGCACGCCACCCTCCTCGACTCCGCGCTCACCGCCTCCGGCACACCGGATGATGCGGCGCAGGCACGGGCCACCGCGCTCGCCGTGCCCGCGGCGATCGCCATCGACGCCGTGCGATACACACTCCCCAACGGCCGGCAGCGCGAGCAGTGGAACCGCGAGATCGCCGATCCCGCGATGCAATTGGCGTTCCGCCTCGCCTACGCGTCCGGCGAGGCCCGGCTGGTAGCCGATCTCGTCGAGGCACAGTGCGCGGGAACGACGGTGGACATCGGCCGCGCCGGGCACGGCGCCGCGCCGCGGCTGCCCCTGCAGTTGCCCGACCCTCCCCCGGTCGGCGCGGCCGACCACGACGGCTCCTTCCTGCTCGGCGCCGCTCTGGCCGGAGTCGCGGCCGGCGCCGGTCTGCCGGTGCCCCTCCCCCCGCGGCTCGCCGTGACGGCGGACGGGCGGATCGTGCTGGGCTCCGCGATCGCGGCCGCCGAGGAACGCTACGGGCGCGAGGTCCGCGGCAGCCGCGTCGTGCCCGCCTGGTGATCCCGCTTTCCGTTCCCTGCGAGGAGATTCAGGGCCGCAGGGTGTCACGGTCGTCACACCGCACGTCCGGCGACCACCCCGGGCCCCTTGGGTGAATGTCCGCACTGACCTGCAACGCGTCCGATTCGGCGGTCATTGATAGCCCCATCCAATCTATGGAATAGGTCTCATAGATTGGACCTATTCCAATCTGCTGGATAGCCTCGTCGCTGTCGGCTTCCAGTCTTACGAATAGAGGTTCCAATGGCCCTGATCAACACGCAGATCAAGCCCTTCGCGGCGTCCGCTTTCAAGGACGGCGCGTTCATCACCGTCTCCGCGGACGACATCAAGGACAAGTGGGCGGTCTTCTACTTCTACCCGGCCGACTTCACCTTCGTCTGCCCGACCGAGCTCGGCGACCTCGCCGATCACCACGAGGAACTGCAGCGTCTCGGCGTCGAGGTCTTCTCGGTGTCCACCGACACCCACTTCACGCACAAGGCGTGGCACGGATCCTCCGACACCATCGGCAAGATCAAGTACGCCATGATCGGTGACCCGACGCAGGAGATCAGCAAGAACTTCGAGGTTCTGCGCGAGAACGAGGGACTGGCCGATCGCGGCACCTTCCTCGTCGACCCCGACGGTGTCATCCAGTTCACCGAGGTCACCGCGGAAGGCATCGGCCGCAACGCCGCCGAGCTGGTCCGCAAGGTCAAGGCCGCTCAGTACGTCCGGTCGCACCCGGGCGAGGTCTGCCCGGCCAAGTGGGAAGAGGGCGAAGAGACCCTCGCTCCGTCGCTCGATCTCGTGGGCAAGATCTGACGTAGCCCAGTCGACCGTAGGCACGGGCTCAGATCTTCTGAGCCCGTGCGCGCGGTTCCCGGTGCTCCGCTCCCGTGGGGGGCAATCGGTGTCGCACCAACACTTTCCGGACCGCCCAGAGCTGGTTTCCGGTTTCCGATCCCTTTCCTCCCCGATCGATGGAGTAGATCCGCATGCTCGAAGCCTCGCTCGCCGGCCAACTGAAGTCCCTGCTCGAACGGCTGACCCTGCCGATCGAGCTCGTCTCCTCACTCGATGACGGCCCCAAGTCCACCGAACTCGCCGAACTGCTCACCGAGATCGCGGCGATGTCGGACAAGGTCACCTACGAACGCCGCGACGACGACGCGCGACGCCCGTCCTTCGCCGTCCGCCGCAGTGGCACCGACACCGAGGTCCGCTTCGCCGGGATCCCGCTCGGCCACGAATTCACCTCGCTCGCACTCGCTTTGCTCCAGGTCGGCGGTTACCCGTCGAAGGAGTCCCCCGAACTGCTCGAGCAGATCCGCGACCTCGACGGCGACTTCCACTTCGAGACCTACTTCTCGCTGTCCTGCCAGAACTGCCCCGACGTGGTGCAGGCGCTGAACCTGATGTCCGTGCTCAATCCACGCATCAGCCACGTCGCGATCGACGGCGCGCTGTTCCAGGACGAGGTCGACGGCCGCCAGATCATGGCCGTGCCGACCGTGTTCGTCAACGGCGAACTCTTCGGCTCCGGCCGGATGGGCCTCGAGGAGATCATCGGCAAGCTCGACGTCGGCGCCGCCGACCGCGCCGCCACCGCTATCGCGCAGAAGGACCCGTTCGACGTGCTCGTCGTCGGCGGGGGCCCGTCCGGCGCCGCGGCCGCGGTGTACGCCGCGCGCAAGGGAATTCGCACCGGCATCGCCGCCGAACGCTTCGGCGGCCAGGTGCTCGACACCATGGCGATCGAGAACTTCATCTCCGTCCCCTACACGGAGGGCCCCCAGTTCGGGTCTGCGCTCGAGAATCACGTCCGCCAGTATGGCGTCGACATCATGAACACTCAGAAGGCCGCGAAGCTCGTGCCCGCCGCCACCGAGAACGGTCTCGTCGAGATCGAACTGGAAAGCGGTGCTTCCCTTCTCGCGCGGACCGTCATCCTGTCGACGGGTGCGCGGTGGCGCTCGATGAACGTGCCCGGCGAGGACCAGTACCGGAACAAGGGCGTCACCTACTGCCCGCACTGCGACGGACCGCTGTTCAAGGGCAAGCGCGTCGCCGTGATCGGTGGCGGCAACTCCGGAGTGGAGGCCGCGATCGATCTCGCCGGACTCGTCGAGCACGTCACGCTCATCGAGTTCGACTCGGTGCTCCGCGCCGACGAGGTGCTGCAGCGCAAACTGCGCAGCCTCCCCAACGCGGACATCCTCCTGAGCACGCTCACGACGGAGGTCGTCGGGGACGGCAACAAGGTCACCGGTCTGGCATACAAGGACCGCACGACCGATGCCGCGCACACGCTCGACGTCGAGGGTGTCTTCGTCCAGATCGGTCTCCTGCCCAACACCGAGTGGCTGACCGGCAGCGTCGAATTGTCCGATCGCGGCGAGATCGCGATCGACGACCGCGGCCAGACGTCGGTCCCCGGCGTGTTCGCCGCCGGCGACTGCACCACCGTGCCGTACAAGCAGATCGTCATCGCCGCCGGTGCCGGCGCCACGGCAGCGCTGAGCGCATTCGACCGGCTCATCCGCACGGGCGTGCCTGCCGAGGATTCCGCCGCCGCAACCGTCGGCTAGTTCGGACGCCCTCCGCTGAACCCCTGCCCACCCGGGTGCGTGGCACACACGCCACCGCCCGGGTGGGTAGGGAATGCTGGGTCGGTGCCGACCCACCTGTCCCACCCGCCGACCTCGCACGAGCAGCCCACCGCGATCGTGCGGATGGCCGACGCCGGCGACCTGTATACGTCGTGGCGGTGGACCCAAGACTCTCACCCCGGCGGTGTCGGTGTCGCCCCCGCCGCGCAGGTGGACGACGCCGTCGCCGCGCTGGCCCGGGCCCTGCCCGACCTCACCGACCCGCAGGGGTTGCACCGTTCACTGACCACGGGCGCGTTCTCCGGCTACGAGTCCGAACACGATCTGGCTCAACTCCTCTCGCGCACGTTTCTCCCGTTCGGCCTCGCCCGGCAGTTGCACGAACTGTTCACCCGCGGCGTGCGCCCCCACCTCCGGATCCAGCCGTCACCCCGAGTCGCGCAGGTGCCGTGGGAACTGATCGCCCCCGACGCCGGGCTACGTCTCGTCGACATCGCGGATGTCAGCCTGCTGGCCCCGCTCAGCATCGTGCACTCGCCCGGCCGTCCGGTCCGAACCTGGACGGACTGCCACCGGCTCCCCGTCGTCGCGGTCCTCGACCCCCGGGTGCCGGGCTTCCGCGCCGATTCGGTTCTCGGTTCCGTCCTGGGTCGGATGGCCGAGGACAGTCCGCTGTCGCAGCGGTTCGCGACGTACACCGACGACGACCGGTTGCTTCCCGCCGTGGACCGGCCGCTGGACGTGTTCCGCCGCGAAGACGTCGACCGGGCATGGCTCGGCGCAGCGTTGCGCGAGGGCGCGGGCCGGCTGGTGTACGTCGGGCACGTCACGGCGGCGGCACCCGAATCCGGCCAGAGCGAGCACGCCGAATTGCACCTCGCCTGCGCCGCCGACGCCGTCGGGTTCGCGGAGCCGACGCGCGCGCACCGGCCGTTGTCCGCGAAGGACCTCCTGCTGGGGACGCACACGCTCACCGAGGAACCGATCCGCGGCGCCGACCTGTGGCCGATCCCGAGCCGGGTTGCGCTCATCGCCTGCGAGAGCGGCGGCGATCTGCGGTTCAGCGAGGCCCTCGGACTGGTCTCCGCGATGATCGCCGGCGGGGCGGAACTCGTCACCGCGAGCCGCTGGGCCCTTCCCACGGACCTCGCGTTCCAACACATCGCCGGCGCCGCGCCGCACGCGCGCCCACTGCAGGACGCCATCTGTTCGATCGACGCGGCACACGAACTGCCCGACGCGGTCGGCGCGCTCTGCGCGTGGCAACGCGACCGGGTCGCCGCATGGCGGGACGAGAGGACGATCGAGCATTCACCGGTCCTGTGGGCAGCGTTCGCAACCGTCGCGGTGCCCTGAAACAGCTGGTGCTCTGAAACACCGGGTGCCCCGATTCACCTGGTGCCCCGATTCACCTGGTGCACTGTCGAGGTTTCCGTTCCCCACATCGTGTCGGTCGGTCGTTGTACCGTCGTTGCTGTCGGTTCCGGCACCTAGAAGGAGCATGCCCCATGACCTCTCGTCTCAACCCCTACATCAGCTTCGACGGCAACGCGCGGCAGGCAATGGAGTTCTACAAGGACGTCTTCGGTGGCACCCTGGCGGTGAGCACGTTCGGTGAGTTCGGTGCCCCGGACGCCGAGGGAGCCGACAAGATCATGCACGCCATGCTCGAATCCGACAACGGGTTCACGCTCATGGGGGCAGACACGCCGCCCGGCATGGAACACAACCCGGGCACCAACATCGCGGTGAGCCTGAGCGGCGACGACGGCGACCTGCTCCGCGGGTACTGGGCCAAGCTCTCCGACGCCGGCTCGGTGTCGGTGCCCCTCGAAAAGCAGATGTGGGGAGACGAATTCGGTGCCTGTACCGACCAATTCGGCATCTCATGGATGGTCAACATTGCCGGGACGCCCAGCTGATCGCAGCGCCGGGTAGTCCTGCAGGTCGATGCCGGTAGCGAAGAAGTCGGTCAGCTTCATCATCAGGCCGAACAGGGCCCTGGACTTGAACGTCCAATTCCGCATCCTGATGCGAGTCGCCGACTTCGGCGCGAGAAACGGTCCGGCGCTGCCCTTGCGGGCAATCTTCGCATACCGGTGCATCTGCTCGTTGTAGCGTCCGAACGCCACGCGGTAGTCGCCACCGGCGGCGGCGAGTTCGCCCGCCAGCACATATGCACCGACGAGGGCGAGACCGGTCCCGAAGCCGCCCAGCGTGTTTCCGTACGCGGCATCGCCGAGTAGGGCCACGCGTCCCGCGGTGTAGGTATCGGTCTCGACCCGTGCGATCGAGTCGAGGTAGAAGTCGGGCGCGTCGTCCAGGTGCGCGAGCAACTGGGGCACTCGCCAGCCTGCACCTGCGTACGCGGCGGCCAGCAGTCGCTTCTGCTCGGCGATGTCGCCACGGTCGTAGTCGATGGGGTCGGACGCGAAGACGAACAACTCGGGAGCCTTCGGCCCACCGACGACGGCCATCCGTCCCGGTTCGTTGTACATCCAACCCGTCGCGCGTTCCCTGTCGGGCGACTCCGCGGTCACCGCGTCCGTGGTGCCGACGACAGCGTAGTAGTACCCGAGGAATCGGACGAAGTTCTCCTCCGGCCCGAATCGGTGTCTGCGCACGGCCGAGTGGATGCCGTCGGCGCCGAATACGAGATCGAACCGGCGTGCGTGCGACTTCTCGAACGTGACCTCGACACCGGCCTCCGTGTCGGTGAGCGCGGTGACGGAGTCACCGAACAGGTACTCGCATGAATCCGCGGTCCGTTCGTAGAGGATCTCGGTCAGGTCGCCCCGCAGGATCTCGACGTCGCCGCCGATGAATTCACCGGGCATCGTCGCCAGGTGTTTGTCGTGTTCGTCGACGATCCGGAGGTCGGTCTTTCCCGTCTGCCTGCGGTGCACCTCGTCGAGGATCCCCATCTTCTCCAGCACCTGCCGGTGCACCTCCCCCTTGAAGTCGACGGCCTGACCGCCGCGCCGAAGGGCCGGCGCCTTCTCGACGACGGTGACGGCGTATCCGCTGCGAGCGAGCCAGAACGCCAGGGCGGGCCCGGCGATGCTCGCACCGGAGATCAGGACGGTTTCGTTCGACATGGAACTCCTCCGAGAATTAATTGTGTCTGACGGACACAATTCAGTGTATGGTAGACACTATTCCGGATCAAGAGTCGGCCGGAGGAGCGCAAAGATGGTCACCCAGCCCCGTACCGCCGAGCTGCTCTGGGGATCTCCGGACAGACCGAAGCGCGGTCCGAAGCCGGCGCTGAGCCTCGAGCAGATCGTCGCCACCGCCATCTCCATGGCCGATGCGGAGGGCCTCGCCACGCTGTCGATGCAGCGCCTCGCGGAGGACCTCGGGTTCACCAAGATGTCCCTCTACCGCTACACCCCCGGGAAGGCCGAGCTGACCGCGCTCATGCTCGATGCCGCTCTCGGACCCGCACCCGACCTGTCCGAGATCGACGGCGGCTGGCGCGCAGCGCTCCACGAGTGGGCACTGCGCATGTGGGCGGGTCTGCGACGGCATCCGTGGGTCGTGGACGTCGCCGTCGGCCCGCGTGTGATGGGACCGAACGAACTGGGCTGGCTCGAAATCGGCCTCTCGGCGCTGAGCGGCACCGGACTCACCGGCGGGGAACGACTGGATTCGGTCGTCCTGATCACCGGCCACGTCCGCAGCCTCGCTCAGCAGTCGACGGCCCCCGGCGCCGAAACCGACACACCCGAGAAGGCCCTGAGCGCGATCATGACGGGAATCCTCACCGACAACGCCGAACGCTATCCCGAGGCGGCGGCGGCCTTCGCGTCGGCGAGTTCGTCTTCCAGGCAGGACGATGCGCTCGAATTCGGCCTGTCCCGGATCTTCGACGGCCTCGCCGCACTCGTCGCGGAACGCGCCGAATAGCGGAGCCGCGGACCGATCAGGTGGATCGAGGCCTCAGCACCACGGCGATTGTCACAGCCAAGACGCTACCGCACAGAAGCCCGGCAAGCGCTGTGGCCCAACGCTGTCCCATCGATGCATCCGTGGAAGTCAGCGCGCACGCCAGCATCGTCGCCGCACCCGTCAATGACAGGGTGACATTCCAGCTCAGAAGCTGACTGGTTCCCGTGTGGAATCGCAGAAGGGACGGGGGGATCAGTACGTTGGAGACAATCAGAAGCACAATGCCGGGGTAGAGCAGAGCGTTCATTGCTGTCCTATCACAGAGCGGTGGACGGTGGGGACGAGTTCATATCGTGCGGATCGGTCACAGACCCTCCATCTCCACTACCCTCAGTGCGAGCGCGACATCCAGGCGCAGAATGGGATCCGTCGTGAACGGGCCGACGATGCTCTCCAACTTGCCGATCCGGTAACGCAGCGTGTTGTAGTGGAAATGCAGTACGCGTGCAGTCTCAGCCACGTTGCAGTTGGTGTCCAGGAGTGCCTGCATCGTCTGGCGGAGGTCGATCGCCTCGTCCGCGTCGCCCGCCAGCGAACCGAGGATCTCGGTGGCGAACGATCGGAGTTCGGCGCTGTCGTCGACCAGGGAGAGCAGTCTGTGGACGCCCAGGCTGTCGAAGTGTGCGACAGAACCGTGCCCGCGCATGCGCCGCCCCACCGCCACTGCCCTACGTGCCTGGTCGTACGCCTGCGGAAGGTCGGCAGCCGAGCCGATGACCCGGCTCACGCCGGTGCAGAACGAATGCCTGCCGCCTCCCCGGTCACCGGTGACGGCCGCAATCAGATCGTCGACAACAATTCTCGAGTTCTCGTCACCGACCGGCATCAGCACCACCACCTCATGGCTGAACCCGACCACCGGTGCGTACCGGTCCCTGCGCCGGACCACTTGTTTCCAGGCAGCGGTCAGTCTCTGTTGCGGCATACGTCCGGGAACCGGCAGCCGTCGCGCAGGGCCGGCGGCCGAGCGAGCGGGGTCCGGGTCGAGCTCCGCAACGACGACCACCATGGCGCGGTTCACGTCCCATTCGAGCTGCGCGCAGTGCTCCGTAATCTGTTCAACCGTACCGGCATTCCCGTTGAGTACGTCGCGCAGGAAGTCGCCGTGAAACTTTGATTCGACCGCCGACACGGCGAGTTGCTTGGTCACCGCCAGCGCGACCACGGTTGCGGCTCGCTCCAGCGCCTGCACGGTGACGGGACCCAATGCGCCGTCTCCCACGAAGGCGAGGATGACGCCGTGGTCGGTCCCGCCGGCATGAACCCGGGCAACGGCGATCTGGCCGGCATCCGTGCCCGGCGCCGGCTGCAGGCCGTGGTGCAGGCGCTCGGTGCGAAGCCGGCCGGACGGGTCGAACAGCGGCAAGTCTTCCAACGCCTGCAGATTGGCCGGCGAACCCGCTGTCGCGTTGACCCGCCCGTCCGGTGTGCAGATCAGCACCGAAGCGTCGAACAGCGCGGCGACCTCGTCCGCGATCTGCGGCAGGTCGCCACCTTCGAGGACGATCTTCGTCAAGGCACGGTGCATGCGATCGGCGACGTCGAGGGCGAACGCCTGCCGATCGACGAGGTGTGTGAACACCTCCGACATCACCTCGTCGAAACCGATGTCGTGCGGAATGAGAAACAGCGGAATGTCGAGACGGTCCGATGCCTCGAGCATCGCGGCAGGGAGATCGCCGAGGTACCGGCCCTCCTTGACACCGAGTGCGGCCGCGCCGCACCGGGCGAGGCCCTCGACGAGTTCGACCAGCGCGCGGGGGTCGAACGGCTCACCCGAATCTGCATGTCGCAGAGGGAACCCCGTGGTGATCAACAGTTCGTTGGGTTTCACCCACGGCAGGATGTCCGGTACCTCGATGACGTTGACTCGCAGAACGGTCTGGTCCAGTCCGCCCGCCCCCGCGAGGAGCGTGGAGCCGGCCAAGCTGGGGAGAGTCAGCGCCTCCCGAATCGTCAACGCGTAACCGGCAGGTGACGGCAGATCGACCGCGTCCACGTGCAGCTCAGCTCGGGAGGAGTGCCGGCGGAAGCACGCGCTGCGTCCACTTCGTCTTCTGCTCGTACGCGTGGGCGAGTTGGAGGACGGCTCGGTCGGCGCCGTGTCGTCCGATTATCTGAATTCCCATCGGGAGCCCCCGGTCGTCGAAACCGACCGGCATCGCGGCGACCGGGAGGCTCGTCATCGTCCACGGTGCGACGGTCTCCATCCACCGGTGATAGGTATCCATGGGCCGGCCGTCGATCTCGGTGGGCCAGTGTGTGGACTTGTCGAACGGGAACACCTGAGCGCTGGGCGCGAGGATGTAGTCATACGTTTCGAACATCTTCGTGAGGGCAGCCTGCCAGTCGTTGCGGGCCGCCGCAGCCTTCGTGACGTCGAGCGCGGACAGTGCGATTCCGTGCTCCATCTCCCACACGAATTCGGGCTTCATCTGCTCGCGTGTCTGTGGGTCGTCGTAGAGGTCGACCAAGCCGAGCTGTGCCCACCAGCGCCATCTCAGGAACAGCTGCCAGATGTCTTCGGGCTTGTAGTCGGGGAGCGCCGCCTCGATGCGGCAGCCGATGTTCCGGAATGCGTCGAACGAGGACTCGCACAGCTCGAGAACTCCGGGTTCCGTCGCCAGGTACCCGTCCCAGTCACCCACCCACGCGATCCGCGTTCCGTGGAAGTCCCGCTCGAGGTTCCGTGTGAATACCTCGGGGTCCTCGTCGATGCCGAGCGGGGCGCCGGCGTCGGGCCCGGCCATCGTCGACAAGAGCTGCGCCACATCGGCCACCGACCGTCCGATCGGGCCGACCACCGCGCCCTGAGCGATGAAGCCTGCCTCCGGGATGCGTCCCCAGGACGGGCGAAATCCCACAACGTTGTTGAAGGCTGGTGGATTTCGCAGTGACCCCATGTAGTCGCTGCCGTCGGCAACCGGGACCATCCGCAGTGCCAGGGCCGCGGCGGCGCCGCCACTGCTTCCACCTGCGGTGCGTGATGTGTCGTACGGTGTCGCCGTCGTGCCGTACACCGGGTTGTACGTCTGGGATCCGAGTCCGAATTCGGGCGTGTTCGTCTTGCCGATGACAATGGCACCCGCTGCCTTGATCCGCGCGACGAACAGGTCGTCCGCGTCGGCGATCCGGTCGGCGAAGATGGGTGATCCGGAGGTGAACGGAAGCCCCTTGGCCGCGGAGAGATCCTTGACGGCGTGCGGGAACCCGTGCATCCAGCCGAGGTAGTGCCCGTCGGCAAGCTGATGGTCCCGCTCGCGCGCTTCGGCCAGCAACTCGTCCCGGTCCCGCAGGGCAACGATGGCGTTGACACTGCGATTGTGCCGTTCGATGTGGTCGAGATAGGCGGTCATGACGTCGACGCACGACACCTCGCGGGTCTTGATCAAACCGCTGAGCGTGAGCGCGTCACACATGACGAGATCTTCGTATCCTCCTGGCCCGCCCAAAGGTTCGACGTCAGTCAGGGGCGAATCACCTGCGTCGACGGGATCGATGACGTGTGACACTTGTGAACCTCTCCACGGTTTCGGATGCGATTGCCGGCGATCGAGGGTGCGCAGCGCCCGGTGGCGGCCACGCACCCTCGTTCACGGTGCGACCAGGAACTATTGACCGAGGTCGACGATGGCGGCGACGGGGCCGCCACCCTCCGGGCCCTGGTGCGCGGCCGACACGGACACGAACACCGCCGGGTCACCGGTGACCGACGCCGCGACACCGCCTACGCACGACTTGATCTGGCGGTGCCAGTGCACGTCCGAGTCGTCGAGCATCGCGTTGCGGCGGCCGCGCACCGTCCCGTCCTGACTCGCCTCACACTTGAGGAAGACATTGACGAGCCGGCCGTCCAGGTCGCTCGTGTGGGGCCGCTCGGGCAGTTCGAGTCCCGCATCCCGGATCGCCGACCAGATGCCGTCCTGATCGAGCGGATCCGTCATCACGCTGTGCCCGATCCGGTAGCGGCCGCCGACACCGCGTGCGTTGCCCACCACCACGATCTGAGCCCGGTCCAACTCGACACCCGAGGAGCAGGATGCGACCGACGAGTAGAGGTCCCGGCTGTGCATGACATCGTCATCGCCGGGCATCTCGATCTCGCCGAGGGCGACGGCAATCCCCAGTGCCGTACCACCGTTCGACAGGTCCATCGACTCGTGCGTCTGCTCGGTCCACACCGTCTCGCCGCGGCTCTTGGCGTCCCGGATGGTGTGGATCGTCAGCAACGGCGTCTTCGTCTGCACGTAGTGCACGTCGGCGGGGTCGGTGATGCCGGCGTTGTCCATCGCCATCTTCACCGCCGCTGCCACCTTGGTGATCATCGCCGTGCGACCGATGTCTTCGGGGAGAAGCTGCTCACTCATCGCGACACCGACGGTCAGTCGCGGCTCGTCGGTCTTCACCGCCTTCTCCGCGGGCACAGTTGCGAAGATCGTTGCGTGCGGGCTGATCACACCGTCGGTACCGCCGGACCAGACGATGGGCACCCCGGCCACCTCGTCCGCGCTTCGGCTGCCCTTGGCAGAGAGGACCTCACGGAAAGCCCGATCCGCGATGATGCGCGTGTAGTCGTTGACGCCGCCGTTGCCCTCGGTCTTGCCGATGACTGCGATGACGCGGTCCGCTTCGAGCACACCGTCGTCGATGAGCTTCGCCAGCTCGCCGGCGTCGGACACGCTGTGCAGGGGAACCTTGCGGACCTCGATTGCTTCGGGCATTGACATCTCCTCTATACGTGGCTTGCGGGGTAGTCGAGATCAGCTTTTGGCGATCGGAACTCCAACGCAGCCCACGCTATGAGGACGAGCACGTTCGGACATTGGCAAAGTTTGCCCAAACCAGAACTCACATTGGGCAGAGTTGACCAGTGCCGCTGGCGACAGCGTGCCGACTCGACCCCGGCACGCGGGATCAGAGGGTGCTTGTCTGAGCTACCTGGCTGGTCACGTGATCGGAGTGACCGGCGCCGAGGGGGTCGGGCCACCCCGACCACGTGTCGGGGCCGGACTCGATTTCCGCGGTGGTGAGGAGACAGATGTCGAGCTGATGCCGAAGTACGTCGGCGTCGATGCCCTGGCCGATGAAGACGAGTTCCTGTCGGCAGTCACCGACCGGTTCTTCCCATTTGTCGAGGATTCCCTGGCGGCGATAATCGTCTTCCGGCCAGTAGTTGTCCGGGAGGAACTTCCACCACCGTCCGACGTACCGGTGCCGGATCACGTGACCGGCTTGGGAGATGCTGCCGATCTCGGTGAACCGGCCGGCGTTCCAGAAGTACCCCTTGGCGCGGAGAAGTCTGCCGTTCGTCCATTCGCCGGTGAGGAACTGGTGTAGCCGCCCCGGGTGGAAGGGGGCGCGTTCGCGGTAGACGACCGAACCGATTCCGTACTCCTCGGTCTCGGGGGTGTGCTCGCCCTGGAGTTCCTGCAGCCAGCCGGGTGCCTGGGCTGCCCTGTCGAAGGAGAACAGGCCGGTATCCATGATGGCGTCGAGTGGGACGTGGCCGTGAGATATCGCGTGGATGTCCGCGGTCTTGTTCAGCGATCGAATCAGCGCGGTCAGTTCGGCGAGGTGCTCGGCGGAGATGAGGTCGGCCTTGCTGATCAGGACCACGTCGGCGAATTCGATCTGATCGACCAGAAGATCGGAGATGTCGCGTTCGTCGTCGGGAGCGTCGGCCTCGACGGGGCCGCCGGACCGGTAGTCCCGGAGGAAACTGTGACCGTCGACGACGGTCACCATGGTGTCCAATCGCGCGATGTCGGCCAGCGCATGCCCGTCGGTGTCGATGAAGGTGAATGTTTCGGCGACGGGCAGGGGCTCGGAGATGCCGGACGATTCGATCAGGAGGTAGTCGAACCGTCCGTCGGCGGCCAGGGTTCTGATCTCGTCGAGAAGATCCTCCCGCAACGTGCAGCAGATGCACCCGTTGGTCATCTCGACGAGCTTTTCCTGCGATCGGCTCAGCGAGATCTCTCGTTCGACCTCGGCACTGTCGATGTTGATCTCGCTCATGTCGTTGACGATCACCGCAACACGCCGGCCTTCACGGTTGCGCAGGATCTGGTTCAGGAGTGTCGTCTTTCCTGCACCGAGGAATCCCGACAGCACGGTGACGGGGAGGCGCGTGTCATTCATTGGTCAGTTCCTTCCGGAGAACCTTGTTGTACTCGACGACAGACCGGCGGCGGAGGCACGGATTTCCGGGCAGGGTTTCCACCGCCGGTCTGTGTTCATCGTGTCGGATGCGCTCAGGCGGCTACCTTTTCGAGGTATCCCTCGAAGAGGTCGACCACGACACTGCCGGCGTCGGTGTTCTCGCCGAAGAGGTCTTCCGCCGCGAACTGGACGTGATAGGTGGGTTCCGCACCGGCGTCGTCGCGCCCGTGGCCTATCGCGTCGGGGAACGGCCAATTCTCGGTGGTACGGTGGGTGATCGTTCCGACCCGGCCGCGGCAGTATGCCGGCATCCGGATGTGCCCGGGCACGTGCTCGTCGCGGACCCGAACGCGCTCACCCACCTCGAAGGTGATGTCCTCCGTCCGCGCCGGCCTGCCTTCCGACTCGGCAGGAAGGGACAGCGGGAACGGGCCGCCGGCGAGGGCCTCCAGTTCGTCGTGGGTCAGGATTCCCTTCTCCACCATCAGGGTTGCGACTCCGATGACGTACCGCTCGTAGTACGGCGTCATCATGTAGTGGCGTGGTTCCATTCGTTCGACGACGTGCCGGACTTCGTCGACACTGAACGCCCCCAGGTCTGCGGCGCCGAGGAACAGCAGACTGTAGGGAAGGTGCTCCCACTCCGCGTGAAAGGGTCCGCCGATGTCGGCGTCGACGGTGTGCGGGACCTTACCGAACCCCTGGACACCGGCGAGATCGTGTACTCCATCCATGGATCTGTTCCTTCTCTTCGGTTGCTCAGGCGCTCGGAACCTGCGGGATCGCGACCCCGATCAGGCAATCTTTGGTGACGATCTGCTGGAGTTGCTCGCGGCTCCATCCTTCGGTGCCTGCCGGCCGTTGGGGCAGGACGATGTAGCGCGTTTCCGCGGTGGTGTCGTACACCCGGATCTCGACGCCCTCCGGAATGTCGGTGCCCATCTCGGACAGCACTTTCCGCGGTTCCCGAACCACGCGGGCCCGGTACTCGAAGCTCTTGTACCAGGTCGGCGGCAGTCCCAGGATGGGCCAGGCGGTGCACGAGCACAGCGAGCACACGATCACGTTCTTGAGTGTGGGCGTGTCCTCGAGCGCCACGATGTATTCACCCTGCGGCCCCAGGTACCCGTACCTGCCGACAGCTTCGGTGCCGTCGGTGAGCAGAAGTTGCCGGAACTCGTCGTCGGTCCATGCCCGGGCGACCAGTTCTGCGCCGCGGTGGGGGCTGAAGTCCTCTTCGAAGGTCTTCTTCCAGCCTTCGACGTATCCCTCGGGAACCAATCCCTTTCCGTCCAGCGCCCGGAACAGCGCCCAGGCGCGGTCGGCGGCCGGTGCCTGTGCGGGAGTCGCGTTCTCTGGTGTGTGTTCGATCGTTACCGACATTCTTCACCTTCTCTGTAGGGGCTGAAAACTGCGAATAGCTCTACTGCGGCGGCTGCGCGTCACGCAGCATGCCGGTCTGCGGATGGCAATTGATGTACTCGTATCGCTGGTCGCGCGCGTCGAATACCGAGACTTCATGGTAAAGGCGAAGTTTCGACAGGCTGGCGGCGACGCGGAAGAAGGTGGTGAAGATTCGCAGGTGCGTGGGATGAGATTCCGCCCAGCGCTCGAGCTGGTCCAGCGAACCCCAGTGGCCGATGTTGTAACTCAGGTCGAGAAAGTTTCCGTCCAGATCGATGTTGCGAACGAATCTGTTGCTGTAGCAGCCCACCGATTGTCCGTTGTCGCGCAGAAAGTCCATGCCGTCCTGCAGCGTCGGCAGGATCTCGTCGAGGTACAGGTTGCGTTCCGCCGTTTCGGCGTCGGCCCAGTCCTGCCCGGAGCGGATCAGTGCGATGTTGTCGTGACCCTGAACGATCACGCGGCCACCTGCGGCGGGATCGCCGCTGAGTACGCGCAATTCACCGGACGGCTGCATCCAGTCGGTCTGGGAAATCGGGAAGCGTTCGCGCATCGAGCCCCAATAGCCGTGCTCGTTGATCTCGCCACTGATACCGCCCATGACGGCACCGACCCCCGGAAGGGCATCCTGGAACGCGTACAGCGTTTCGAACTGCTCGGCGCGCGGGGCCACGATCTCACGGAAGTACCCCAGCCCCTCCGACAGCCGTTCGTCCGATGCCCACCAGTCGGCCACCGTCGGCAACTGGAGCCAACGGTGATGGGCAGCAATATCTTTCCAGTATCCCACGATCATCAAATTCTCATGACCCTGATTGTCGACGTGATGGGTCAGGTCATAGTGCAGCGGGCCGTCGGGCAGATCGAAACCGGCCACCATGTCGCGCATGGCGCGCAACGCGGCCGGGCGTTGCGCGTCACCGCGGAACTGCACACCGAGGTATCCCATCACCACCTGCTGCACTTCTTCGTCGGCACGTCCCACCCACATGGGAAAAGGTGGCTGGTAGCCATCCGGGACACGTCGGGTCAACGTGCGGGGGCATTTTAGGTGATCACTGATTGCAGATTCCATGAGGACTCCTGGTTCTGGTACATCGCGTGCGGGCTGCCTCTTCGGCGGTTGAAGATCCCGGCAACGCAAAAGTTACCTCCCCGATCGACGGCAAATCTGACGGAGAAGGACAGGTATTTGGACGAGAGGGACAACTCGAGTTGCGTCCCGACGTCAGGTTGCTGCCGCCGTCGCCCGGTACTGGCGCGGGCTCATCCCGTATTCGCTCTTGAACGTGCGGCTGAACAGCGAGGGGTCGGCGAAACCCCAACGGCGAGAGATCTGGCCGAGCGAGCGATCCGTGGTCGTGCTCAGCGCCATGTCGCGGCGACACTGCTCGAGTCGCCGCACGCGGATGACGCGTGACACCGTCGTGTCCTGCTCGGCGAATACCCGGTGCAGGTGCCGGGTGGAAATGCCGAGGGCCGAAGCGATCACGGACGGCGAGAGCGATGGGTCTCCGAGGCTCTCGTCGATCATCGCCATCGCTGCGCGGTAGGTGCTCGAACGTGGCGCACCGAGCGGCCGGCCAACGGCCCGCAGGACGGCACCGACCAGGTCGCCGACCTCGTCCACGATCGCGTTCCCGGCCCCGGCATCGGATGCGATCCGGCTCGTCACGATGTCGTGAAGAAACCGGCCCAGGAGCCCGCTGGCTCCGGCGCGGCCGTCGAAGGTTATTGCGGTGAGGTCGTGAATCTCCGCTTCGGTGAACGAAAGTGAGCCCCTCGGCCACGTGAAGACCTCGAGCACCCAGGAACCGTCATCCGGATGCCCGTCGAACCGCCACTCGAACGGGCGAGTGGTGTCGTACAGGACGAAGTCGTCGTGGTCGAGTACGCACTCCCGGTCATCCTGGGTGACCACGGCACGCCCACGACGGATCCGCCCGATCTGGAGGTAGTCGGCACGGTCGGCTCGGGCGAGGCTGCCGCTGCGGGCGATCCGTTGTTCGGTCGATTGGACTGTGGACACCTTGAGATGAGCAAGTTCGGAGGACCGCACTGCACCGGTGAACCGGGGGCCGTCCTCGATGTCCGAGACGCTGAGGGCAACGAAGTGCTCGCGCAGCATGTCCTCCCAATCGGAGGCCCGTGTCGTCCGCACGGGTAATGCAAACCCGGACCTGACAAGCATGGCTACCTCTCTTCGGTCTGATTGCGCAACGCTCCCCCGGGAACGGTTCGGCTACCGGTGCAATTCTCGGTACCTGCTCGGGCTGACGCCGTAGCGGGCGGCGAACGCTCGGCTGAACACCGACAGATCGATGAATCCGAACTGCGCGGCGATATCGGTCAGCGAACGGGAGGCGTTGCGGGGTGACAGCATCGCGTCACGGCAGACCTCGAGCCGGTGCGCCCGGATCGTGGCTGCCACAGTGTTTCCGAATCGAGCGAACACTCTGTGCACGGTTCTCGTGGAGATGAAGAACGCGTGGGCGATGCGCTGCGGGGACAGGTCCGGGTCGTCGAGATTCCGCTCGATATACCGCAGCATGTTCGCGTACAGATCGCGTGCGGTGACATCGGGATCGTCCGGCTCACCCTCTTCCTGTGCGGCTGTGATTGCCAGGTCTGCGATTCCGTCCGCCAGCCGCATCGCACCGCCCGGCGACGGGTCCTTCTCGACTGCGAGAAGTCCGGCGAGCATCGGCGACAGCAGCTGTCCTACTGCCGAATTGGACCGCACGGTCCGTGCCGTCAATTTCTGCGACTCCCCCTCGGTCAGCGAGACGGCACCACGCGGCCACGTGAAGACCTGAAGGTGCCATTCCGGTCGCAGGTTCCAGGTGAACGGGCGGGAGGATTCGTAGATGGCGAAGTCGCCCGGCCGCAGTGTGCAGGTTCGCCCGTCCTGGACGAGTTGTCCCTCACCGGCGACGACCATGCCGATCTGCATGAGGTCGAGCGGATGCCGGTCGGTCAGCTGCGGCGTCCGGTGAAAAGTCTGAGGTGTGGCCAGGACGTCGGCCGCCAGCAGATGCGCGAATCGCCGGGTGTGGACCGCCCCCGCGAAGCGATCGGATTCGCCCGGGCTGATCTTCAATGCCACGAAGGTCTCGCTGATCACCTCGACCCAGTCGCGGAGGGCAGCAGTCCGGATCACCTCGGTGCGGCGGTGCTCGCCACCCGGAGCGAGCGACAACGGCATGAGCAGCCCCTTTCCCTCGCCTGCACGTCACGCTATGAGCACTCCGGCGTAACTGTCAATGACAGCTGACCACTGTTTCCGCTGAAAACATGCCTCGGCGGCGAGGTTGGCGCTGAGCGCAAAGCGGGCTGTCACTCTGAGACAAACGCTGCGGTTCGCCTGCTTCTACGGTTCGTAGAACACCGGGAAATGCCGGCGGGTCCCGCGTTGCATCCGGACCGGCAGCCGGCCCTCGACCAGGTGCCCGCGGGCGCCATCGTACAGCTGAGGAGCGCACCTTCATGACTTCGTTGCCTGCACCCGATTCCGCCCGATTGGCGGCGTTGAACGAGCATTTCCGATTCGGGTTGTCCGCCGCCGACCTCGACGAGTTCGCCCCCGCGGTCGAGGCCACTCTCACGGCACCGATCGCGGTCGAGCAGCTCTATCGGCGTGCGGCGCCACCGGCCCCCGAGCGGTCCTGGGCGCCGCCGGCACCGGAGCACAACCGTCTTGGAGCGTGGTACGTCACCACCTCGATCGACGGTTCCCCCGGCGGTCCGCTGGCCGGCCGCACCGTGGCGGTCAAGGACAACGTCGCGGTCGCTGGGGTTCCGATGATGAACGGATCGCGCACCCTGGAGGGGTTCGTCCCGCGGCAGGACGCCACGGTCGTTCGCAGGCTGCTCGACGCCGGTGCCACGATCGCAGGAAAATCGGTATGTGAGGATCTGTGTTTCTCGGGCGGGAGTTTCACGTCGCAGCCGGGACCGGTGCGCAATCCGTGGGATACGACCCGCAATTCGGGTGGATCTTCCAGTGGCTCCGGCGCTTTGGTCGCCAGCGGTGAGGTCGACCTGGCCGTCGGCGGAGATCAGGGCGGCTCCATCCGCATTCCGGCCGCATTCTGCGGGATCGTGGGTCACAAACCGACGCACGGGCTGGTCCCCTACACCGGCGCGTTTCCGATCGAGAGGACCATCGACCATCTCGGCCCGATGGCCCGGACCGTCGCCGACGCAGCCACCATGCTGAGTGTGCTCGCCGGCACGGACGGGGCCGATCCGCGGCAATCACGTCAGGTCGAGCCGGTCGACTATCTGGCTGCGCTCACCGAACCGGCCTCCGGGCTGCGAGTCGGTGTCGTGACCGAGGGCTTCGGCACCGCAGTGTCCGATCCGGAGGTCGACGCCGCCGTCCACGCTGCGGTCGACGTGCTGCGCAGCGCCGGACTCACGGCGGAGCAGGTGTCGATTCCGTGGCACCTCGACGCGATGCACGTCTGGAACGTGATCGCGACCGAGGGCACCGCGTACCAGATGCTCGACGGCAACGCCTACGGCATGAACACCGACGGGTTCTACGACCCGGAACTGATCGCGCATTTCGCCGCTCAGCGCCTCGAGCGCGGTCACGAATTGTCCAAGACGGTCAAGCTGGTGGGGCTGTCGGGCCGGTACACCTTCGAGGTCGGCGGCGGAAAGTACTACGCAATGGCGCGCCAACTCGTCCCGGAACTGCGCGCGGCCTACGACGCCGCGCTCACCGACTACGACGTGCTGGTCATGCCCACGGTCCCCTACACCGCGAAGAAGATCCCGCCTGCCGATGTGGCATTGGGCGACTACCTCGACGTCGCGCTGTCGATGGTCGGCAACACCGCCCCGTTCGACGTCACCGGTCACCCCGCCTGCTCGGTTCCCGCGGGACTCGTCGACGGCCTGCCGACCGGGCTGATGATCGTCGGCAACACGTTCGACGACGCCACGGTTCTGCGCGTGGCACACACCTATGAACAGGCCGTCGGCGGTTTCCCCACCCCGCCGGCCCTGATGAGTTCCGCGCGATGACAGCACCACGGTTGTCTCTGGACGACGAGATTCTCGATCTCGCCGTCATGTGGCTTCCCATCGGGGATCCACCGGCCGACAAGATCAAGCGCGACTTCGGCGTCGAACCGGCCGAATATCGCGTGCGCCTGGCCCGCGCCATCGACCGTTACCTGCAGACGTCGAACGCGGGAGCCGTCGCACGACTCGACCGATTCTTCGAGACGTCGATGCTGACAGCCCTGAGACCGAAGTAGTCACCAACAGGCGACGAACGGTCCAGTCGCAAATTGGGTCAGAGGGGTGGTGGTCAGCCACTTGACGCTCGTAGCGTCGTAGGTGGGTGTACGAGAGTCGGAACGAACGAGGAGGAGACATCGTGACGATCGACAGAGGAATTCTGGCACTGCTCGAGGCCAAGCCGGGCAAGGGCGAGGAACTGGCTGCGTTCCTGGAGCAGGGACGCGCCCTGGCGGCGGCCGAGGAAGGCACCGTCACCTGGTACGCGTTCAAGGTCAGCGACACCACGTACGGCATCTTCGACACGTTCGAGAACGAGGAAGGTCGGCAGGCGCACCTGAGCGGAGCCATCCCCGCCGCTCTGGCCAACGTCGGCCCCGACCTGCTCGCGAGGGACCCCGACATCCGTCCGGTCGACGTGGTCGCTGTCAAGTAGGGCGCCCGCCGGGTTTCCTACCGTACGGTCAGTCGAATCCTGCCCGTAAACCTACCCGATCGGGTAGGGCCCCGACCGACCGTTGCACGGCATACTTGCCCGGCTCGGGGGTTTCCGAACACGATACGGAGAAACTGATGCTCGACCGGCTGTACGCCGCTGTCCTCGCCGTCGCCGGCCTCGGCTACGGCGGTTACATCCTCCTCGACGAACTGACCGGAGGGTCGGACACCCCAGGCGAGGACGACCATCATCTCCACGAAGTCCCCTCGGGAGCAGATGCCCACGCTGCGACGTCCTTGTAGCACTGACGTCAGGTTGGCGAAGCGCAAGGGATGCGGGGACTAGCGGCTCACGAGTTTGATCGCCGCGGCCTCGATGGTGTCCTCGGACAGCAGCACCTCGAGCGCGGCGTCGCCGAGTGGGATGAAGCTGTTCTCGCTCGTCACCCGCGCGAGCGGCCCGGTGAAGCCCTCGTCGACCAGTGCGGCGACCACCCCCTCGGACACACCCCCGGACTTGCGGGTCTCGTCGACCACGAGCACCCGGCCGGTGGCGTGCGCCTCCCGGACGACGTCCTGCACCGGCAGCGGTGCGAGCCAGCGCAGGTCCACCACCCGGGCTGCGATGTGCGCCCGCTCGAGCCTTCGCGCGACCCGCAGGCTCATCCGCACACCGTTGCCGTAGGTGACGATCGTCAGGTCGGTGCCGCCGCCGTAGGTGCGGGCCGAGCCGATCGGCACGTGACTCTCGGCCTGCGTCGCGGGATCCGGATACGGTGCCAGCCACAGGCCGTCGCCGTCGTCGTACAGATCCCGGATGTGGTACAGCGCAATCGGTTCCAGGTACACGCACACCGCGCCGGCGGTCCGCGCGGCCGCCACACAGGTGTGCATCATGGCGGCGGCGTCATCGGGGCGGGACGGCGACGCCACCACCACACCGGGGATGTCGCGCAGTGCGGCGACGGCGTTGTCGTTGTGGAAATGCCCGCCGAAGCCCTTCTGATACCCGTACCCGGCAACCCGCACCACCATCGGGTTGCGGTACTGCCGGTCGGAGAAGAACTGCAACGTCGCACCCTCCCCGCGGATCTGGTCGGCCGCATTGTGCAGATACGCCAGGTACTGGATCTCCGGGATCGGCAGCAACCCGGTCACCCCCGCTCCCAGCGCGAGACCCAGGATCGCCTGCTCGTCGAGCAGGGTGTCGAATACGCGCGCCGACCCGGCCTTCTTCATCAGACCCCGGGTCACCCCGTACACCCCGCCCTTGCGGGCCACGTCCTCACCGAACACCAGCGCCTCCGGGCAGCGGGCGAGCACGTCGAGCAGGGCACGGTTGATCGCCAGGGCGAGGGTCAGCCTGCCTTCTTCCTCCGGGAGCGGGGATCCGAGAAATTCCGCGCGCTCGGCCGGGTCGACGCGCTCCGGCACCGCCGCGGCGGCCTGCTCGGCGGTGTCGGTGAGGGGCCTCATCACCGCCGCGGGACTGTCCAGTTGAGGTAGCTCGGCGACTTCCCGGGCGAGTCCGAGGATCTCCGCGCGTGTGTCCTCGTACCGCGCGAGGACCTCGGTGGGACTCAGGTGTCCGCCGCCGATCAGAAGACTTGCGGTGCACAGCACCGGGTCCCGGTCGAAGTCGGCGGTGATCTCGGTGGACGTCCGGTACGCGGACTCCAGATCGGATCCGGCGTGACCCATCAGCCGGACGGTCCGCAGGTGCAGGAACGCCGGCTTGCGGTGACTGCGCACCCAGTCGGCGGCGCGCTTCGCGGTGGCGTACGCCGCAGGCAGGTCGGAACCGTCCGCCTCGAAGTACTCCAGACCCGCCCGCTCACCGAAATTCGCGGCGATCCACCCCGTCGGAGTCCTGGTGCTGATCCCGATCCCGTTGTCCTCGCAGACGAACAGCAACGGGAGCGGCAACCCCTGGTAGGCCGAGTGGACGGCGGTGTTGATCGCACCGACCGCGGTCGAGTGGTTCGCGGACGCATCCCCGAAACTGCACACCGCCACCGCGTCGGCCGGCCACGGCGAGACCAGGTGGAGCTTGTGGGCGCGGGCGATCGAGAACGCGACACCGACCGCGCGCGGCAGATGCGAAGCAACGGTGGAGGTCTGGGGAATGATGCAAAGATCGTGGCGGCCGAACACCTTGTGCCGGCCACCCGAGATCGGCTCCTCCGTCGCGGCCACGACACCGAGGAGGACGTCGCGCAACGGATCCGTGCCGTGCACCTGCTGCGCCCGCGCGAGGAAGAATCCGCCGGAACGATAGTGCAGCAGAGCGGGATCGGTCGGACGCAGCGCCGCCGCGACCGCGGCATTGCCCTCGTGCCCGGAGGAGCCGATCGTGTAGAACCCCTTACCCTGCGACCGCAACCACCGGGCCGCCAGATCGAGATGCCTGCTGCCGAGTTGGGCGTCGAAGAGGTCCAGCGCGCCCTGCACCGACAACGGGGACGGCGGCCGGATCGGGTCCTCCGGACGAACACTCGAGCGGCCGCGCTCCAGCGCCGATACCACGGAGGTGAAGTAGTCGTCGATCTGTTCGGCCATCACCCGATCATCCTGTGACGCCGGGCGGCGGGCAAGGGTCGCGTGCTCCACTCACCTTCTCGACCAGTGTCCGGTCTTATCCGGACAGGAACGTGTTTCGGCGTCAGAATGTCAGGACGGAGGTGGGGCCATGGAGTTGGACGTGACCGGGGTGCCGGAACGGGTCTCGACGGGAGCTCTGCCCGGCTGGGACGATGTCGAGTCGCTACTGCACGGCGCGTACGAGCGCGCTGCCGCCGCGACGGGCGGAGTCGTGGCCGATTACATCCCGATTCTCGCGGCAGTCGACCCCGACCTGTTCGGGATCTGCGTCGCCGAGGTCGACGGGGGTGTGCACGCCGTCGGCGACTCGTCGCACGAGTTCTCGATCCAGTCCATTTCCAAGGCCTTCACGTACGCGCTCGTCTGCCAGGAGATCGGCCACGAGGTGGTGGGCGAACGGATCGGGGTGAACAACACCGGCCTGGCGTTCAATTCCGTCGTGGCCCTCGAACTCAACGACGGCCACCCGATGAATCCCATGGTCAACGCCGGCGCCATCGCGACGACCGCACTCGTTCCCGGGGTCACCCCCACCGCGAAGTGGGAGTTCGTCCAGGACGGTCTCTCCCGCTTCGCCGGGCGCCGGTTGGCGCTCGACGTCACCGTCTACGAATCGGAGGCGGCGACGAACCTGCGCAACCGCGGAATCGCCCAGCTTCTCGAAAGCTACGGCCGCCTGGACGTCGACCCGCTGGACGCCGTCGACGTCTACACCAAACAATGCTCACTCCGGGTGAACACCCGGGATCTCGCAATCATGGGCGCCACTCTCGCCGACGGCGGCGTCAACCCGGTGACGGGAGAACGAGTCGTCGACGAGTCGATCTGCCGCGACACGCTGTCGGTGCTGGCCGCCACCGGATTCTACGAACGTTCCGGGGAATGGCTGTTCGAGATCGGTGTGCCCGGAAAGAGCGGAGTGTCCGGCGGCATCGTCACGATCGCCCCGGGCAAGGCCGGGCTGGCCACGTTCTCCCCGCGACTCGATTCCGCGGGCAACAGCGTTCGGGGGCAGCGGGCGACTGCCTACCTGTCCCGGACTCTCGGATTGAACGTCTTCGCGTCCGGGCCCCACCCTCCGCGTGAAAGCAGGTCAGCATGACGATCCCCGCCGATACGTCCCGCCCGCGTGATCCCAGCGAGCAGGTGAAGGCGTCGTGGCGTCCGATGATCGGACTCGCCCTGGCGCAGGTGCTCATGTCCTTCAACGTCGCGGCGCTGCCGGTTTCGCTGGGCGGCATGGTCGAGGATTTCGGTGTTCCCCCGACGACGGTGAGCACCGCGATCGTCACCTACGGTCTGGTGGTCGCGGCGCTGGTGATGGTCGGCGCGAAGCTGGGACAACGAGTCGGCTGGGTGCTGATCTTCCGCGTCATGGTCGCCGTGTTCGCGGTCGCGGAACTGATGATGGTTCTCTCGCCGAGTATCGGCTGGGTGATCGCGGCGCAAGCGCTCGCAGGGGCGGCGGCAGCGATCATCGTGCCCGCCCTCGTCGCCCTCATCGCCGAGAACTATCGCGACGCCCAGCAGGCGACCGCGATCGGATCACTCGGATCGGCGAGGGCCTTCTCCGGGCTGTCCGCGTTCCTGATCGGTGGTGCACTGGGAACTCTCGTCGGCTGGCGGCCCGTGTTCGCCATCCTCATCGTCGTCGCCGTCGCAGTGTTCCTGCTGAGCTTCACGCTTCGCTCCGATCGCGGCAACGACGCCATCAGCATCGACATCGTCGGCGCGTTCATCATCGGTATCGCCGTCATGTCCCTGACGCTGGGTTTCAACAATCTGAACTCGTGGGGTCTGCTGACGGCATCGCCCACCGCACCCTTCAGCGTGCTCGGCGTCTCCGGCGCCCCGGTCCTGATCGTGCTGGGAATCATCCTGGGGCAGGCGTTCTTCGTCTGGACCCGACGGCGCGCCGACAGCGGCCGAGTTCCCCTGATCAGCCTCGAGGTGGTGTCGGCGTCCACCGAGCGCGCGGCCGTGTATGCGATGTTCGTCGTCGTCGCACTCGAAGCGGCCCTGAACTTCACCGTGCCCCTCTACATTCAAATCGTCCAGGGCCGAACCCCGTTCGACACCTCGCTGGCGATGATGCCGTTCAACATCACCGTGTTCGTCACCGCCATGCTCGTCGTCCGCTTCTACGGCCGGTTCAGCCCCCGCGTCATCGCCCGCTTCTCCTTCGCGCTGACCACCGGCGCCTTGATCTGGCTCTCGTTCGTGGTGACCAACAACTGGGAGACCGTCCCGACCATCCTCGGGCTCATCGTCTTCGGCATCGGACAGGGCGCCCTCGTCACCCTCGTCTTCAACGTGCTGGTCACAGCCGCCCCGAAGGAACTCGCGGGCGACGTCGGGTCGGTACGCGGCACCACCCAGAACCTCGCGTCCGCCGTCGGCACGGCCTTCGCAGGCGCGCTCCTGGTGACGCTGCTGTCGATCGGCGTCGGACAGGCAGTCGCCAGTCACGTCGACCTACCCGAAGACCTCGTCGCACAGGTCGACCTCGACAACATCAACTTCATCAGCAACGACCGGCTCGAGGAGATCCTCGACACCACCACCGCCTCCGATGTGCAGGTCGACGCCGCCGTGCAGATCAACATCGACGCCCGACTCGACGCCCTCAAGATCGGGCTGCTCACCCTGGCCGGGCTCAGCGCCATCGCCATGGTGCCGGCGAGCAGGCTCCCCAACTACCGCAGGGACGAGATCCCCGACCCCTCCCCTCACGAGGACTAGACCCGCCCCGCATCGGGGTTGTCCCCCGATCGGGGGACAACGCATTCACCCTCGAGAAGGCCCCGTCGGCGGACAGACGTCCGAGCGGCGAGAAGCCATTGTTGTCCTATGCCGCACACACCCGGACGGCAGACAACGAGGGAGCACCATGCAGAACACCCGCAAGTTCTACATCGACGGCGAGTGGGTCGAGCCGATCGGCACCGACACACTCGACGTCGTCAACCCTGCGACGGAGAAGGCCATCGCCTCCATCGCGCTGGGCGACGAGAAGGACGTCGACCGAGCCGTCACGGCCGCACGCACAGCCTTCGACAGTTACGCGTCGACGACACGCGCCGACCGAATCGAGTTGCTGAGCAGGGTCATCGAGGTCTACGGGCGGCGAATGAACGACCTCGCCACGACCATCACCCGGGAGATGGGCGCACCGGCGGGACTCGCCGCGACCGCTCAGGCGCCGTGCGGCATGGCACACCTCGCCGCGGCCCTCGATGCGCTCCGCGGGTACGAATTCGAGGAGAAGGTCGGCACCACAACCGTCGTGCACGAACCGGTCGGCGTGTGCGCGTTCATCACACCGTGGAATTGGCCCGTCAATCAGATTGCCGCGAAAGTCGCACCCGCGCTGGCGGCCGGCTGCACGATGGTGCTGAAGCCGTCCGAGATCGCGCCACTCAATGCGATCATCTTCGCCGAGATCCTTCACGAAGCGGGTGTCCCGGCCGGTGTGTTCAACCTTGTTCACGGTGACGGACCTACCGTCGGCGCCGCCCTGTCGAGGCACCCGGACGTCGACATGGTGTCGTTCACCGGATCGACCCGCGCCGGTGTCGACGTCGCGCGGAATGCCGCACCGACCGTGAAACGTGTCGCGCAGGAACTCGGCGGCAAGTCGGCGAACATCGTGCTGGTCGACGCGGACTTCGACGAGGTCATCACCCGGGACGTGATGGGCGTGGTCGTCAATGCGGGCCAGTCCTGTAACGCGGGCTCTCGGATCCTGGTCCCGTCGGACCGCATGAACGAAGCCTGCGCGATCGCGAAGGCGGCTGCCGAGAATATCGTCGTCGGGCCTCCCGACGCCGAGGGAACGACCGTGGGTCCCCTTGTGTCACAAGCACAATTCGACAAGGTTCAGCGTCTGATCCAGACGGGCATCGACGAGGGCGCAACGCTCGTCGCAGGCGGTGTCGGCCGCCCGGACGGACTCTCCGCCGGATACTTCGTCCGGCCCACCGTCTTTGCGAACGTCACGAACGACATGACCATCGCACGGGAGGAGATCTTCGGTCCCGTGATGATGTTGATCGGCTACGAGGACGAGGCCGACGCAATCCGCATCGCGAACGACACCACGTACGGGCTCTCGGGCATGGTCTCCTCGCGCGATCCACAGCGCGCACGGAACGTCGCCCGGAAACTGCGAACCGGGATGGTCCACGTCAACGGGGCACCGCTGGCCTTCGATGCGCCCTTCGGCGGCTACAAACAATCGGGGAACGGCCGCGAGTTCGGCAAATTCGGCCTCGCCGAGTACCTCGAAGCCAAGGCCATCTTCGGCGACAACGAGGACTGAGCGGGAGCGTTCCGAATTCGGCACGACAGATGCACTGGAGGGACGGATCGTGAATCCGATCATGTGGATGGGCATCGCCGGGATAATCGGCACGGCTGTCTCACCGTGGATCGCGGAACGCCTGCGCAGCAAGAATGCGCGGAAAGACCAGCTCATGAAACTGCGGCTCGCCATCTATGCAGAACTGCTGCGAGCGACGTCCCGCCTCGCAGCACAAGCACATTCGGGGGCTCCGAATCTCGCTGCGGAGGTGGAGGCAATCGGAACCGAGGAATTGGACGGCCTGCTCAGCCAGGCGAAGGTCGTCGCGGGCCCGGACGTGTTGCGACAACTCGAGGAGCTGTCGCAACACACCGAGTCGTTCAACCGAAGCGCAGATCTCGCCGCGATGGCGGGCAGCATCGCTGCGACTCGCGGGAAGGTCCAGGACGCCATCCGGAGCGAGATGATGCGCTGACACTCATCGGAGCACCATCGATCACGTCCGCGGGGAGCCGTCGCGGATTGCCCGGTACCACTGCACGATCGATTCGGTGGAACTGTCCACTCCCTCGGCGACCCCGTCCCCACCGACTGCCCGGTGTAGTTGCAGGGCTTGATCCTTGCCGAGTTCGACGCCCCACTGGTCGAACGAATTGATGTTGGCCAGCACACCTTCGGTGAAGACCTGGTGCTCGTAGAGCGCGATCAGCTGGCCGAGCACGCCGGGACTCAGCTCGGGCGCGAGAATTGTGGTCGACGGACGGTTCCCCGCCATCACCTTGTGGGGAATCAGGTCTTCGCGGACCCCGTCGGCGGCGAGATCCGCGGGGGTACGGCCGAATGCGAGTACTCTGCGCTGGGCGAGCAGGTTACTGACCAGAACGTCATGCATGCTGCCGCTGCCGTCGCTCAGCGGCAGATCGCCGGCCGGTTCGGCGAATCCGAGGAAGTCGACCGGGACCAGGCGGGTGCCCTGGTGCAGGAGCTGGTAGAAGGCGTGCTGCCCGTTGGTGCCGGGCTCACCCCACCAGATCGCCCCGGTGGAGACGTCGGTCGGCGTTCCGTTCAGCTGCACGGACTTGCCGTTCGATTCCATCGCGAGTTGCTGCAGATACGCGGGCAGGGCTGCGAGGTCGTTGGCGTAGGGCAGGACCGCCCGGGTCTCGGCGACGAAGAAGTTCGAATACCAGAAGCCCAGCAGAGCGAGCAGAACCGGTGCGTTCGACTCGAGCGGCGTCGTCGCGAAATGCCGGTCCACGGTGTGCATGCCGGCGAGGAAGTCGCCGAACGCACCTCGTCCGATCGCGAGCATCACCGGCAGGCCGATTGCCGAGCCGATCGAGTAGCGGCCGCCGACCCAGTCCCAGAACTCGAACATGTTGGCCGGGTCGATGCCGAACTCGGCCACCTTCGCCGCGTTGGTGGACACGGCGACGAAATGCCGGTCGACCGCATCCTCCCCGAGCGCGCCGGTGACCCAGGACCGGGCCGCAGTGGCATTGGTAAGGGTCTCGATCGTCGTGAAGGTCTTCGACGCGACGACGAACAGGGTGGTCGCGGGGTCGAGGCCGTCGAGGGCAGCCAGCAGGTCTGCCGGATCGACGTTGGAGACGAACCGCACCGACAGATCGGGGTGGGAGTAGGGGCGCAGCGCCTGGCACACCATCCGCGGGCCGAGGTCGGAGCCGCCGATTCCGATGTTGACGACGGTGGTGATGCGCCGGCCGGTGGCACCCCGCCACCGGCCGCTGCGCACCCGGTCGGTGAAGTCGGCCATCCGGTCGAGCACCCGATGCACGTCGGCGACGACGTCGCGCCCATCCACAGACAGTTCCGCAGATGGCGGCAGCCGCAACGCGGTGTGCAGGGCGGGCCGGTTCTCCGTGGTGTTGACCTGGTTTCCGCGAAGCATGCAGTCGCGGTGGTCCTCGAGGCCGGCGGCACGAGCCAGCGCGGCGAGCAGCGGCACCGTGTCGCGGTCGATGCGGCTCATGCTGTAGTCGATGAACAGATCACCGGCGGTGACCGTCAGATCCGCGCCGCGCCGGGGGTCGGTGCCGAACAATTCCCTCAGATGCACCGAGGCGATGTCACTGTAGTGGTCCTGCAGCCGTTGCCATTCGAGAAACGCTGTGATGCTCGGTGATACGGACGTCGCGGTCACGGGTCACGCGACCTCGACAGGCTCGGCGCTGCGGACGGCGTGCCCACCGAACTGCCGGCGCAGCGCGGAGACCGCCTTCATCGCCGGGGAGTCGTCCTGACGGGACGCGAACCGGGAGAACAGTGCCGCGGTGATCACGGGGGCGGGGACGGCGTGGGCGATCGCCTCCTCGACGGTCCACCGGCCCTCACCCGAGTCCTCGGTGTACCCGGAGATCGAGCTCAGCCCCGGGTCTTCGGACAGGGCCTGGACGAGGAGGTCCAACAGCCAGGAGCGCACCACGGTGCCCTGCGACCAGGCCCGCAGCACCGCCGGGACGTCGGCGATGGATTCTTCGGCCGCGAGGAGTTCGTAGCCTTCGGCGTACGCCTGCATGAGCCCGTATTCGATCCCGTTGTGCACCATCTTCGCGTAGTGCCCGGCGCCGATGCCGCCGGCATGGACGAACGAGTCCGCACGGTCCCCGTCGGGACGGAGGGCGTCGAAAATCGGTAGCAGCCTTGTGATGTCCTCTTCGTGGCCACCGGCCATCAGGGCATACCCGTTCTGACGTCCCCAGACGCCGCCGGAGACGCCGCAGTCGACGTAGCGGACGTCGTATTCGGCGAGCAGGGCTGCGTTCACCTTGTCGTCGGTGAACCGGGAGTTGCCGCCGTCGACGACCACGTCGCCGGGGGCGAGGAGCCGGGAGAGGTGCTCGATCACCTGACGGGTGGGCGCGCCGGCAGGCACCATCACCCACACAGCCCGGGGTTCGGGAAGGGCCTCGACGAGTTCCTCGAGGCTGCGGACGTCGCTGACGTCGGGATTCGGATCGTAGCCGAGGACGTCGTGCCCCTTCTCACGCAGACGTTCGCGCATGTTCGATCCCATCCGACCGAGCCCTACCAAACCGAGTTTCATCGTCACCGTTTCACTTTCGCCGTCGATCCGTCGAGTACCTGCTCTATGTGTAGTACCGTGCGACGCCCGGTTCACCTGACCGGATGGGGAGCCGCTACTGGTCGCCCGGCCAAGTGCTTTCGCGGCTCGCCGCTCCGACACTGATAGCCGACGCATTGTCTGAATGCGCCTGTCGAGGAGCGAATGTACGGAGTGCAGCAGAAGTGACCGTGTCTGAAGTGCAGCAGAGCGTCCCGCTCGCAAGCGAGGTCGGTGGCCGCGTCGGCGGGGAACTGGTGATCGGTGACATCGGCCCCGTGGCCGACTTGTCTTCGCTGGTGATCTTCGGCATCACCGGTGATCTGGCCCGCAAGAAACTGGTTCCCGCCATCTACGATCTCGCTCATTGTGGTCAGCTACCCGCGGGGTTCGACCTCGTCGGATTCGCCCGCGACACCTCGCGGAGCGAGCCGGTGTTGCGGGAGTCGGTGATCGCTCACGCGCGGCGGCCGTTCGACCCCGCGGTCTGGCAGGCCCTGACGCAGCGGATCCATCTGGTCGAGGGGTCGTTCGACGATCCGGGCGCATTCACGCGGCTGGCTTCGCTGTTGACCGTCCTCGATCAGCGCCGCGGCAAGCCGGACAATTACGCCTTTTACCTGTCGGTCCCGCCCTCCGCGTTCGCCACCGTGTGCGGCCAGCTTGCGGTCGTCGGGTTGAACCGGCCCACACACGGGTGGCGACGGGTGGTGGTCGAGAAGCCGTTCGGTCACGACCTGCCGAGCTCCCGGGCGCTCGAGGTCGTACTGGCCCAGCATTTTCCGCCGTCGTCGATCTACCGCATCGACCACTACCTGGGCAAGGAAACGGTACAGAACATCCTCGCGCTGCGGTTCGCGAACGGGATGTTCGAACCGCTGTGGAACAACCGGCACATCGACCACGTGCAGATCACGATGGCCGAGAGTGTCGGCGTGACCGGACGGGCCGGCTATTACGACGGCGTCGGCGCCGCCCGCGACGTCATCCAGAACCACCTGCTCCAGTTGCTGGCGTTGATCGCGATGGAGGAACCCGTCGGCTTCGACGCCGACAGCATCGCCGCCGAGAAGGTCAAGATCCTTTCCGCCACCGAGCTACTCGGCCCCCTGGATGAGACGTCGGCCCGCGGCCAGTACGGGCCCGGCATCGACGACACCGTTCTGGTTCCGGGTCTGACGGAGGAGGACGGGTTCCCTGCCGACTCGGCGACCGAAACCTTCGCCGCCCTGACCGTCGGGATCACCACCCGCCGCTGGGCGGGGGTGCCGTTCTACATCCGCACCGGAAAACGGCTGGCGCGCAGGACCACCGAGATTGCGGTCACGTTCACGCCGCCCGCTCACGGGTCGCCCGCGGCCCGCGCCGCCGGGGTCTCGAACGTGCTGGTCTTCCGCGTCCAACCCGACGACGGGATCGAATTGCACATCGGCGCCAAGCGCCCGGGCGGTGGCATGCAGATCCAGCCGGTGAGCTTGGGCATGGACTTCCGGTCGGTGTTCGATCCGGCGCCGGAGGCATATGAGCGGCTGATCGGTGACGTCCTCCGCGGGGACGGAACACTGTTCCCCCGCCGCGCGGAAGTCGAGCACTCCTGGCGGATCATCGACCCCCTGCTGCAGCACTGGGCCACGCACGGCGGGCCGGATACCTACCCGGCGGGCACCTCGGGCCCCGCTTCCGCCGACGACATCCTGAGCCGCTCCGGCCGGGTGTGGCGCACGCTCTAGGTTTCAGCGCACTGGTCCGGTCGACCCGATGAGGGTCGACCGGACCTTGTGCGCCCCACGTGCGTGGCAAAGTGTGCCCCGGCACGCTTTGCCGCTCACCTGTCTTTTGTCGTTCCCGGACACGCGAAATACCCTGAGCAGCGATCCTGCTCAGGGTATTTCGGGTGTCGGAAGACTACTTGGTGAGTGCGTCCTTGAGTGCCTTCGCTGCAGCGGCCGGGTCGGCAGCGCTGTAGATGGCGCCACCGGCGACGGCGACATCGGCACCTGCATCGCGCACGGCCTTGATGGTGTCGACCTTCACGCCACCGGCGACCGAGAACGGGACGCCGGCGATCTTGCCGTCGTCGAGCAGGGTCTGGATGGAGTAGCCGGGCTGGGCCTGCTCGTCGAGACCGGCGTGGATCTCGACGAACGCGACACCGAGCTTGGCGATCTCGCGGGCCCGCTCGACACGGTTCTCGACACCGATCAGGTCGGCGACGACCTTCTTGCCGTGCTTCTGACCGGCCTCGACAGCACCCTTGATGGTGGCATCACCAGCGGCACCGAGGACGGTGACCAGGTCGGCACCGGCGGAGAACGCGAGGTCGGCCTCCAGGAAACCGGCGTCGGCGGTCTTGAGGTCGGCGAAGACCTCCTTGTCCGGGTGCGCAGCCTTGATCGCGCTGATGGCACTGAGGCCGGCGCTCTTGATCAGCGGGGTGCCCAGTTCGATGATGTCGACGTACGGGGCGACCTTGTTGGTCAGGGCCAGCGCGTCGGCGGTGGTGAGAAGGTCGACTGCTACCTGCAGCTTCGTCATGTATTTCTCCTGTTTCTTTCTTTGGGGGTTCAGAGGGTGGTGCTGGTTCAGCCGATGTTGGCGTGGCGTTCCCACAGCCGTTCGGCGGTCTGGTCCGCGTGCGACCACAGCGCCTGGAACAGCGCGTCGAAGGCGAGGAGGACGGACTGCTCGAACAGGCTGCCCGCGTACTGCGCGGTGATGGCGGCGCTGTGGTCCTGCTTGTCGGCCGCCGGGAGCACGAGGATCTCGTCGGCCCGCTGCGCGAGCGGCGACTCGGCGGCGGTGGTGACCGCGACGACGGAGGCGCCGACCTTCCGGGCGGTGTCGGCGGCGCCGATGACCGAGGCGGTGGTCCCGGACCCCGACACGGCAATCAGGACGTCGCCCGATCCGACGGCGGGGGCGGTGACCTCACCGGCCACGTGGACGCGCAGGCCGAGGTGCATCAGGCGCATCGCGGCCATCTGCACGGCCAGGCCGCTGCGTCCGTTGCCGATCACGAACACCGCGCTGGCAGAGGTGATCAGCGCGCCGGCACGGTCCCACTGTTCGGCGGCAACGGAATTGAGCAGCCGCTCGTTCTCGTTCAGCACGATGCGACGCCCATCGTCGAACCGTGTTCGAGTGTCTTCGATGGTGACGGTCATGATCCTCCTCGGTATAGCGGGTCCGGTCGTGGAGACAAGATTGCCGAGCCCGCACCGCGACGGCACCCGGTCGCTCGACGAGTGCGCGCTGGCCGGATGGCCAGTGCCGCCGCACACCGATCGGCCCTACGGTGGATCCCGTGGTAAGCGTCGAGGACACCGATCGGAAGCAAGCGCAGTCGTGGGCGGACATGCGCGCGGTGATCACGGGCCCGCTGCCGGACATCGCGGCGCGCTTCTCCCGGTATCTGACCTCGCTGTGGTCCCATGAGGCGCTGGTGATCTTCACGTGTGAATGCACCGGGCGACCACGGAAGGTCGCCGGGAACCGGGAGATCGTCGACCGCGTCACCATCGACGAACTCGACGCCCTGAAGAAGTCGACCGACCTCGGCACGGTTGTCGACGGGGTCCACATTCTCGGAGGGGCCCGGCGCCCGCTCTGGGTGGTGCGCGATGCCACCGACACCTTGCTGGTCATCGTGCCGAAGAGGGTGCAACCGGAACCGCCCGACCCGGACCTGATCGTCGCCCTGTTCGGGTTCGTCGCCACCTCGATCCGTCAGCAGGTCGCGCAGGCCAGCCCCGACTACCTCGCCGAGTCCCGCGCCGCGTCCAGTGAACGGGCCCGCACCATCGCCGAACTCACCGAAATTCACGACGCCACCCTGTCCTCGATCCTGGGGACACTGCGATCCAACGACCTCGACGATCGCCGCTCCCGCATCACCGCGAGTGAGACGGCGTCGGCGGCGTTGATCGCGCTGCGGTCGGCGGGCGACGCCGACCGCGCCCTCTCCGAGGAGGCGGTGACCACCGCGTTCGCCCGGTTACAGGGAGAGCTACGTCCGCTGCTGCGGCATTGCGAGGTCGAGATCGACTACGTCGAGCCCCCGGCGGACGGGCGACCGCTCCCGGGCGAGATCGCGCATGCGGCCAGGGCCATGGTCCGCACCATCGTCCTGGCGTTCGGGGCGCAACCGGTGCTGGCCCGGCTACGGGTCGCATGGGACTGCGACGGCGACAACGTGCTGCTCGAAGTTCGCGACCAGGGCTCCGGAGCGATCGACGGCAGCGCCCTCACCAGGCAACTGGCCGGGCGACTACACACCCTGCGCGGCCGCGTCGACATCGAGAGCATCGCCGGGTGGGGTAGTCGGGTGTCGCTCGTGATTCCGCTGGATCCCCCGGCCGCTCGCCCGGACGAGCACCTGTTGTCCACCCTCAATCCCCGGGAACTCGAAGTCCTCGCGCACCTGACGGTCGGCAAACGCAACAAGGCCATCGCCTCCGAACTGGGCATCAGCGAGAGCACGGTCAAGTTTCACGTCGCCAGCGTGCTGCAGAAACTCGACGTCACCAACCGCGGCGAGGCCGGTGCGATCGGAATTCGCGCCGGCATTTCGCCCGACGCGACGATGGTCACCGGCGCGCGCCGCTAGGCGACGCGTCAGCGTAGATCGCGGTGAGGGTGTCGATCAGCGCGGCGAGCCCGGTGGGTGGCAGAGGCGTCGGATTCAGTTGGCCACCGACGCAACCAGATAGCTCGGCGGCGCGATTCCGTCCAGCGCCAGTGCGACCGCGGCCCGGGCGGCGACGGGCCCGACCAGGTTGCCGGTTCCGTTGTACCCTCCGACCGCGAAGACGCCGGAACGCACCTCGCAGCACAGGGGACGACCGTCGGGAGTGAAGCCGACGGACGCCGCCCATCTCCGTGTCACCGACACCGGTCGGCCGGCCATCCGTTCGGCCACCCTCTCGATGTGGGACTGCACCGGCCGGGTCGGCTCCGTGTCGGACGTCCACTCGGCGTCGGCAAACAGGTCGCGGCCACCGCCGACCAGCAGTCGGCCGTCGGCGGATTGCTGGGCGTAGTCGTATCCCCACCGCCCGTACACAGGGCACGGCAGCCGCGGCGGCAGTCCGGGTGCGGTGCCGAGCATCTGCAGTCGCGCGGTGCGGACTCGGCCGGCTAGTTCCGGAAGTACCTGCTCGAGCCTCCCGTCCACGGCCACCAGAATCACCGGTGCGCTCACCGTGCCGTGCGCGGTGTGCACGACTCCGGGCTCGAGTGCGGTGACCGGCGAATTCTCGTACAGACTGGCCGAATTCCGCAGTATCGATGCGAGACCCAGTACTCGGCGCGACGGGTTCGTCGCCGCGTCGTCGGGCAGGAATATCCCCTGCCCCAGTTCCCCGTCGTAGGTTTCGACTGCGATGTCATTGTCCCGCAGTGCCTGTGCGAGGTTGGCGCAGTCCTTCAGTTCTGCTGCCCGCTCGGCGGCCTCGGCGTCGTCGACGGGATCGCCGGGGAGTCCGGCCAGCCGGATCGACCCGGTTCGCGTGATCACGTCGGGGCCCAGGACGTCGGCGAGGTGGTCGAGTTCGGCGAGCGTCGCCCGGTACAGGTCCACCGACGCCGCACCCCACTCGGCGACCGACGAATGCAGGAACACCGCCGGACCACCCAGCAGGAATCCGCCGTTCCGTCCGGCCGCGCCCGAGGCAACGCGACCGGAATCGAGGCCGACGACCGTGAGTCCGCGGGCCGTCAGTTCCTCGACGGCGGCGAGACCGGAACCACCGAGCCCGACGACGCACGCATCCGCGGTCACGCGTGATTCCAACCGCGGCAACCCGGCCCACGCCGCCACGACCGGGTCATCGTCCCACGCGCACCGTGAATCCACGACGGACACGGCAGCTTTCAGTCGGTGAGGTCGAGGGCGGCGCGGACGATGCTGTCGGTGTCGATACCGTGATACCGGTACACCTCGTCGAGGGACCCGACCTGCCCGAACCTGCTGACCCCCAGCGCCGCCCCGGGCACCTGGTTGATGCCGGTCAGGAACGCCAAAGTGTGCGGGTGCCCGTCCAGAACGGTCACCATCGGCGCCGCCCGCCCCGCCGGGAACACCTGATCCAAAATCCACGACGACCCCTCGGTCAGACCACGCCGCGCCTGCACCGCCTCGAACAACAGTCCCGCACTGGTCACACACACCACATCCGCAGCAATGCCCTGCTCCGCCAACCGGTCCGCCGCAATCAGGGTTTCGGTGATCACCGCACCCATCCCCACCAACGTCACCACCGGCCGCTCCGCATGCCGCAGGCTGTACGCCCCCGCCACCACCTGCCGGCGGCGACGCTCCCGCGCCGCCGGATCCGACGGCACATTCGCCAGGGTCTGATCCACCGGCCGGGTCGAGAGCCGCAGATACGACGACGACCCATCCGGGCGACCCAACCGGCCAATACCGTCGAGCAACGTCCATTCGGTGTCGATCGCGAACGCCGGCTCGAAACTCACACACCCCGGCTGCTCGAGCCCGATCGACGGCGTCTTGATCGACTGATGCGCCCCACCCTCCGCGGCCAGGGTCACACCGGAGGGGGTGCCGACCAGGATCGACTGCCCGCCCGCATAAATCCCGTACGACCACGGTTCGAGGGCCCGTTCGACGAACGGGTCGTACATCACCCCGATCGGGAACAGCGGCTGCCCCCACCGGCTCCAGGTGGCGCCGAGCTCGCCCATCAACCCGACCAGGTTGGTCTCGGCGATCCCCAACTCCATGTGCTGCCCGGTCGGCTTCTCCCGCCAGTGCATGATCGTCTCGGCGTCGTCGTCGAACCAGTTGCGCCGCTCGTTCGGTGACCACACCCCGACCTTGTTCAGCCAGCCCGCCAGGTTCGTCGTCGACGACACGTCCGGGCTGACCGTGACCACCCGCTTCGCCGCGTCCGGGGCCTGACGGGACAGATCCAGCAGCGCCCGCCCCAGCGCCGCCTGCGTCGTGGACGTCCCCGACGGGGTGCGCCCGATGTCCGCGGGGACCGACGGCGGGGTGGCGAGTTCGACCTTCTTGCGCGTCAACGTCTCCGCGGTGGCCGCGCACACCCGACCGGGCACACTATCGGCGGCGAACCGCGCCCACGGATCGTTCGGGTCCATCCCCAACTCGGCCGCCAACTGCTGGTATTGCTCCACCGTCAGCAGCGACGAGTGATTCTGCGGATGCCCCTGCGTCGGCAGGGCGCGGCCCTTGATGGTGTAGGCGATGATCACCGTCGGGCGGGTGTCGTCGATCCGCGCGTACGCCGCCCGGAGGGCGTCGAGATCGTGCCCGCCGAGGTTGCGGATCGCCCGCAGCAGGGTGTCGTCATCCAACTCGGCGATCAGGGCCGCGATCGCCGAAGCGTCAATGCCGTCGCCGGGCAAACGACGGCGCAGTTCCTCGGCGCCGCAGCGCAGCAGCCGCTGATACTCCGGGTTCGGCATATCCAAAATCCGCGACCGCAGCGCCGGACCACCCGCCCGGGTGAACAACGACTCCAGCAGCGTCCCGAACTTCACGGTCAGCACCTGCCACCCGGCGGCGGAGAACATCGCCTCGAGCCGGCCGGCGGCGATGTTGGGGACCACCCGGTCCAGCGACTGCCGGTTCAAATCGACGATCCACACGATCTCCCCGAGTTCGGCGACCGAGGTGTCGAGGATCGCCTCCCACACCGCGCCCTCGTCCAGTTCCGCGTCCCCGACCAGGGAGTACTGCCGGCCCGTGCCGGCGCCGCCGATGGTGGTGTCGACGTACCGTCGGGCGATGGCACCCCAGATCGGGGCCGTCGCACCGATCCCGACGGAGCCGGTCGAATAGTCCACCGGATCCGGATCTTTCGCCCGCGACGGGTAGGACTGCAGGCCACCGAACTCCCGCAACGTCGTCAGGTACTTCTCATCCAACTCCCCCAGCAGGTAGTTGATGGAGTGCAGCACCGGCGATGCGTGCGGTTTCACCGACACCCGGTCCCCCGGCCGGAGTTGTTCGAACCACAGCGAGGTCATGATCGTCGCGATCGACGCACACGACGCCTGATGCCCACCGACCTTCAGCCCGGTCGGGTTCGGGCGAACCCGGTTGGCGTGGTGGATCATCGACGTCGCCAACCACAACACCCGCTGCTCGATCTCGACGAGTGCTTCCGGAGTGATCGAGCGCGGGGCGAGTTGGTTCGTGTGGGCATCGATCGTGCGGGCGTCGTTCATGGTTTCGTCCTTGCCTGTGAGTTCCTGGCACCGGATCCGATCCTCCTCGGCCCAGTTCGTGAGCGAGGCGGATCGGCGGTGACGGGCAGGCGGACCTGTGGGAACCAACCTCACCGCATCTTCGAGGTCCTGTGTGCAGATCTCTCACAACAGTCGAACATCGGAACGCACTTTGAGCAATACCAATGCTCAAGTTTGAGCATCCTGCGCATTTTCGGAGCCGACGCCGCGGCCGACGGTTGGCAAAATGCCCAGCACGACCGCCGTCGATACCGCCCGGCGCTACCCTGACCGGGAGGGCTGTTCACCGCGCACACCAACTCAGGGGGATCGATTTGACCACCACACCAGACCGCGTTCGCACGGCGTTCCCGGACATCAGTTCGCGCGCGTGGGAGCACCCCGCGGACCGGGCGGCGCTTGTCACCCTGCGCACGCTGAAGGGGTTCGACACCGTCTTCCGGACCATCTCGGGTCTGCTGCAGGAACGTCAGCACCGGCTGATGTACCTGGCCACGTCGGTGCGCGTCGACGAACGGCAGTTCAGCGATCTCCACGACCTCCGCAGCGACTGTGTGCGGATCCTCGGTGCCGACGAGACCCCTGAGCTGTTCGTGCTGCAGACCCCGGTGGTGAATGCCTTCACCATCGGCATGGACCGGCCGTTCATCGTGGTCACCACCGGGTTGCTCGACGCGATGAACTACGAAGAGCAGCGGTTCGTCATCGGTCACGAACTCGGTCACGCGCTGTCCGGGCACGCGGTGTATCGCACGATCCTCATGCATCTGATGCGGCTGGCCGGGACCATCGGCTGGATGCCCATCGGCGGGTGGGCGTTGCGCGCGATCATCGCCGCGCTCATGGAATGGCAGCGTAAGTCCGAACTGTCCGGCGACCGTGCCGGATTGCTGTGCGGGCAGGACGTCCACACCGCACTCCGCGTGCAGCTGAAGCTGGCCGGCGGTTCCCGGGTGAGTGAGATCGACACCGACGCGTTCCTGGCCCAGGCCGCCGAATACGAGGCCAGCGGTGACCTCCGCGACGGCGTCCTCAAGCTCCTCAACATCGAACTGCTCGCCCACCCGTTCTCGGTGCTGCGGGCCGCCGAGTTGAAGAAGTGGGTGGACAGCGGCGCCTACGCGGCGATCCTGCGCGGCGAATATCCGCGCCGGCACGAGGACGACGACGCCAAGATCAGCGAAGAGTTCCGCAAGGCAGCGAAGACGTACAAGCAGAATTTCGACGCGTCCAACGACCCGCTGATCCGCATGCTTCGCGAGATCGGCAGCGGACTGGGCACCACCGTCGACGCCGTCGGCAACGGTGTCGGCGACGTCGCGGCCGATATCAAGGATCGGTTCACCCACTGGCGCCGGAACTCCGACGGCAAGAGGGACTCCGAGGGCAACAACGACAGCGACAACTGACCGGAAGCCGCCGGTCGGCCGGGCGCGATTAGTGCGCGCCCGGCCGACCCCTCAGTCGGCCATCGCCTCCGCCAGTTCCTCGACCTCCTGGATGACCGGTTCGGGCACCCGCACCGGTCCGGGGGTGTAGGTGACCGACTGCAGTCGGCCGGTGAACCGGAACGTCCCGCGCCGTTCCCGCAGATCCCACACCACCGGTCCGCGGGCGTCGACACCCACCGAGATCCCGGTCCACGGCGCCATGCCGACGAGCTGAAACTGGTCGTCGAGGGTGGCGACGTCGGTGGTCACCCCGGCCGCGTCGGTGAGCGCGACGGTGAAGTTCCACCGAACGGATTCGGTGGCCTCGGCCCGCACCTGCACGCCGACCACACCCTCGCCCAGGGGCGCCGACGTGTACGCGATGCGGCCGTAGCTGTTGACCGCGAACACGATTCGACCGTCCTCGACGTAGAGCACGTAACCGCCGTGCGGATCGCCGTGCGCGACGAGCACACCCTCGTCGCCTGCGGCGATCTCGTGGGTGGCGACGTCGATGGTGAAGTCGCGGTACTGGACCAGCACACTGGACCGGTAGCGTTCCAGCGTGGGTGTGCCCGCGAGGATCTTCACCGGTTCCGCGAGCCGGCGCTCGTCGGGCCGGCGCTGCACGGCCTTGCGGTCGTTGAGGATCGGGAACACGGTGTTGTGCCAGGCCGCGCGATCCCACGCCTCGGCGAGTTCCTGCACCTTCTCGGGGAAGAGGTGCGCGACGTCCGTGGTCTCGGCGGGGTCGGATTCGACGTCGAACAGTTGCCACTGCGGATCGTCGACCCGGGTCGGATCCGTGTGCAGCGACAGCAGTTTCCAGCCGTCCCGGTAGAACCCGCGGTGACCGCCGAACTCGGCGTACTGCTCCGTGTGCGGGGTCGGCTGCGCGGCGTCCCGGAGGATCTCGGCGATGCTGACGCCGTCCCGCTCCTGGGCGGGAAGCCCGTTCCGGTGGGTCGGCGTCTCCAGTCCGGCGAGGTCCAGGAGGGTCGGGGTGATGTCGGTGACGTACGAGTAGTGCTTGCGCAGCCCGGTGTCGCCCTCGTCGCGCCGGAGCCCGGCAGGCCAGGACAGCAGGAACGGCACCCGCACACCGCCGGCGAACGTCTGGCCCTTGTAGAACCGGAACGGCGTGTTCGACGCCTGACCCCAGCCGCGCGGGTAGTGGACGCCGATCTTCTCCGAGCCGATCAGTTCCTCGTCGTGCGGGACGTCACGCACCCAGTCATTTGGTACCGGCCCGTGCACGAATTGACTGAAGTACGAACGGGTCCCCGCCGCACCACCTTCGGCGGTGCCGCCGTTGTCGGAGGTGAACACGATGATGGTGTTGTCGGTTTCACCGAGTTCGTCGAGGGTGTCGAGGACCCGGCCCACGCTCTGGTCGATGCTGTCGACCATGGCGGCGTAGACCTCCTGGTACCGGACGAACCGTGACTGCTCCTCTTCGGTGAGTTCGTCCCACGGCGGGGCGTCGTAGCCGGGTTCGGTGTTCCGCTCGGCGATCGGCGTTCCGGGAGGGAAGAATCCGGCCTCGACCTGCGCGTCGAACCGGTTGCGTCGCACGGCGTCCCAGCCCTCGGTGTAGCGGCCGCGATACTTCGCGAGGTCTTCGGGCTTGGCCTGGTGCGGCCCGTGCATGGCGATGTGCGAGAAGTACAGGAAGAACGGCTTGTCGGCGTCGTGGGCGCGCAGGCTCTTGATGCGGGCGACGGCCTTGTCCGTGATGTCGTCGGTGACGTAGTAGTCCGACGGATATTCCTCGACGTCGACCACCGAGTTGTCGGAGATCAGCTCGTTCGGGTAGTAGAACGAATTCATCCCTTCGAGCGACCCGTAGTAGCTGTCGAATCCGCGCTGCAGCGGCCAGGAGTCGCGGGTGCGTCCCGGCGCGAGGTTGGTGTCGCGCGCGAGATGCCACTTCCCGACCGCATGCGTGGCGTACCCGTTCGCGCGCAGAATCTCGGCGAGGCTGAGCGCGTCGTCGGCCAGTTCCATCCGCAGTCCGGGGAAGCCGGGGTCGAAGTTCGCGACGCTGCCGTACCCGGCACGGTGCGGGTTCAGGCCGGTGAGCAGCGCGGCGCGGGCCGGTGAGCAGACCGAGGTGGTGTGATAGTTCGACAGCCGGTAGCCGCTGTCGGCGAGACGGTTGAGGTTGGGGGTGTCGATCTCGGAGCCGAACGGCCCGATGTCCGAGTATCCCATGTCGTCAATGAGGATCACCACGATGTTCGGCGCGCCGGCCGGGGCCTTCGCCTCCGGCTTCCACCACGGCGTCGACTCCGCACTGGTCCGCCCGACGTGTCCGCCGAATCCGTCGTACCCTCGCGCGCCCGACGGGATCTGCTGTTCGCCGGAACCCTGCCTGTTTCCGATCGCTGTCGAATCCGTCACAATCACAATCCCTTTCACTACCCGGGGCGTGTTTCCCCAGAGAATCGGAGAAATATTTCCCCGTTCAATCCGGGAAATACTACGGTCGCTCGCGGGCCCGTCGAGTACTTAGAATCATGAAGATTTCAACCACTGTGCGAGCTTGGTCGCGCGTCCGGGCCGGTGCTAGCTTCGATCCCATGGGTACTCCGACCAGCTGTGACCGCGCCTGCGTGCGGTGTCGCTGCCGTAGCTGAACGTCCCCTCACGCCTCTCGTCGTCCGGACTTCTCGGTCCGGGGTGTTCACGGGTCCCGCGTATCCCTGCCTTTCCATTTCCCTTCGGGTGACCCTTAGGACACAGCTATGTCTTCTCGTTTCCCCACGTCGACCGCGCGCCGGCGGCGAGGCGTTCTCGTCACGGCGGTGGTCGCCGCGCTCGTCGTGCTGGCCTCGGGCTGCACCTCGGCGGTCGGCCTGCAGCGGTCGGGTACGGCAGCGGAACTCCAACCGGGACAGGACGTGCCCACCGGCGGGACGGCGCGGATCGGTGTCGGCGCCGACCTGATCCCCGCGACGTTCCTGTCGCTGGGCAACAACCCGACCAACGGCGGGGTGTCGGCCAACGTCTTCGACACCCTGGTCCAGTACCCGCACGACAGTCTCGATCCGGAGCCCCGGCTGGCCACGTCGTGGCAGTTGTCGGACGACGGACGCCGGCTGGAGTTGGCGCTGCGTGACGATGTCCGTTTCCACAACGGCAAGGAGTTCACGTCGAGGGACGTCGAATTCACGTTGCGGACCTACACCGATCCCAGTTGGAACGCGCAGTTCCGGCGCACCGCCGCAACGATCACCGGGTTCGACACCAGCGACCCCCACCGCATCGTGCTCACCCTGTCCCAGCCGACCGGGAACATCTTCGACCTGCTGGCCGTCGCGCCGATCCTCGACGGCGACACCGTCGACGGCCTGAAGGAGGGGCGGGTGTTCAACGGCACCGGGCCGTTCACGTTCGTCTCCTGGCAGCCGAAGGTCGCGCTGTCGCTGGCCCGCAACGCCGACTACTGGGGTGGTCCGCCCCACCTGGACGGTGTGACGTTCGCCGTCGTGTCCGACGATCAGGCGCTGGTGACCAAGTTGCGGACCGGTCAGATCGACGCCGCCTACGGCCTGCCCTCCCTCGACGCCGAACTCGCCGTCTCCCGCGGCGGATTCCGGTCCCACGTGCTGGAGGGGGCCGAGTCCGATCAGTACATCGGGATCAACGTCTCCGCACCGCCACTGAACGACGTCCGGGTCCGGCAGGCGATCGCCTACGCGATCGACCGGGATCGCATTCTCACCGACGTCTATCGCGGGAAGGGTTACGCGTCCAGCCTGCCGTGGCCGCGGACCTCGCCCGCCTACGACGACCAGACCGCGAACACGTACGGCCGCGACGTGGACCGGGCGCGCGCACTCGTCGCCGAGATCGGTGACGTCCCGGCCATCCCGCTGAACTACCCCGCCGACCGCACGTCGCGGATCATCGCGGAGATCATCCAGGCGAACCTGCGCGACGTGGGTATCGACGTCGACCTGATCCCCACTGACACGGCCCAGATGACCAGTCTGCTGGTGGCAGGGCAGTTCCCGGGGCTGTGGGTCACCCAGCACGGATTCGCACAGATGACCCCGTCCACACTGGCCGTCGCCGCGTTCCCGTTCAACGCGGTCAAGAACGCCTCCAACTTCCTCGACCCGGACTACCAGGCGCACGCGGTGGCGGCGTGGCAACAGCAGGACCCCACGTCACCCGAGGCGATCGCCGCCTACCGGGAGTTGAACGCCGACCTGCTCGATTCGCTGTTCCTGGTGGAGATCGGGGTGGTGCAGACCGAGGTCGTGGTGTCCACGAACCTCGGCGGGTTCGACTGGTCCCGCACCAACGATCCGCGCTTCGACTCCACCTACCTGCTCCGCACGTGATCCGACGACCGCCCGCACACCCACCGACCCAGGACTCGACATCATGGTGACCTATCTGGCCAGGCGGCTCCCGTCGGCCGTCCTCGTGCTCTTCCTCGCTTCACTCCTCATCTTCGCCATCCTCCGCCTGGTGCCCGGCAGCCCGGAGGAGACACTCGCCGGTGCGGACGCCTCGCCGGAACAGTTGGCGGCGGTACGTGCCGATCTCGGTCTCGACCGGCCGCTGGTCGCGCAGTACCTGTCGTGGCTCGGATCCCTGTTCCGCTTCGACCTCGGCAAGTCCTACATCGTCGGCGGCTCGATCGGTGACCTGATCGCCTACGGCGCCCGGAACACGGTGGTGCTGGCGGCGTCCGCCCTGCTGATCGCGGTGGTGTACGCGCTCGTCGTCGGCACCGCGTCGGTGATCTTCCGCAACCGGGTACTCGACGCCGTTGTGACGGTCAACAACTCGATCGCGGCGGCGCTGCCCATCTTCATCACTGGGACGCTGCTGGTGCTGCTGTTCGGGATCCTGTGGCCGATCCTGCCGTCGGGCGGCACCCCACCGGACGGGTTCCTGACCCGGCCCGACATCGCCGCGCAGTACCTGCTCCTCCCGGCGGTCACCCTGGCGATTCCGGCCGGCGCCGCCCTGACCCGATTTCTGGTGGAGTCGTTGCACACCGAACTGCGGCAACCGTATGTCGTGACGGCCCGGTCGATCGGCGTCAGCCGTCGCCGCGTCGTGCTGGCGCACGCGCTGCCGAATGCCCTGCCGTCGGTGCTGACCGTGCTCGGGCTCACCGTGGGCGGTCTGCTCGGCGGGGCCGTGCTCGTGGAATCGATCTTCGTGTGGCCCGGGCTCGGACTGCTCACCGAGGAAGCGATCAACAGCCGCGACTACCCGCTCGTGCAGGTGTTGCTGGTTCTGTCCGTCGCGGTGTTCGTGGTGCTGCAGTTGCTCACCGACGTGGCCCACGCGTGGCTGGATCCGCGTATTCGTCTGGGAGGACAGGCATGAGCGAGTTGGTCGATCGTGACGTGACGGCACCGGCGGTGCCGCCATCCGAGGGTCCCGCGGACCTTCTGCCCGGTCTGGTCCCGGAAACCGCGGCCGATCGGGATCCACGCCGCAGCACCGAGTCGCTGTGGCGCAGTGTGACACACGGCCGAGGGCTGGCCGGCGCAATCCTCGTCGGGATCGTGGTGCTCCTCGGGGCGCTCGCCCCGGTGCTCGCGCCGTTCGCACCGGACGAGCAGTTGGACGCGTCGTTCCTCCTCGGCCCGAGTTCCGCGCACTGGCTGGGCACCGACGACGTGAACCGTGACGTGTTGTCCCGGGTGTTGTTCGGGATCCGCGCCGACCTGCTGATCGTGTTCGTCGCGGTGCCCGTCGGTGCGATCCTCGGATCGGTGATCGGTCTGATCGCCGGCACCCGCGGCTACACCGATGTTCTCGCCCAGCGGGTGTTCGACGTGATCCTCGCGTTCCCGGCGCTCGTTCTGGCGATTGCGCTGACCGCCGTGCTCGGGCCGGGCGTCCAGGCGGTCGTGCTGGTGATCGTCCTCGCCGAGATACCCGTGTTCGGCCGGCTCATACGTACGTCCGTATTGAAGGTGCGCGAACTGCCCTACGTCGAGGCCGCCGTGGTCTCGGGCGCGAGCACCGGCTGGATTCTGCGGAGGCACGTGTTGCCGAACTCGGTCGAACCACTAGGAGTGCAACTGGCACTGTCGATGTCGATCGCCGTGTTCATCGAGGGCGCGATGAGCTTCCTCGGCATCGGCGTGGTTCCGCCGACTCCGTCGCTCGGCTCCATCCTCAGCGACGGCAACCGCTACCTCGAGACCAACCCGCTGTTCGCCGTCGGACCCCTGGTGGTCGTGTCCCTGCTGACCCTCGGCTTCCTGCTGATCTCCCAGGCATTCGCGCACGCGCGGCGCCTGTAGAAAGGACCACTCTCGTGACCGCAGCATCCCCAACTCCTGCCCTCGAAGTGACGGACCTGCAGGTGGCGTTCAGCCATCCGCGCCCCGCCGTCCGGAGCATCGGTCTCCGTGTGGATCGGGGCGAGATCGTCGCGCTCGTCGGCGAATCCGGGTCCGGCAAGTCGATCACCGCCCGCGCCGCGATGGGACTGCTCCCGCCCACCGCGACCGCGGCCGGCTCCGTGAAGGTCGACGGCGTCGAGGTGCTGGGCGCGTCCGAACGCGAACTCGACGCCGTCCGCGGTGGGCGGGTCGCGATGATCTTCCAGGAACCGCAGACTGCGCTCAACCCCGTCCGCACCGTCGGCTGGCTGATCGGTGAGGCCCTGCGTGCACACGGCCACGCCGGTCGAAAGCGGTTGCGCGAGCGCGCCGTCGAGCTGCTGACCCTGGTGGAGATTCCGGAGCCGGCCAAGCGCGTCGACTACTACCCGCACCAACTCTCCGGCGGCCAGAAGCAGCGTGTGGTCATCGCGCTGGCACTGGCCAACGACCCCGTGCTACTCCTGGCCGACGAGCCCACCACCGCGCTCGACGTCACGGTGCAGGCCGAGATCCTCGCCCTGCTCCGTCGGCTGCGGGACCGTACGAACGCCGGCATCCTGCTGATCACCCACAACCTGGGTGTCGTCGCCGACATCGCCGACAGTGTGGTGGTACTCCAACTCGGCGAGGTCGTCGAACGGGGCGAGGTCACCGAGATCTTCGCGCGACCCGGGCACGGGTACACCCGGCACCTGCTCGACTCCGTCCTCCGCCTCCCGCAGCCGACCGAGGTCGCGGAACCCGCCACCGGGGTCGCCGAGACGAGCACCCCGGTACTGGACGTCGACACCGTGTCGGTCGTCTACCCCGGCCGGCGCGGTCAGGCAGCGTTCCGCGCGCTCGATGCCGTGTCGCTCAGGCTGGCCGCGGGCGAGGTGCTCGGTGTGGTCGGTGAGTCCGGTTCGGGAAAGACCACCCTGGGTCGCACCATCGCCGGATTGATTGCTCCGGCGACCGGGACGATCCGCGTCGACGGCCGCGATGTGGCCGCCACCCGGGGGGCGGCGCTGCGCGAACTGCGCCGCCGGCTGGCGTTCGTGCCGCAGGATCCCGCGGCGTCGCTCGATCCCCGCTTCACGCTCGAGGAGAGCATCGCCGAGCCTCTCGACATCCACCGGGTCGGCACCCGCGCCGAGCGGCGGAAGAAGGTTACCGACCTGCTGGAGGCGGTCCGGTTGCCTGCGTCGTTCGCCACCCGGCTGCCGTCCGAGTTGTCCGGCGGTCAGCGTCAGCGGGTCGCGTTGGCCCGGGCACTGGTGCTGGAACCCACCCTGCTGATCGCGGACGAACCGACGAGTGCCCTGGACGTCTCCGTGCAGGCCGATGTGCTCGAACTGTTCGCCACCCTCCAGCGTGAACTGGGTTTCGCCGCCGTGTTCATCAGCCACGACCTCGCCGTGGTCGAGCGGGTGTCGACGACGGTCGCCGTGCTGCGCGCCGGGCAACTGGTCGAGATCGGTCCCGCGACGAGCGTGCTGACCCACCCGCAGCACGACTACACCCGACGGCTCGTGGCGGCGCTGCCCATCCCGGACCCCGTCGCTCAGCGGGCGCGCCGGCAGCAGGCGGCGACCGTGTGACCTGCATCGCCCGAAACCCGTGGCAGAACGTGATCTGCGCAATGAAAGGGGCCACTTTTACACGCGCGTAAGAATTTCAGGACAGGATTTGCGGTGAACGTGCTCCTGCCCGCGTGTGATCGTCCAGAAAGCTGTACCACTGTGCTCCAGCTCATCTCGATACTCGGCCTCCTCCGACGTGCCGGCTCCACCGCATGGCCGTCGCTGCGCACCGCGTTGCTTCGCTTCGCGGGGTACCTGGTGCCGATTGCGCAGACGGCGGTCACCGCGGGGGCGGCGTGGTGGGTGTCGGTCGAGGTGGCCGGTCACGAGCAGCCGTTGCTGGCCCCGCTGGCCGCGGTCGTGTGCCTTTCCGTCGCGCGCGGCGCCCGCAGCCGCCGGGCCGGTGAACTCATCGCCGGTGTCACCATCGGAACGATCGTGTCGGACGTCGTCGTCCGGTACATCGGCAACGGCCCGTGGCAGATCTGCCTCGTGGTGGCGGTGGCCATGTCGCTGGCGGTGCTCCTCGACGGTGGTTCGGTGATCGTGCTGCAGTCGGGTTCGTCGGCGGCGTTGGTCGCGGCGATGGCGTCCGCGACCGCAGCGCACCCGTTCGACCGGGTCGTGGATGCGTTGATCGGAGGTGCGCTGAGCCTGGTGGCGTTGTCCGTGTTGCCCACCGACCCCGTGCGGCGGACGCGCCGGTGTGCCGCCGCCGTGCTGGACAGCGTGTCCGCGGCCCTCCGGCAGACGTCGAAGGGGCTGGCCGCCGGGGATGTCTCCGCGCTTGAGGACGCTCTCGCACTTGCCCGTTCGACGCAGTCGATGATCGACAGCATGCGCGTCGAACTCCGCTCTGGGTCCGAGGTGGCACGAATTTCGCCGATTCATTGGCGGGGACGCCGCCGCATCGGCCGGCTCGCGTCGATCGCGGACCCGATCGACAACGCCGCACGCAACACCCGGGTTCTGGTGCGGCGGGCCCTGATCGCCACGTACGACGGCGAGCGGGTGGACCCGCAATTGGCGGACGCCGTCTCCGAACTGGCGCACCTCGCCGACCGGATGCGGCTGATGATCCTCGCGACGACGCCGGCGAAGAAGCCCAACGAAATTCAGATCAGCGACGAACTCGAACGCTTCGCGCGGTCACTGCCGCAGCAGGAGATCTCGGCCGGTTTCTCCGCGGCGGTCGTCTCCGCGCAGGTCCGATCGATCGTCATCGACTTCTTCGAGGTGTGCGGCATCCCGCGTGCCGTCTGCCGGCCGATGCTGCCCCGTCCCGCCCAGTACGCGGGCGCGGCGTAGTCCGGCGACCTCAGGACAGGTCGAGCCGGCACTCCTCCGGCGCGCGTGAGTTGTCGATGACGCAGAACCGGTTGCCCTCGGTGTCCGCCAGCACGACGAAGTCCGAGTCCTCCGGGTACCGGTCCCACGGCACCCGCTGTGCGCCGAGGCCGACGAGTCGCTCGATCTCGGCGGCCTGATCCTCGCCGTCGCGAGCGTGCAGGTCGAGGTGCAGCCGTGGCTCGGGCTCCGCGTCGTGTTCGCTCTGCTGGATCGCGAGCACCGGGCGGCCGTCGGGCCGCGTCAGGTTGGTGAAACTGTTGTCGCCGACCGGCGGGCGCGCGGTCAGTCCGAGTGCCTCGGTCCAGAACCTGATTGCGCGGTCGACGTCGCGTGCCCCGATCACGGTCGTTCCCAGGATGAGCATGAACCGAATTTATCCGCTGCGCCGGGCCGGGGTGGACGATGTGGGGTGTGGATTTTCAGGATGCGGTGTTGCGGCCCCTCGCCGAGCGGCTGTGTCGCGTCGACGGCGTCGTCGGCGTCACCCTCGGCGGCAGCCGCGCCCGCTGCACGCACACGGCGGAATCCGACTACGACCTGGGCGTCTACTACCGCGGGACGCTCGACACCGACGGGCTGACCGCGCTCGCGCAGGAGTGGGCGGGCGCCGGGACGACTGCGACGCGCACCGGCGAATGGGGTCCGTGGGTCGACGGCGGGGCGTGGCTGTCGTGCGACGGCCGGGCGGTGGACTGGCTGTACCGCGACCTCGACCGGGTGACCGCGGTGTGGCGGGACGCGCAACAGGGGGTGTACGGGTTCCACGCCCAGACCGGTCACCCGTTCGGATTCGCGGACTTCGCCTACGCGGGCGAACTCGCGTCGGCGGTCATCCTCGCCGATCCGTCCGGACAGCTCGGCGAGTTCCGCACCGACATGCAGCACTACCCCGACGCGCTGCGCGACGCCCTGGTGCGGCGGGGACTGTGGGAGGCGGAGTTCGTCACCGTGCTGGCCCGCAAGGCAATCCCGCGAGCCGACACGACGTACGTGGCGGGGTGCCTGTTTCGCGCGGTGTGCCTGTGCGCCCACGCCCTGCACGCGCATGCCCGGCGCTGGCTCATCAGCGAGAAGGGCGCCGTCGCCGCTGCTGGCGCCCTGCCGAACGCACCGGCAGACTTCAGCGCCCGCGCTCACGCCGTCCTGGGCCGGCTCGGCACGACACCGGACGAATTGTCCGCCGCCCTGACCCTGGCCGAACGGCTCGTCGCGGACACCCGCGACGCCTGCCCGCTCACCTGACCAGGCGAACCCTCAGCCGTCCTCCCCGAACCGACCGCGGGCCTCGACCGGAATCAGCGGCTTCTCCGCCCGCGCCCTGATCTGCTGGACCGCCCACGTGTTGCCGTCCGGATCGGCGAAACCGAAGAACGTTCCCCCGTCACGCTCGTCGAACACGGTGATCTCACTGACCTCGACACCCCGGTCGAGCAACTCCTGCCGCGCCGCGGTCGCGTCGGCGACCACCAACTGCAACCCCCTCATCGACCCCGGCGCCATCTCCGTGTGCGACGGGAGGTCGCCGATCACGATCGAGCACCCCGAACCGGTCGGCGTCAGCTGGACGACGTGCATGTGCTCATTGGTGGTGTCATGATCGAGATGGAAACCGAGCTTGTCGCGGTAGAACGCGACGGATCGATCGATGTCACTGACGGGCAGAACGACCACTTCGAGGGTCCAGTCCATGATGCGAGTTCCTCCGTAGCTGGGCGGTGTACCTGGGGAGCGAAAGGCTCCGCATCAGATAGTGGCACTGTTCCGCACCGCACGCCGGCGCATCGACGACGACGCGCTCAACCGTGCGCGTGCAGCGGCTTCCCCGACAACGCGAGCATCGCTTCGCCCAGCGCCTCGGCGGTCCGGAGTTCACCCAATTCCGGTTGTCATTCACCTGAATGACATTCGCCCCGTTAGCTTCTCATCATCGAAGACACGGCCACTTCAATCGCCAGGGATGTGCGCCGGTGATCGAAGTTTGAACTAAAGTCTGGATGTCCGCAACTTGCCGATACCCGGTAATGCGCGGTCGTCACGTCTTACGGTCTTCGAACCGCCCTTACTGAGGAGAACTGTCGATGTCTTTGCCGCTGCATTCCTCGTGGATTGAGGTCGCCTCGGCACCCTCCCGAGCGCTTCCCGGGTGCCGACGGGGAGGGATGCTCACAGCCGGCGTGCTGGTGGGCGCAATGCTGATGAGCGTTACCGCTGGCGGTGTGTTGTCCGCTGCTCCGGTGGGGGCGGCCGAGGTGACGCCACCGGTCACCGTCTACGTCGCCGACGTCATCTTGAATCAGGTCGTCGGCATTGCTCCAGGAGCTGGCGAGCAGATTGCGGTCGGTAGCGGGTTGAACCAGCCGAACGGTGTGGCCGTCGATACCCGAGGTGACGTGTTCATCGCCGACACCTCTAATAATCGGGTGGTCAAGGTGACACCCGACGGCACCCAAACCATCGTCCTCGACACGGGCTTGTACGCCCCGACTCGGGTCGCAGTCAACGCCGCCGGAGACGTATTCGTCAGCGACACTCTTCACCAACGAGTACTCAGACTGCCCTCTGACGGCGGGGCTCAGACAACCGTCGGCACCAACCTCCGCACGCCCTCAGGGATCGCTGTCGACACCACCGGAAACCTGTTCATCGCCAACTTCGACGGCGGCACCGTGGTCAAGGTCCCCGCCGACGGAAGCCCCCAGACTACTGTCGCCGCCGAACTCAACCGGCCGGATGGCGTAGCGGTCGACAACGCCGGCAACGTCTACATCGCCAACCAGGGCGACAGTCGAGTCGTCAGGGTACCCGTCGACGGCGGACCCCACACCGAAGTCGGCACCGGCCTCAACGGACCATCCGGGGTCGCAGTCGATGGTGCGGCGAACGTGTACATCGCCGACAGCAGCAACCACAGAGTGGTGATGGTGCCGGCAGACGGCGGTGGCCAAACAACTATCGGGACCGGATTCAACCTACCCACCGACGTCGCCGTTGCCCCCGCTATCAGCCCGACGACTCCCCCTCCTTCCCCCGGGACAGGCTCATTGTCAGGCTTCGGCAGCAGCTAGCACACCAACACCCATCGTGAAGCCTCCGAGAAGCACTACAACCTATTGGTCCAACGTAATCCGAAGTTGACCGACTTCCGCCCTGATCGCCGTAGAGGACTATCACCTCGAGTTCCGGAGTACCGATCCGACGGCGACTCGATGAGCGCTCTGGGGGCCGATCCCTGTCGCGGTGTCACAGCATGCCTGGCATCAGAAATCACGACCGACTGCGGTCCGCACCCGCAACCCACTTTGCCGACACACACCCCTGCCCCCCATTACCGACGAGAAAAGGATTCACACATGAACCTTCGCACCCTCGCCCGTACCGCGGCGACCGCGTTGGCCACCGCCGCGATCCTCGCCGCGCCTGCACTGGCCCTCGCCCCGGCTGCCGGCGCGACCCCGGTCTACACCACCTACCCGTCATCGACGGCCTGCGCGAACGCGGGAAAGGCGCTCCGTGAGGCCTACCCGGGGCTGCGGACCTCGTGCCTGATGAAAGCCGGAACCGCAGACGGGCAGACCGAACTGAAGTACGACCCGGCCGACATCCCGAAGCTGAGGTCCAACCCGCAGCCCACACCGCCGGCGTTCGGCGGATTCTTCGGCAGCTGACACCGCCCCCGCCACCTTCAGCCCCGAGACAGGATCTCTAATGAAGCACCTCACTCGCACCGCGGCCACGGCCCTGGCAACCGTCATAATCATCAGCGCACCCGCCCTCCTGCTGGCCCCGACCGCCAACGCCACGGAATACATCACCGGCTACCCGACCTACTCGGACTGCATCAAAGCCGAGAACGCCTACCACCAAGCCCACCCCGGCACCTATGCACGCTGCGGATCGATGCCCGGACAGGCAAGCGGATGGGAACTGGCCTACGAGCCCGAAACGAACCGGCCGACGCCGACCACCTGGAACGAGATCGGCGCCAACTTCCTCCACGACTTCATCACCGGATTCTTCGACAGCTGACCCGAACACCGGAAAGCCCTGCCCGGCCTCCCGGGCGGGCCCTTCCAGTTCCGTTCTGTCAATCTCGTTCAGAACCTATCGATGCACACGAAACCGGCCCAGCGCACGCCAAGTCGATGCGAGACGACCCAGCGACATGCCCGTTCCAACCGACGAAGGCTCCCTCATCCACAACGCCATCACGCTCCTGTGTCGTTTTCCGATGATCACCCGATGTCAACCACGGACCGGGGTGCGATCTTCCCGGTGCACTCAGCCGTGCGTGTGCAGCGGTTTCCCCGACAGCGCGAGCATTGCTTCGCCCAGCGCCTCGTTCTGTGTGGGGTGCGCGTGGACGAACGGTGCGACGTCGGTGGGCAGGGCCTCCCACGCGACGGTCAGCTGAGCCTCGCCGATCAGTTCGCCGACGCGATCACCGACCATGTGCACGCCCACCACAGGGCCGGTGTCACCTGCCCTGACGACCTTGATCCCGCCCGACGTTCGCAGGATCTGGCTCTTGCCGTTGCCGGCGAGGTCGTACACCACGGACGTCGCGTCGCCGTGCCGTTCCCGGGCAGCGTCCTCGGTGAGGCCGACGGACGCGACCTCCGGGTGCGAGTACGTCACCCGCGGAATCAGATCCTCGGCCACGGGAACCGGATCGAGGCCGGCGATCTCCTCGGCGACGAAGGTTCCCTGCTGGAAACCGCGGTGCGCCAATTGAAGTCCGGCCACGATGTCCCCGACGGCATACACGCCGTCGACGGGGGTGCGCAGCCGGTCGTCGGTGACGACGAACCCGCGGTCCAGGGTGATGCCGTGTTCGGCGAATCCGCAGTCGCCGGTGCGCGGTCCCCGCCCCACCGCCACCAGCAGGATGTCCGCCTCGAGGGTGTCGCCACCCGCGAGTTCCACGAGGACGCCGTCCGCGGTTTCCTTCGCCGCGGCGACCGTGACGCCCGTACGGGTGGAGATCCCGCGTTTGCGGAACGCGCGTTCGAGTTGCTTCGAGCACCACGGATCCTCCGCCGCGACCAGGCGGGGCAGTGCCTCCACGATGGTCACGTCCGCGCCGAACGACGCCCAGACACTGGCGAACTCGACACCGATCACGCCACCCCCGAGGACGATGGCCTTCTCCGGGACGAACCCGAGAGTCAGTGCCTGATCGCTGGTGACGATGCGCTCACCGCACTCGATGGACGGCACCGTGCGGGCATAGGACCCGGTGGCCAGCACCACGGACGTCCCGGTGTAGCGGGTGCCGTCCACCTCGATCGTCCTGTCTCCGACGTACTTTCCGTGCCCGTGCACGACGGACACCGCATGATGCGCGACCAGGCCCTGCAGCCCCTTGTGCAACCGATCGATCGTGCCGTCCTTGTACCGGTGCACCGCGTCGATATCGATGCCGTCGAACGTCGTTCGCACGCCGAACTCCGCACCGGTCCGCGCGGAGTCGGCGATCTCGGCGGAATGGAGAAGCGCCTTGGTCGGGATGCAACCGCGGTGCAGGCAGGTTCCGCCGATCTTGTCCGCCTCGATCAGCCGGACCGACAGGCCGAGTTGCGCGGCCCGGAAAGCGCACGCGTAGCCGCCCGAACCACCACCGAGGATCAGGACGTCGCTGTGGGTGTCGGTCATCTACAGCCTCCCCAGCACGGTGATCGGATTCTCGATGAAGTCGGCGAACGCTCGCAGGAATCCGCCGGCGACACCGCCGTCACACACCCGGTGATCGAAACTCAGCGACACCTGCATCACCTTCCGGACAGCCAACTGCCCGTCCACGACCCACGGTTTGTCGACGATCCGGCCGACACCGAGGATCGCGGCCTCGGGATGGTTGATGATCGGGGTCGAACCGTCCACACCGAACACGCCGTAGTTGTTGAGGGTGAACGTGCCCCCGGTCAGCCGCGACGGCGGGAGTGCTCCCTCGCGGGCCAGCGCCGTGGTGTCCCGCAGTTGCCGGGCGAGGTCAACGGTCGTGAGCGAATCGGCCCGCTCGATCACCGGGACGACCAGCCCGCGTGGGGTTTGCGCCGCGATGCCGAGATGCACGTGTCCGAACTGGACGATCTCGCCCCGGTCGGTGTCGACGGTCGAGTTCAGTTCCGGGTACCGCGCCAGCGCCGCGAGGGCCAGGCGCGCGAGCAGTGCCATCAGGCTGACCTTGTCGTCCTCGGGTAGTGCGGCGTTGATCGCGCGGCGGGCGGCGAGGAGATCGGTGGCGTCCACATCGACCCACGTCGTCGCGTCCGGAATTTCGCGGCGGCTCGTCGACAGCTTGTCGGCGACCGCCTTGCGCAGGCCCTTGATCGGTATCCGCTGCACGTCGTCGGCGTCGCCGTCGGGTGTCGTGGCGAGTGCCCGCTCGACGTCGGCGCGGTTGATCACCCCTCCGGGACCGCTGCCCGGCAGCCGCGACAGGTCGAGGTCGTTCTGCCGCGCGAGGTTACGGACGACCGGCGAGATGACGCGGGTCGCAGAAGCCTTGTGGACTTGCGTGACTTCACGGTTCGCGGCGACACGACGCCGACGCCGACGGGTGTCCTCACTGGTGCCGTATCCGATGAGCACGTTGCCCGAGCCGGCGCGTTCCTCCTCCCGGTACTGCTCGTGCGCGGCGGGGGTTCCGCTGACGGTGATCAGTGGGGTGCCCACCTTCAGCGTCGAGCCTTCGTCGCCGTGCAGGGAGATCACCGTGCCCTCGAAGGGAATCGGCACCTCGACCGCAGCTTTGGCGGTCTCGACCTCGACGACGACCTGGTCGATGGTGACGGTGTCGCCGACCCGGACTCGCCATTCGGCGATGTCGGCCTCGGTGAGTCCCTCGCCGAGGTCGGGGAGCAGGAAGATCTGGTTGCTCATGCGGTCACCGCCCACCGGGTATCGGCGGAATCGTTCCACTGCAATCGGTCGACGCTGTCGAGGACGCGGTCGACGTTCGGCAGGTGCAGGCGTTCGAGTTTCGGTGCCGGGTAGGGGATGTCGAATCCGCTGACCCGCAGCACCGGGGCATGCAGATGGTGGAAGCAGCGTTCCTGCACGCGGGCGGCGATTTCGGCGCCGACACCGGCGAAACCCTGCGCCTCCTGAATGACGATGCACCGGCCGGTCTTCCGGACCGACGCCATGACCGTCTCGTCGTCGAACGGCACGATCGACCGCAGGTCGATCACCTCGAGGTCGTGGCCCTCCGCCGCGGCGGCCTCGGCGGACTCGAGTGCGACGGTCACCGACGGACCGTAGGCGACGAGCGTCGCGTCCCGGCCGGCACGCCGGACGGCCGCCTTCCCGAGCGGCGCGCCCACCGCGAGGTCGACGTCGGCGCGGGAGAAGTACAGCCGTTTCGGCTCCAGAAAAATTACCGGGTCCGGGTCGTCGATCGCCGCCCGCAGCAGGGAGTACGCGTCCTCTACCGTGGACGGGGCCACCACCTTCAGGCCCGGAGTGTGCGCGTAGTAGCCCTCACTGGAATCGCAGTGATGCTCGACGCCGCCGATGCCGCCGGCGAACGGGATCCGGATGACGATGGGCGCCGACAGCGCGCCCTTCGTGCGGTTCCGGATCTTCGCGACGTGCGAGACGATTTGCTCGAACGCCGGGTAGGCGAACGCGTCGAACTGCATCTCGACGACCGGCTTGAACCTCGCCATCGCCATGCCGATGGCGAAGCCGATGATGCCCGATTCGGCGAGCGGGGTGTCGAAGCAGCGGTCGTCGCCGAAGTCGCGGGTGAGTCCGTCGGTGACCCGGAAGACACCGCCGAGGGTGCCGACGTCCTCACCGAAGACGACGACGTTCTCGTCCGCGGCGAGCGCGTCGCGCAGTGCGGTGTTCAGGGCCTGAGCCATGGTGAGTGTGGGCATGATTCAGTGCTCCTCGGATTCGGCGGCCAGTTCGGCCTGCACCTGCGCCTGCTGTTCGCGCAACTGTGGGGTCGGTTCGGCGAAGACGTGCCGGAACAGATCGAGCGGGTCGTGGGGACGGTCGACGTTCATCCCGGCGCGCAGGGCCGCGGCGGCGGTGTCGGCCTCGGCGGTCAGGGCGTCGACGGCCGCGTCGTCGAGCAGATTCCGGCCGCGCAGATACTTCTCCAGCCGGGTCAGTGGGTCGCGTCCGAGCCACTGCTCCACCTCGGACGAATCGCGGTAGCGGGTGGCGTCGTCGGCGTTGGTGTGCGCGTCGATCCGGTAGGTGTGGGCCTCGACGATGACCGGTCCGTTGCCGGACCGGACGAAGTTCGCCGCCTCGTCCATCACTGCGAGCATGGCGACCGGGTCGTTGCCGTCGACCTGCTCGCTGCCGATTCCGTAGCCGACACCCTTGTGCGCCAGTGTGGGTGCGGCGCTCTGCCGGGCGAGCGGCACACTGATCGCGAATCCGTTGTTCTGCACCAGAAACACCACCGGGGCCTTGAACACCGCCGCGAAGTTGAGGGCCTCGTGGAAGTCGCCCTCACTGGTCGCGCCGTCGCCGCAGAACGCCAGCGCGATCGTGTCTCGACCCCGGCGGTTTTCGCCGTACGCCACACCGGTGGCGTGCAGCAACTGCGTGGCCAGCGGGGTGCACTGGGGTGCGCTGCGGTGCCGCGCCGGGTCGTAGCCGCAGTGCCAGTCGCCGGCGAGCATGCTGAGGATCTCGACCGGGTCGATGCCGCGGGCGGCGAGCGCCACCGAGTCGCGGTAGGTGGGGAACATCCAGTCGCCGGGTCGCAGGCTCATCGCCGCCGCGATCTGGCAGGCCTCCTGACCACGCGAAGACGGATACACCGCCAGCCGGCCCTGCTTGGTCAGCGCCGTCGCCTGCTGATCGAAGCGCCTGCCCAGCACCATGTTCCGGTGCATCTCCACCAGACGGTGATCGCTCGGCCTCGGATACCGGGCCTCGCTCCCGGTGAGCTCGCCCGCCGAATCCAGATACTGCACCGCGCTGTCAGCGGGAAGGAACTTCCGATACGGCCTCGCCAGGGGCGGCTCTACGAGCGTCACGTCTACCTCCAGATGCATTGTGTTCGTCAATGCTCGCAACTGAACGACCTATCGACAACGACTGGGCGGAATCAGAGACAAATGGCCTAGAATCGGCCTGTCGGGGGCAGAATGTCTCACCAGAGTGTGAGCGACCACAGCAGGGATGGACAGATGGCCGAAGGCACAGCGGACACGTACGAACTCGACGCGATCGACCGACGCATCATCAAGGAACTCGTCGCCGACAGCCGCATCTCGATGCGAGCGCTGGCGGAGAAGGCCCACATCTCCCGCGCCCACGCGTACGTCCGCATCGAGCGGTTGCAGGACGCCGGGATCATCGAGGGTTTCACCACCCGCATCTCGCATTCCAAGGCGGGTCTGGGCTCCTCCGCGTTCATCGCCCTGTCGATCAGGCAGGACTCGTGGCGGGGAATCTCCACCCAGCTGCGGACACTGCCGTTCGTCGAGCACTTCTCGTTACTGGGCGGCGATTTCGACGTACTCGTCCTCGTCCGCGCACCGGACAACAGCGCACTGCGTCACGTCGTCCTCGAACGGTTGCAGAGCCTCGAAGGTGTGCAGGCGACCAAGACGTGGCTGATCTTCGAGGAAGCCAGCGGGCCCGGACCGGAATGGGTTCGTTGACGCGGCGGATACCATCGCACTATGCGCAGCGACCTGATGCAGAACGCGGAACGCAACGGCGAACCGGGCACCTTCGTGCTCCAGAATCCCCGAATGCTCAAGGTGGACTTGACCGGAACCGGTGGCCACTTCTTCGCCCGGCAGGGAGCGATGGTCGCGTACCAGGGCGACGTCGACTTCTCGTACGAGGGCAGCGGCGGCGTCGGGAAGTTCTTCAAGAAGGCGCTGACCGGTGAGGGCATGTCGCTGATGAAGGTGTCCGGCAGCGGCGACGTGTTCCTCGCCCGCGACGCCGACGAGATCTTCCTGCTCGAACTCGAGGACGAGTCGGTGACCGTCAACGGGTCCAACGTCCTCGCGTTCGACAGCTCGCTGAGCTGGGACATCCACCGCGTCGAGGGTGCGTCGATGCTCAGCGGCGGACTGTTCAACACCACGTTCACCGGGCGCGGTGTCCTCGCCGTCACCGTGTACGGCACTCCCGTCGTCCTGAACGTCGACACGCCCACCTATGTCGACATGCAGAGCGCGGTGCTGTGGTCGACCGGCCTGCACTCGACGATCCGGAAGACGGCGAAGATGGCCGCCGCGATCGGCCGCGGATCCGGTGAGGCGTACCAGTTGTGCCTCACCGGACACGGCGTCGTCGTCGTGCAGGCCTCGGAGGGGCACCCGGTTCCCAAGGCCTGACCGCGCGGGTGCCCCTGTCGCGCCCGGCACGAAGGCCGGGCGCGGGGTCCGGCACACGTCAGGCGGACGCCCCCGCCGCCGGACGCAGGCGCGCGAGGACGTCCGTCAACGTGACGACACCGATCAGTCGCCCGTCGTCGGTGACGATCGCGAGATGGCTGCGGGTCTCGCGCATCGTGTGCAACGCCTCGTACACGGCGGCGTCCGCGTCGAGGGTCAGCACGGGGCGCATCAGGTCGGCGGCCGTCACCGCGGCGCCTGCCCGGAGGCTGTCCCGCGCGTGCACCACACCCTTGATCCCGTCGTCGTCGCGCACGAGGAGCCGGAGGTGGCTGCTTCGATCCGCGGCCGCCTTGATCGCCGCCGCGGTCGCGTCCGGGGCGACACTGCTCGGGGAGGTGTTCGGCCGCACCACGTCCCGCACGGTGAGCGACTGGAGTTCGAGGGCGCTCGTCAACTGGCCGTGGTACCGCTCGTCGAGCGTGCCGACGGTCGCGGAGTGCTCGACGAGGTGACGCAGCGCGTCGGGATCCTGGCCCGCCCCGACCTGGTCGACCGGTTCCACGCCGAACAGTCGCAGGCACCGGTTCGCCATCCGGTTCAGCACCAGCAGCAGTGGGCGGGTGGCCCACATGAACCCGCGCATCGGGATCGCCAGCAGGGTCGCCGATTTCTCCGGGTGCGCGATCGCCCACGACTTCGGCGCCATCTCGCCGACGACGAGGTGCAGGAACGTGACGATGATCAGGGCGAGGACGAATCCGAGGACGTCCGCCAGCCACAGCGGGGCACCCCACCCCGCGAACGCCGGGGTCAGCCAGTGATGCACGGCCGGCTTGGTGACGGCACCGAGCGCGAGGGTGCACACGGTGATGCCCAGCTGGGATCCGGCGAGCAACACCGACAACTCGGATGCACTGCGCAGGGCGGCCCGCGCCGCCCTGCTGGTGGGGGCGGCGTCCTCCAGGCGGTGGCGGCGGGCGGCGATCAGTGCGAACTCGATCGCCACGAAGAACGCGCTCGCCGCGATCAACCCGACGGTGACCACCACGACGACCCAGGGATTACTCATCGGTCGTCTCGCTTTCCAGGACGCGGAGCCTCACGAACAGCGAGGACGGAACGTGCTTGTCGACCGCCCGAACCTCGGCGTCGAGGCTGCGCACGGGTGGGTCGGCGTCGGTGATCAGGTCGGCCGGATTCGGGTTCAATCGAATCGCGACCACATCCCCGACGACGGGGAGACCACCGAACTCCGCGATGACGGCGCCGGCGAGCGTCTCGAAGTCACCGGACGGGAGGTCGTGTCCGAGGACGCGCTCCACCTCGTCGATGTGCAGGTCGCCGGGCATCGTCCAGCCCTCGGACTCGGAGCCCGTCACGGACGCGTCCTCGTCGGGATCGTGTTCGTCGGCGATCTCACCGACGAGTTCCTCCGCGAGATCCTCGATCGTGATGACGCCGGCGAAACCGCCGTACTCGTCGACGACGAGGGCCATCTCGTCGCGGGCGGCCGTCAACTGTTCCAGCACGTCGGGCAGCGGCAGCGACGTCGGCACGACGACGGCCTCGCGGGCCCGGGACGCGGCCACCCCGTCGGGCTGTTCGCCGAGCAGGTCGTGGAGGTGGATGACGCCGCGCAGGTCGTCGGAGGAGGTCCCGACGACCGGATAGCGGGTGTGGCCGGCGCCCATCTTCCCGAGGACGCTGATCAGGGGTTCGTCGGCCCGGACGATGTCGACGTGGGCGCGGGGAATCATGGCGTGCCCGGCGGTGCGGGTGGGGAAGTCGAGGATCCGGTCGAGCAGGGTCGACAGTTCCCGCGGCAGCTCACCGGCGTCGCGGGATTCGGCGACGATGTGCTCGAGGTCCCGCGCGGTCGCCGAGTGTTCGACGTCGTGGACCGGCTCGATCCGCAGCGCCCGCAGCAGCAGGTTCGACGACTGGTCGAACAACCAGATCAACCAGCCGAAGAGCTTCAGGTAGACGGTGGTCGACAGCGCGAGCCATCGGGCCACCGGTTCGGGACGGGCGATCGCCAGGTTCTTCGGGAACAGTTCACCGAACAGCATCTGGACGAAGGTGGAGAACAGGACGGCGAGGACGGCACCGACACCGATCCCGACCGCGGTCGGGATGCCGACGCCGCCGAGGAGTTCGCCGAGACCGCGCCCGATCAGGGGTTCGGCGACATAACCGACGAGCAGACCGGTGACCGTGATGCCCAACTGGGCGCCGGACAGCATGAACGAGGTGCGGCGAGTGACGCCCAGCGCACGGGCGGCGCCCGCGTCTCCCGCCTCGGCCCTGGCCTTGAGCCGCGAACGGTCGACCGACATGTACGCGAATTCCTGCGCGACGAAATAGCCGGTCAGGGCGGTGATCAGTAATACGACGACGACGCCGAAGCCGATGCTCAGGACGGTCACCATGGTGTCACCCGCGTCCTGCATCCGGGACTGCGGTGATCACTCTGGGGCGGGCTGGGTCTTCGGGGGCGCGAAGCGCTGGTCATGGCTCTCTCTGCAATAGGAGTACGAGCCACCCATAGTAAAGGACTCTTTACCTTTTAGTGCGGAGGGGTGCGCAGCGTCACCGGGATCAATCGGCGTGAGCCGCCGAGAACGCGCGCATCACCGCTGCCGGGATCCGGCCCTTCTCCGACACCTCGATGCCCTGAGTCCGAGCCCAGGCGCGGACGACCGCGGGGCGCTGCACGTCGACTTTCGCGGGCGCCACGGGCGGAGCTGTCGCGAACGTCGTTTCGAGATCGCTGGTCGCCCGGGCCGATTCCCACTCGTGCAGGCAGGCACCCAGCCAGCGATACGTCCACTCCTGCCCCAGTTGCCGCGTCTCGCAGAACGTCACCGGCAGCGCCGGGAACCGGGCCTGCAATTCGGCGAGCGCCTCGGCGACCCTGGCGCCGCTGACGTGTTCGAGCTTGAACAGCCGGCTGTACCGATCCTCGACCACCACCGCGGCCCGAGGCAGCGCGCTCAACTCGGCCGCCGCGTACGTCATCCGCCCGGACAGCAGACTCGCCGCAAGATCCTCGAGCGTCTTGCGCTCCACCACCGCCACGATCTCGTCGCCGACCTCGACCGCATAGTCCCCCGCCGACAACCGTCGCCGGACCGTGGTCGCCTGCTGCCTCCCGAACGTGTACGGATACTTTTCGGCGGTGTCGACGACGATGTCGAGCACGCGGCCGTGCGCCCGCGCCGTCGGCACCGTGACGGCGGGCCTCGCCTGCTTGGCGGTGCGCGGCGACTGCCAGAAGATCATCTCCCGGCCCCGCGCTCGGGTCATGACCAGTTGGGAGCGGTTCTCCCGGGCACGGGTGAGCACCAGGTCGATCGCGGGGCCTCGCCGGGTGCACGAACGAACCTCGAGCCGCTCCAGAATCTCGGCGTCGGCGGGCCACTCGTCGGCGCGGTGGCAGTAGACCTTGGATTCGCGAGGCCACGGCTGCTTCGCCTTGACGACGATGCCGCCCGGTCCGAGCGGAACCCTCACCAGATAGGGAAGCGTCGAACCGGCTTCCGGATTCCGCGCGATCAGCAGGTCGTCGGGCATACCGCCAGAATAAAGGTCAGTCGGCGCTCTTGATGGTCTTCATCGTGATCAGCGACGTCACCCGCGATACGGCCGGGAGTCCGCTGAGCTTGGTGGCCATGAAGTTCTCGTACGTCGCGAGGTCGCGGACCGCGACCCGGATGAAGTAGTCGGGGATCCCGAACAGCCGCCGGCATTCGATCACCTCGTCGAAGGCGGCGACCCGGGATTCGAACTGCTCGATGGTCGCCTGGTCGTTCACCCCGATCTCGGCGGTGACGATCACCTGGAATCCCCGATCGAGCGCCTCCTGGCTGACGATGGCGCGGTAGCCGGTGATGACGCCGTCCGCCTCGAGTTTCTTGACCCTGCGCAGGCACGGGGAGGGAGTCAGACCCACGAGATCCGCCAATTCGGTGTTGGTCAGACTGGAGTCGTTGCGCAGGTGGTCGAGAATTGCGTGATCGATGTCATCCATCGCACTATTATTGCGCAAGAGTTCGATTATGGGCATTCGCTCGCAATCGCGCACCGGGATGGTTGCTATAGATTTGCGTGGTGATCGATCCAGCCCCCTTTTCCAGGACCGCAGTCGTCGACCCCGACCACCGGCACACCCCGGAATGGCGTCGGGCCCTGCAGGCGTCCCTCCCCGTCGGGATCGGGTTGGTTCCGCTGGGGATCGCCCTCGGAGTGCTCGTGGTCCAGCAGGGACTCAACCCCTGGTGGGCGCTGGTCTTCACCTCGCTGATCTACGCCGGTTCCCTCGAATTCATCGCGGTCGGCATGGTCGCCACCCTGACGCCACTCCCCTACATCGCGCTGACCGCGCTGCTGGTGAACTTCCGGCACGTGTTCTACGCCTTGAGTTTTCCCCTCGACAGGGTCAAGGGCCGGCTCGCCCGGTTCTACAGCATGTTCGCGTTGACCGACGAGGCGTACGCCATGTCGGTCACCGGCGACCGGAGGTCGATGACGGGTCGAGTCATGGTGTACTCGCAGCTGTATCTCCACGCGTACTGGATCGGTGGGGCGATTCTCGGAGCGACTGCAGCACAGTGGATCCCGGAGAACATCGTCGGGCTCGACTTCGCACTGACCGCACTGTTCGTCGTGCTGTCCATCGAGGCGATCCGGGCCCAGAGCGGTTTCGCGGTTCCCACGATCGCCGTGGCCTGCGCGCTGACCGCGCGACTCGTCGACGCCGAACACATGCTGCCGATCGCGATGGGCGCATTCGTGAGCCTGCTCGTCGTCCGGTACTTCGTCACACGCAGAAAGGCGCCCGCCGATGCCTGACCCCGGTTACATCCTCGCGGCCGTCGCGATCATGGCGGTGGTCACGTTCGCCCTGCGGGCGGTCCCGTTCGCGATCGTCATGCCGTTGCGGTCGTCCGCGCTCGTCGGCTACCTGGGTGTCTACATGCCTGCCGGGATCATGCTGATCCTGGTGGCGTACTCGCTGAAGAACGTCTCCGTCACCGCCCCGTCGCACGGGATCCCCGAATTGATCGCGGTGGGGGCCACGGCCGCGGTACACCTGTGGCGTAAGAACGCGGTGCTCTCCATCGTCGTCGGGACCGGGCTGTACGTCGTCCTGATGAACTGGGCATTCGCCTGAGCCCGGCGCGCCTCACGTTCTACGATGCAACCACACGGGTAGGCAGGAACCACAAGACAGTCGGCCGTTTCTCGGGAAGGACGCACTGATGAGTGAACAAGATGCCGGTTCGGTGACGGGTCTACGGGACAAGGACTACAACCTGATCTGGTTCGTCGAGGCCTCACTGAGCAACGCGCTGCGTCTCGAGGGCTACATCTCCGACGCCGACATGGACGGCGACGCCGAGTTGGCCGACTTCTTCCGCCGCGCCCAGGCCGTCAGCCGGAAGGGCGGCGATCTGGGCAAGGCGATGCTCGCCGCCCGCCTCGGGAAGGACAAGAAGGACAAGTAAGGTCCACTGCGCAACGAAAACCGCCGGCACCCGAAGGTGCCGGCGGCTTCTGCGACGGTGCCGTCATATCGCCTCTCGGCAAGTGGTCGCTCTAGGCGACGAATTTAATGTGGTACCCGGGGTATGTCCGACACCGTCAGCGCGTTTAACAGTACCGGCCTCGGAGATATTCCGCGATATCCCGCGGGCCCGGAATCACCCCGACTCCGGAACAAGTGTCCGACTACCCGAACCGGGAGCGAACCCATGGTCATCGTGCGCAGGGCACATCACCGTCGAACCGGATCAGCGCGAGTCCTACCTCGCAGGCTGCGTGAGCGTCGTCGAACAGGCGCGCGGCGCGGCCGGCTGCCTCGACTTCGCCATCTCCGCCGACCTGATCGACCCCGGCCGGATCAACATCTTCGAGCGCTGGGAGTCGCAGGCGGCGGTCGACACCTTCCGCAGCAGTGGCCCCAGCGACGAGCAGGGCGCGGCGATGCTCACGGCGTCGGTAGCCGAGTACGACGTCGCCGACGAGCGGTCGTTGTTCGGGGAAGACGCCGTTTGACCGACGAGCAGGGAACGTCGTCTCCGTCGACGGAGCGGCGGTGGCTTCGAACGCGGCGGATGGATCTCGCTCGCGTTGGCATTGAACACGCAGCCCGAATACGTGGCATCGACGACGCTCAGCGAACCGCAGTTGGGCGAACACGACCGTTCTGTCCAGCGAACCACGATCCAGACCACGGGACATTTCCGGTCTTCCTCACGGCTTGACCACTGCTTTCTGTCTCAAATTCCTCACATTTCTTCAGTCGTCACTGACGTGACAGAGGACGGAGACGAAGAGGAACATGGAACAAATGAAAGCGGTGCGGCGCCACGCCTACGGCGGACCGGAGAAGCTGGTCTACGAGGATGCTCCCCGCCCCGAGTCTGCCGGGGACGAACTCCTGGTGCGGGTGCACGCTGCGGGAGTCAACGTGTTGGACTGGCTGCTGGGCGAAGGCGGGTTCGAATACTTTCCCGATGTTCCGCTGCCGTGGATTCCGGGGTGGGACATCTCGGGAGTTGTGGAAGTGGTCGGTACCGACGTCAGCGGATTCCAGCAGGGCGACAGCGTCTATGGAATGGTTCGGCTGCCCGAACCCGGCAACGCCTACGCCGATTACGCGTCAGTCCCCGCCGGTCAGGTCGTCGCCAAGCCGCCCAGCCTGGACCACATACAAGCGGCGGCGCTGCCGATGACCGGATTGACGGCGTGGCGGGCCCTCTTCGACGAGGCCGGCCTACAACGAGGGCAACGCGTGTTGATCCATGCCGCCTCGGGCGGTGTCGGCCATCTGGCCGTGCAATTTGCGAAAGCACTCGGAGCACACGTGGTCGCAACCGCGTCCGGCTCCAACCGGGAGTATGTGAAATCGCTCGGCGCTGACGAGTTCGTCGACTACCGCAAGCAGCGGTTCGAGACGTCGGTGGCTCCGGTGCATGCCGTGATCGACACCGTCGGCGGCGACGTCCAACAGCGGTCCCTCGACGTGCTGGAGCGCGACGGGGTTCTCGTTGCCCTGCCAGCAGAGGTCCCGGACCAGGTCAAGGCCGAAGCCGAGCGACGCGGTATACGGACGCGACACTTCAGCGTCGAACCGAACGCTGACACACTGGCCAAAATCTCCCGGCTCGTCGAGGACGGCACAGTGCGGCCCACAGTCAGCTCGGTGTATCCCCTCGCCGCGGCGCAAGCCGCCCACGAAGAGGGTCGGGGAGGACACGTCCGAGGGAAGCTTGTCCTCGACGCGACCACGCCTGCTTCCTGACCACCGTGCATCAAGTCGGCACTCTGAACGCATCCGGGTTCTGAATGATTGATCGCGCGTGATCGCGATCCGGCAGTCGTCGCGGCGTAGACCTGGCACGATGGCGGGGTGACCGATTCCGATCGCGTCCTCGTCCTCGGCTCGGGGTTCGCCGGTTTGTGGGCCGCGCTGGGGGCAGCGCGGCGGCTCGACGAACTCGGCGCAGCGGGCGCCGTCGATGTGACGGCGATCAGCGCGAAGCCGTTCCACGACATCCGGGTCCGCAACTACGAAGCGGACCTGAGCGCGTGCCGCATCCCGCTGGCCGACCTGCTCGACCCGGTCGGCGTCGGGCACATCACCGCCGAGGTGACGGCGATCGACACCGCGGCGCGCACCGTCACCGTCTCGGGCGACGGGGCAGCAGGCACGCAGCGTTACGACCGCCTCGTCCTGGCGCTGGGCAGCCGAGTGGCGAAGCCCGACATCCCCGGCCTGCGGGAATTCGGCTTCGACGTGGACACGTACGACGGCGCGATGAAGCTGCAGCGCCACCTGGCCACACTGTCCAACGGCCGAGCGGGCGCCGGCGCGGCGACCGCGGTGGTGGTCGGCGCCGGACTCACCGGCATCGAAACGGCGTCCGAGTTGCCCGCAATGCTCGCGAAGGCCTGCCACGGCGAATCGCGGGTGGTGCTGATCGACCACAATCCCCACGTCGGTTCCGACATGGGAGACTCGGCGCGACCGGTGATCGAAGCGGGCCTGTCCGACAACGGCGTCGAGACGATGACCGGTGTCGGCGTCGCGGCGGTCGACGAGCACGGGGTGACGCTCTCCTCCGGCGAGGTGCTGGCGGCGAGCACCGTCGTCTGGTGCGCGGGCATGCGGGCGAACCCGCTGACCGCACAACTCGATGCCGAGCGCGACCGGCTCGGCCGCCTGCCGGTCGACGACTATCTGCGGGTGATCGGCTCGCCCGGCGTATTCGCCGCGGGTGACGTCGCCGCGGCGCGGGTGGACGAGGGCCACCTGTCGGTGATGTCGTGCCAGCACGGGCGTCCGATGGGCCGCTACGCGGGCTACAACGTCATCAGCGATCTACTGGGGGAGCCGATGCTGCCGCTCCGGATCCCCTGGTACGCCACCATTCTCGACCTCGGACCGGCCGGTGCGGTCTACACCGAGGGGTGGGATCGCCAGGTGGTGACTCGCGGCGCGCAGGCCAAAGCCACCAAGGTCACCATCAACACCCAGCGCATCTATCCCCCGCTGAACCGCGACCGCGACGCGCTGCTGGCCGCCGCCGCGCCGGTGCTGCAGGCACGACCCGACCCCGGACAGTGACCATCCGGGCCTTCTGAAGACATTCTGCGCCGATCGACTTGGTCGCTTCCTGACCAGCAGCTTTTACTGCATGGTGCCGCGCTACGCCCAGGTTGAGCCACATGGGTCTTGTATTGATGCCATCTTGGTGCCATAGTGGTGCCATGCACTTGATCTCGTACGGAAGACACCGCGACCGCACCGCCTGCTGAGCCGTTCGAGGATGCGGCCGTGCATCCCGCCACATCACGTCCCCGACCTGCGGGACGTGCCACCCACCCACGATGAAGGGGGAAACCATGCCCAAATTCGAGACACCCGAACCGATTTCCGTCACGCTCGGCCTCGGCGTCGGCAATGTGCGGATCACCGCGAGCGACCGCACCGACACCGTCGTCGACGTGCATCCGAGCGACGACTCCGACGAGTCGGACGTCGAGGCCGCCCGGCAGGTCCGCGTCGACTACACGGACGGCGTTCTCCAGGTCACGGGACCGAAGGCGCGCGCCTTCGACTTCTCCCACAAGACCAGGTCGGTGAACGTGTCCATCGAAGTGCCCAGCGGTTCAAGGGTATCCGGTTCGTTGCAGGTGGGAAACCTCAGCGGCGAGGGCCGGCTCGGGCAATGCACGTTCAAGACCTCCGCCGGGAACGTCCGGCTCGAGCGAACCGGCTCCCTGCGCGTGAACACCGCCGCCGGCGACGTCACCGCGGACGGCGTCGCGGGCGACGCCGAGATCCACACCGGCTCCGGGAAGATCCGCATCGGCGAGACCGCGGGCTCCGTGGTCGTGAAGAACTCCAACGGCGACACCACGATCGCCGCGGTCACCGGGGACGTCCGGGTGCGCTCGGCGAACGGCGCCATCTCCGTCGACCGGGCAGGCGCGAGTGTCGAGGCGAAGACGGCCAACGGCAGCATTCGCATCGCCGAGGTGGCCCACGGCTCGGTGGAGGTCGGGACAGCGATGGGCGACCTGGAGATCGGCATCGCCGAGGGCACCGCCGCACGGCTGGACGTGAAGTCGAAGTTCGGGCGGGTGCACAACCTGCTGGATGACGTCACCCGGCCCGCGGCGTCCGACCGGACCGCCGAAGTGCGTGCGCACACCTCGTTCGGCGGCATCACGATCCGCCGTTCCTGATCCACTTCCAGCCCTGGAGAAAGGGAAAACCCATGACCGTCAGGCACACTCACCCGGCACGAGAAGGACATCCGATGAGCCGAACCGTTCCCGTCCCGCACGGCCTCCCCATGGATCGCGACGCGGGCCCGTTCGACCCGCCCAGCGCGATCACCCGGCTGCGCGACGCTCGACCCGTCAGTCCGCTGGTCTTCCCCGACGGTCACGAGGGCTGGCTCGTCACCGGCTACGACGCGGTCCGCCGGCTTCTGGCCGACACCCGGTTCAGCTCCCGCTCGGACCTCGGCATTCTCCACGTGCCGTACGAGACGCCCGGCATGCCCGCCGCCACCGAGCCGTCCCCGCAGGTGCCGGGTCTGTTCATCGCGATGGACGCGCCGGACCACACCCGGTTGCGACGCAAACTCACCGGCGCCTTCACCGTGCGGCGTATGAAGCAACTCGAGGAGCACATCGTCGACGTCGTCGAACGGCAACTGGACGAGATGTCGCACCTGCCCCAGCCGGTCGACCTGGTCAAGGAGTTCGCACTGCCCGTGCCCTCACTGGTGATCTGCGAACTGCTCGGCGTTCCCTACGCGGATCGGGAGACGTTCCAGGTCAACACGGCCAAATTCCTGGTCAAGGACCAGTCGCTCGACGAGAAGATGGCCGCGTACGGCGCGCTGACCGGGTATCTGGCCGAACTGGTCGCGCTCAAACGCGCGGCGCCCGGCGAGGACATCCTGTCCGACCTGGCCCGCGACGACGACCTCACCGTCGAGGAGCTGATCGGCGTCGCGTTCCTGCTGCTGCTCGCGGGCCACGAGACGACCGCCAACATGCTCGCGCTGGGCGCCTTCGCGCTGCTGGAGCACCCCGAGCAGCTGGCCGAACTCCGCGCCGACCCGGACCTGATGCCCGATGCCGTCGAGGAACTCATGCGCTACCTGGCCGTCGCCGACATCTTCTACCGCTACGCCACCGAAGACATCGAACTCGGCGGCGAAACGATCGGACAGGGATCGACCGTCGTCGTCTCCCTGCTGGCCGCCAACCGCGACCCCTTGCGTTTCGACGACCCCGACACCCTGGACATCCACCGCAAGGCCCGCGGTCACCTGTCCTTCGGCCACGGCGTCCACCTGTGCCTGGGCCAGCAACTTGCCCGCCTCGAGATGCGCGCCGGCTTCGAGGGACTGCTGCGCCGCTTCCCGAATCTCGAACTCGCCGTCCCGGCGGGCGAGGTGAAACTCAAGTCCGACATGAATATCTATGGCGTGCACTCACTTCCGGTGCGTGCCTTCGGCCCGTGAGTACTTATTAACGTCGGGCGGTTAATAAGTACTCACGGGCGGCTACGCAACCGGGACCACTGCGCGGTGGGCCGTCCGTCGGTGCGCATGATGTCCCGCGTGCGGCGCTGCCACCGCTGCGGCCAACCGGCGGGCGAGTTCTCCCACGATTCCTGCCGCCCGTACGTGGTCATGTCGAGGAGCCCGTACGTCGGAGCCATCGGTTCCAGGCCACGGCCACTGGTCCAGAACGTCTCGAACACTCGGCCGCCCTGTCTCAGATAGCAGACCAGCGGCGCCGGCGACCGTTGGCGGTCGCCGAGCAGAGCATCCGCCGAATCCTGTGCCGAGTACCACGGCACGTCCCAGCCCATGAAGTCGCGATAGTCGACGCTCACGTCGTACGGACCTTGGCACAGCGTGGCGTACGTGACGTCGCGGGAGTGCAGGTACGACAGCTCCCGGACCTGGCCGTTGAAGAACGTGCACCCCTCGCATTGTTCGGCCACGGGCTCGTCGGTGTGCCACATGTGGAAGTACGCGATCAACTGGCTGCGGCCCTCGAACACGTCCAGCAGCGGCACCGGGCCGTCCGCGCCGACCAGGGTGATGGTGGGGTCTACCTCGACCATCGGCAGCCGCCGGCGGGCCGCGGCGATCGCGTCGCCTTCATGGGTGTGCGCCTTCTCCCGGACCCGCAACGCGTCCAGTTCGGCCAGATAGGTCTCGTGGTCGACGACGGACGGTGCCGGTGGGGTCGTTTCGGTGTTCACAACAGTCTCCTTTTCATCCAGGTGGGCTTTCAACCAACCGACGAAGGATGCCGCCCGGGATCGACAACAATCGCGAGAAAATCTCGAGATTTCTCAGAGCTCGCGCAGCCGGCCGGTCAGGTAGCGACGCTCGGCGTCGGTCGGTGCCAGCTGCAGGGCCTGCTCGTACGCCGCCCTGGCCTCGGCGGCGCGGCCGTCCCGGCGGAGCAGGTCGGCGCGGGTCGCGGGCAGCAGGTGGTAGTGGTCGAGCCGGCCGGAGGCGGCGATCTGGTCGACGAGGGCCAGGCCGGCCGGGATGCCGTCGGCCATCGCGACCGCCACGGCGTGGTTGAGATCCACGACCGGGGACGGCGCCAGCCGCGCCAACTCCGTGTACAGGGCCGCGATCTGCGGCCAGTCCGTGCTCGCCGCGTCGGGCGCGGTGACGTGGCAGGCGGCGATGGCGGCCTGCACCTGGTAGGCACCGGTTCGTCCCGTCGCCAGCGCCTGGTCGAGTGTTGCCACTCCTTCGGCGATCAGCGTCCGGTCCCACCGAGACCGGTCCTGGTTCTCCAGGGTGACCAGCACACCGGCGTCGGTGCGCGTCGCGCGCCGTGACTCGTGCAGCAGCATCAGCGCGAGCAGACCGCGCGGCTCGGGTTCCTGGGGCATCAGCCGCACCAGCAACCGGGCCAGGCGGATCGCCTCGGCGGTCAGGGCCCGTTCTCCGTTCTCCTCGTCGTAGCCCTGGTTGAAGATCAGGTAGAGCACCGCCAGGACGGAGGTCAGTCGCTGCGGGAGCAGTTCGACGGGCGGCACCCGGTACGGGATCCCGGCCTCCCGGATCTTCCGCTTCGCACGGACGAGACGCTGCGCCATCGTGGTCTCCGCGGTCAGGAAGGCCCGGGCGATCTCGGCGGTGCTCAAACCGGCCAACGTCCGCAGGGTGAGCGCGACCCGGGCCGGGAACGGCAGCGCCGGATGGCAGCAGGTGAAGATCAGCCGCAGCCGCTCGTCGGGGATCTCGTCGTGTGGCAGCTCGTCCGGGTCGGGTGCCAAGACGGCGAGCTGGCGCACCTTGCCCGCACCTGCGGCGTCGCGGCGCAGCCGATCGATCGCACGGTTGCGGGCCGTCGTGGTGAGCCAGGCACCGGGGCGCCGCGGTACGCCGTCGCGTTCCCAGCTCGTCAACGCGTAGGCGAACGCGTCCTGCGCGCAGTCCTCGGCCAGATCCCAGTCCCCCGTCATCCCGATCAGGGTCGCAACCACCTGACCCCACTCGTCCCGGAACGCCGCAGCGACGGCCGCACGGACTCGGTTCTCGGACTCCGTCATTCCCACACTGGGCGGATCTCGACGCCGCCCCACCGCGCGTAGGGATGGCCGGCCGCGATCTCGATCGCCTCGTCCAGGTTCTCGCAGTCGACGATCACGAATCCGCCGACGAAGTCCTTGGTCTCGGCGAACGGCCCATCCGACACCAGAGTCTCGCCGTCGCGGACCCGGACCGTCGTGGCGTCCACCACCGGCCGCAACCGCTGGCCGACGAGGAACCCGCCGCGCCGCTGCACGTCGGCCCACCACGCCTGATGCACGGGGTCTGCCTCGAGTTCCTCGTTCGTCGGCGATACCGACTCGTCGTCGCAGATCAGCAGGACGTACTTCATACTCCGATCTTGCCCGAGCGGTGGCCGTACAGGCACCGGATCGGACGGGCGCACCCGCCGTTTGCTCCCCGCGCGGCGTCGGCGACGGTAGATTCACGTATCGCTGCTCCCGCAAGATTCCCGCTCGTCGAAGGGATCGTCCGTTATGAGTAAGCCGACTCACCGGTGGATGCGCCGCGGTGCATCCGCCGCCCTCGCCGTCGCCATCGGGTTCGCCACGCTCTCCTGCGGATCGGATGACACCAGCGGCGGTGGGACGGAGTCGACAGCCCCGGAATCCGCCGACGTCGCGAAGATCGAACAGATCGTCCAAGGCAAGATGACCGAACTCGACCTCTCGTCCGCCGTGTTCGGGGTGTGGCGGGGCGACGAGCAGATCACCGTGGGTGCGCTGGGCGGATCCCCGATCGGCGTTCCCGCGACGCCCGACATGCAGCTGCGGGTGGGCCAGCCGATGGAACCGATGCTGTCGACGGTGCTGCTGCAACTCGACAAGGACGGCGTCGTCCCCCTCGACAAGCCGATCGCCGAATGGGTCCCCGACTTCCCGCGCGCAGACAAGATCACCCCGCGGATGCTCGCCAACAGCACCACGGGCATCGCGGACTACGTCACCGACCCCGAATTCCTGAAGCAGTTCTACGCCAACCCGATGGCGGGATTCACCGCGCAGCAGATCTTCGACCTCGCAAACTCGCGGCCGCCGCTGTTCGAGCCCGGCACCAACTGGGCATATGCCCACAGCGACCTGTGCCTGCTCGGCGTGGTCCTCGAGAAGGCCACCGGCACGACGCTCCACAACCTCATCCAGCAGCGCATCCTGGACCCGCTCGGCATGAACGCCAGCGACGTCGTGCTCACACCCCAGATGACGGAGCCGACGCTGCACGGCTACACGAATGAACGCGGCGTCTTCGAGGACTCCACGTTCTGGAACCCCACCGCCTTCCTCAACAGCGGCAACATGAACTCCACCCTCGCCGACGTCTCCGTGTGGGTGCGCGCGCTCGCCGCAGGCAAGGTCCTGTCCGAGGAGCAGTTCAAGGAGATGATGGCCCCCAGCACCGCAGGCCTCGGCCCCATGACGGCGCAGAAGTACTTCGCGTTCGGGGTCGTCCACATCGACGACTGGCTCTACATGAACCCGGCCTTCGGCGGTTACAACGGCGTCGCCTTCTACGACACGAAAACCGACACGACGATCGTCGTCTACTGCACCCTCGGACCGAAAGCCAACTCCGACACCAACAACGCCGTCCCCATCGGCAAAGACATCGGCGCTCTCCTCGTCCCCGACCGGCCCCCGAACGTCTGAAGTCCGCGGGGCGCGCTCAACCCGGATCACCGGCCGCCGGCAGGCGATACACCCGCCGCGCGGTTTCGCCGAAGAAGAGAGCCTGTTCGTCCGACGGCAGGTCGGCGAGCGCTGCCTCCACCGTGGACACCATGGTTTCGCCGTCCCACAGCAGATGGTCGATCGGGTAGTGCGAGGCGAACATGCATCGCCCGGCACCGAAGATCCCGACTGCCGCCCGCACCCAGCGACCGATTGCGTCCAGGGAGGTTCCGAAGATGAGGGCGATTCCCTGAAACTTGAGGACGACGTTCGGAAACCGACTCACCGCGCCGAGGCGTTCTTCCCAACGGGAGAAGCCCTCGGCAGTGAGGTCGACGGGCCAGCCGACCGCCTCCAACACGAAGGTCGTGTCGGGAAACGCCGCAATGAGTTCGTGCGCGTCGGGTAGCTGCTCGTCGTACACGAGTAGATCCCACACGAGCCCTGCCTCGGCGACCTTCTCGAACCCGCACAGCCAGTCCGGGTCCGACAGGTAGTCGCCACGCGCACCCAGACGCTTGGCGGGGTCGTCCGCCCAGTACAGCGGCTGACGCACCGCCTGGACCACCGGCAGATCCCGGTACCGCGCGAGAACACCTGCCAAATCAGCTGATTCGAGCTGCACAGCCGCGATGAAGGCGTCCGGACCACCGACACGATCGGCGCACTCCTGAACCCAGATTGCCTCCGCGACACCGTCCGCTGCGCCGAACTCACACGCGACCGAAGCCGTGACAGGTATCCCGTCGACCTGTGCCCGATAGTCTTGCGGCACATATCGGCGCGCCGCGTCATAGTAATTCGGCAGCAATGCAGTCAGCGCGGTTGGGCGATTGTCGATCCACGGGTACGCGAGGTCGGGCAGATTGATGAAATGCTGATGCGCATCGACAATGTCCACCTCACACAGCATATTTCACTTCTCCACGAGCGGCCGAGACTTGGTCGAGCTCAACTCACGTTGAAACTGTCCACCGCGGCAGTGACTGCGGCGGCGAATCCTTCTCCCCCGTGCCCGGCGTCGTCGAGCACGACCAACCGGCTGCCCGGCCAGGCCTGCGCGATCTCCCACGCGGTGTCCAACGGCCCGGACACGTCGTAACGTCCGTGCACCAGGATCGCCGGGATGCCGGCGAGTGCGCCCATCCCGTCGAGGATCTCGTTGGGGGCGAGGAAGCAGTCATGCGACCAGTAGTGCGTCACCAACCGCGCGAACACACTCCGGAATGCGGGATCGTCGTAGCGCGGGTTCGGCTGCCACCCCGGCATCAGTGAGATGTGCGTGTCCTCCCACGCACACCACCTCACCGCCGCTCTCCGGCGCACATCCGGGTCCGGGTCGGCCAGCAGGCGTGCGTAGGCGGCCGCGAGATTCCCCGCCCTCTCGCCTTGCGGCACACCCGCGGCGAACTGTTCCCACTGCTGAGGGAACACTCGCCCCATGGCACGGGTGATCCACTCGATCTCCCTGCGGGAACCCGTGGTGATCGCACCGAACACCGCCGCGACCACCCGCTCCGGATACTTCTGCGCGTACACCAACCCCAGGTTGACGCCCCACGAGACACCGGTGACGATCCACCGGTCGATCCCGAGATGTTCACGTAGACGCTCGATGTCGTCGACCAGGTGCCCGGTCGTGTTCGACCCCAGGTCGTAATCGGGGCCGTCTGCCAACGGCGTGCTGCGACCACACCCGCGCTGGTCGAACAGCACCGCCCGGAAGGCGGTCGGGTCGAAATAACGTCGCACTCCCGCCGTACTTCCCGAACCCGGTCCGCCGTGCAGGTACACCACGGGAACCCCGGTCGGGGACCCGACGGTCTCCCAATACAGGCGGTGACCATCGGTGACGTCGAGGAGTCCGGACTCGTACGGCTCTACCGCCGGATACAGTGCGTCGCCCACCGACTCACCCTGCCACGGCGCCGGCCTACTGTCCGTACTGTGAGTCTCGATGGAACTCGGACTGACGGACCTGATCGACCCGCGCCTGCTGCCTCTCGTCGACGCATCGCGTGCGTTCTACGCGAAGCGCGTCGCCGGTCGGGGTCCGAGTGGCTGGGAGGAACTTCGCGCTGTCCGCGCCGATGCCCCCGCCCCCGCCCCGTCGCAACCGCCGGCTGTCGAGGAGGTCGTCGTCAGCGATGGCCGTCGAGTCCCGCTGCGGATTCACGCCCCTGTCGGGCGGGCAGCAACAGGTGTCTACCTGGAGATTCACGGCGGCGGCTTCTACATGGGGTCGGCCGCCGGCAGCGACGTCCGCAACCGCCGGCTCGCGGACGCGCTCGGCGTCGCGGTCGTCAGCGTCGACTACCGGCTCGCTCCCGAACACCCGTGGCCGGCCGCACCCGACGACTGCGAAACCGCGGCGCTGTGGCTCGTCGAGCACGCCGAGGACCGCTTCGGAACAGCGAGGTTCTCCATCGGCGGCTTCTCGGCGGGCGCAACGCTCGCGACGACCACGCTGCTACGGCTGCGCGATCAGGGGATATCCGCCCTTGATTCCGCCGTCCTGCAGTTCGGAACGTACGACCTCAGTGCACAGACACCCGCCGGACGCCTGATCGCCGACGAGTACTTCCTCGACGCCTACGCGGGCGCGGCGTCGGACCGCACTCACCCCGACCTCTCCCCGATCTATGCCGACCTCACCGGCCTGCCTCCGGTCCTGATAGTCGTCGGGGACGCCGACATCCTGCTCCAGGACAACCTGGCCATGGCCGCGCGACTGTCCGCTTCGGGCGTCGACGTCGATCTCCGCATCTACCCGAACTCGCCCCACGGATTCACCGGCCACCCGACACCGATGGCCAGGGCGGCGCACGACGACATGCAGAGGTGGCTGAACGGCCACCCACGCCCGAGTGCAGGAGGTAGTCGGCATGAGTGAACATCAGTTGTCCGAAACTGCCGTCCCGGTGGTGCCGATGAGGCCGTTGTGGGATCGCGGCGAGGTGATCGGTGCAGCGGTGCTGGCGGTCGCGGGGATCGCCTGGTTCGGCTGGGCACAGGAGGATCCGCCGGCACCGTGGGTCCCCTACCTTGTCGCCGGGTCGGTGATCTCGGCGCTACTCCTGGTCGCGCTGGTGGTGCTGCTGGTACGACGACTGACGACGACCGGCTCTCCGATGGCAGATCCGCGGGTCCGCCGCCGCTACTGGCTCACGGTGGCGGTGGAAGTGGTTTTGATCGTCGGCGGAAACCTCCTCCTTGCCGCGGTCGGGCATCAGGCCTACGACGCGGCATGGACGCTGTTCGTCGTCGGTGTCCACTTCATTCCGCTGGGCAGGGTCTTTCATGCCCGGGGCCTTGCGCTGACCGGTGTCGTCGCGGCGGTCGGCGCGGTGGCCGCTGCGGGTCTCGGGCTTGCCGGCGCCGTGGCGCCGAGCGCGGCGGCCGGTGCCGGAGCCGGGGTCGTGTTCATCGGTTACGCCGGCTGGGTGCTCGGACGGGGACGCCGACCCGTCCGAACAGGTGAAGCTCGGTAGGGGGCGCTCAGCAGTCGAACACCGACCAGCAGATGTCGTTCCGCAGCCGCTGGTCGTCGAGTACGAGTTCGCGAATCGCCTCGGGGAGTTGGTCGCGCTGCCACCGGCACTCGCGTCGTCCGGCTGCCTCTGCCTCACCCGCGGGCGCGGCAGCACGGACAGCTTTGATCGCATAGGCGGCGGCACCGAGTTCGTGCGCCGCGACGTGCGCGACCGCCCCGGCCTGCCCCGCAGCGTAGGCGGCGTGCCGGGCGGCTCCGCGCAGGTCCCTGGCCGCGCCCATGGCATGGCCGCCGGCGGCGCGCGCCTCCATCATCTTGACCTCCCCGCGCACCCACGCGCGGGCGTTCTCGATCGCGTCACGCGGCCGTGGGTCGTCGGGCCGAACCGACTCGAACAGGTTCAGGACGTGCTCCGCGCACGTTGCCGCCCACAGCGCCAGGAGCTGGTGATCCGCGTCGGTGAGGGTGCCACCGCGGCGGATCGTCACGAAGCGCGGGTCTCGGACCTTCGGGAGGATCATGGACAGATTTTCCATCACGCGCATCCACCCGGCGCTTGACCCTGACACAGTGACAAGGACTCGAATGGTCGGCGAAGGAGGTGGTTGTCGTGAATACAACCAACCACGGTGGGCCGAATGCTCACCTCGTCGACGCTCTGGCCGCGGCCGATCCGTCCGCTCGGCTGCGGGCGGCGCTCGCTGCGGGCACGCACCCCGATCCCCGATTCGCGGACGCTCTCGTCGATCGGTGTGCCGTCGAACCGGACTTCTACGTCCGCGACATGCTGACCTGGGCACTGTGCCGACTGCCGGCCGAGGTCACGGTGCCGAGACTGGTCCACGAACTCCGATCCGGCTCCGCGCAGGCCCGCAGCCAGTCGCTGCACACCCTGTCCAAGATCGGGGATCGGCTCGCGTGGCCCGCGGTGTCGGCACTGTTGCACGACGGGCACGACGAGGTCGCGCGCAGCGCGTGGCGGGCGGCCGTGGTCCTCGTGCCGCCCGGCGACGAGGCTGCGCTCGCGGCCGAACTGGTGACCGAACTCGGACGCGGCGACCATCAGATGCACCTCAGTCTGAGCCGTGCCTTCGTCGGACTCGGGGACGCCGCCCTACCGGTCCTCGACGCAGCCGGGACGAGTCCCGATCCGCACCTTCGCGCGCATGCCGATGCAACGAGGCAGCTCTGCCACGACCCCGACAGCGGATTCGCCCTCTCACTCGAGATGGCGAAGCGCGTCGCGGTCGCCGGACCCGACACGCAGTAGGAGGAGATGGGATGTTGATCGGCGAGGTCTCGCGGCGGTGCGGTGTCAGCACCCGGATGTTGCGCCACTACGACAGGCTGGGACTGGTCGAGCCCACCGGCCGCACGTCGGGTGGCTACCGCGAGTACTCCGCCGACGACATCCGACGGCTCTTCCACGTCGAGAGCCTGAGGACGCTGGGGCTGTCGCTGAACGAGGCCAAACGCGCACTGGACGAGCCCGATTTCGCACCGGCCGATCTGGTGGGAGACCTCATTCGGCACACCCGCCAGCGGATCGCGGCCGAGGAGGAACTGCTCGGCAGGCTCGAAAGCGTCGACGCTGCCTCCCCCGCGGAGTGGGACGATGTCCTGAACCTCGTCACCCTGTTGCGGGCGCTCGAATCGGAGTCCGCCGCCCGTCGTCAGCAGGCGATCCTGTCCGCGAACGGCAAGGCGTCGCTGCCGGTCGAGGCGTTGGTCGAGGCCGCCCTGTCGGAGGACGACCTCAATGTGGCCGGCGCGCTGCAATGGTCGTTGGCGAGGATCGCCGGTCGGGGACTCGCGGATCTCGCCAACGGACTCGACGCGGAGGAGGTCGACGTCCGGCGTCGGGCCACGACCGCGATAGCGGCAATCCACACCGACGAGGCCGTCGCACATCTGAGACGGGCCCTCGACGACTCGGACGCCACGGTCCGCGGATACGCGGCCCTCGCGCTCGGCTCCCGCGGGAACAGCGAGGCGATACCCGTCCTCCTCCAGATGGTCGTCACGGGCCGGCTCGACGTCGAGGCCGCCGAGGTGCTGGGTCTGCTGACGACGCTCTCTCCGTCTGCCGACGACATCGTCGGGGCCATGCAGGACACACTCGACACCGTCGACGACGCGCCCACACGGTTGCGAATCACGCAGGCCCTCGCCGAGATTCCCGGCACCGCGGCACGGAGGGCACTCACCCTTCTGACCCACGACGGCGACCGGACGATCGCCTCCACCGCGGCAGCGATCATCAGCGCGCAGGACCGTGAGCTGGATCCGGAGAGGATAGCGCGCGATCAAACAGCGGGCCACCAGCAACGATAGCCGTGGTTACGGCAAAGCCCTGGGAACGGGGTGCCGCGCAATGTACGGCTACTCGCCCAACCCGGCCGGCCGCAACGACCCCTCCAGCCCGAAATCGTTATCGTGCTCGAGCGGTCGATGAACTCCGGGTTCGCCGGCATCGACAACCCGCTGTTCTTCGCCGACACCACCAGGATGTTGTTCGGGAACCAGAAGAAATCGGTTGCCGAGGTCACCGAAGACCGTGCCCAGTTGGACTGGACGTATTGCACTCAGACCGGCGCTCGGCGCGCACGGCCGGTCCGAAGATAGCACTGACACCTACCACGCAATGGACACAATCTGCTCCACCACAAAGCCTTTGGGTATACCTACTATCGATGAAACCCTCTCTGCAGGGCCCGTCATGGATCGCGGATCCAGTTTCACTAGTCGTGGCCTGTTCCGCAATTTTCGATCGACGCTGACCCTCAGACTATTTCACCGAGTTTACGACTGAGATCCGACCTCAGCTCGCCGAAGGGCTCGCGAGCACTCCGACGTGTACCATCCCGCGGCGCTTCTGACGCCGCGGGATGGTGCGCTAGTGATGGTCGATCTCAGAAGAGGAACTTGCGGAACGAGTTCTTCTCCACAATCACGCCGTCCTTGAAGCGGTAGTAGTCGACACCGTGTGTCTCGATCGGCTCTCCGTCCTTCTTCGCGGTGAAGCGCCATTCGTTGTAACCCTCATCACCGGCGTAGAACTCACGGATCGTCTTCAACTCGTACTCGGTGTGGGCGTCGAGCCAATCGGTGAGTGACTGGGTCACGTTTGCTCGACCTTCGGCCGCGATCGGCAGTCGAGCCGACTCGAAGTGGGCATCTTCAGCGAGCAAGGCCGCGATGGCATCCGCATCGCGAGCGTTCTGTGCCGCGGTAAACTTGCGCGTGATCTCGGCGTTCGAGGTCATATTTCACGTTCTCCTTGTCGTATGGCTTTCCGCCGTCGACGACGGCGGGTGGGGCGGATGTCGGACTCACTTTCTCGATCCGCCATCACGTACATGACCATATGCAGGCCGCATTCGCGGAAACTGTGCCAATTCGGGAAAGTTGTCGACCATCAACTTGTGTCGATCACGCCCCGTATCGGGTGTCCAACACCGTACGAAACTCTGATATCTGTTTCGGTGCAGAATGATTCGTAACGGTCGATCCGTCCAGCGGTGCGCGGGTGTGAGCATTGCAGCGCTGATCGCAGAAACGGAAGGAGCGACCCGAGCACATTTGTAACATGAAATCGGATCGTGTTCACGCTGACGAAGAGTTCGGCGGCCACCTCGGGGTTGCTGCGGCCAGCAGCTATGCCGTTGAGGATCTGGCGCTCGTGATCAGTCAATGATTCCCATTCCAGCTCGGGGCCGGCGTGTTTACATGACCTTGCAGTGTCGCTGGCACACTCAGATGCAATCGTTCAGGACACCCGACAGCATTAACATTTACTGCACTCGCACTAAATGCAGCATAGTCCCCGGGGGGATTCACCACCTGAGTCAGCTATCCAGGATCACCCGATCTCTGAATCTTTGTTCTTTCCAAGGGATGTCCTACGTATTCCCCGACAACGCCTGACGGGATCCCATCCGCGGACCTCGTGCCATCTCACGGTCGATGCGAACAGCAAGACGAGAAGATAGAGCACTTGCTCTTGATGCCCGAGATACAGCAATACAACGACGGCAAGAAATAGCGGCAGAACCAACTTGGTTATCGAAAGCACGTGCACCTCGAAGTCCGCGACACCGATCTCCTGCCGCTGTGGAATCTGCAGTTCAACTCCCGCCATCGGGCCGAAATGTCCGTTAGACGCGTCGCCGGCGTAATCGACACCGGCGACACTCGCTGCCTCGTTGGCGCTTGGGTCCACAGTCGCTTGGCAGTGCCGGGCGGTCCGGGAGTGCCTCCGTTCAGCGTGAAGCTTCTTCGTCGACGACATCGTTGTCGAAATTCAGTCCTGGCAGCAGCCGATGGCCGGCGTCGATCAACATCTCCAACCCTGTCACGTGCCGCGATTCGTCCGACGCGAGCCAAATCGCACCGTCTGCGACGGCTTCCGGCGCCAGGGCACTGCGGCCGCGGAGTACGTGCCAGTTCCGGCACGCCGCCAGGTAGTCTTCGCGCGTGGCCCCGGCCTTGCCGGTGATCCGATCTCGGGTTCCGGGGTTGTCGTTGATAATCGTGTCGACAGGTCCGGGCAGAAGTGCATTGACGCGAATGTTGTACTGGCCGAGCGCAAGCGCTGCAGACTTCATCACACCGATCACACCATGCTTGGCAGCGACATAGGACATGTTCCCTGCGTCGCCCTCCTGCCCGTTCGTCGACGAGGTCAGTATGACCGACCCACGCATGCGCTCCATCATGTGGGGAGCCACGGCTTTGACCGTTCGCCAGACACCGTTGAGGCAGATGTCCGTGACGACTTTCCATTCGGAGTCGGTCATTTCCCAGAATGGCTTGTTGTCGAGCACACCGGCGTTCGCGACAACGACATCGATGTGACCGAACTTGTCGAGTCCGGCGGCGACGACCCTGTCGATCTGTTCCTGGTCACGGACGTCTGCGATCTCGGCAACCACACCGCGGCCGAGTCGTTCGACGGAAGCTTCTGTCTCTTTCAGGTCCGCCGCGGTCGCGAGTGGGTAGTGGATGTGTTCGATCGGTCCATCGATGTCACATACGATGATGTTCGCACCTTCACGAGCGAATTTCTCAGCGATGGCACGCCCCTGGCCTCGCGCACCGCCGGTGATGAAAGCTGTCTTGCCGTCGAGACGGTTCATACAGTTTCCCTTTCACGTCGTGGGTTGACTCTTGGTGTGATGCCGGCGCAGGTTGGACCTGGATTAGCTCGGCAACAATGGCTGTGGAATTCTGTCCGCGACACCGACCCGAGTCGCCGCGCTTTGGATGGAGTTCCACGCACCTTCGCTGATCACGACGCGATCTCCGCTCCGTTCCCTCGCCCGTTGTTCCGGGTCACCCGGCGCGAGAACCTGGTCGAAACCTTCGGCCGGCGGCACCGCATGGATGTCGTCGCGGAGTTGCTCGGCTTCAGCGAGTACATCGGACAAGTCGCGGAACGAGTCCGCGGCGACAGTCAAGATGAGCAGACCCTGCCGCTCGAAGATGGGGCCACCGCCGTCGCCGAAGCGTTCCGACCCCAGCAACACGCGCCCGAGCAGTTCGACGAGAACGGCAAGCCCGAACCCCTTGTGATCACCGAAAGTTCGCATCGATCCGCCGCGTTCGAGCAACGTCGGATCGTTAGACGGCCGACCGTCTGCGTCGACGAGGCTTTCATTAGGCATCCTCCGGCCCTCCAGGGCCGCGACCATGATCTTGCCGATCGGAGCTGCAGCCGTCGAGAAATCGACGACCAACGGCTTCCCCGAGGCGGTCGGGAATCCCGCTGCGATCGGGTTGGTGCTGAGCAGTCCGGACCGGCCGCCGAACGGGGCGACCAGGCGGCTGCCGCCCATCCCGCCCACGAAGGCCATCGCGATGCAATCTGCCGCTGCTGCTCGCTCCATGTAGGCGCCGAGCCTACCCACATGTGTACTGCGGACCAGTCCAGCCAGTCCGAGACCGCCGGACCGGGCCCGCTCACACGCCAGATCGGTCGTCATCCGGGCCGCCACGTGCGAGAAGCCCCATTCCGCGCTCACTGTCGGCGAGGTGGTGCCGGTGAGAACTTGGGGCCGCGCGCTGGCAACGACCTGCTTGTCGTCAACATATTTGGCGTACGACGGCAACCTGCTGATTCCGTGCGAGCCGTGGCCCACCAGATCCGCGTCAACCAGATGCTCGGCGATCTCTCGCGCCATATCTGCGGGTGTACCCAGTCCAGCCATGACGGCTGCGGCCAGGTCCAGTGCGTCGGCGGAGGTCAGCTCGACCGATGTTGTCATTAGTTCATCTTCCTGTTGCTTCGGTCTTGTCAGGCTGTCCGGCTGAGGCGTGGAGTCACGCTGTGCAGCGCCCGGCTCGGGTCGACACCCAAGTCCTTCAGAATCCAATCTTGGATTTTCGACAGATATTCGCTTGCAACACTATTCGTGGACACTCCGCACGCGTGATGGTTGTCGCGCAGATAGACGACGACACCGGACCCTTGACTCCCGAAACGCGTGAGGACGGAGGACAATCGTGCCCCGCAGTCGCACGCGGCGCCTCCGAAGACGCCGGCGGTAAGACACTCGCGATGAACGTACACCGGAGTATCTGGTCCAATTCCTGTCAATGCCCCGGACACCAGAGCCATGTGCTCACCGCCCCGGGCGTCCCGGTAGCCGACCGCGTCGAACCGGCCGTACTGGGTTGGCACCACGGTTGTCGCACCGCGTGCAACTTGGGGCTCGGTGCTGAGCCGGTACTCGGCGATGTCGGCGACCGTGACAACGACCAGTCCGTGATCGGCAGCGAATCGCTCGAGTTCGGGTCTGCGGGCCATCTCGTCGGGGACGTCTGCCGAGACGATCCCGGCGAGCGCCGCCGCAGGCGTGAGGCCGGCCAGGTGGGTCAGGTCGACACCCGCTTCGGTATGCCCGCGCCGGGTAAGCACACCGCCGGCGCGAGCTCGCAGGGGGATCACATGTCCTGGACGCACCAGGTCCGCGGCAGTGGTTTCGGGATCGCCGAGTGCTGCAATGGTACGGGCACGGGCAGTGGCAGAGATGCCGGTTCCGTTGTCGTGCAGGTCCGTGGCCACGCAGTAGGCGGTCCCGTGCGGGTCGTCATTGGAGTGGTGCATCGCCGGTAGGTCGAGTCGATCACAGATGGCCTCGGGCAACGCGACACACAGGAACCCTGAGGTATGTCGGATCATGAACGCGACGGTTTCGGTGGTGGCGAGCGTCGCGGCAAGGACCAAGTCACCTTCGTTCTCGCGGTTCGCGTCGTCGAGGACCACCACGGGACAGCCGGCCGCAATCGCGGTCAGGGCCGTACGCACTCGCGCGTGGGCCGCGCTTGTGCTGAGCGGGGTCACAACGCCGCCTCGACTTCGGCGAGACGCCGAAACTGGCTCCCGTGGAACACGAGTGGAGAATCTTCACCGGTTCCGGTTCCGTGCACTTCGAGCACCACGATGTCGTGGTCGCCGCATGGCAGTTCGGCGTAAATCGTGCAGTCCAGCCACAGCGATGCCCCGTCGATGAACAGGCTTCCATCGTTCTCGACTGTGACGTCGGTGCCGGCGAACCGATCACCGTGCTTGCTGGCGAGTCGACCACAGATTGCGTCCTGCCACTCGGCAAGCACACTCAGGCCCAGGCGCGTCGCAAGCCGCAGCTTCGGCCAGGTCGTGGAACTGTGCTGCATGCACACCGACACCAGCGGCGGTTCCAAGGACACTCCGGTGAATGAACTCGCGGCCAAACCGACTTTTTCGCCTTCGATTTCCGCGCACACAGCCGTCACTCCCGAGGGGAAATGTCCGAATGCGCGGCGGATCTGGTCGCCAGCAGCGATAGGTTCGAGTGCAGGCACTGTGGACTCCTTGTGGTTGATTCTCCGACCGCGCATCTGCGGATTGACCTCTACGTTATTGGCGCCGGCTGCGGGCGAAGTGTGTCAAAATCTGCCACCTTTCGACCGGCAGTCCGTCCTCACATCACACGCGCTCGTTGCGCACGGTGTTGGTGAGCGAACCGAGGCCTTCGATTTCGACGGTGATGCAGTCACCGTCTCCAAGGAAAACTGGCGGCTGCCGCTTCATCCCCACGCCGCCGGGGGTGCCGGTGAGGATGACGTCGCCGGGTAAGAGTGACGTGAACTCCGAGATAGTTTCGATGAGATGTGGGATGTCAAAGATCAACTGTGAAATGCGTGCTTCCTGGAGGATCTTTCCGTCAAGAACGGTCCGGATGCACGCATCGGCGATCCCCGGTACCTCCGGCGGGGTGAAAAGGTACGGGCCGATCGGGGTAGACCGGTCCCATGTCTTCCCCTGCAACCACTGATGGGTTTTCCGCTGGTAGTCGCGCATCGAAATGTCGTTGGCGACGGTATAGCCGAGGATGTGTTCGTGGGCATTCTCGCGCGAGATCCGTCGGCCGGGACGGCCGATCACGAGGGCCATCTCGGCCTCGTAGTCGATCTCTGTGGTCTCCGGCGGTGCCACGATGTCGTCGTACGGGCCGATCAGCGCGGAGGGGAACTTCGTGAACATCACCGGGTAGGTGGGCAGGTCACGTCCGGTCTCGCCAACGTGTTCGTGATAGTTGAGTCCGATGCAGATGATTTTTCCCGGGTTGGGCACGACCGGACACAGACGCACCTCCTCTACCCCGACGGCCTCATCTTCGAGCCGTCGGGCACCGGCGAGGACGTCCGGAGTGGTGCTCACGCCCAGTTCGACGAGGCCGTCGAGAGGTACTAGGCGATCGGCGGCGTTTTCCGAACGCTCGACGACACCGACGCGGCGCCGGCCGTCGATTTCATAAGTTGCATATGCCATGTTCGGCCAGGGTCCTGTTCTCGTTATCTGGGGGCGTCAGCGGGTGCCGCCGGCGGCGTCACAACTGCAGCGATTTGTAGGTGAGGAATTCTTCGATGCCAAAGCGGCCGCCCTCGCGGCCATGACCTGAGGATTTGAAACCGCCGAAGGGTGCCCGTGAGTTGTATGCGCCGCCGTTGATCGAGATTTGGCCGGTGCGGATGCGGCGGGCGACGTCCAGCGCGCGGTCTGTGTCACCGGACCAGACTGCGCCTCCGAGGCCGAACTCACTATCGTTCGCGAGCTCGACGGCTTCGGCTTCGTCGTCGAACGGAATGAGGACCGCGACGGGGCCGAAGATCTCTTCTTGCGCGATCGCCATGTCCGCGGTGACGTCGGAGAAGACGGTCGGGGCCACGAAGTAGCCGTGCGGCGGGCGGTCGGTTGTTTCGGTGCCGCCCGCGACGATGCGTGCGCCGTCCGCGATTCCACGTTCGATGTAGTCGAGCACGCGGCGTCTCTGGTCGGCGCTGGCCACGGGGCCCATCGTCGAGTCGGAGTCGAACGGCTGTCCGACCCGGTAGGTGTCGGCTGCGGCGGCCGCCGCGGCTTCTGCGTCGGCGAGTTTGGCGCGCGGCACGAGTAGGCGGGTCAGCGCGTTACAGGTCTGCCCGGAGTTCTGGTAGCACTTCGACAGACTGACCGTGACGGCTTCTTTGAGATCGGCGTCCTCGAGGATCACCGAGGCGGATTTGCCGCCGAGTTCCATCGAAACCGGCTTCGCGGCCGCGCCGGCGATCTCAGAGATCCGCCGACCGGCTCGTGTCGATCCGGTGAAGGACACCATGTCGATGTCCGGGTGCGATACCAGGGCCTCGCCGGTGGTGATGCCGTCCCCGGAAATGAGGTTGAAGACTCCGTTGGGCAGTCCGATCTCGTCGATCACGTCGGCGAGGAGAAAGATGCTCAGAGGCGCGATCTCGGAAGGCTTGACCACGACTGTGCAGCCTGCTGCGAGCGCGCCGGCGATCTTGGCGGTCACTTGGTGCAGGGGGTAGTTCCATGGCGTGATGGCTCCGACCACACCGATCGGCTCACGTAGCACGAGCGAGTTGCCGATTCGTTCCTCCCAGGCGACCTCATCGATCGCTCCGGGCATCACGGCGAGGTCACCGATCGCGAGTGTGACTTGAATGGATCGGGATTGAGCCAGGGGCATGCCGACCTCGCGGGAGATGAGCTCGGCGAACTCATCTGCCCGCGAGTCGATCGCGTCCGCGATCCGCCTGATCCACCCGCCACGCTCGCGCGGCGACAATCGCGACCATGAGTCGAACGCTGCCCGGGCCGCCCGAGCCGCCCGATCGACGTCGTCAGCTGTTCCATTCGGCACCGAACCGATCAGTGACTCGGTGGCCGGGTCGAGCACATCGAGGGTGCCGTTTCCGGTCGCCGGGACCCAGTGCCCGTCGATGTAGAGGTCGGGTCTGGTGATCAGGTCGGGGGCGATGAGGTCGGGGGCGGGATTCGTCATGGCGTGCTCCGGGGTTCGGTGGCAGGGGCGGATCGCGGACGCGGTATTGCGTCAGACCTTGCGGAAGGAGCTCTTGGAGAGGATCTTCCCGTCTCGGAGCTTGAAGTAGTCGATGCCGTGCGTATCGACGTCGGCCCCGTCCTTGGTCTTGGCGACGAATCGCCACTCGTTGACGGCTTCGTCGTCGGTGTAGATCTCGGTGAGGATCTTGAAGCGGCCGTTCTCGTGGTTGTTCAGCCAGCCGAGCAGGGCATCGAGGAATGCCTCTCGGCCCTCGAACGATGCGTCGCGGGCGCCGGGGTAGAACGTCGCATCCTCGGTCAGCAGCGCCTCGATGGCCTGGCGGTCGATGTTGTTCTGGCCTTCGGCGAACGCGCGGATCGTCTCGGCGTTCTTTGCAGCTCCGGGGGAAGTCATGAGCGGGTGTACTTCCTTTCATCTTCTTCGTCGGTGGATGAGCCCGCACCGGGGATTCCGGCCGGGCCCGGTAAACCAGGCGGGTGTTGCCGGTCAGCGTGCGACCGCGATCTGCTGCTGCAACTCGGACAGCGACTCGGTCTTGTGTTCGAGGTTCTTGATCCGCGGCAGTACCTCCGTGCCGAGGAGTTCGAGGTTGCGCCGATAGGCCTCCGGCTGGTCGAGGTAGTCGAAGGTAAAAGCGATGAGCGTGCCGAAGCCGCCGGAGACCTCGATATCGCGCTGCAACTTCTCGACGACGGTGTCCGGAGAGCCGATGAGCCAATGATTTTCAGCGAAGTACTCGAGTGACATCGTTGCCGGATCGTGCTCGTCGAGCTCGGGTGCCATGAGGGGGAGCATGCCGGAGCGGGCGTACGCCGGCCAGGTCCATTCGCGGTAGCTGCGGCCGAGTCCGCCCCTGATCGCGAGCTCCATCGCTTCTTCATCGGTGTCGGCGACGAAGACGGTATGGGCGACGCGCCAATCGTTGCGGTTCGGCGTGTGGCCGGCGGATTCGGCGCCTTCGACATACTTATGCCAGTGGCCGGCAAGGTAATCGCGATTGATCGCAAAGCTCATCGGCAGACAGCCGGCTGCGCCGGCCTCCCTGAGGGTGCCCGAGTTGGGGCTCAGACCGGCCATGGCCAGCGGCGGATGGGGCTGCTGATAGGGGGTCAAGAACGGTCCGCTCAGTTCCTCACTGTAGGCGGGGACATCGAGCGTCCAGTACTTGCCCTCATGGCGCAGAGGACGTTCCCCGGACCAGACCTTGCGCATGATCTCGACGGCCTCTGCCATCATCGGCTTGGGCTCGCTGGTGCCGTGGATCTGCAGATCTTCGCGGGTCGCGCCGGCACCCAAACCAACCATTAGGCGGCCGCGGGACATGTGGTCGAATTGCATCAACCGGTGGGCCAGCGCGATCGGGTTGTGGTTCGCCGGAACGTTGGCACCGGTCGCGAGCTTGATGCGGCTAGTCTGGGTGATCGCTGCCGCCAGGTACAGCTCAGGGCTGGCGACCGGTTCCCAGCGCTGGGTGGTGTGCTCACCGACCCACACCTCCGACAGTCCGTACTCCTCGGCCCACCGGATGACCTGCATGTCCCAGTCGAAGCCGTCTTGAAAATTCGTTTCCGGAAGCCGAAACGGAACCATGAAAAGGCCGATATCCACGACTTTCCTCCCTTTGTTCTGAGTAGTTCTCGGAGAACTGTTGACCTACTTGAAGTGTCACAGTCACTGCCGTGCGCGAACTGTGCCAAAGTGGCACGCGGTCACACCGTGGATGCGACGATCTCCGCTACCGGAACGTCGAGCGCGGCTTTTCGGATGCCCGCCCACAGTGCGGTCTTCGCGGGGCCGGCACAGGCGATGAATTTCGCCTCCAGTTCGGCGTCGCTCATCGGGTCCGCGTTCTTGCCCCGAGCTATCTCGACCGTCCGCTCGATACGACGCCCGGACATTGTGTGCACCTCGATCGAGGCGGGGAACTCGGTGCCGTCACGGTGGCGTTCGTCGACGACGACCGTAATTCGCTCCATCAGTGCGCGCACAGCGGGATCGGCGACTGCGTCCGAGGTGAAGTCCGACAGGTCGAGGTGACCCCGGACCAGCGCCGCCGCCACCGTGTACTGCGCGCTGAACCGTGCCTCGTTCCCGGTCACCGGTGTGTTGTGTACCAGTAGCTTCGGCGCGAGGGCGCTGACCCCCACCCGGATCTGCCGGATCTCGTCGTCACCGAGTTCGGTATGGATCGTCAACGCGGCTTGCACGGCCGGATGCGAAGCGCCACACGAGGGATAGGGTTTGATCGCCAGCCCGACCGGGTCGAGAAGGGACCAGGTCCGGCCGAGCTGCGCGGCGAATTCCACCGGGGTGCCCGCGGCACGTCCCATGAACACCGAGCAGAACCCGAGGTCGGCTTCCAGAGCGGCGGGATCGGCGTCCCAGCCGCGGGCGGCGAGTCGAGCGGCTTGGATTCCGCCCATGGCCGCTGCTCCGGCGTGCAATGGTTTGGTCATCGTCCCGGTATTGGCGCGGATGCCGGCGGCGCGGGAGGCGGCGATGCCCAACGCTCGTTGTGTCGTCTCGCCGTCGAGACCCATCGTCCGGGCCGCCGCTGCTGCGGCGCCGACGGTGCCGATCGTGCCGGTGGAGTGGAATCCGGTCTCGTAGTGCGCCATATTCATCGCACTAGCCAGGGCGGCGTCGACCTCGAATCCCGCGATGTAGGCCGTCAGCGCGTCGCCGAACGAGGCGCCACATTCTTCCCCTACCGCCAGCATCGCCGGTACCAGATGGCAACTGGGATGCCCGTACAACGGATGGTTCGAGTCATCGAAATCCATGGCATGCGCGAAGGTTCCGTTGACCAGGCCCGCGAGTTCGGGAGACGTGCGACCGCCACCGAGTATGCCGGAGACCTCGCGTGCCTCTTGATCGGCGACGTACTCGAGCATCGTCGAACCGATGCGGTGGCGGCGGCCCGCGATAGCCACCCCGATCACATCGGCGATCGCCGTTCGCGCCCGGTCAGCGGCCAGCTGCGGTACCTCCGAGAGGGTCAAGGCGCTGACGAATTCAGCGAGTTCCCGGGTTTGCCCCGGCCGACTCGCGGTCGTCACGGCGCACCTTCCAGCTGTGCCGTCACCTCATTTGGCCTGGAAACCGGCGTCGATGGTGAACTGGGCGCCGGTGATGAACCGCCCCTCGTGTGACACCAGGTAGAGCACCGCCGCGCTCACGTCTTCCGGCTCGATCCAGGGGACGTCGAGCAGATGAATCGTGCCGTAAGCCTCGATGGCATCCTCGAGCTGCGGGTGCTCCAGGTCGGGCCGGAACATCCGGAAGTTGCCCTCGTTGACGAGCATGTCCGTCCGGACGTTGCTCGGGTGCAGTGAGTTGACTCGGATGTTGTGCTTCCCGAGCTCGTTCGCCAGTGCCTTGGCCAGACCTGTCACCCCGTGCTTGGCCGCCACGTAGTGGCCGATGTTGTCCATGCTCCGCAGGCCGGCGGCAGAGCTGGTCAGCAGGATCGATCCGCCGTTGCCGGCGTCGATCATCTGGTTCATCCCGGCCCGGACGGTGTTGAAAACACCGGTCAGGTTGATGTCGATCATTTCCTGCCACTGGGTGGCGGTCATCTGCGACATGAGCCCTTGGCTGACGATGCCCGCGTTGGCGAGTATGATGTCCAGTCGGCCGAACTGATCCACGCCCTCATCGACGATCTCGGTGAGGCGGTCGAGGTCGCGTACGTCGGCCTTTCGGGCGAGGATCCGACCGCCCGCCTTCTCCACGAGACGCACCGTCTCCTGCAGGTCCTCTTCGGACGCCATCGGATACGGCGCCGTTTCGACTGGAGCGCACACGTCGAAGGCGATGATGTCCGCCCCCTCCTCCGCCAGCGCCACCGCGTGGCTCCGGCCCTGACCGCGTGCCGCGCCCGAGATGAATGCGACTTTGCCTTCGACACGTCCCATTGCTTCGTTCCTCTCCTTCGGTGCCGCCCGTCACAGGCGGCCGGTGATCTAGATTCCCTTTACGGGGATGCTGTGAACTGTGCCAATCTGACACAGCGCGAAATGCCCATTCGGCGCGTCGGATCACAGATGCATCCTCGGTCACCGAACGGGCACGTGCAACGCTCAGACCTGCAGCTTCGTGCCTCCTGCTGCTGTGTCCTCGTCGCCACGTTCGGCGCGCCCGAGATTCTCGTAGTACTCCGGTTTCGCACTGCGGAAGTACAGCGCGATGGCGATACCGATCGCCAGGGCCGTCGCCGGAACCGCGAGCAGCCACGTCAACTGTCCGGGCTGACCGCCTACCACGAGGTCGAACCGGGACATCGCGAACACGACGATCGTTCCGATGGCGATGATGGAGATGAGTGGAGCGATGGCGGTCTTCCAAATGCTGTCGGTGCCGCGGTTGAGCGGGCGGGCGAACCAGGCAATGACGGCGATGCTGACCAGCACCATCAGAGTCATCACCCCCATCGAGCCGAGTCCACTCATCGCGCCATACACCACCGGTGCATTGACAGGCAGACCGGCGATCGTGACCAGGGCGACCACCGCGATCACCGCGACCGCGAGCGAAGCCCGATAGGGCGAATGATGCTTGGGGTGGACACCTGCCAGATACCGCGGCACCGCATGATCGGCGGCCAGGTTGAAGATGTAACGCGAGGCCACGTTGTGCGTCGAGATCAGAGCGGCGATCGACGACGTGGCGACCAGCGCAGCCGCGATCATCGACACGTTCGACGCGACGAACGTGTCGAGAGCGTCATTGAACATCCCGGCCGGGTTGTCCTGTGCGACCTGTTGGGAACTCGACCCGTAGGCGGAGATCAGGGCATAACAGGAGACGCTGTAGAAGATGCCGATGAAGATCACCGCGAGATACGTCGCCCGCGGGATCGTCTTGACCGGTTCCCGAACCTCGTCGCGGTACAGGGCCGTCGATTCGAATCCGACGAAGTTGCCGAAGGTGAACAGGAGTGCGACGAAGATTCCGGCGCCGGCTCCACTCAGGCCTGAGGGGTTGAACGGCTGCACCGAGAGACCATCGACGCCGCCCTGACCCAGCGAGGCGAAATTGAACACCACCACCAGCAGGATCTCGAACCCCATGACGATGCTGAGGACCTTGGCCGACACCTCGACGTGGAAGTATCCCAGCACACTGACGATCGCCCACGCGAGGAGCGTCCATATCCACCACTGGGTTTCCGGACCGCGGAAGAGCGTGATCATCTCGGCGATGGTCACGCCGGTGAAGCAGTAGAGGCCGACGAGGATCATCGTGTACGACAGCGCTGCTACGAAGGCGCTGCCGAGTCCGAACGCCCTGCCTATCCCCACGGTGATGTAGGCGTAGAACGCACCTGGGCGGGGCACTCGCCGCGTCATTGTGGTGAACCCGACCGCGAAGATGAGCACGAGCGCTGTGGTGATGATGTAGACCAGCGGTGCGATCTCGCCGGCGAAGTCGATGGCGAAGGCCATGTAGCCGGCGATCGTGACAATCGGAGCTGAAAACGCCATGACACCGAGGACTAGCGGCGTGGTTCCGAGATTGCCGGTTAGCCGCGTCGGCTGCGTGGGCTCGGTGGTGCCCTCAGCTCCGCTCGAAGGCAGCGCCGGGGCTGCCGGGGGTTCCTGCATTTTCATATCCACCTGATCCCGTCGGGAGTGAATCGGTCGACAGTCCGTTCGGCGGATAGGGAACCGCCGTATCGCCGAATTTCGATTGTGAAAGAAGCGTCGAATCACCACCGCGCTACTTCGCGGATACAGTGATCTGCGTCTCTTATTTCGGACTGGGGGAAGTCTAGGCAGCCGCGTCGGCCACCGGACTGTGTCAATATGGGACGCCTCCGAACTACCGCTGTGCGCAGCAAAAAAGGGGCCGCGTGCGCAATGCGCGCAGCGGCCCCAGCACCCCGAGTCAGCCGAGTTCGTAGCCCCTCCGATTGTAATTTTCCATCTTCCGATACAGGGTCGACCTCCCGATCTCGAGCAGATCCGCGGCCTTGGCCCGGTTACCTTCAGACTCGGCCAGTGCATGGCGTATCTGCTCGAGCTCCGCGGCTTCGAGTCTGCTGAGCCGCCCGCGGGCCAAAGCTGCCTGGTGCGCCTCGTTCACGTCGGACACACACACCGTTCCCGTTGTGTTCCGGGTCGCGGCCGTTGTCACGACGTCGCGCAGCTGCGCCACGTTCCCGGGCCACTCGGCATTCGCCAGTGCGGCTAGGAGCCGGCCGCTGCACACCTTCCTCGCGCCGGGGTCCGCCGATCTCAGAAAATATCCGACGAGCAGGGGTATGTCATCACGCCGCGACCGCAGGGGCGGTAGCCGCAACTCGATCGGCACGGTACCGATGGCGTCGGTGAAGAATCCAGCATCCATATCGTAAGCCGTTGCCATGAGCTTTCCCCGTTCCGCGGCTGCCCGGAGGCCATCCCGCGTGTGGTCGAGGACTTCCGGCGAAAGCTGATCGAAATTTCTGGCTACCACAGTCCGGCCGGCGTCGAGCGCGGCGTCGAGCATTGCCGCGAACGCCCCGGCATTCCCCGAATCGACTGGACCGCAGTCGATCACCGCTACCTCCGGTGTCATAGCCGCTGCCATCAGACGGGCAAGGTGGGTGCGGCCGGTGCCGCGCTCGCCGGTCAGGCACACCGCGACACCCTGCGCCATCGCGGCTACAGCCGCCGACTTCAGCCGACGCACCACGGCGCTGGCGCCGATGAGGTCATCGAGGGGGGCCAGCGAGACCGGAGCCGGTAGTACCGCGGCGCCGCCGATCGCTGACCGGGCCGTGATCTCATGGAGCCGCATCACCGCACCGATCACCCGGCCGTCGACCGTCACCGGTTTCACGGTGACAGTCAACGCACGACTGTCGGCGAGCACCACAACCTCCTCCCGTACCTCGCCGAACGCGTCCACCTGCCGTGCGACGGCAGACAGGACCGCGAAGTCACTGTTCGACAGCATCTCTTTGGCCCGGTTACTCGCGATTGTCGTGCGGTCGTCGATCGCGACGACGGCGGCACCACCACGCAACCGGGACTCACGTGTATACGCCCGCAGAAGGGCCTGTTCGCGGAAGGTCAAGCGATCGGCCACCTGCCGGCCGATCTCGCCGGCGGCCCACTCCACCGGTAGGGCGAGCGCGCCGGGTGCCGAATCGAGAGCGATATGCTCCGGCACCATCAGCGTGAGTACCGCGACGACACGATTGCGCAGGCTATCGAGGATCGGCGCGGACGTGCAGTATGTCCCCTGTAGGTCCTCGGCATAGTGCTCTGGCCCCCATACCTGTACCGTCCCAACCTCTTCGAGTGCGGTTCCATCGGAGTTCGTGCCCGCGAACTCCTCGGCCGCCCCCATGCCGATCACCGCCGCATGCGAATCGGCCCAACGGAGCGCCGCCGAATCGCCCATCCGAAGCGCGTGAACCCCTGAAGCATCCGATAGCAGGACACACGCCCCGGTGTCTCGCGCCATGTCGTCGAGTCGCTGCATGATGGGCGTCGCAATTTGAAGGAATGGAGCGTCGAGCCGGGATTCACGCACCTCCGTAGCCAGCGATTCGGGATCGACCAGGCACGCTGCACTGCGCCGCCACGACCGTTCGATCACCTCCCGGACTCCCGTCAATTCAACATTGCCCGGGTCGGACAGGAACTGCTCGCGCAGCGCACGCTGATGCGCCAGCGACGCCGAGGTGGGCCGCGCCCGAACCAGTTCGGCACGCGTGGTGCGGATGGGGCTGCCGGGGAGGATGAGATCCGTCATCTTGTCAATCCTCCGACTTCTTTCGGGTCATGCCAGAAACCCGTATCGATTCCGATCCTATCCCTGTTTCACATTCCGGTCGGTCTGATGAAGCTGAGCGCAAACTCGTGATTGCCGCGCGACTCAGCCTTGGTGTGCCTGCCCGAGGCCACCTCGATGAGCTCGTCGAGTATGCGCTGGCCGATTTCGTCGATCGGTGTACCCGTGAGGATTGTTCCCGCATCGATATCGATCAGTTCCGGAAGCCTTTTCGCAACTTCGGAATTCGAGCTGATCTTCAAGCACGGCGCGATCGGGGATCCGGTCGGGGTACCGAGACCGGTCGTGAACGCCACGATCTGTGCACCTCCTGCCACCATCGCCACCATCTGCTCGATGTCCTGTCCCGGCGTATCCATGATGTACAGGCCCGGACCAGGTGGACTCTCGGCGTACTCGACCACACCGCTGATCGGGCCGGTGCCGCCCTTGCGGGCCGCGCCCATCGACTTCTCTTCGATGGTCGTGAGGCCGCCGGCGATGTTGCCCGGAGCCGGCTGGCTGCCCAGCAGATCCACGCCGATTCTCGCGACATCCTTCTCGAACCTCGCGACGACTTCGATGATTTGCCGTGCCACCTCGTCGCTGACGGCGCGTTTGGCGAGGAGATGCTCGGCCCCGAGTAGCTCGGTGATCTCCGCAAGAATGGACGTCCCACCGGCTTCGACGAGGCGATCACTAGCCACCCCCAGGGCCGGGTTTGCGGTGATACCCGAGAAAGCATCGGAGCTGCCACATTCGAGTCCCAGGCACAGCGACGAAAGCGGCGCCGGTTGCCGAACTGCGGGTACCTTCTCTCCGAGAAGTTCAGCGAGGGCAGCCTTCGCGGAACTCTCGAGACCGTCGAAGGTGTCGGCCCGGTCCAACCGGACGACGCGGTGCGGCTTCTCTGCGGCCGTCAGCGCCTGCTCGAATAGCTCGACCTCGTCGCCGACACCCAGTATCAGTGTTGCCCCGACGTTGGGATGTGTGGCGAAACCCAGCAAGGCGGCTAGCACGCGCGCCTGGTCAGCATGATCGCGAGGACTGTCCCACTCGTGCCGGATCGCGACGATGTCGTCGTTCGTGGACTCTGCCACGTCCGCGGCAATTTTGCACAGCGCCGAGTGCACGGGTACGACAAGCGTGTGGTCGCGGTACCCCCAGCGACCGTCCGGCCGCAGGAAACCCATCAGTTCGGTCTTCACATCGTCCTCAGCAATCGCGGAATAGCAAAGGTGGTGGAGTTCCGCAGTTCAGATTTCGCGGGAACACCGGAAAAAACGTCGAGTACGACAGACCAGATGTCAGCGGCGGCCTCACCGGCCGCGATGTCGAACTCGTCGGGAATAGCCGCGTGCAGCCCTCCCGCTGCAGCGACACCGACGATAGGAACGAGCGCGATCGATGATGGCGGTTGGTTTTCCGCCGGGAACTCGACGATGACTTGCGGTCGGCAGGACGCCACCGCAAGCACGCGTGCGCTCTGGGTCCCGGGATCGTTCGCGAGCACACTGACCGCGGATGGTCCCGGCTCGCTTCCAATTGTCAGTGCGGTGTTCGGTTCCGCGACCCCGGACAAGTCCGCGTCTTTCGATGCGGCGAGAACTACGCGGGCACCTCGGGCAACGGCGAGTGTCACAAGGTCTGCGAGTCGGTCGTCCGTGCGATCGGCGACGATGCCGAGAGTCAGGGCACCCACGTCGGCGGCTTCGCGTTCGAGGGCGTCGGCCGTCGTCTTCAGCTTCTGCGCGACACGGATACCTTCTTCCCGTGCCGCTGTGCTACCGCCGCTGTCTTGGATGCCGACAAAATGCGGTTCCCGGCCCTGCCGGACGATCTCGTCGACGACGCCACGTCCCTGAACGGTCTCGCAGCCGAGGCTGACGACCAGCGACTGGGCCACGTTCGGTGAGCTCGCCAGTCCTGCGAACAGTGCCCGGGTCTGCACGATATCCTGCCCGATGTGCCCGCATCCGTGCTGATGCGCCACTGCCGTCGCTCCGGCGGCATCGGCGATCTCGGCTGCGACGAGGGCCGAGCACACCACGGACGGGAGCACGAAGACGTGGTTTCGGGCGCCGGGTTGCCCCTGAGTACGAGGGTATGCGTTGATCTGGGTCATCGAGGTCCTCCGGGCAGCCGCTTGCTGATGACGTTCTGCACGTGCACGTGCTCACCGGATGCAATGTCGGAAGTGGCTTCGCCGACCGGTTCGCCGTACCGAATGATGTCGGCGCCCCGCGCTATCGGGTGAAGTGCCACCTTGTGTCCACGCGGTACGTGGCTACGGATGGTCAGGCGGATATCATTCGTGCTGGTCATCTCCCCGCTGTGCAGGTCAGTGACGGCGACCGCAATATTGTCGCGGTCATCGAGTAGGAGCAATTTCATGCTGTTCAGTCTCAGTGTCGCTGCCTCGTCGCGGAAAGCACCAATCGCTAACAGGGTCATTAGCCGAGCTGTACACCCGCTAGTATCCGTTCATCGCAACAATGGCTATTCTCACTGGTAGGAGCCAAGAGGTGCAGTTCCGGCAGCTGGAGACCTTTATAAGCATCGTCGATGCGGGCACGCTGACCGCCGCCGCCCGACGGCTCTACAAAACCCAGGGTGCCGTTTCGCAGGACCTGCGGTTGCTCGAGAACGGCCTCGGCGTACAACTCCTTGACCGGACAGGCCAGCGAGTCAAGCTGACGGCTGCGGGTAGCGCTCTGTTGCCGATCGCGCGGCGCGTCATGAGCGACATCGCCGACGCTACGTTCGAAATGGAATGCATCCGCACCGGCGAAAGCCCGGTCATCCGCCTCACCTGTCTGCCGTCGTTAGGCCCGCGCCTGTGCACACTGATGGCCGACTACACTCACACGCATCCGGGCACTCGATGGTCGTTATTCACGTCGCTGCGGGGCGCTATGATCGCAGGTCTGCGCGAGGACCAGTTCGATCTGGCGATCTGCGAAGGCTACGCCGACGACGGCATCGTCAACACTCCACTCATCCGCGAAACATTGCACCTCGTTCTGCCGCATAATCATCCACTGATAGAACAGGCACCGCTCCGCCCCGCGGACCTTAGGGATGTGCCCTACGTCGGGCTGCATCGGCGCCTAGGTGCGCTACTGGAAGCGCAACGCTTCTTCTCGGCCGGTGAGGCCTACCCGACCCCGGTCGCCGAAGTCGACACCACCCAACTAGTTGCCGAGCTTGTCACCGGCCTCGGCGGCTACGGGTTCATCCCCGACTCAGCCATTCCAAAGGACGGGTTCACCCTCGCCACTGTTCCGACCGATCCGCTGCTCACACGACAGATTTCGATCGCCCGATCCGCCAACCGCAGCATTCCGCCCGCCGTTGAAATGTTTATCGGCTACCTCATCGCCGCCTGGCCCGCGGATTCGCCGTGACAAGTGTGCAGTCCGCGACGGAGGTCGGCTCGCAGGATCGCGAATAATTCCTGACACAGGATGTCAGGGTCTCGGTGCGAGCATGATTCCACGAATCGACAGACAAGGACCTCCATGCGCGAAACACCGGAAGAACTCAGCGAACTCCAGCGACTCCTCGACGCCTCGCTGTCCCGCTCCACCGCACATCTGCGTTCGATCATCGACATCGACAGAACATTGACGGCGAAGCAACTCGCCCAGGTTGTCACCGGCATGTGCACGCTCGCGCTGTCCACCGTCACGGCCGCGGGCGAACCGCGGATCAGCGGTGTGGACGGGCACTTCCTGCACGGAATGTGGCACTTCGGCACGGCGCGCGGCGCGGCAAAGGCCCGCCACCTCGCCGCCCGGCCCGCCGCCAGTGCCGCGCACATGCGCGGTGAGGAACTGGGCGTGTTCACGCATGGCACGGTGGAGATCCTCAACCCGCAAGACGGCGATCCGGCCGCAGACTGGCCGGACCTGCTCGCCTACTTCAAGGACTTCTACGGCGCAGACTCCTTCGACTGGGACAACGACGTGGTCTACTACCGGCTGCATCCGCACTGGATGGCCGTCTACGCTGCGGATTTCGCACAGCTTGCTGCGCAGTCGGATTCACGGCCCCCGATCGATCACACAGACCGGTCGGTGTGATTACGATGCCTGCATGGGATCGTCGGAACCACAGCGCGACGAGTGGACCGCCGATTCTCGCCGACGGACTTCCGTGAGCGGCAAGGACAAGCCGAACAAGCCGCCCGGTCCGGGTCGTGGTGGATCGTGCCTGCACCGGTGGTCGCGCTCGTCGCCGTCGCAACGATGATGCTGGTGCCACGACCGTCGTTCGACGACACGCGTTCAGAATTCGAGCAGGTGGATTCGCATTGACGGTCAGCAGCGGTCGGGCGTACTCCCCGAACGGTGTACCTGCCGGAATCGACGATTTCACCGCAACGCACCTCGGCGGCCCATGGTACGAATTCACGTCGGTTTGGCGGACGTGACAGCCCGCTGACGGGAGGGGAGGGCCGAAGCCGGCCCGGCGCCTTCGGCTCCTACCGCGTCGGCCTCGAGATCTACCGCCGCGCCCGCTCCGAAACGAAACAACTCAGTGCGCTTCTGTGTGGTTGGCCAATTCGATCAACGCGGACCGGTAGATGTCTGTGATCGCCGCTGCGAGTTCGGGTTCACTCTCAGGAGACGTGGATGCGAAATCGGCACTCCACACGACTTCGGCGCCGTCGGGGTGATCGTTGACGGTGAAGGTGGAGGAATAGTACGACAGAGGCAGGGGCCCGGATACGTACTCGTAGGTGTAGCTTCGCTGCGGATCGTCGTGGTGGACGATCCGCTCCGTCGCCTCGCCTCCGCCGTTGGCGAAAGTCGCGTACCGCAGGTCACCGTGCTGGTGCGACTTCTCCAGCGCGGGAATCCAGTCCGCGACGTTCGCGGTGTCTCCGCCGACCTTCCACACGGCATCGGGTGTTGTCCGGATGACGCAGGTTTCGGTTACTCGCATGCGGTGCTCCTTCGTCGTTGCGTCGTCGTAGGTGATGAGCAGTTCGATCAGTCGGCGGATCTCCTCCGGCCCTATACCGTTGTCCTGAAGCAGGTTGCGGGTCCCGCCGTACCGCCGGTCGACGCTGCCGAGGAACCGTTCCATCGCGTCCGCCGGCGCCGTCCACGCCTCCGGTGGGTAGAGGTCGGCGGCAGGACCGTACGACGCCATCTGCCGCAGTCGCCGCATGGATGCGGTGACGTCGTCGGGAGCGGCGGCGTAGTCCGCGGCGATGTCCTCGCGGAGTACCCCGATGGCGTCCAAGAGCAGTGCGACCGCCACTCCGGTCCGGTCCTTGCCGACGGTGCAGTGCACCAAGACCGGGAGAACGGCAGGCTCGAGAAGTCGTGTGGACAGCGAAACGACCCCGGCGGCATCCTCGGCCAGGTACTTCAGGTAGCGGGTGACCAGCGGATCGTCACCGTCCATCGGGGCAACCGCCGAGTCCTCGGCCACGCGGTCGCCGATGCTGAACGGGTGGGGGAAGTGGCGAACCCCCAACTCGTCGAGAGGTCCCCGCCCCTCCACCGCGACCTCGTGAGGCAGCCGCAGATCGATGGTCGCCCGGATCCCGGTGTCTGCGATCAGCTTCCGAGCCGACTGCCCGTCCAGGAACTGCGGTGTCCCACTGCGGAAGAGCACTCCTGCCCGGACGCGGCCGCCGTCCCGGGTACGCAGCCCACCGACGTCCCGGAAGCCGAGAAGCCCTGCGTAGGTCGTGGTCATGACTGGGTGGACAGGATGGTGACCACGCAGGCGTTGCCGTCCATTCCTGCCGCTCCCCCACCCATCGTCTCGACGAGCCCGACGCGATGCCGGGCGACCTGCCGCGGTCCCGCCTGTCCGCGCAGTTGCCAGGCGATTTCGGCCAGTTGCGCCATTCCGGTTGCACCGAGGGGATGTCCGCGTGAGAGCAGGCCTCCGCTCGGGTTGACCGGTTGCGCCCCATCGCGGGTGGTGTGACCGGAGGGGGCGAGTTCGGCGCCCTTGCCGCGGGGTGCGATGCCGAGCGCCTCGAGGGTGATGATCTCACCGATGGTGAAGGCGTCGTGCACCTCGAGAACGTCGATCTCCTGCGGGGTGCGGCCGGCCTGGTCGAACGCCTTCTCGGCAGCGCGGGCGACGCTGGCAAATCCCCAGACGTCCTCGCTGCGCTGGTCCCACAGGGCACCGGAGACCATCGCCGAGGCCTCGATCCGCAGATCGCTGCGGTCGCCGCGGTCGCCGCCGACGATGGCGGCGCCGGCCCCGTCGCTGGTCGGGCAGCACTGCAGGAACGTCAACGGTTCGGCGATCATGCGGGAGTCGAGCACCTCCTGAACCGTGGGCACCGTGTCACGCAACTGGGCGCGGGGGTTGTCCATCCCGTTGGTCTTGTTCTTGACCGCGATCGCCGCGAGTTGTTCCGGGGTGACCCCGAATTCGCCGACGTACCGCTGCGCCTGCAGAGCGTAGAGCCCCGGCAACGGCAGCGATGCAGCGCCTTCCGGGTCGGTCGCCTCCGGCACGATGGCCCCGGAGAACAGGGTCGACATCTGATCGACCCCGAGAACCAGAACGCATTTGAATCGGCCGTGCCGCACGGCCTCCACTGCTTCGTGGTAGGCCGCGGTGCCGCTGGCGCAGGCATTTTCGACTGTCCACATGGGCACGGAGGGAATGCCGAGTCCGCGTTGGATGCGGGTGGCCACCCCGGGCGGGCCGAACACCGACCCGACTATGATCGCGTCGATCTCGTCGGGCCGGATGCCGGCGTCCTGGACTGCTTCGGCGACCGCGGTCCAGGCGAGTGACTCGACTCGCTGGTCGGGGAATCGGCCGTAGGACGAGGTTCCGACGCCCCACAACATGGCCTGGTTCATCACTGCACCTCCGTAGTGGCGACGAGGTCGCCGTCGTCTGTTCCGGTGATCTCGAGGCGAGTACCGAGCGCGAGTACCGCGGGTTCGTCGAGATGAGCGAGTACCCTTGGGCCGTCGTCGAGATCGACATACGCCAGCCCGAACGGCGGACGGCGGGTGCCCACGGGGATCGCAACCACGGTCGATGACCAGGTCTTGCCCGTGCGGGCGAAGCGGGCCGGTTCGGTGGCGCCGTAGCACACCGGGCACCACGGCAGATGCTGCTGCGCGGTCGGGTACCGGCACACCGTGCACCGGGACCCGAGTACGGCATCGCCGTCGAGGACAGGACGCGAGTCTGCGACGGGCAGCCCCCCGACGGCGGACCCGGCGCGGCGCTTGGTCGGCCGCCCCACCCCCAGCTCACTCATCGGTGATCGCCTTCCAAAGTCAGGGAGAAGTCGTCCGCCTCGATGTGCAGGTAGGCACCCACGGATGTCTCGACCAGGTCCCTGATGTACTTCATCTGCTTGCTGGTCGGGGCGAAGTCGCGGTTGCGTTGCGGGGTCGCGCGCATGACATCGATGTCGTTCTCCGGGACGAGGAGTCGCAGAAGCAGTTCGTCGTCGCTGATCGACCCACCGAACTTCTTGCGCAGTTCGTCCAGGCTCGGCTGCGGGGGCTCCCAGTTCTGGTAGCTCTTGGCCTTGGGTGAGCTCATGATGGTGTCGAGCACGTTCGGGTCCATCGGCGCGGCCGGTTGGCCGTAGAAGCCGTGCGCGTAGATCATCACCTCGTCCGGCACCACCGAGTACCGCGACCCGGTCACCACGTTCAGCACCGCCTGGGTGCCGACCAGCTGGGAGAACGGGGTGGCCATGACGGGGTAGCCGAGTTCTTCTCGCACCCGGGACATCTCGTCGAGGACCTCTTCGAAACGATCCTCCATGCCGCGGTCCCGCAGCTGCGCCTTGAACGTGCCCGCCATGCCGCCGGGAAGCTGGTGCCGGTACTGGAACAGGGAGTACTCGGCCGGCTGGCCGACGGGCAGGTCCTCGTACTCCGCGACCCGCAGCAGGTGCTGTTCGACTGCGGCGAAGCGGGACTCGTCGACGTCGACGTCGAATCCGGCGTAGCGCAGGTTCGCGACGGTGTTCTCCGTCGAGGGCAGCGACACCCCGGCGGCGAGCGGGCGGCTTGCCGTGTGGACACGATCTGCGCCGGCGAGGATGCCTTCGAGATAGTTCAGGGGTGCGAGGGCGTTGTTGCTGTGGAAGTGGATCTCCACCGGCAGGTTTCCGGCCGCGCCCTTGATGGCCGCGACGAGGGAACGGGTGCGTTCGGGGGTGAGTAGTCCGGCGGCGTCTTCGAGTTCGATGCCGTCGGCGCCGAGACCGACCAGCTCCCGTGTGCGGGCGGCGTAGTACTCGTCGGTGTGGTACGGGGTGTCAGCGAAGAGGATGCAGGGCAGTGCCTTCGCGCCCTCGGCCTGCACGGTCTTGACCAGACGGCCGATCTTGTCGATGTTGAACAGGCCGTCGTAGATCCAGAAGCTGCCGATGCCGTGGGCGATCAGTCGCTGCACCCACAGGTCCATCACGCTGTCGGCAGTGAGGCCGAACGTGACGATGCCGTTGCTGCGGGTACCGGCGCGAACCGTCGTCTCCGGCATCGACTTCGACAGCGAGATCAGCTGCTCCCACGGATCTTCCTTGCAGTGCCGCACGAGCACCTCGAAGAGTGAGCTTCCGGCGAGGTCGATGGTGTGGAAGCCGGTGCGGTCCAGCTCGGACGCCATGGGCAGACCCATGTCCTTGCGCAGCCGCATGCCCCACCAACTCTGGGGGCCGTCGCGCAGCGTCTGGTCGACGATGTCGATCTTGCGCTTGCTGCCGTCGGCGTTACGCGGGGCACAGTCGAGGTAACTCATGAGATCTTCTCCAAGTAGTCGGGGAGGCCCCGAGAGGCGATCCAGTCGGTGGTGACGGTGCCGGCCCGGAAGTCCGGATGGTCCAGGGCCACCCGGGCGAAATCCGCGGTGGTGGGAACTCCGGTCACCCCCAGTCGGCCCAGGGCAGCGACCATCCGGTCCGCTGCGACGTCACGGTCGGTCCCGTGTGCCACGATCTTGGCGAGCAGGGAGTCGTAGTAGGGCGTGACGACGTAGCCGGTTTCGCAGTGGCTGTCGACGCGAATGCCCTCCCCCTCCGGGGGATCCCACGTCTGCACCGTGCCCGGGTTGGGGATGAAACCGCGGGCCGGATCCTCGGTGGTGATGCGAACCTCGATGGCGTGCCCGGTCAGGGCGATGTCGTCCTGGGTGAAGCGGAGCGGTTCGCCGGCCGCCGAACGCAGTTGCTCGGCGACCAGGTCCACGCCGGTGACCATCTCGGTCACGGGGTGTTCGACCTGGATTCGGGCGTTGAACTCGAGGAAAGCGAACTCGTGGGTGTCTGCGTCGTAGATGAATTCGACGGTTCCGGCGCTGTCGAGCCCGAGCGCCTCGGCGAACAGAACTCCGCTGCGTCGGATGTCCTGACGAATCGTCTCGGGCAGGTTGGGTGCCGGCGATTCCTCGACGACCTTCTGGTGACGCCGTTGCAGGGTGCAGTCGCGTTCGCCGAGGTGGATGACGGAGCCGTGTTTGTCCCCGAGCACCTGGACCTCGATGTGGCGGGCGTTGCGGATGAATCGCTCGACGTACAGTCGTCCGTCGCCGAACGCCGACTGGGCCTCCGCCGCAGCCGACGACCAGCGGGCCCTCAGCTCGGACTCGTTCTCGACCACCGACATTCCCCGGCCGCCGCCGCCGGCGGCGGCCTTGACCAACACGGGATAGCCGAGCTCGGCGGCCGCGGCGACCGCGGCCTCGGTCGAGTCGATCACCGGCGATCCCGACAGCACGGGGATACCGGCCGAACGGGCGAGTTCGCGGGCGCGGGCCTTGTCGCCGGCCTGGGCGACCGCTTCCGGCCGCGGTCCGACGAAGGTGAGGCCCTCGGCGACGCAGGCGGCGGCGAATTCCGGGTTCTCCGACAGGAACCCGTAGCCGGGGTGCACGGCGTCGCAGCCGGCGCCGAGCGCGGCGCTGAGCACTGCGGGGATCGCCAGGTAGCTCTGCGCTGCCGGGGCGGGGCCGATGCACACCGCGCGGTCCGCCATCCGGGCGGCCAGTCCGTCGCGGTCCACGGTCGAGGTCACCGCGACCGTTTCGATGCCGAGGGCGCGGCAGGCCTTGATCACGCGGACCGCGATCTCCCCGCGGTTGGCGACCAGGACCCGCCGCAGCGGGGTGCGGCGCGGTGACTCGGTGGTCAGGGTCGACGGGCTAGCCATCGGTCGGCCTGATCAGGAACAGCACCTGGTCGAATTCGACCAGGTCCGCGTTGGTGGCGCAGATCTGCACGATCTCCCCGCCGTGGGGGGTGACCACCGGGTTCATCAGCTTCATGACCTCGACGATGGCGATCTGCTGCCCGGCCTCGACGATCTGCCCGACCTGCACGAACGGCGGCTCACCGGGGCCGGGGGCCACCCAGAAGGCGCCGACGGTCTGGGATCGAACCTCGATGCAGCCGGCGGTGTCCACGTCGGCGGCCGGTGCGGGCGGTGCAGGCGCGGCAGGGGCGCTCGCGGCCGGAGGCACGGCGGTGGCGGGGGCGGCAGCAGGCATCGGGGTCGAGGCCAGGGCCGGGACCGGGGCCGGGGCCGCCGACTGGCCCGCTGTGGCCGGAGGGCCGTCCTTGCCGACGGTGATACGCATGCCGTCGAGTTCGAGGGTCATGGCGGCCCATCCGGAGTCCTGGAAGGTGCGCAGGATCTCCCGCACCTCGCGGTGGGTCACCCGTTCCGGCGTGGTCATGAGGTTCTCCTTTGGTGTGCGATGGCGGCGAGCAGCACCGGCAGCCGGTGTGCGGTGACGATCGCGTCGACGCCGGCGTCCAGTGCGGCGCGCACGCCGTCGGGGGCGCAGAACACCGCGCCGCGTACGGTTTTGGTGCCGGTCGGGATGTCGGGCAATTGCTCACCGAGGTCCTCGGCGGCGAGGGTTTCCGCGTCGAAGATCGGTGGGGCGGCGACGTCGGGACCCACCCGCACCGGGGTGGCGCTCTCGGCCCACCGGGTGAGGCGGCGCAGGTCCTCGTCGTCGCTCTCGTCGATCGCCGACGTCGGCAGTGCGCCGGCGTAGACGTGGCCGGTGGTCGCGTCGACGGTGACGGTGCGGCCGACCAGGCCTGCCACTGTGTCGGTGCCGCAGCCGACGACGCAGGGGGTGTCGAGGGCTCGGCTGACGACGGCTGCGTGTGAGGTTGCGCCGCCTTGCTCGGTGACCACTGCGGCGGCCGCGATCATGCCGTGGACGTCGTCCGGGCTGGTCGATTTGCGGACCAGGATGCTTCCCGGGTTCGCCTGTGCCGCTTCGGGAGTATCGACGACAACACCGGTGGCGACGCCCGGGCTTGCGGCCACCCCGGTCACCAGTACGTCCGCGGTGTCGGCGGCGCCGGGTGCGATCTCCGGGCGCAGGAGAGTGCGGATCTGCTCTGCGGTGACCCGGGACAGCGCCTCCTCCGGTTCGAGTACACCCTCGTCGACGAGTTCGACGGCGATCCGCACGGCGGCGCGGGCGGTGCGCTTCGCCGGGCGGGACTGCAGCAGGAACAGCTCGCCGCTCTGCACGGTGAACTCGATGTCCTGTGCGTCGCGACCCTCACGGTCGAGTTGCTCGGCGGCGTCGAGCAATTCGGCGTGCACGGTCGGCCAGCGCTCTTCCAGGTCGGTCAGCGGTTTCGGGGTGATCCGGCCGGACACGACGTCCTCGCCCTGCCCGCGCTGCAGATATTCGCCGTAGGGTTCGCGGGCGCCATCGACCGGGTTGCGGGTGAACAGCACCCCGGTGCCGGAGTCGTCGTCGAGGTTGCCGAACACCATCGCCTGCACGGTGACCGCGGTGCCGAGATCGTCCGGGATGCCGTAGTGCTTGCGGTAGGCGAGGGCGCGCCGGGATCGGCTCGATGCGAACACCGCGGCCACCGCGGCGCGGAGCTGCTCCCACGGGTCGGCCGGCACGGCGTCACCGACGTCGGACGAGATCGCGGCCCGGACCGACGCGGTGTCGGGCAGGTCCTCGAGTTCCTCGGTGCAGCCGAGGACGAGGCGGCCGTAGAAGCCGGTGAAGCGGCGATGCACCTCGGCGGCGAAGTCGCGGTCACCGCTTTCTGCGGCGAGGGCGGCCTCGACCTCGTCGTTGCAGCCCAGGTCGAGGATGGTGTCCATCATGCCGGGCATGCTGATCGCGGCGCCGGAGCGGACCGACACCAGCAGCGGGCGTTCGGTGCCGCCGAACGTGCGGCCGAGTTGCTTCTCCAGCAACCGGATTCCGGTGATCAGTTCGTCGGCCAGGCCCTCGGGCAGGCCGCCGTCGGCGAAGTATGCCTCGCAGGCCGCGGTGGTGACGACGAACGCCGGTGGCACCCGCAGGCCCAGGGACCGCATCCGCCACAGGCTCCATGCCTTCCCGCCGACCAGATCGCGGCTCGGCTCGGCGGCGTCCTCGTCGGGGACGACCAGCCAGCGAAAACCCGTTGCGGTGCTCATTCGGGGCGCTCCCGTCCGGTGAGGCGGAGGATGTGTTCGTGCATCTGGAACCACACGGTGTGGACGGAGTCGACGCGGACGCCGCTGACGTAGTCGGTCTCGCCGCCCTCGGCGCGGATCAGCGCCGCGCCGATCCGGTCGAGGAATCGATCGACCAGCGGGTTCTGCTGGGCCAGGGGCTGCAGGACCTTCTGGGTCTTCTCGTGCACGCGGCCGAGTTTCTCGACGATCTTGGCGTCGTAGTCGGCGTCGGCGTGATCGTTGCTCACGCGGGCGCCGTCGACCTCGATGGTCTGCCAGTCGGTGGTCAGGCTGAGGACCTGCTTGTTGACGCCGGTCTCGAAGGAGTCCATCGCGTCGGTGACGGCGGGGTCCGCGCGCAGACCGGCGAAGGCGCGGAGGTACACCTCGTCGAGGAACTCGCGGCCGGCCGGGGTGATCATGTAGTTGCCGCGTGCGGCCATCACCGCGCCGTCCGCGACGGCCTTTTCCAGCGCCGCCTCGACGTCGGCGATCGGGAGGGCGTTGATCTCGGCGAGCTGTTCGGCGGATCCGAGCTGACGCAGGGTCAGGGTGTGAACGGTGAGTTCGTTGGGGTCGAGCATGATTGGTCCTTTCGGTGTCTCGGTCACACCTGCGCGGCGACCATGCGGTCGCGCACTTCGCGGCGCAGGGATTTCCCGACCGGACTGGTGGGGATGTTCGGCCAGATCTCCAGGGAACGGGGTCGTTTGAAACCGGCCAGCCGATCGGCGCAGAACTCGAGGATCTCGTCGGGTTCGGCGGTGGTGCGGGTGACCACAGCGGCGGCGACCCGTTCGCCCCACTTCTCGTCGGGCAGGCCCACCACCGCGGCCTCGACGACCGCGGGGTGTGTGAGCAGGGCGTCTTCGACCTCGCGGGGGTAGACGTTGAAGCCGCCCGAGATGATGACGTCGTGCCTGCGGTCGAGCAGGTGCAGGTATCCGTCGTCGTCCCAGCGTCCGATGTCTCCGGTGTGCAACCAGCCGTCCGGTTCGATCGTCTCGGCGGTGGCGTCCGGGCGACGCCAGTACCGGCTCATCGTGTGCGGTCCCCGGGTCAGGACCTCCCCGACCTCGTCCGGTCCGAGCACCGTGCCGTCGGCGGCCCGGACCTGCACCTCGACGAACGTGTAGGGCTTGCCGGCGGAGGTCAGCCGTTCCGGGGTGTGCTCCCACGGCTGCAGGCACGTGATCGCCAGTGGCGCCTCCGCCTGACCGTAGAGCTGCGCGAAAACCGGTCCGAGGATGTCGATTCCGCGTTGGAGCACACTGGTCGCGATCGGGGCGCCGCCGTAGCACAACCGCTCGAGGGCGAGATCCGCTGTTGCCGTGGCGGGATCCTCGAGTAGCATCGCGATCATCGTCGGCACCATGAACGTCGACGTGGCCCGGTACTTCTGCGCGGCGTCGAGGAAGGCGCCGGGCGAGAACTTCGACACGATGACGTTCGGGGCGCCCTTGACCAGGTGCGGCAGGAAGAACGCGCCGCTGCCGTGGGTGATCGGTGCGGCGTGCAGCATCACCGAGTCCGGTCGCAGGTTGGGCAGCAGGTCGACCAGGAAATTCGCCACTTCGGCGAGCTCGCTGCGCGTGGTGAGGACCACCGCCTTGGGCTTGCCGGTCGTGCCGCCGGTGTAGGCCAGCCGCAGCGGTTCGTCCTGGTCGCGCCGGACGTCGCACGGGCCGTCGGGGGTGCCGGCGACGAGTCCGGGCAGCTCGTCGGCAGTGATCATCAACTCGACCCGGGCGGGGGGCTCCCCTGCGTAGACCAGGGCCCGCGCCTGCGAGTCCTCGACCTTGTAGGCATGCTCGTGGGCCGTCTCACGCACGTTGAGCGGGACCCGGACCAGCCCGGCCTTCGCGAGGGCGTAATAGACGACGACGCCGTCGATGCCGTTCGGCATGAGCACCGCGACACGGTCACCGGCGTCGAGGCCGCGGGCCAGCAGTGCGTGGCCGAGCCGGTCGGTGAGTTCGTCGAACTCGGCGAAGCTGACCACTCGATCGCCGTCGATGAGCGCGGGTGCGGTGCCGAACTGACGCCCGGCGCGGCGGATCAGGTCACCGATCTGCATCGTCGGTTCCCTTCGTGCCATCGGCGGCGGGCAGGTCGGCGCGACGCAGCCCGGACCCGCGGCCCTCGATGTTCCGTGAGCCTCGCTGCGCGAGGCGGTACAGCTCGTCCGCCTGCGGGGTCCCGTGGTTCCACTTCACCCATTCCTCGTCGAGGTAGCGGTTGCCGCCGTCGAGCACGGCGGGCGTGAATCCCTGTGCGCGCGTGTTGTAGTCGTCGATGTCGATGCGGCCTGCGCTGGTGGTCCACAAACCGGTCTTGCCGGGCAGGCTCGACGATCCGGTGAACCGGTCACCGGCGGTCGGTGCGTAGTCGTCGTCGGTGAGCACCGAGAAGGGGATGCCGGTGAGCATGTTGCGGTTCAGGTCGGAATAGCGGGCCATGGTGTACTCGTTGCTCGTCTGGTGGGGCAATCCCAGTAGACCCACCATCTCGCCGAGGTTGTCGCGTCCGTATTCGTCGTTGAGCAGGGGCTTGAATCGCTGCACTCGTTCGTCGACCTGAAACCAGTCGTCCTGCCGGTAGGTTCCGGCGAGATGAGCGAAATCCTTGCCGACCGAGGAGTAGACCAGGGCGCCGGCGTCGATCATCTGCTCGCGTGACCAGGTCGCGGTCCGCTTCCACAGGTCGGTGGTCGCCTCGTTGAGGATCTCGCGGTACTGCTCCATGGTGTCGGCCAGGGTGTCGGCGTTGTCCATGCCGACCGGAATGTATCCGTCGGTCAGCGCATCCGAGGTGTACATCCCGACCGCTTCGATGTTGGCGGCGTTGTATCCGGGTTCGGCCTCGAAGGACGCCCAGTCGTCCATCAAGTGGAAGTTGGTGCCCTTGAAGACGATCGGAATCGTGAGATTATTGAACGGCAACTGGGTGGCGATGCCGTCGAGCCACGGGTAATCGCCCTCGGTCAGGTCGAAGAAGTCCCGCATGATCATCTGCCGGTTGTTGCCGAAGTCGTAGGGGCCGCTGTTGTGCAGACCGATGCGGCACTCACAGTGCGCAAGGAACGCGTACTGCGACAGCTGGGCGACGAGTTTGGTTGCGGCGGTGTGCAGCCGGTCACCGGGCACCACACCGTGCAGGTCGGATTCGAAGACCTGCAGGGTTCGTTCGGGCAGGAACTGGCTGCGGTCACCGAATTCCTTGTTCGTCAGGTGTCCGTCGTTGCGGTGGTAGGCCAGATTGAACCGCCGGGAGAAGTCGAGCACGTCGACGACGTCGTCGACCGCGTCGGTGGGCCGCAGGAGCCCCCAGTTCATCAGCATTTCCCGGCCGATGAGGTAGAACGCGGGCATGCCCCACGCCGCGTTGACCGTGTCCACCTTCAGGCTGACCTCGCGGGCGCGGTCTCCGAGTTCCTCGGCCGGCGTCGCCGCGTCGATCTCGCGCAACAGGGTCGGCAACCGGTAGAAGCTGTTGAGATAGCTCACCAGCATGTACGGGTTCATGGGGAACAGCTTCGATTCCTGCACCGTGCGCGTGATGCACAGCCAGTAGGTGGTGTCGGACAGACTCCGCAGGTAGTTGTTGGTCTCCAGCAGGGTCCGGTAGTTCAGATTCGCCATGGTCTCAGCTCTCGCTTTCGATCAGCCAGATCCGGGCATGCCCGGTGTCACCCGTCTCGTAGGCATCCGCTGCCGGGGGCGCCGCGGTCACTTCGAGTTCGACCACGTCGCCGTTCTTCAGGTCGTTGATCTTGCAGTTCATCAGCGTGGGGACGTCGTACTCCCGGGCGAGGATGCCCAGGTGCGAGCGCACGGTGCCGCCGAGGCAGATGACACCGGCGAACCCTTCGATGATCGGCGCCGTCAAGGTGCCGCCCGAGTCGTCGATCACGGCGATCGTGCCGGGTGGGATGCCGTCGGTGAGCAATTCCATGACCTGCTCGACCGCGGAGATCAATGCGACCGGTCCGATGACCGTCTGGGACTTCTTGATCACGTTGTCGCCGATACCCACGTGACGGCGACCGTCCGAGTCCCGGTCTTCCGAGAACGCCCGCGCCTCTCGGTCGGTTCGCTTGTACTTGTGCGGCTCGGATTCGAGGGAGACCGTCGCGGAGTATTCGAACCGGTACCCGGAATCCAGGGCCTCCTGCTCGATCGCTCGCGCATCCTCCACCGAGAAAATATCGAACTGACGTTCGAATACGCTGTCTTTCCATTGCTCTCCGGTGGCGGAGAATCGTTGTGCCGCCAACGACCGAACAGCGGTGTTGAATCGGCCCGGCAATGGGAGCATTTCGGTCGATCCCCATTTGGGGGGCGTAACCACGGAGTCGGACATGTCACCTCACGTTTCCTAGGGACTGACGCAGCCGCCATCGCGGCCGGAAACAGGTGGCTACCTGGTATTTTTTTCTCCGGCTTCTTGGCGTTGTGACATAAAACTAGCTACGCTCCGTGGTGTGACCCAGTCCACGTTGGGGGACACTTCCGGGACAACGCCGACTGCAAAGTCCTCGTCCCGAAACCGCTCCCCGTTCCGAGCCAACCTGAGCAAGGCCGACTACGAGCGCGCGTTCGACATCCTCGAACAGTGCTCCGGCGCGGCCTGCCTTCCCGACTTCAAGGAACGGGCCGTCGAAGCGATCAGTGAGCACTTCGCCCTGAGACACGTCTCGTTCTTCGCCGGCGCGACCTTCCACACCGTGTTCGAGGATTCGGCACCCCTGACCGCGGGCAAAACCGCCAAGATGCTGCCCGAATACCAGGACAGGTGGGCCCGCTACGACATCTTCGGCACGCCGGCGGCGATGCGGCAACTCGTCTCCAGCGGCGTGTCCTCACTGGACGAACTGCAGTCGATGGGCCAGATGCCCGCGGCGGCCGACGCCTACGTCCGATACTTCCTCTCCTCCACGTGGCGCATGCAGACCGCTGCCGCATTGCGCCTGGAGTTGAGCGCGGGACACACGGCACTGCTGGGGATGTTCGACCCGGAGCCCGGCAAGATCGGTGCCTCCGAGGCGGCCACGCTGCGGCTGCTGAGCCAGCAGATGTCGGCCATGGCCCGCGGCCTGCCCGCGTCGAAGTCGCAGGCGGCCCTCGCACGACTCTCCGTGCGCCAGCGGCAGGTTGTCCGACTCGTCGCCGACGGATTGTCGAATGCGCAGATCGCCGAGATCCTCTCGCTCGCCGAGGACAGCGTGAAGAAGTACGTCACCCGAATCCTCACGACCACCGGTTGCCAGTCACGGATGGAACTGGCGCTGCTGGCGCGGGCGCAGCGGATATGACAAAGGGGCCGCAGACTGTTCGTCCGCGGCCCCGTCACGCTCCGGTCAGAGGAAGGAACTCTCCTTCGTCAGCCCGTAGCGGGGATGTTCACCGATCACCATCGATTCGAAGATGCCGTAGCCGACGGCGTCGCCTTCACGAACCCTGATCACACAGTCACGCAGTTGATGCACCTCGCGTGCCGTATTCTCCTCGGAGACATCGGCATACCGCTCACCGTCCAGGTGGGACGGACCGTGCCACTGCCCGTGGCGGTGCCCCTTGAAGCCGAAATACAGGCCGGTACCGAGATGGAAACCGGTGTCGCCGATCGGTTCGATCTCGAGGGTCCGGGTCTCGCCCCAACCGGAGTCGAACGTCATCTTGCCCCCGAGGAGGCGGCGGTTGACGGGATCGTACTTGAGTTCGTCCCGCATGCCGTGAAGCTGCCGCTGAGTGCCGTCCGGCAGGTTCTCGAAACCCGAGAAGTAGGTCACGGCGCCGTCGACCCACTGCAGGTAGTGATGGATTTCGTAGCTACTTCCATCGGGACGTTGCATCCACATCGGACTCCAGGTGAGGATGAAGTCGCCATCGAGGCGCTGCGGCTTGAAGACGTCGGGCGCCGTCTCGCCGACGTCCATCCGCACTCCCCAGGAGTGGTCGCGGAAGCCGAACCATTCCTCGTCCCGGACCTCGATCCGCTCGCCGTCGATCCAGATCTCGCCGCTGATCGTCGACGCCTGGTGGTAGCGGAGGAGGTCGGACTGCACCCGGAAGCCCTGCGGCTCACGCTGGACGTCCTTCTGTTCCAGGAACGGCGGCAGCACTCCGGTGATGGTGAGGTCGAATCGCAGTGGGACCACGTCGTTCTCCTGCAGGACCCAGCGCACCTGACGGAGAGGCTCGATGACCTCGTAGTCCAAGGGCCCCACGCCGATCCGCTCGCCATCGAGATCGAGCTGCCTGCTGGCACGGACCGTCAGCTGCTCCTTCCCTCGCGAAACGCCGGCGAACATGTCCATCACGTTCCGGTTGTGGTATTTCCCGAGGCCGATGTCGACCTGAATGGACCCGTCGCGGGCGAACAGCGACGCCCAGAGTTTCTCCGTCCAGGACGTGTCGGCGTGGCTGATGGTCGCGAAGGTTTCGGGCGTCTGGTGACACAACAGCTCGTCGGCGTGAATGAGTTTCTGCATCGATTGGCGCATGTGGGCGCCTCCTCTCAGGAGTTCGGGCGGATGGGCGAGAAGGATCCGGGCATGTCGTGTGCCACCAGGGCACCTCCGAAGATGGCCGCGGCCTTGTCGTCGTCATCGAATGGATCGGGGTAGAGCGCAAGGGTCTTCGGCGACATCTCCCAGTCGACGTGGTCGGTCACCCCGGCCTGGGCGGCGAAGGGGCGAAGACCTGAGGTGTACATGGTGGTGGCGGCCAAAATTCGGTCGCTCCGGTCCATGGTGGCGAACTTCTGATACAGGCCCATGTGGCATCGGCTGAGATCCGCGGCAACACTCGGCCAGTCTTCCGGCGCGATCAGTTCACGGGTGCCGTCGGCGCGGTACCCGTACACGGCAGCTTCGTCGACGACGGCGAGAAGTTGATCGGGTTCGGTGAACGTTGTTCCCCAGTCGTTGATTTCGAACTCGGTGAACTTCGAGCGGTCGAATGTCAGGACCATCGTCAACCCGGTGTAGGGCGGGTCCAGATCGTCCGTCCATGGATACGCCCACGAGCTGGGGCCGAGGGAGAGATAGTCCCGCACGATCGTCTGCCGGTTTCCCGTCGGCCGCGGATACGGACCGGAGTCGCAGATACCGACCCGTGAGTCACAGAAGTACAGGAACGAGTATCCCGAGACCGTCGCGTTCAGCCGCTTGAGGCTCTTCGCAGTGGTCGCGTCCAACACCGTTGCCGCGCCGACCAGCTCCTCGACGACTGCTGTCGACAGGTAGCGGTTGGTGAATCCGGCGTCCTTGTAGTCGAGTGTGCCGTCACCACGGTGCGCCAGGGTGAGCCGGCGCCAGAAGTCCACGACGGTGCGAATATCCTCCCGGTGGTCACCGGGCTCGATGGTGCCCATCTGTATCAGGCACTCTCGACCGCAGAGGAAGTGGTAGCCGATCATCCAGATCCACAGCGGGCTGACCTTGTTCGGCCCCTCACGCAACCGGCGACCCAACTCTTCAGCCGGCACAGCCGCCTCGATCACGCGTATCCGATCCACGTAGCTGTGGAAGTCCTCGATGACCGACAGCGACATGTAGGGCAGCATCGGAAACAGTTCGGAGGTGAAACCGGAGCGGCGCGTCAATTCGGGTTTGAATGCCCGGCCCATGTGCTGGACGAGGTCGTCGAGGCGGTCGTCGGTGAGTTCCTCGGAGATGAGTGCCTCGAGCGCAGCGCCCGTCACGTCGACCATGAAGTCCTTGACGGCGATCTCGTCTCCCACGCGCCGGATGTATTCCCACCACGCGGCGCTCACATCCGATCCGGTTTCAGTATCCGGGGAAGCCACGACCCCCGTCTGCTCCTCGATACGGAGCGTGACCTCGGTACCGTCGGGGATGTCCTCGGACAGTTCGGTACCGACCAGGCACGGGACCTCGAACTCTCGTGACACGATCGCCAGGTGCGAGCGGAGTGTTCCATCCAGGCAGACGATTCCCCCGAGCCGACCCAGGATCGGCGAAAGGAATGTCGTGCCGCCCGACGCGACGAGCGCGATCGTGGACTCGAGGTCGCTGTCGAGGGAGGCGATCACGTCGTCCGGCGACCGGAAATGGTGCACTGTTCCGGTGACCGGCGCGAAGGAGTACGACGGATTTCCCTTGCCGAGAATGGACATGACCTAGCCTCCCAGTGGACGGAAGCAACCGTCGCGGTTCTGCGGAACGAAGACGCCGCCGATCAACTGCAGCGCGAGGTCCGGGTCGCTGAACTTCTGGAAGGATTCGGCGATCCGCGGCGTGATGGCCCAATCGATCTCGTCGTAGCAGCCGGCGAGTCGTGCCCACGCCTTGAGCTTCCATGCGTACATCTCGGTGGCGTACAGGTTGCGTTCTTCGGCGTCGGTCTCGGCCAACCGCTGGTACAGCGCTCGGTGCGCCTTCCGGATCGCCTTGGTGGCCTCCTCGACCTCGTCGGCGCCGAGTGGGCGGAGGGTGCCGCCGTCGGTGCAGAACACTCGGGTTTCGATGATGTCGGCCTGGTAGTCGCTCGGCGTGAACCAGGCTGTGCCCCAGACGTTGTTGTCCATCTTCACCGTGGCGGGCAGCCGGTGGGCGATGACGAAATGGTGGTAGGGCAGCGTTTCGCGGATGCCGTCGACCCAGGGGAAGTCTCCGTCACCGTCCGTGCAGGTCTCGCGCAGCGCCAGGAACGTGCCGTCCTCGAGTTGATAGGGCCCGGTGTCGCACACCGCGGTGCGTGCGTCGCAGTTCTCCAGGAACGCGTACGCGGTCAGCCGCGCACCGAACTTGCGAATCCCCGCCTTGACCTCGTCGTCCGCGGGAACCAGGTGGGACCGGATCTCCGCCAGCAAGTCGCCGCCGATTACATGGGAACTGTTCTGCGGCTCCGCGTCCATGTTGAACAGGACGTTGTCGGTGCGGATGGCGATGGTCGCCTCGCGCCAGAAGCGCAGCACCTCGAGCTGGTCCTCCAGACCGTCCGACAGGGTGTTCTCGCCGAGGTCGACGAACAGTTCACGACCGGTGAGGTAGTGCAGCGGGGTGGCCGCGAGGTTGATGAAGCTGCGCTTGTTGCCGATGGGCAGAGCCTTGCGCACCAGTTCGGTGGGGGTGGCGTGCTGTCGGATGGTGCGGATGCGCTCCGGCACCCGGAGGTAGTCCTCCATCATCGACATCAGAATGTAGGTGTTCATGCCGAACAGTTCCGACTCGAACACGGTCCGCGCCGACAGTTCGGACTTGTAGGCCGCACCCGCGGCGTGCACAAGCCAGTTCCATTCCTCGAGTGTGGGCTCGTAGGCCGGGTCGGTGTACAGGGCCTCCACGTTCACGGGAGTGGTCAGTTGTGCGGTCACGCCGTCACCGCCCCGGCAGCGACGGCCACGCGTGCGGTCTCGGTATCCGACAGGTCCAGGACCACGGTGTCGCCGTCTGCGACGGCTCCGGTCAGGTCGGCGGCGAGCACGCAGGGGACGTCGGACTCTCGCGACAGGATCGCGAGGTGCGACTCCCGGCTACCGGCCGTACAGACGATCGCGCGCAGGTCCGGCAGGATCGGCGACAGGAACGTCATTCCGCCCTTGCTGACGAACGCGATAGTGTCCTCGAGGTCGTCGTCGTCGATCGACAGCACGTCGGCCGTGTCGTTGAACCACCTCGCAGTACCGCGAACCTCCCCTGCGGTGAATAGGTTGACACCGGTCCCGACCTCGTTCAGGTCTCCGCTCATCACATACTCCGTTCGGCCCATTCGTGGGCGTGGGATTGTCTTGAACACGCACTTTCGTCGGTGCCAGGAACGCTACGAGCCGCTGTGTCGTGCGCCACAGTCCACTTTGGGGGACAGTCTCGATGCCCCGTCGGCCGGTCGTCGAAAATGGATCCATGGCAGGGGACGCAACGGAAATCGTTCTGAGTAATCAGGATCTGCGGGAGGTCGCCGCGTTCGCCGCGGGGTGCGCGGAGGGGGTGCTCGAGATATTCGAGGCCGATCGGCCGGACGACCCCCGGCCCCGCGGCGCGATCACTACCGCGTGGGAGTTCGCTCGGGGTGGTGAGCGCGGGAAACCTCTCCGCGACGCGGCGTGGGCGGCGCTCGCGGCCGCCAAGGGCACGGACACCGAGGCTGCGCGCGAGGCGGCGTGGGCAGCGATGGCCGCGGCAGGCGCCGCCTACCTGCATCCCTTGGCGAAGGCCACCCAGGTCAAGCACATTCTCGGAGCGGCCGCGTATGCGGCCAGGGCGGCCGAACTCGTCGCCGGGGACGATCGGACCGTCGGCGCCGAACACGTCGGGCTGGCGGTCCAGCGTGCGACACCGGTCGTCGTCGACGTACTCGGACGTTTTCCGGCGGCACCGGGTGGCGGCGGACGGGTCGGCGAACTGATCCGCATGCTGGACGCCGCCCTTCGCCGCTGACGGACGACTGATCTCCGGCACGGCGTGTAATTCATCAACTGTTGACCCAGGTCACTGGGCGTGCCTAGCATCGAATATGCGCGCCATGATTCTCAAGGAATTTCGCGAACTTCGGCGGGACCCCCGCACATTGGCGATGTTGATTGCGCTGCCGCTTCTCCTGCTCGTGATCTTCGGCTACGCCGCCAACTTCTATGTCTCCTCGGTCGAAACTGCCGTCATGGGCCCCTCGGCTCAACAGGTGAGCACGTCGTTGCCGCCATTCTTCGATGTGACACAGACAGACGTCGACGGCTCGACCGCGCAGGCGACGGATTTGTTGCGGGAGAACAAGGTCGACGTCGTCGTGGTGACCGGATCGACCCCGGCCGAGCAGTCGACGGCACTGGTCGACGGCTCGAATCTGTTCGCTGCCCAGTCGACGGTGTCGATCCTGAACAAACTCGGCGACCAGGTCCGCACCGAGGTGCTGTTCAATCCCGAACTGAAGACGTCGTGGGTGATGGTGCCGGCGATCATCGGCCTGATCCTGACCTTCATCGGCACGATCGTCACCAGCATCGGTCTGGTCCGGGAACGTGAGGCCGGGACCCTCGAACAACTCGCGGTCATGCCCATCCGGCCGAGCCAGGTGATCTTGGGCAAGATCGTGCCGTATTTTCTGCTCGCCGCGCTGGACATGACCGTGGTGACGGTGCTGGGCATGGTGCTGTTCGGGGTGCCGTTCAACGGCAACGTGCTCGTGTTCGCGCTGGGCGCCGCGCTCTTCCTGTTCGTCGTCCTCGGTCTCGGTGTGCTGATATCGACGATCTCGCAGACCACCGGACAAGCGATCCAGACCGCATTCTTGTTCCTGATGCCGCAGATTTTGTTGTCCGGCATGATTTTTCCGCTCGACGCGATGGCGGCGGGGGTTCGCTGGATCGGTTACCTGCTTCCGCTGACCTACTTCACGATGATCTCGCAGGGCGTGATGTTGCGTGATGCGCCGATTTCGTCGCTGTGGCTGCCGTTGGTCGTGCTGGCCGTGATGGCGATCGTGGTCTTCACCGGGTCGACGCTTCGTTTCCGGCGAGATCTCGCGCCCGACGTCTCGAAGGCGGGCAGGCCCGAGGGGTCGAAGTCGGTCGATCCGACCGGTGCGGACGCCTCGTGATCGCCGCGACCGAGTCCGTCGTCGTCCGGTTCGGCGACCGGACAGCCCTCGACGGAGTGAGCATCGACGTACCGGCCGGCCAGGTGGTGGCCTTGGTCGGAGGAGACGGGGCGGGGAAGTCGACCCTGCTGCGGACGTTCGTGGGGGAGGTCCTCCCCGACAGTGGGACCGTTCACGCCCCGGGCAAGCACGAAATCGGGTTCCTCTGTGCGGGCCCGGGTAGCTGGGCGGCGCTGACGGTTCGGCAGAACATGGATTTCGTCGGCGGCATCTACGGCCTGAGCGGCAACGAATTGGCCGAGCGGCGCGAGGAACTCATCGACCGGGCCGGGCTGGGTGACGCGGCGGACCGACTCGCCTCGGCATTGTCCGGAGGGATGCGGCGCAAGCTGGGCACGGCGATGGCCATGCTGCACCGACCCAAGATGCTGATCCTGGACGAACCGAGCACCGGCGTCGACCCCGTGAGCCGCATCGACCTGTGGCGGTTGATCTCGGAGGCCGCCGCGGACGGTGCGGCCGTGGTGATGTCGACGACATATCTCGACGAGGCCGAACGCGCCGGGCATCTCGTCGTCCTGGACTCCGGCCGAATCCTGACCCAGGGCTCCTATGACGAGGTGCGGGCCGGATTCACCGGCGCCATCACCTCGGCAGCCGATCCCGTGCGACCCGAGTGGTCGTGGCGCCGCGGCCGGGAGCGTCACGAGTACTGGGAGGACGGACACCCCGGCACCGACGCCGCGACCATCACGCCAGATCTCGAAGACATCGTCATCGCGCTGTCTCTTTCACGTCGGCGGGAGGTCGGGGCATCATGACCGCTGAGGTACTGCGGGCACGCTCGGTGACCCGGAAGTTCGGTGACTTCACTGCCGTCGACTCGATGTCGATGACCGTCGCCCCCGGCGAGGTGGTCGGCCTTCTCGGCGCCAACGGGGCAGGGAAGACCACGCTGATCCGGATGCTCCTGGGTCTGCTCGCGGCGACGGAGGGCGCGGTCGAGTTGCTCGGCGGCCCGCCGGACCGAACGCGCCGCGCGCGCATGGGCTACGTGCCCCAGAACCTGGGCCTCTACCGCGATCTGACCGTCGAAGAGAACCTGGCCTTCAGCGCGGAGGCCTACGGTGTCCCCGTGCCCGCGGTTCCGGCCGAACTCCACGACGCGCGCAACACCCTCGTCCGTGAACTGGCCCTGGGCTCGCAACGACAGGTCGCGTTCGTCGTGGCTCTGGCACACGAACCCAACGTGCTGGTGTTGGACGAGCCGACGTCCGGCGTGGACGCACTGTCCCGGGCACGGCTGTGGGACACGATCCGGCAGCAGGCCGACAACGGCGTCGGCATCCTCGTCACCACCCACTACATGGAAGAAGCGCAGCAATGTGATCGCCTGTTGCTGATGTCGTCCGGGCAACTCGTCGGCGCCGGCAGCGAGGACGACATCATCGGCGACACCCGCGCGGTCGCGGTGCACACGCAGGAATGGGCACAGGCATTCGCGGCACTGAACGATGCCGGAATCCCCGTGATCCTGGACGGCCGTGCGATCCGAGTCCCGGACACGGATCCGGCGACGATCGATTCTGTACTCGACTCAGCCGGCATCGCCGCCGACATCCGGCCCGTGCGCGCCACCATCGAAGAGCGCATGCTGGTCCTCGCGCGTGCCGGAGCACATGGATAGTCGCGCTCCCGGCAGGCCGAAGGTCGTCGCAGATTCCGCCGACAAGCGCGACACCATTCTGAGGTCGGCGCGAGAGCTGTTCTCCGATCGAGGATTCGACCGAACGACGATGCGCGCCATCGCCGCCCGGGCCGGAGTCGACCCGGCGCTGATTCATCACTACTTCGGCAACAAGAACATGCTGCTGGTGGCCGCCCTCCAGCCGGAGGTCGACGCGAAGACCGTGTTCTCCGGAATCACCCCCGAGACCGACTCGCCGGGTGAGATCTTCGTCCGACGCGTACTCGAATTCTGGGAGACGAACCCCCAACAGCGAGCACGGGCAATCGCGCTGCTGCGGGTCGCCGTCACGCACGACGAGATCGCCTTGCGGGTACGAGATTTCTTCCTCGGACTCGTGCAGCGTGCACTCGGCGGTGTCATCCGCAGCGATCACCAGGACGAGCGCTACGCACTGGTGGTCAGCCAAACGGCCGGGTTGGCGATATCGAAATACATCCTCCTGCTACCCGACGTCGCGAATGCCCCCATCGACACCCTCGCTCAGCGCGTGGGGCCGAACATCGACAACTACCTTTTCAGCGACTTCGACGAGTAACTATTCGCGGCGTTCGACCACTGCATGCTCCTTCGCTGCTTCTTCCCGGTCGATGCGGGCGAACACGAGATGCTGCTGACCGTAGGTCCAGATGTTGTTGCTCACCCAATACAGCAGAATCGCGATCATCAGGAACGGGCCGCCGGCCAGAACGCCGAGGGGGAAGACCCACAACATCAACTTGTTCATCATCGCGGACTGGGGATTCGCGGCTGCCTCCGGACTCTGCCTCGCCAGCGACGCCCGCGCGTTGAAGTGGGTGGCCAGGCCGGCGATCACCATCAGGGGAATCGCCACCGCGGCGATCGTGGCCACCGTCGGGATTCCCCCGTGCGAGGCGAACGACGCCAGGGTGCTCTGCGGGCTGGTGATCGCCACCGAGATCGGCGCCCCGAACAGGCGAGCGCTGAGGAACGACTGCACGTCGGCGGCACTGAAGATGTAGTTCGCGGTGTGCGCGTTGGCCTCGGGTGACATGCCGAGCTGGCCGAGGCCGGTTCCGGTGCGGTTGAACGAGCGCAGCACGTGATACAGGCCGATGAACACCGGCGCCTGCACCAATGCCGGCAGGCAGCCCATCAACGGATTGAACCCGTGCTCCTTCTGCAGCTTCTGCATCTCGGTGGCCTGACGCGCCCGATCGCCGGAGTACTTCTTCTGCAGTGCCTTGATCTGTGGCCCGAGTTCCTGCATCAGGCGGGTCGTGCGAACCTGTTTGATCGCGGGTTTGAGCAGGAGGATCCGGAGAGTGAAGACCAGGAAGACCACCGCCAGGGCCCAGGCGACGCCGTTGTCCGGGCCGAGTACCGCGCCGAACACTGTGTGCCAGAACCACAGGATCGCGGACACGGGGTAATAGATGAAGTCGAGCATGGGAGCACCTCTTTGCTGCACGGCGCGGCGAGACCGCGGCATCGTGCGAGTCGGAGTTTCACGCCTGATTCGAGGACCAGGGACGTGAATGGGGACTGAGTCGACGAGGCAGCCGACGCAATACCCGAAGGTGCTACGCGGCGGCGGCCAGGACCCGTCCGGGTGCTCGGGGAAGGCGAGGGCGGCCGGGGGTGTCCGGGGCGCTCTGACGACGGAACGCGCCACGCAGGCGCTGCTCCTCACGGGGTGGACCGGTCGCCGGCTCCGCCAGCAGGTGCAACGGCGACCGCGCATGACCGGCGACGGCGAGCAGGAAAACGATCGCCACCGCGGCGCCCACGATTGCAGTCGGCCCGTCGATCGCGAGCGTCGCGGCAATCACCAATGTCAGCACGGCAACCCACGCGAGCTGAACGATGTTCAGCCCCTGCGCGAGAACAGACCGGATCCGTGCCATGCGTGCAGCATACCGAGCACGCCGACCCTTGCGAAGCCCGCAGCCGATCAACAGGTCGCGGGGGATTCCGGGCCCGAAGGTAGTCGATCAGAACTGTCGAGCGTCACGCTCGATTAGGCACACCTCCGTCCGTGGGCGGGGCGCGAAAGTCTGGTGATGCAGCCCGCGAGTCATGCGGCGATTAACCTGGCGTGATGGCTGCAATCCCGGATTCCACCGTGGGCACGAACACCGCGGTGTCCGGCCTCGAAAGCACCTTCGCCGACGAACTGGGCGCCCTGACGGTGCCGTGGCAAGGCGCTCCCGCACCTGACCCCAAGCTGCTGGTGCTCAACGAGCAGCTCGCGGCGGCGCTGCGGTTGGACGTACAGGCACTGCGAAGCGAGGACGGGGTCGGGGTCCTGTCCGGTTCGACGGCACCGACCGGGGCCAAGCCGGTCGCGATGGCGTATGCGGGCCATCAGTTCGGCGGGTACGTCCCGCTCCTCGGGGATGGTCGGGCGTTGCTGCTCGGCGAACTGACCAGCAGTGATGGGCAGCGCGTCGATCTGCATCTCAAGGGCTCGGGGCGAACGCCGTTCTCACGGGGCGGCGACGGGTTCGCCGTAGTCGGCCCGATGCTGCGTGAATACCTCGTCAGCGAGGCAATGTACGCCCTCGGCATCCCCACCACCCGCGCACTGTCGGTGGTCGCGACGGGCGGGCACGTGCACCGAGACGGCACCGAACCCGGCGCCGTGCTCGCCCGGGTCGCGGCCAGTCACCTCCGGGTCGGCACCTTCGAATACGCCGCGCGGCAGGGCGGGCTGTTGCAACCGCTCGCCGACTACGCGATCGCCCGCCACTACCCGGAGCTGACCGACCTGCCGACGACGGGCGCCGGCAACCGTTACCTGAGATTCTTCGAGTCGGCGGTCGAGGCGCAAGCGTCACTGGTGGCACGGTGGATGCTCACCGGTTTCGTGCACGGGGTGATGAACACCGACAACACGACCATTTCCGGGGAGACCATCGACTACGGTCCGTGCGCCTTCCTCGACGCATTCGACCCGGCAGCGGTGTTCAGTTCGATCGACCACGGCGGCCGCTACGCGTTCGGCAACCAACCCGCCGTGCTGAAATGGAATCTGGCGCGCTTCGCCGAAACGCTGCTCACGCTGATCGATTCCACACCGGACGACGCGATCACCGCGGCGTCGGCAGCCCTCGATACCTTCGACGAGCGTTACGACGGCCACTACGCGGCCGGCATGGCGGCAAAGCTCGGTCTGGCCGGCGCACCCCTCGACCGAACACTGATCGACGACCTCCTGGCGCTGATGAAAGACCACGGCGTCGACTGGACAAGCGGTTTCCGTGCTCTCGCCGACGAACTACGCGGAAACTCGACACCACTCGACGCCCTCGCACCGCGCGAACACACCGGGCCGTGGTTGCAACGCTGGCGGGGCGCCCTGACCACACATGGGCGCGAGGCAGCAGAGACCGCAGACGCAATGGACCGCGTCAACCCGATATACATCCCACGCAACCATCAACTCGACGCAGCATTGCGGGCCGCTACTGACAGTGATCTCGCTCCATTCGAGAAGCTACTGGAGGTCGTCACCCATCCGTTCGACCGCCGGGACGAATGGTCCGACTACACGACACCCGCCCCGCAATCATTCAGCCGAACATTCCAAACCTTCTGCGGCACATAAATTTCGCACGAGGATCAGGGTCGTCGCACTCTCCATCGGCGAACGCGTCCGGCATCCGGCGTTCCGGTTCGACGAGACCCCGCCGGCGATCGCCGACACAGCCTGTCGCTGTTACTGCACTTGTAGCAAGTAGCTACACCTCGTGGGAGGGCAGCAATGGCAAGTAGTGCAGACAAGGTCACCCGCACGGCAGCAGACCTGGTGGCCAGAGCCAAGGCCGAAGGAGAACGGCAGCAGCCGAGTGAAACGACGGTCACACAGCAGCGCCGGGACCCTGAAGTAGTTCGACGTCACCGGCGTGCATCGACTCGCCGCAGTGTGTGCAGCGAAGGTCGACGTTACTGACCTCGCCGCAGGCGTGGTGGCGGTAGAGGACCGGTGAGCCCGCCTCCCCCGCGAGCCAGTTGTCGCCCCAGTTGGCCATTGCCATCAGAACGTCGAGGAGTTGGATGCCTTTCTCCGTCAGGACGTATTCGTACCGCGGCCGCCGGTCGTAGGGCCGGCGCTCGAGCACTCCACGCTCCACGAGGTGGTTGAGCCGTTCAGTCAGGACCTTGCGCGAGATGCCGAGGTCGGCCTGAATCTGCTCGAATCGGGTGAATCCGGCCCACACGTCACGCAGGATCAGCGGCGACCAGGGCTCACCGATGACGTCGAGTGTTCGCGCGATCGAGCACGCCATCCCACTGAAATCTGTGCGTTGCATGGATCCAGCCTACCAATTGGGGTTCCCTCAAGGAACTCACGCTGTTACGCTCATGGAGTCTCCTGAAGGAACCCCGAAAGGAACACGACGATGAGCAAGGTCATCAGCGCCCACGCAGTCTCGGTCGACGGCTACGTCACCGGCCGCAATCCCGGACCCGGTCGCGGAATCGGTGACGGGACTTCCCTGTTCGACTGGTACGGCGACGGCAACACCCCCAGCGTGTTGTTCGACGGGTTCAGCCTGAGCGAGCCCAGTGCCCAGATCTTCGACACCCTCGCCGGACGCGTCGGTGCGGTCGTTACAGGACGCAACACATACGAGGATTCCGGTCGTTTCGGCGGCGGCAGCCCCCACCCGACCGCTCCCGTGTTCGTCCTCAGCCATCGGCCTGCGCCCGAGATGTCCGAGCAACAGACGCTCGTCACCAGCGGCATCGAGGACGCGGTCGCGGCGGCGCGCGAAGCCGCCGGCGACAAGGACGTCAGCCTCATGGGCGGCGGAGTCCTGACCGCGGCCTTGAAGGCCGGGCTCGTCGACGAGGTGGTCCTGCACCAGGTGCCCGTCCTGTTGGGCGCCGGTCGCCGTTTCTTCCAGGAACTCCCGGAGCACGTGCAACTCCGCCTTCTGGAGGCCGTCCCGGCGCCCGGCGTGACCCATCTCCGCTACGCGGTGGTCCGATGACCCTCCCCACTGGCGGGCCCACCCCACGACACCGGCCTCGCGCCGGCACCCCCGATGAAGGAGCAGACCCATGCTTGACCCCGACGTGCGCCGAGTACTCGACGGCACCTCGATCGCTCACCTCGCCACCGCCCTCCCGGACGGCTCGCCCCACACCGTTCCCCTCTGGATCGGCACCCACGACAACCGAATCGTCTTCCTCACCGGTCCCGGCTCACGCAAGGCACGCAACCTGCGCCGCGACCCGCGGATGGCGCTGTCCATCGCGCCCGTCGACAACCCGTTCGAACCCGTAGTCGTCCGCGGGCGGGTCGTCGAATGGCTCGACGGCGATGCCGCGTGGGAGATCATCGACCAGCTGTCCACGAAATACACCGGCGCGCCCTACCCCCGAGACGAAGAGCGCGTCGTGGCCGTGATCGAGCCCGAGCGACAGACCGTCGGCGTCGGCTGAGCCGATCGCTGCTTGTTCATTCCGGAGGTGAGCCGTCCCGGCGCTTCAGCGTCGCGGTCAGGCCCGCCAGGAGGATGTCGACTCCGCGTTCGAGTTCGGCGGCGCCGTCGTAGGACGCCAGCACCGGCGCCAGACCACGCAGGAGCGGGAACTCACCGATCGGCAGGCGGTGCAGACCGAGGCGCAGGAGGTCGTCGGATTCGTCGGGGCGCTCGACGAGCTCCTGCAGTTCGTTGAGGACGTGCCCGTAGAGGAAACCGAACAACGCCCGATAGACGTGCAAGGCGTCGGCGTCGGTGAAACCCGCCCGGGTCAGCAGGGTCAGGATGTCCTCGAGGGGGCGCAGGGTGCCGAGCGGCCTGAGCCCGAGCGGGGTCGACAGCGGCCGGGTAACCAGGAGCGGCACCACCTGAGGATGGGCGAGGGCCAGCCGGCGGAAACCCCGCGCAACCTCCCGAAGTTGGGTGGCCCAGTCGCCGTCACCGGTATCGACCTCCAGTTCGTCGAGCACGCGCTCCGCGAGACCGTCGAGCAGCGCTGCCTTGTTGGGGGCGTGACGGTAGAGAGTCATCGGGTCGCGGTCGAGTGCCTTGCCGAGGCGGCGCATGGACAGCCCGTCGATTCCGTCCCGGTCGACGATCTCGAGCGCAGTTTCGAGTATCCGCTCCCGGGTGATCGGGCCGCCGTCGGAGTGGATCGAACGACGTTCGGGCTCATCGGCCATCACGACACCTCCACCAACACTGTAGGCCTGAACTGTAGATCTACAGTGTTGACAGCCTGAGGAATGCAGCGTTCACTTCAGGGTGAAGCATGGCGCGGGCCGGAAATCGGGAGTCGAATATGGCGATATCCGACATCAAGGAATACGCACATCTCACCGAGGAGGATGTCGAGGCGCTCCGCTCCGAACTCGACGCCATCCGGCGGGACATCACCGATTCGCTCGGTGAACGCGATGCCACGTACATCCGTCGCACGATCGCGTTCCAGCGTGCGCTGGATGCCGCTGCGCGCCTGCTGATCCACTGCAGCCGGGCGCGAATCGGGTGGATCCTCGGGACGACGGCCCTGGCTCTGGCCAAAAGCGTCGAGAACATGGAGATCGGGCACAACGTGTCCCACGGCCAGTGGGACTGGATGAACGACCCGGAAATCCACTCCAGCACGTGGGAGTGGGACATGGCAGGCGTGTCGTCCCAGTGGCAGTACTCGCACAACTATCGCCATCACGTGTTCAGCAACGTGGTCGGGATGGACGACGACCTCGGGTTCGGCGTCATCCGCATCACCCGCGACCAGCCGTGGAAGCCCGACAATCTGCTGCAGCCGCTGCGGAACCTTTTGCTGGCATCTACATTCGAATGGGGCATCGCCTTGCACGGCCTGTATTCCGAACGGGACCGCGTCGACACCGCCGCCGAGAAAAGCGCCCACACCCGCGCACTGCTCGGCAAGATCGCTCGACAGGCCGGCAAGGACTACGTGCTCTTCCCCGCCGTCAGCGGGCGGCGGTGGCGACGGACGCTGACCGCGAACCTCTCGGCCAACCTGCTGCGAAACCTGTGGGCGTACGTCGTGATCTTCTGCGGGCACTTCCCGGACGGCGCAGAGAAGTTCACGCCCGCGGAACTGGAACACGAGACCCGGGCCGAATGGTATCTACGCCAGATGCTGGGCACCGCCAACTTCCGGGCCGGAGCGGTGCTGGCGTTCCTGAGCGGCAACCTCTGCTACCAGATCGAGCATCACCTGTTCCCCGACCTTCCCAGCAACCGCTACGCGGAAATCGCAACGAGGGTCCGTGATCTGTGCGAGAAATACGATCTGCCGTACACCACCGGTTCGCTTGCCAAGCAATACTTCCTGACCCTGCGCACCATCCACAAGCTGGCGTTCCCGGACCGGTTTCTGTCCGCGACCGCCGACGACGCTCCCGAGACCGCGTCCGAACTGAAATTCCGGACCGCCCTCACCGAGCCCGCCGACGGAGGCACCGGACGGCGGGCGGGACTGCGCACCGCGTTGCGCGAGGCGACAGCGAACCGCCGACGACACGCGAAAGGGCGCCGACGGACCTGACGCCCCCGCCTGCTCCCACAAGGGGGTGGGAAAGGCGCACCCTTGGGTGGCTGTCGACCGACTCCTTCCAGGGGCAGTGTTGGTGTGGTCAAGGAACACTCGACCACACACCAGCAAGGACTCCGCATGTTTCGCCACACCGCCATTCGCGCCGGCCTGATGTTCGCCGCAGTCGCATTCTCCGTCACCGGCGCGGCCGGAATCGCGCACGCCATGCCCGCTTCGACGGGCGGCGGTGACGTCGCCGTCACCTCCCAGTCGGACCGTGACAATCGCGACCGGGATCGGCGCGACCGTTTCGACGACGACGCGCAGGGCGCGATGTGCCAGGGTCAAGCCATCGTCGACCACCCCAGCTGCTCCTCGCTGCCGTACTGATCCCCTCGACCAGGGTGGCTCAACGCCGCTGCCGCGTTCAGTGCGGCAGCGGCGTATCGTCTGCCGCAAGGTAACCCCGCGCCCGATGGCTTCGCCCATCGACCCGCCGACTGCGCGGGGCATGACAATGCTCGTCCAGACACTCACGGTCTTCGTCGACGACGAGCCCGTCCCCACGCACCGTCTCTGGCACCCCGGTGACACCGTGACCGCCACACTCTCGTGGCTCGACGAACAGGAGCTTCCCGCCGAGATCCGATCACTGGCCGAGGAGGGGCCGAACGATTCCGGCAGAGGCGCCTTCTACGTCGACAGGTACCCGGGGTTCACGACCGTGCCCGCAATGTCCGTGCGCGGCGTGGTCGCGTCGATCGAGGTCGTCGCGAACCTCGCACTGAGTACCGACGACGGCTGGAACATCCTGCCCGGCACCGTGCAGATGTGGTGCGTGCCCGACACCGGCACGTGGCGGATGCCGAATCTGCAGTGCTCGATACCCAGCACCGCCCGCGACTTCCGGTTCATCGAACAGCACGAATACTTCGAGCGGTACGGTCTCGCCACACCGACGTTCCGTCGGGATTCCCGGTACTTCAGGGTGGTTCTCTACCTGACCGGGTGAGCGCTACCGGGCACGTGACGGCCCCTCGAAGAGATCCGACCAACGGACATGGGGATGCGCCTCGAGCAGTGCCCGGCGCTGACGCTCGGTCATCCCACCCCAGATGCCGAATTCGACACGATTGTCGAGCGCATACGCGCCGCATTCCATCAGCACCGGGCAGTGCCGGCACAGCGCGGCGGCCTTGCGCTGCGCGGCGCCTCGCACGAACAGCCGATCCGGGTCTCCGTCTCGGCACCGGCCTCGCGTTATCCAGTGGAGTTCCGACATGTGAAGTCATTCCCCTCTCGAACACCGAACACGGTCAGGGCACTGGGAATGCGGGCACAGCCCGATGAAACAAGTGAAAGATTCAGCTGCGGACAGGTTTTCGCAACACATCGGCTCCGGCGACGAGGCGCGATCGACAATCGCACCGATGACAGATTAACTGCACCCCGTGCCGATCGCGCGTCGAAGCCTGGATCAGGCGCTTGGATCAGGTGCTTGGATCAGGAACGACGCGATGAGCGGATCGCGTAGATCACGGCCCCGAGCGCGAGGGCGATCACACCCGGAATCACCGAGGTCAGGGGAAGGAACGCGGCGAGGACGATGCATCCGGTGGCGCCGACGACCGCCACCAGGCGCGGCCACGGTTTCTCGGACAGGGTCCAGGCGGACGCGTTGGCGATCAGGTAGTAGACCAGCACGGCGAACGAGGAGAACCCGATGACACCGCGCAGGTCGGCTGTCGCGGCGAGGAGCGCCACCACCACACCCACCGCCAACTCCGCCCGGTAGGGCACCGCGAACCGGGGGTGGACGGCGGCGAGCAGGCGCGGCAGGTGGCCGTCGCGCGCCATCGCGAATGTCGTCCGCGACACCCCGAGGATCAGGGCGAGCAGCGAGCCGAGCGAGGCGATCACCGCGGCCACCCGGACGACCGGCTCGAGGCTCCCGAATCCCGCAGCGGCAACCGCCTGGGCGAGCGGATCCGTCGCGGCCGCGAGGGCGTCGGCACCGAGCGCGTTCAGGACGGCGACCGCCACGCACAGGTACACGACGAGGGTGATCGCCAGGGCGAGGGGAATCGCCCGGGAGATGGTCCGGGCCGGGTCCTTCACCTCTTCGCCGAGCGTGGCGATCCTGGCGTACCCGGCGAACGCGAAGAACAGCAGACCGGCAGCCTGCAGAATCCCGGTCACGCCGTGGCCGGACGTGATCTCCAGGCCGTCGAACCCGGTGTCGGGGCCGGTCAGGCACACGACGACGACCGCGGCGAGGACGGCGAGCACCGTAAACACGATGAGCCGGGTGGCCAGGGCCGACTTCTGCACACCGAAGTAATTCACGGCGGTGATGGCGACGACGGCGACCACCGCGACGAGATGCTCGCGCCCGGGCCAGGCGTAGGCGCCGACGGTCAGGGCCATCGCGGCACACGACGCGGTCTTGCCGACCACGAAGCCCCAGCCCGCCAGATACCCGAAGAAAGGTCCGAGGCGTTCACGCCCGTAGACGTAGGTGCCACCGGACTGCGGATACAACGCGGCGAGCCGGGCCGACGAATTGGCATTGCAGTAGGCGATCACCGCGGCCACCGCCAACCCGACGAGCAGTGCGCCGCCGGCAGCGGACGCAGCAGGCCCCAGCGCGGCGAAGATCCCCGCCCCGATCATCGACCCGAGACCGATCATCACCGAGTCGAACACACCCAACCGCCGCCGCAACTGCGGAGTCGCAGCCGGGTGCGCGTCGTTGCCGTCCGAAATCTCGTCACCGGTCATGCGTGGCAGTTTCCCCTTCGAACGTGCGGATGTCTGGCCGCCCAACGCTAGCGCCCTCCGGTACGCAGACGTGAACTCCACGGGGTCAATCGGTTTCGCTACTGCGGCATACTCGCGGCCACGAGCAGGACCCCGACGGCCGGGTGTGGACTTCGCATTCGAATTGTCGGTAACCACGCGAAGGGGTGATTTCTGCCAACCGCCCGGACCATAATTGGTCCATCGGGAAACAGACACTCCGGACATTGTCTGCAACCCGAGACTCATCGGCCGGTGGCAGCCGGGCGACAATCGAATCAAAGGTGAGATCAGATGAACACGTTCGCATTGCGCACGGCGGTTACATCGGCCGCGATCGCCACCGCTTTTGCACTCGGTTCCGGCGTCGCAGCGGCGGCACCGGGATTTCATGGAGACCCGAACACACCCGGCGCGCAACTCCACGTCCACAGCGAACCGAACGACATGAACAGCTATCAGTGCGGGGCGATCGGCGTCGGGGGTGCCGGAGTCGGATCGAACTCCCCCGGAGGCAGCGGGCAACTCAACGGCGTCTTCTTCGGCAGCGGCCCGGTTCAGGGCGGTTGCATCGGCAACGACGGATCGGTGCATTTCCCGTCCGGACGCGCCGAGTAGTAAGAGCCCGAACTGAAGGCGCCTGACGCGATCACTGATATCGAGTCGGGTGGAGATCCCGTCCGACGATGACCGTGCCGCGGCCGCACGGTGAGCGTCGCTGCGCGTCACCATCGAACTCACGGCTATATCATCATTTGACTGCAACCGCTAGAGTCGCATGGATGCAAATACGACTCCGTGCTCGTCGAGCGCACCAGACCGGACAGACTTCCCGTGGCCGTTGACAGCGCTGATGCCGTACTTGACGGTGACCAGAACGACGAGCGCCTCGCCCGCGCGGTGATCGAGGCCCTCCAGGCGGGCAGGTCGTGGGAGCACATCGCCACGCATCTCGGGGTTCCACCTCCAGCCATCCGCGACGGGCTCGGCATGACCGATCGGGACTGGCAGGAGGCAATCGTCGCCCACGAGAATGCCTGCGCGGCCCGGCTCGGCGACTGTCCTGGTCCGGGCGCTCGTAGACGAGACCGCAGTCTCGACCGCCCGCCGCTGACCCACGATTCTGGGGCAGAACCGACTGCCCGGCAAATGTCGGGCAGCGGAATTTGCTAGAAAATGAGGCGTGGATTCTGAACAGGTCTTCGGTGGCGGTGAGCCGCAACGGGTGGGCAGCTTCCGCTTCTTCCTGGACGGGCAACGGTGGGAATGGTCCGAGGCCGTCGCACAGATGCACGGCTACCGGCCCGGCGAGGTCACTCCGACCACCGAACTGCTGCTCTCCCACAAACACCCCGAGGACCACCCGCACGTCGCACGGGTCTTGGACCGGATGATCAATGACGCCGAACCGTTCTCCAGCAAACACCGCATCATCACCGCCACCGGCAAGGTCCGCCAGGTCGTGGTCGTCGGCGACCGCATGCACGACGACGCCGGCGCCGTGATCGGCACGAGCGGGTTCTACATCGACATCACCGACTCCCACCGCAGCGACGTCAAAGACTCGGTCGACGAAACCGTCGCCGAACTCGAGCAATCGAGGGCGGTGATCGAACAGGCCAAGGGGGCGTTGATGCTGGTCTACGGTATCCCCGCCGACCGCGCGTTCGACATCCTCACCTGGCGCTCACAGGAAACCAACACCCGGCTCCGCACGATCGCCGAACACATCGTCGCCGCATTCGACGAACTCGAACCCGACACCGGCCTGCGCACCCGATTCGACCACCTACTGCTCACCGCCCACCAACCATCCCACCGACCGCAGTAGCGGAAAGGCCCGCGGGCTGTTCAGCGCGCCGACCCCCCCCTACCCGGTGTGACGCCCGCTGTACGCGCACAACGTGCCCCATGCCGCGGCGACGCCGGCGGCCTTGGCCTTGGTCGCCGCATCGGGAAGCGTGAGCCCGAAGACCGCGGCATCACCGAAATCGGAGACCACCCGGACCGCGACTGCGGCGCGTAGCGCCGCCCCGGCAGGTGCCGTGACCAGGGCCAAGCCGCTCGCCGCATCACGCACCCCCACCGCCCGGATCACCGTCGCGACCTCGGGAGGGACGACGCCGTCGACGCGGGTGAGTTTGCAGGGCTTCGCGAGAAGTTTCGGTGAGACGATGATCGCAACACTGTATGCGGCGGTCAGGACACCCAGAACCCGGGGAAGAACACGCGCGGCGGAAGTCGACATAGCGGCCGTATACCCCGCACCGGCGTGGCCCACGCTCCCACCGCTCACCCGGACCGGCTCATCGCCGCCCGCGCCTGCCCCTGGGCCAGCAGCGTCACCATCGTGCGGCGCCTGCTCGGGCTGGAAGAAGCTCTGACGGGCTCACCGGATGTGACGGCAGTTACTTTCCAGCGATTCTCTTCAGCGCCGAGCGCCGGGTCATTACCCTTGACTGCACACCCTGCACCCGCCCCTTCCGGGCGACACAGGGCGTGAAGCATCCGGGGTGACTCCCGGTATCACCGATGTCGAGCCCAGGCATCGACGCACCCAGGCACCTACTGCTGTGGATGTGGCGGCGAACCGAATTGCCGTCCCGGATCCCCGGACCACAGCAGGCGGGGGCGTAAACCCTCCATTGCACGCGATTGTCGAGGAGATCCCACCAACCCAGGCCGCCCATGTCATTGATGTGCCGTCACGCCACCGACGACCGTCCGCCCGACCGCGGCCCCGGATGAACACCCGCACCTCCCGGGAAGATCGCTCCCCGTTCGACTTTCGAAAGCGACCCACTCCACCATGCTCGACCATTCGCACCACCCCACCGATCAGGACTGGCAGCATGTCGCCTCCTGCCGCGGCACCGACACCGACATGTTCTTCTCGCCCGACGGAGAACGCGGCAGCGTCCGCGCCCGACGCGAGCACGCCGCCAAACAGATCTGCCACAACTGCCCCGTCCTCGCCGAATGCCGCGACCACGCCCTCACTACCACCGAGGCCTACGGCATTTGGGGCGGCATGTCCGAAACCGAACGCACCCGTCACACCCGACGCACCCGCCACGCCGCCCGACCCCCACGCGCGTGGGAGCGACGAACCCACTAACAGGGTCGATCGCTGCCGTGTGGGAGCGTCGTCGCTCTACTCGCGGTGGGCGAAGGCCTTTGAGCTGTCCATTGTCCAAGAACCGGCTCCGCATCCAGTTGGCGTGTCGTGGGCTCGGCAACGTCGGGACCAGCGTGGTGTCCGCTCTCGGGGCCACCCCGCACGTAGAGACTGTGATGGCAGTCGCCCGCAGGCCCACCGCCTGGACCACCTCGAAGACCACCTTTGTCACCACCGATATCGCGACCGGTGACCTGCGCGCTGTTGTCCGTGGCGCGGACGCCGTGATCCATCTCGCCTGGTTGTTCCAGCCGACCAGAAAGCCCGCTGCGACGTGGCGCAACAACGTGCTGGGCGCCATCGGCGTGTTCGACGCCGTCGCCGCCGAACGAGTACACGCCCTGGTATATGCGTCGTCCGTGGCCGCCGACTCCCCGGGACCCTCCGACCGGGAAGTCAGCGAGAACTGGCCCACCCACGGGTGGCCCGGAGCCGCGTATCCCCGAGAGAAGGCCTATCTCGAACGTTGGTTCGACGCGTATGAGATCCGCAATTCCGCAGTCCGGGTGGTGCGGAGGCGGCCAGGGTTCATCTTCAAACGCGAGTCCGCGACCTCACAGCGCCGACTGTTCGGCGGCCCATTCGTTCCGGGTTCGTTGGCCCGCCGCGCAGCTGTGCCCGCCGTGCCGCTACCGGACCAGCTCCGGGTACAGATCCTGCACACCGACGATGCCGCAGCCGCATACGTACAAGCAGTCCTCCCGCCGGTACACGGCGCATACAACCTCGCCACCGACCCTCCCGTCGATCGGCGGTTCCTGGCCGACTACTTTGGGGTCTCCGAGCGGGAAGCGGCCTGCCCACCGCACCCCTGGCTGCAGACACCGCCCGCCGCCGATGCAACGAAATCACCACCGGCGTCGGACGCACACCCTGAATAGCGCTGTTGTGCCCGCTCGCCGTTCGGCGATGACCAGCGCCCCGGCCGGCCGGTCTCACAGCGTTCCGGTTCGCTGCTCGGCCGCGTCACCCGCAATGAAGCCGGCAATAGCGAGACTTCAGCACGCAGATGCCTACGCGAGTTCCACGATCGCGGCCCCGAACCCGCCGGTGGTGCCACGACCTGCGCTGTGCCGTCGCATCGGTTAACCCAGTCCGCCCCTGGGCGTTCGGACAACATGGCTACCTATCGAGTACTCGATCCCACCGGCAACGTCGTCGAGACCGAGACCAAGGACATCGAAAGCGCGGAAGATGCACACGCCTGGTTCGTCGACGTCCGTGCCGACAACAGCGAACTCGGCTGGCGGATGGAAGTCCGGCACACCGACGGCTGGTCGTTCTTCGACGACACCGAAGGCGCTCGCTAGGACGATCGGACCGTAGCGGACGAGCGGCAGGCTGGGGCCGGGGCCCGCCAATCTATGGACGCGACCGGAACCGCAATCCGACCGCGCGCTGTCCTCGACAAGCCCCTCCGGCGAGTCGTATCCCGGACTGCCAAATCTCGACCCGACGGGATACGGCCCGCACCCTCCAGATTAAGTCGTCCCCGAACAGACCTCAACGGCCAATTCGATACGATGCCACGCCGCGGCCCTCCGGGTGCCGGTGCGCGCGAAGTAGGGAAGTAGCACAACATATTTCGTCGATCAGGCCAGCCGATCCTCGGCAGGCAGCCCTGCGAGCGTGTTCCGCATGCGACTTGATTCGATTCGTCAATATAGACGCATGTCGAATCAAAACGAGCTGGACGGCGGCGAGTGCTGCTCGCCGCTCGCGCGTGAACCACTGACCGAGGACTGGGCCGGCGACCTGGCCCGGATGTTTTCGGCCCTCGGCGATCCGGTGCGCCTGCGCTTGCTCAGCCTGATCGCCAGCCATCCCGGCGGCGAAGCCTGCGGCTGCGACATCTCCGCGTCGTTCGACCTGTCGCAGCCGACGAGCTCGCACCACCTGAAGGTGCTCCGCGTCGCCGGGCTGCTGGCTGCGAACGCCGCGGCACCTGGGTGTACTACTGGGTGATCCCGTCGGCGTTGCAACAACTGTCCGCCGTGCTGCTGACCGAGGGCGGCGATCTCGCGCCAGCACGTTGCCGGACTCGGTGACGGTGTCGACACCGTGGCTCATGGCGGTGTCGACGACCTGGTCGGTGGCGTTCATCGTGAACGCCACCTGGACGATGCTCGCGATCTCCTCCTCTAAAGGTAGCCTCAAACTCGCAGTTCAAGCGCATAAAAGGGCAAGAAGTTCAGCTCGAGCGAGGCCGCGACCACCGACCAACAACGACACGGTTACGCGATATCGGTCCGTCGCGCGCACTGTGATGAGACCACCTCGTTCCGCGAGCACGGGCCCGCGCGAAGGTGTCACCACGGTGCACTTCACCAGCACAGCCATTTGGCCTCGATGGCCGCCGGCCCGCGAGCGCATCTCAAAGCGTCGCCCGACGGTGCCAGGAGAGCAGCGCTCAACCAGACGCACTCCTGTCGGGGGCGACGTGGCATTACGCCGGACAAGGTGAGATGTTTACCAGCATGAGTGTGCGCCCGGCCGGCAACCTGCCTGTGGAGTTGACCAGCTTCGTCGGCCGCCGGGACGACCTCACACAGGCCAAGAACCTGTTTGCCTCCGCTCGGATGCTGACCTTGACCGGCATGGGTGGAGTCGGCAAGACACGGTTCGCACTCAGGCTCGCAAGCGAGGTCCGGCGCCAGTTCCCCGACGGGGTGTGGCTGGTGGAACTGGCGGATCTCCGTCAAGGCGACCTGCTCACACGAACCATCAGCACCGCGCTGCGAATTCGCAACGAGTCGTCCGACCCTCTGAGCATCCTGGTCGACCATCTTCGGGAACGACGGCTTCTCGTCATCCTCGACAACTGTGAACACCTGGCCGAGGCCTGCGCGGTGTTGATCAGCGGACTTCTTCAGGTGGCACCGGACCTCAAAGTGCTGGGGACGAGTAGACATGTGCTGGGGGTCGTGGGTGAGCAGGTCTTCCCCGTACCCCCACTCACACACGAGTCCACCGCAACCGGGCTCAGCGAGGCGATGGTGTTGTTCGAGGAACGCGCATCTGCAGCAGACCCGCGGTTCCGGATCACCGAGGAAAACCGCGAGGCGGTCGCGAAGCTGTGCCGAGCGCTCGAGGGCCTACCCTTGGCCGTCGAACTCGCCGCAGCCCACGTCCGGACCTTCAGCGCGGCCGAGATCGCAGAGCGGCTCGCGCATACGGAGGTTCTGACAGCCACCGAGCGGACGCGACACCCACGCCATCGCACGTTGGATGCCGCGGTCGACTGGAGCTACCGGTTGTGCACACCGGAGGAACGTCGACTGTGGGAGCAGCTCTCCGTCTTCTCCGGAGGGTTTACGATCGAAACCGCGGGAGGGGTTTGCCTGGCCGCCGAGCCGGAACCCACTGTCGTGGGTGCGCTGATAGGTCTGGTCGACAAATCGGTCATCGTCCGCATCAACGGCACTCACGGGTTGCGTGGCCGCTACCGGATGCTGGAACCTGTGCGCCAGTACGCCCGCGAGAAGTTGGCGTCGTCCCCGGACGAACTGCTCGTGCGGCGTCGTCACCGCGACTACTTCTTCCGCCTCGCCCAGCTCGGCCTCACCGACTACTGCAGCAGCAGCGACGTCGAGTGGTACGCCACGACGCGAAGCGAGCAGGCAAATATTCGCGAAGCACTCGAGTTCAGCTTGTCCGACCCTGACGCCGTCGACACCACGATCGAGATGGCAACGGCACTGCGTCCATTCTGGCAGCAATCCGGTTCCATGATTGAGGGATGTCAATGGCTCCGTCGCGCTCTCGACCGAACTACCGAGCCCACGGTGGACCGCGCCGCGGGGCTCGTTGCCGCGAGCATTCTCGGGTTCCTGGCCGGACAGACCGGTGAAGCCCGGACACTACTTCGCGAATATCGCGAGCTGATCACGCGACCGGGATTCGACGACTTCAGCGTGATCACCCCCTTCGCCTCAGCCTTGGAGGCGTTTGCGGACGGGCACGCGCATCTCGCTTTCGAGCAGGCCGAAAAGACAGTCGAACTGGGGATCGACAGAGAGCGCACAGTCCTCGTGGCGGAAGCGATGGCGCTTTCCGCTCTATGCGTTTTTATCACGAATCACGAACGGGCAGAAGAGATAACACTCCGTTTCGTACACTTCGCGGAGAAACTTGGCGTGCATCTACTCCATGCAATAGCTCTGTACCCACTCGGTGCAGTCCGGTGGCGCCAAGGAGACGTCGTCTCCGCCACAGCGCTCATGAGGAAAGCGATCCACCTCTACCAGATGTTCGAGCAGCCAGGCATGGTGGCCGTCTGTATCGAGGGGCTCGCGTGGTCGGACGCAGAACGCGATCCACACCGCGCCGCCATGCTTCTGGGCGCGGCCAAATCGATCTGGCGCTACAGCCAGATGCGGTTGCCTCAGGCCGCCGTACAGGGCGTCACCAGCGGAATCGAAGCACAGTTGCGTCAGCACCTAGGCGACCCGGAGTTCGCGCAGATCTTCGCTACCGGTCAGGAACTCTCATTCGAAGAATCGGTGGCGCTCGCCTTGGGATCCGGGGCAGAACCGAAACCCCGAGCCCGAAAGCCTGCTGCTCACGCCGGCCTTACACGGCGTGAGCAGCAGATCGCGGCTCTGGTGGCCCAAGGACTCACCAACAGGGAGATCGCTGCCAAGCTGGTGATCTCGCCCAGGACCGTCGACGCTCATGTCGAGCACGCCCTCGTCAAACTCGGCTTCCGCTCGCGAACGCAGATCGCGCGATGGTTCAGCACGTCCGAACACTCGGACTGACCACCGAAACGACTCACGCGGTAGCCGCGAGGTAGGCGAGCGCTTCCACGCCCGCGTGCGTCAGAATGACGTCGCCGGTGCTTCGCCCAGCCGCGCCGAATGCGATGAGACCCAGATCTTCGAGTCGTCCAAGCGCCTGATCCTCGGCAACGGAACTTCCGCGGCGGACGTCGATCTGCGCACTGTCAGACCCACACCACCTGTGTGAATGCGCCACCAACTCCCTCACCGCAACCTGCTCGAGCACACCCAACTCCTCTGTGTTCATGTGACCTCCTTGTCCAGGTCCAAGCCTGGCCGGAGACGCCCCTGGAATCTATTCGGCAAACTACCTACGTAGGTACCTATGTCCTGGATCACACTTCTATAGCAAAGTTGGAGCAGACCGCGTTCCTCACGACCGACACCGGCCGCCGCCGGCCTCGGTCAGTGGAGGCGTCCCAGCCCCGCCCGCCCCGGCTCCGCCCCTCCGTCGACGAGGAGGCGGTCGCCTTCTGCGATCCGGGTGGTGCCGTCCTGAGTTCCGCCAGGGCGTGGGCCCGCTTCCAGCCGTCACACCACTCACCGGATAAGGGACGACGCGGTCCAAATCGAAGCGCCCGACCGAGGCCACTTCAGACTGCCAGGGCCATTCGGCGGCTTCTAGGTGGGTTACAGGTGGCCCCAGGTTGACGCCGCATTGCACGAAGAAGTCAATGGTGAAGCACTGAGTGCCCGATGAGCGACCGGTCGCACTACGCGACCGGTCGCTCAGCTGTTCGTGGGCAGTACCGCGTGGCGCGGTGACAACCGGAGCGGACGCAGGTGCGACGTCTCGTTCATGCTGATCAGTTCGCGGCGTCCGCTCGAATCGGCCAACACTCGCGCGAAGCCGGTGTGAGCCGGCTTATGAATCGACAACCGATCGGCGCCAAGAATAGGTCCCAGATGGCAGTTTGCCACTCCGCCATGGGATACCACCGCGACACGTTGTCCGTGGTGGTCTTCCACGATGCGATCGAACTCGATTGTGACGCGCCGTCGAAACGTCTCGAGATCCGTACCCCAGGGGCTCAGGTCGCCACGAGTGAACGCCGCGTATCGTGGATCCCCGTCCGCGGCCAATTTCGCGAAGTCCAGGTACTCGGGCGCGTCACGGTCGAACTCCGCGAGGTCGTCACGTACGACGGGCGTGTGGCCCAGAATCGATCCGATGATCTCCGCGGTCTGCGCGGCCCTCCGCAGCGGTGACGTGTACACCGCTGCGATGTCTTCGTCGACGAGATATGTACCGAGTAGACCAGCCTGCTCGACACCTAGCGACGTCAACTCGGGGTCGTGGAGCGTCGCAGACGCGAGATCTGGTTCACCATGGCGAATGAGCAGTAACTCCACCGATGAACGACCCCTTCTAGCTGGTGACCGGGACCATGAACGAAGCACGCACGGACGTGAGGTCCATGTCGGGACTCACTCCCTGCGATTGATCCTTGGTTTGTTCCAACCGCTGGGCGATTGCTTCGACGTCTTCGACGGTCTCCGCCTCGATCTCGTATACGCATGCGTATTCTTGCCCGGGTTCCGGAATGCCCTTGCCGAGCGGTACGCCCGAGGACTTGAACCTTCGGAAGGACACCGCCGCGCCTCGTTGAACGATCTCCGGCGCATGAACCTCGTTGTACCAGCGGTTGAACTCCTCTTCGTTACCGGTTTCGGTGGCGTTGCTGAGAACTAGGAGAATGCCCTTGGCCATGTTTGTTGTCCTTCGTATGTCGGATTTGTGGCGTCAGTAGTCGACGAGTTCACAGATGGCCGCGGCGACCGTGTCGGATGTCGGGTGGAAGTCCAGTCCCGACGGCGCGTATGGCGCGGGACTGAAACCGGTGCCGACTCGTCGGACCGGGCCTTTCAGCTCGCCGAACAAGTCGTTTGCGATCTGCGCAGCGATCTCCGCACCGGGGCCGAGGAAGGTATGTGCGTCATGCACGATGAGCGCTCGGCCCGTTCGCGACGCCGAAGCCAGAACGGTGTCCATATCAAGTGGCATGAGAGTGCGGAGGTCGATCACCTCGACCTCGACTCCCTCTGCGGCCAACACCTCTGCGGCAGCGACCGCAGTGTGGACGGCGGGGCCGTAGGTGATCACTGTGACATCACGTCCGGCGCGGGTGACTGCAGCTTCTCCCAACGGCGTGAAATACTCCTTGACCGGTACCTCGTCCTTCTGGCTGTAGGCCAGCGAGATGTTCTCGATGTACAGGCACGGGTCGTTGTCCGCGATGCACGACGCCAACAAGCCCTTCGCATCGATCGGGTTCGACGGCATCACGACCTTGATGCCCGGAGTGTGCATGAACCACGTTTCGAGCGACTGCGTGTGTTGCGCTCCGAACCGCTGCTCTCCCACAGTCGTTCGTATCGTGAGAGGAACCGACGAGTGACCGCCCGACATATACCGGAGTTTTGCTGCATGGTTGGTGATCTGGTCGAGACATACCGTCACGAAGTCCATGAACATGATTTCCGCGACGGGGCGCATTCCCGCAAGCGCGGCGCCGACTGCGGCGCCGATGATCGCGGTCTCGGATATCGGTGTTGCACGGACACGACCCGTGCCGTACTTCGTCGACAGGCCTTTCGTCACCTTGAAGACACCACCGGCAGGGTCGGCGATGTCCTCCCCCAGGAGGAGGACCGAATCATCACGGTCCATCGCGAGGTCGAGCGCGGAGTTCATCGCCACCGCCATTGTCATGCGCTTGGTCGACGATGTGCCGAGTTCGGGTTCCACTGTCGCGGTCATGATTTCGGTACCTGCCTTTCGTCTGCGAACACGTCCGTGTATCGCTCGCTCGCGTTGGGTTGCGGAGCGTTCTGCGCGAACTCGAAGGCGTCGTCCACTTCCGCCGCGACCTGCTTGTCGATTTCTTCGAGTGCCGTCTCGTCCACGATTTCCGCGTCTAGCAACCATCTGCGGAAGGCGGGTGCGGGGTCGCGTTCCGTCGCCGCCGCGAGTTGATCCTTGGGCATGTAGGAATAGTCGGAAGATCCGGAATGTCCGGTCAAACGATAGGTCACGACCTCGACGAACGACGGTCCCTCTCCAGCGCGCGCTCGGGCAGTCGCCTCCGAGAGCACGCGGGCCGTTCGAATCGGATCGAATCCGTCGACCTTGGCTGTCGTCATTCCATACGCCCGCGCGCGCGATTCGAGGTCGGTGACCGCGGCGTACTCATCGATGGGGGTGTGCTCCGCCCATTGATTGTTCTGGCAGACGAACACGACGGGAAGTTTCCACAATCCCGCGAGATTCATGGCCTCGTGCCATGCGCCGATGGACGTCGAACCGTCCCCGAACGTTGCGACGACAGCGCGCTTCTCACCGCGAATGGAAGCGGCGAGCGCCAGCCCGACAGCTATCGGCAGACCTGCTCCGACGACGCCGGTGCTGGTGATGAACCCCGCCTCCTGGTCGTGGAGGTGCATCGCTCCGCCCTTACCCTTGGACGTGCCGTCGGCCTTGCCGTAGATCTCTGCGATGATGCGGCGCAGGGACGATCTCTTCGCCAGGGCGTCGCCGAGACTGCGATATGTCGATACGATCTGATCTTCGGGTCGCATCGCCGAACCGAGTGCGGCGCAGGAGCCTTCGAGTCCTCGCACGGGATAGAAGGCCGACTTCAGCCGACCCGCCTTGACCTCGACTACCGCACGCTCTCCGGTGACGGTGATGAGCCGCATCGTCTTGTACATCTCGCGTAAGTCGTCGGTCGACAGATCGCCGACGTCAACCTGCTCCGTGGTGGGAGACTGCGTCATGACTCACTTCCTTTCTTCGATCGCGAACTCGACCGCTCGGGTGTCGCGTCGACCGCAACACCCGATTTGATGAGATCGAGTAATCGAAACTTTTGAATCTTGCCGCCCGGGTTGGTCGGCATTCGATCGAGCAAGTACCACAGTCTCGGGACCTTGGCACCGGCGAGATGCGCGCGTGCGTAGTCGGCCCATTCTTCTGCGTTCGCGGTCGCGACACCCGGCGCGACTCGGACGACTGCGGCGACCTGTTCACCCCAGTAGTCATCGGGAACACCGATCACCGCCACTTCGCTGATGTCCGGATGCTTGTCGAGCGAGTCCTCGATCTCGCGCGGGTAGATGTTCTCCCCTCCCCGAATGATCATGTCCTTCAATCGACCGACCACCTGCACATAACCTCGATCGTCCATGAATCCGAGGTCACCGGTGTGCAGCCATCCGTCTACGTCGATTGTCGCTGTTGTTTCCTCGGGCATGCCGAAGTACTCGCGCATCGTGGTGTACCCCCGGAGGCAGAACTGCCCGACCTCACCGCACGGCACGATCTCGGCAGTGACGGGATCGATCACCTTGAGGTCTATCTGCTCGAGAGCCTGCCCCGCACGTCCCGACTTGTCCTCCGCGGAGTCCGAGCGGTGTGCCTGAGCTATGACTCCGCTGGCTTCGGTCTGGCCGAAGCACGGTACGAAGGCACATCCGAACTCGGCTTCGACGCGGCGGACGATCTCGGGGGAAACCGTCGTGGAGCCCGCCATGATGACGTCGACCGACGAGAGATCGCGGCCGGTGAAACTGGGGTGCTCCATCATTGCGAGAACCATCGTCGGCACGAGCGGTACGAAGGCCGGCTTCAAGTCTTCGATGAGATCCAGCATGCCCGCCGGATCGAACGTCGTGACGATGTGTGCGGATCGACTCCACATCGAACCGATCGCACCGAACGACGAACCGCCGATGTGGAACATCGGCATGCAGTTGAGCCATACCGACTGGTCGGGCAGCGCGAGCCTGCGTCCGAACAACCGTGAGTTGTTGCACAGTGCGCGGTGCGTCAGAACGACGCCCTTCGGTTTCCCGGTGGTGCCCGATGTGTACTGCATCATGAGCGGATCGTCGGGATCTACGTTCGGAAGCTCACCGCGAGACGTTGGAAACTCCCACAGCGGCGACGACGCGTCCATCGACAGCACTTCTCGTAGATGCGGAAGCGTATGGCGAATACTGTCGACGACGCCGATGAGATCGACCCCCCGGTGCTCCCGGGCCACCACGATTCCGGCAGCTTCGGACTGTGCAAGCACGTATTGAAGTTCGACGGCGGTGTAGGCAGGGTTGACCGCCACGATCACCAGGCCTGCCATCGCGGCACCGAATTGCACCATTTCCCATTCGGGCATGTTCGGCGCCCATACCGCCAACCGCTCGCCCTGCTGATATCGAGAACCGAGAACCGCGGCGACTCCTTCGGCCACCTCGAGGAACTGGCTGTAGGTCCATGTGCGCCTGCCCTCGGCACCGACGGTTCCGTCCACGAGCGCGACGCTGTCGGGTACCGCCGCGACGGCGTCGCGCAACACCTGGCCGGCGGTCACGTCGAGGATCTCGACCGATCGGTCCTTTTCCCACGAAGAACGAGTGAGACGGGCACGTGCGGGCGCATTCATACTGGTTTCCTTGTCGCGAGGGGGGATTCGAGAACCCCGAAAGGGTCGTAGGCGTATCCCAGGGCGGTGCGGAACGTCCCCCACACCTCGGCGCTGGTCGCATCGAGAACGAATGCGTCGATCATGGCGTCCATGCAGTTGTCGCCCCGCGACGCGGTCTCGTGGATGGTGCGGAGTGCCTCGTGCAGGTCTTGAACGTTTCGTGTGTCTTTTCGTGCGGTGAACGATGCAATGTGAGCGGCGATTCCCTTGGTGTCAAACGTAAATCGGGGTGGTCTCGCTCCACTTTCACCGGCGAAAGCATTGACTCCTACTACGATTCGTCCATGGTCGGACAGTTCGCGCTCGACACGCTCGTTGTTCTCGTCCATCAGGGACTCGAGCCAGCCCGATTCGGCCGCTTCGAGCAGGCCCCTCTGTTCGAGCTCCTCGAGCAATTGCAGAGCCTCCGATTCAACCCTGTCAGTGAGTTCCTCGACGTACCAGCTACCACCGAGCGGGTCGGCGGTTCGCGCCGCACCGACCTCGTGCGCAAGGATTTGCTGTGTGCGGATTGCGAGTTCGCGCGCTTCGTGCGTCGGGATCGATATGGGTTCGTCGTAGGTACACGTTTCGACCGACTGGACGCCGCCGAGAATTGCAGCCAATGTCTGAATGGTAGCTCGCGGCACGTTGTTGTAGGGCTGTTGAAACGTCAGCGACCGCCCGGATGTGTGACACGCAATGCGCAACCGAAGGCTGCGAGTGTCTTCGGCACCGAACCGATCTGCGAGTGTTCGAGCCCAGATGCGCCGCAAAGCGCGATATTTTGCGACTTCTTCGAAGAGGTCTATGTCGGATGTGGAAACCCAGGCCAGACATGGAGCGACATCGTCGACATTTACACCTCGCTCGGCCAGATCGGACAACGTCTGATTGACGATCGCCATTCCGACCGCGATTTCACCCGCGGGCGTCAGTCCGCGCTCGCGCATGTTGTACGCCTGCGGGAATCCACAGGCCCACCGGGGGCTGTGCCGTGACACGAACTCGAGACAGTCGACTGTCGCTCGTTGAGCAAGCCGGGCGGGCATGATGCGCTCGCCGTACCCGGTGAGGTTGAGCTGCAGGTGATCCGGCATGTGCGAACCTTGCAGTTCTTCCAGCGGAATTCCCTGTCGTCGGGCATATGCTGCGAGCATGGGGTACAACAGAACCGTCATGTGCCACGCGATGTCGCTCTCGGTGACGTCGATGCCCTTCAGGAGCTCCTCGAGGTCCGACACGCAGGCGATGGTGCACCCTTCCATCCCCACCTCGAACGGAAAGGATGGATGATTGGGATCGATGGCTTCCTGGCTGAGTGTGTCGACGACGACGTCGATGCCGGGAGATCCTGAAGCCCGAGCTTTCTCGATGCCGTCGCGGGTATCGGCCGGGGTACCATAGCCGACGATGTTGCGCAGAGTCCACATTCGGCTGCGATACATCTTGGGGTAGGCGCCACGCGCATACGGGAAGGTTCCCGGGTCGCCGAGATTCGACTCGTACTCCTCCGTTGGCTGCGCGGGGCCGTAGCTGGCCTCGGTTTCGAGTCCTCCCCACGTCGCCGTTCGAGACAGCTTGACCGACGCCTGGTCGGCGGTGAAATCGCCGGCACCTGACTCGTTCATCGTCGGGAGCTTTCGAGGAAGTCGACGATCGCGTCGATCGTCGATCCGGGTCCAAATATCGCACTCACACCGAGCTCCTTCAATGCGGGTTCGTCGTCCGGATGGATCAACCCTCCGACCATCACCGGTATGTCGGCCACGTCGACGCGCTTCATCTCGGCCATCAGCGCGGTGACCTGATGAAGATAAGTGCTTGTACTGAAGCTCAGCCCGACCACGTCGGGGTCCTCCGTGATCATGGCTTGCACAAGACCCGCGGCGGTGTTGTGCTCACCGAGGTAGATGACCTCGACACCACGATCCCGTAGCAGTCGAGCCAGGGTGCGGAGCCCCTTGGAATGCACGTCCACCCCGAGCATGGCCAGCATGCATCGAGTTCCGGAGTCATTCGTAGCTTTCGCACCAACTCGAGTCACTCGCGTGCCTTCCTATGGTTCTCGCGGCCTGAATAGTCGCATACTAGACATTACATAGCTGGAGGATTGGTTGTCCAGGTCACACTTCGCGGGTGTTTGCGGTGTCGATCACGTCAAATGCTTTATCTTCGGACTATATAGCGTTAGACTGTTTCGGTGGCAGATGCGCAGATTTCGCGAGACCGCAGCGATGTGAATTCGACCAAACATCATGTTGTACAGGTACTTCCGATCAACGAAGACATAGAGGTCGAGGTCGGCGAGTCGCTGATGGCTGCCGCACAGCGCAGCGGTTACAAGTGGCCGACGATCTGCGGCGGCCAGGGAACGTGCCGCACGTGTTACGTGGAGCTGCGCGACGGCGTTGACCAGTGCGCGACCATCGGAGCCCTCGAACAGGAGGGAATACGGGCACTGAAGAAGCCCGTCGACGGGTGGACCCGCCTTGCGTGCCAGCTGCGAATATCGGGTGACGGCGTCGTCGTCATGAAGCGCGGTGTGCGCTTGAAGAAGAACTGATGTCGACCGCAACGAGCGTCCGATGAGGACGTTCACATCCGCGGAAGTCGACGCGATGGTCAGTCGACTCCACTACCGTGACCGACGCAATTTGGCTCACATCCTGTCTCTGATCGACTCTGGCACCCCCGACGTGCGTCGACGCGTCGCCGCCGGTGCGTTGCGCCCCCAGGGTGCCGCACACATCCTCGGCGTCACCGGGCCGCCGGGGGCCGGCAAATCGTCCCTAATTGGCACTCTCTGTATGCGTTTTCGCGAGTCCGGCAAGACGGTGGCCGTCCTCGCGATCGATCCGTCGTCCCCGTTCTCCGGCGGTGCCGTGCTGGGCGACAGTTTGCGAATGCAACAACAGTTCCTCGACCCCGGCGTCTTCATCAGGTCGATGGCGGCACGCAAACAACTGGGCGGGTTGTCCGCTGTTGCGGGACAGGCAATTCGCGTCCTGGACGCTGCGGGATTCGATATCGTCGTCATCGAAACCGCCGGTGTCGGCCAGAGCGAGGTCGAAATCGCTACGACTGCGGACACCACCTTGGTCGTAATGGCGCCCGGCATGGGAGACAGTGTTCAAGCCACCAAGGCGGGGATACTCGAGATTGCCGACATATTCGTCGTCAACAAATCCGACCACCCCGGCGCCGGGAGGCTGCTCTCAGAACTTCGCTCGATCTCGACCATGGCCGACGACCCGGGTGCCTGGGTGACCGGAATCATCGCCACCAATTCGTCGAACGGTGAGGGGTCCGAGCGCCTCGCCGCCGAGATCGAACGTCATCGCACACACCTCGAGAACACCGGCGCCGGTTCTGCCCGACGCAATTCGCGGATTGCTGCGACGGTTCGTGAGATCGCACTAGCCGAACTGCGCCGCCGGTACTCGAGCGCCACGACCGAGAGTCAGGTCCTGGACGAGCTGGCTCGTGCGGTCGCCGAAAGGCGACTCGATCCCTACACAGCTGCCGAAGAACTCATCGGCCCAGGCAACTCTTCCCACGCGCTCGCCGCACTCACACCATGACAAGGAACCGACCATGAAGCAGTGGATCACTGATACACCGTCGAGCACACGCTTTCCACTGTATACGCGGGCGAACGCGGACGAGGTTGGCCCAGCCCCCTTCCCCCCACTCACATGGACGCTGGCGTGGGAACAAGGTGCGATTCCTGGCACGGTCGATGCCTGGGTCCATCTCGGAGGGTTCCGCCGTGAGGAGTTTCGCGAGCCGATCGCCGAGGTCTACGGCTGCTGGGGTGGCTACTTCTACAACCAGGTCAGCGTCGGACGGGTGTTCGGTGTTCGAGCTCCAGGAGCGCAGCCCGGTGACATCGACCGAACATACTTCGGTTCGGACCCCGATGTTCCCCCGTATGTGGCTGACCCGAGGGACACCGACGAGGATCGGACCGAGGCGCTCGGAGCCACGATGAACGCAGCGCTCACGCAGGACCGAATTTCGTACGCAGAGAGTTTTTTGAATGAAGTACGGGGGTGGCGGTCGTCGCGGCCAGACCTGCATGCGCTGACGGACCTCGAACTTCTCGCGCATGCGCGAATGGCGTGTGCCACCTATTTGCGCCGCGCGTGGGATGTCTACATACAGGTCACGATCAGCGCGTCGGTCGGGCCCGGTGTCACGCACGCGATCGCTTCGGCTCTGGGCCGCCCGGATGCCGCAGTTGCCGCCTTCACGTCTCTGGGTGACGTAGAGTCGGCCGACACGAGTCGCCGCGTCTGGGAACTGTCACGGATGGTGTCTCGGTCCCCCTCGCTCACCGCGGCATTCGACGCCGGCCCTGCAGATCTGCCGAAGCGCATGGCGAATGAGTCCGGTCCCGATCTCGATGCGTTCCGACACTCGTTCGACGATTTCCTAGTCGACTACGGTCATCGCAGTCCCAATGAGTACGACCTCGCTTCGCAGTCCTGGGAAATGCGCCCCGAAGTCGTACTCGAGATGATCGACCGCATTCGTCACCAGGATGACGAGCATTCACCGGAGTCGAGGTCGTCCAGTGGCAGCCTTCTACGGGAGCACGCGGTTGCAGAGTTGATCCGAATGGCCTCGGACGAGGATACGGCTGCCACTCTCACTGCGGCCATCTCGTCGGGGCAGCGCTTCTTCCGGATGCGTGAATCCATCAAGGACGCACTCGTCCGCGCTGTTCACGAAGTGCGGCTCCCGCTCGTGGAGCTGGGCCAGCGACTCGCAACCCGGCACGCACTGTCTTCGCCCCTCGACATTTTCTACGCACTCGACGCCGAGCTGGACGAGATCGTCACCGGTGAAGCAGACCTCAACGCGGAGTTGCGTGTTCGCGCCGACGAATTCGACGACCTTCGTCGTCGTGTACCACCGCCCATCGTCATGAACGGCACACCGATCGCCCCGATCGACACCTGGCCGCTCCGGGCCGCCGCGTCGGCGGCCACCGGTTCGGTACCCGGAACATCGCTGGCGGGGATCGGAGCGGCTCCCGGTGTCGCCGAGGGCCCCGCGCGCGTCGTCGCCGATCTGGCCGAGGTCGAAGACCTCGACCCCGGAGAGATTCTGGTGTGTGCGGTCACCGATCCGTCGTGGACACCGTTGTTGATGGTCGCCGGAGCGGTGGTTTGCCAGGTCGGCGCGGAGGGCAGCCACGCGGCGGTGATCAGTCGCGAACTCGGCATTGCCTGCGTCATGTCCGTGCGAAACGTGTTACAGAAGATCGTCACCGGGCAACGACTTCGAGTAGATGGAGCGGCCGGAACGGTCGAAATTCTCACGTAGAGGCTCGTATCTGCGCACTTCGCGTAGCGACCGGCAAAAGTCTCTTGACTGATAGTCGAGCCCGCGAGTAATTTGAATCACAGAGTTTTGAACCAACCTGTCCAGAGGAGAAAACGTGACCGCAGTAGCCGGCTCGCCCCGCTCGGAGGGCCCCAGCGCTCAGGACTATCTGGACCGAGACAGCAGGCCCGTTCCGGAATCGTTGCGATACAACCGCAACGATCAGCTCGATCCCACCGACATCCATATCGAGCGCTACATCTCGGCCGACTTCGCACGCGTCGAGATGGAGAAGATGTGGTATCGCGTATGGCAGATGGCGTGCGTGGAAGGGGACATTCCGGAAGTCGGCGACCATGTCGTCTACGAGATCGGCGACCGCTCCTACATCGTCATTCGAACGGAAACCGGAATTCGCGCGTTCGTCAACGCATGCTTGCACCGGGCGCGGTTGATCCGCGAGCGCGGAGGCAACGTCCCGGAACTTCGGTGCACATTCCACGGATTCACCTGGAATCTGGACGGCACCATGAAAACTTTGCCGTGTGCATGGGATTTCCCGCACGTCGATCCGACAGAACTGACGCTCCCGGAAGCGGAGGTCGACACCTGGCGTGGGTTCGTCTTCATCAACCCCGACCCGGATGCCGGGTCGTTGAGCGATTTCCTCGGCAACTTCGTCGACCAGTGGATCTGGCCCATCGAAACGCGATACAAGGCTGTTCACGTGGCGAAAAAACTTCCTCTCAACTGGAAGGCTGCGCAGGAAGCCTTCATGGAGACTTACCACGTCATCGCTACGCACCCGCAGATTCTCACATGGACCGGCGACTCGAACTCACAATATGACGCGACCAGCGACCAGCCGCACTGGAACCGCATGATCAACGTCCAGGGCGTACCCAGCCCCCACGTGGCCGACTTCGTCGATGAGCAGGATGTGCTCGAATCCTTCTACGCCGCGCGGACGTTCTACTCCGCGGACACCGGCCGCGATCTTCAATCGGACGGTGACCTCCCCGAAATCCCGGAGGGGTCGACCGCTCGTGCCATCCTCGCGGAGGAGATGCGCAAGCAGCTCACCAAAGTATCCGGGCGTGACTATTCTCAGTACTCGGATAGCGAGCTGCTCGATACCGTTCAACACACCGTCTTTCCCAACTTTCATCCGTGGGGCGGCTTCAAGAGCAACATCGTCTACCGGTGGCGCCCGAACGGTTTCGATCCGGACTCGTGCATCTTCGAGACGCTCATCATGGCGGATCCCCCCCAAGGACAGCCGGCTCCCCCATCAGCACCGGTCCGGTGGGTGGCCGATGACGAGCAGTTCACCGATGTGGCAGAACTAGGACTGCTCGGCCCTGTATTCGACCAGGACATCGACAACATGCTGTGGGTGCAGCGCGGCATGAAGGCCACGTTGAAGAAGGGCCTCACCCTGGCCCAATACCAGGAGAGTCGCATCCGTCAGATGCATCAGACGCTGTCCACCTACATCGAGGAATGAGCGAGAGCGTGGTCGAAATGAACCAACCGATAGAAGCGTCGCCGCCAGAAGCGAAGAACGAGAAGAGGCTCGTCGACCCGTTGACACACGAGGTGTACACGGCGACCGACGACGGCCTGGTGAAGGTTCACGACCCGGACACAGGCCGCGAGGGGATCTTTTCCGAAACAGGTGAGTGGCGCTCCGGCGAGCTGCGCTACGCCAATCGCCAATTGCTGGGCTGGATGGGGCGAATGTCTTCCCGCCAGGCACGTAAGGCCTGACTGATCTCTCTATGCCAGCTGATCCTGTGTCCAGTGACGCCGGGTCGAACTCCGGCGCCGTCGCCGGGGAAAGTGAAATGCCATGAATTCGGGTTCGACATCAATTCCCGCCGGGTGCCCCGCACATGCAACATCGGTCGATTCGGCTGTAGCCGAGCTGATGTCGCTGGATCCGGATCGCTTGCGATGCCCGTATCCGGTGTACGAGCAATTACGGCAGGAAGCTCCGGTCTACTGGTCGGAACGCCTGCAGTCGTATGTCGTCAGCCGCTACGCCGACATCGCAGCAATCCTGACCAAACCGAAACTGTTCTCCTCGATTCGTCAGAGTGGCCCGTCTTCGGTAACCGCGCTCGCGCAGCGCCTCATCGAGGACACGGACACGCCGGAACTATTGAAGAAGCAGGCCGCACGGCGTTTGGACATTAGCGGAAAGCCGACGTTGATCAACGCCGACCCGCCGATACATGTTCGTCAACGCAAGTTGGTCAGCCAAGGATTCAGTCCTCGGCGAGTTGCATCGATGGAGCCCGAGGTACGCCAGATCGCAAGCGATCTTTTCGACAAGTTCGAGACTCGCGGTTCGATGGACTTCGTCGCCGACTTCGCACTTCCGCTGCCGATGACGGTCATTGCGAATGTGCTGGGCGTCCCACCCTCTCGAATGGCGGACTTCAAGCGTTGGTCGGATGCGTTCACACGGGGCGTTGGAGCGCTGGATTTGTCCATCGCCCAGATTCAGCAAATCTTCGGTGCGGTGGACGAGTTCTACGACTACTTCACCGCACAGATCGAGGAGCGACGGACCCAGCCTCGCGATGATCTCCTCACCGACATCGTGGCCGCGCGACTCGACGGCGAACAGCCGCTGTTGTTGAACGAGATGCTGCACATGTTGTCGGTGTTTCTCGTCGGTGGCAACGAGACCACGACCAACCTCCTGACGGCGATAACGTTGCGTCTACTCACGGACAACGAACTGGTGACCCGAATCCGCAACGACACGTCGCTGATTCCTAAGCTCGTGGAGGAAGTGGTGCGCCTCGAATCACCGGTGCAAGGCTTGTTCCGCACCGCCACCGAGGACACCGACGTGGGCGGGACGCCCATCCCCGAGGGATCGATGATCTGGATAGTATTTGCGTCCGGCAACCGCGACCCGGAAGCGATCACCACCCCCGAGGACATCGAACTGGACGGCCCGAACGGTCTGAACCACCTTGCATTCGGCAAAGGCGAACATGTGTGCATGGGCGCTTCCGTTGCACGACTCGAAGCGCGCATCGGAATCGAGATGATGCTAGAACGGTTCCCGAACCTACGTCTGGCGTCCGACGAGGTGCCTCCGGTCCACAACAGTTTCATTCTGCACGGTCTCCAGCGGCTGGACGTCGTCAATACACCTCGGTGAGTAAGCGTTGGTTGATTACCGGTGGTGCGCGTGGGCTCGGTCGCGCGTTCGCGGAGGCTGCCCTGGGTCGTGGCGACCGAGTGGCCGCTTCCGCCCGCCGAATGGACGATCTGAAGACCCTGAAGGATCGCCATGGTGACCAGTTCATACCGGTCACCTTCGACGTGACCGATCGGCGTGCGGTCGGTGTCGGCGTGCAAATCGCACTCGAGCAGCTCGGCGGCATCGACATCGTGGTCAACAACGCCGGATATGGGCATGTGGGGGCATTCGAGGAGGTCACCGATGCCGAATTGCGGCGCCAGCTCGACGTGAACTTGTTCGGAGCGCTCCGTGTCACCCAGGCAGTCCTCCCCACCATGCGTGATCAAGGATCAGGACACATCATCCAGATCTCGAGTATCGGTGGAGTTGTTGCCTTCCCGAACTTGTCGGCGTATCACGCGTCGAAATGGGCGCTCGAAGGGATGAGCGAATCGCTGGCGGTCGAGGTTCGAAAATTCGGAATCTCGGTCACCCTGGTGGAACCAGGAGCGTTCGCCACCGATTCCGAAGGCCCCTCGTCGACACGTTCCGAGCCCAACCCGGCCTACGATTCCCTCCGTGCGGCGAGGTCAGCCCCGTACGGAGGGCAAAATCCGGACGATCCACACCTCGCCGGGCAGGCCATGTTGCGCATCGTCGATGCCGAGAGCCCGCCGTTGCGCGCGTTGCTCGGACCGACTGCAACCGATCTCGCGTACAGAATGCACGAACGTAGGTTGAACACCTGGAAAGAGTGGGATTCGCTCTCGCGCTTCATGTTCTGAAACCGAGCACGACGCCCGCAGTGTCCCCGGATACGACGTCGTGACGGTCGACTTTGACGGAATGTCGGCCTGCCGACGGCTCTGGACATCCGCAACACTGCGGCTGCCCGGTCCCTCGCGCGACCCTTCTTCCCTGTGTTGATGCGCTTGTGAACAACGCCGGCATCTTTCCGCTGTCCGCAGTTGCAAACAGGCAACCAGCATCAACTTCGCCGCGAATGCCGCGACCATCTCCGCGACGACGCTGCTTGCAGTCGAACCCGACAACGTATCCGCAAGTTCACGAACGGAATCAGGCGTCGCCCGTCCAGCGGCAGACACCTGATTCCGTTCGCAGTAACAAATTCAGGCCAGATTCAATTCTCGACCGATATCCCGTTCGAGCACCTTGACCACAGCTGTTGTGCCGTCGACGAGAATGCGGTCACCTTCACGCAGGACGCGGGTGCCGTTTCCGGTTCCGATGACGAACGGAATGCCGAGTTCACGGGCGACGACCGCACCGTGGCTCGCGGAGGTTCCGATATCGATGACGAGCGCGTCGGCCAGTGCCATCAGCGGCGCCCAACCGGGATCGGTGAACCGGCACACGAGAACGTCACCGGGATCGAGATCGATATCGTCGTCGGCCTCCTCGATAATTCGAGCTCGGCCCTCGATAATGCCGCCGCCACTCGCTGCGCCGGTGACCTCGAGAATGTCGGGGGCGGACCAGTCGGACTTTTGTGTCAATGTCGGCATTCCGACGAACGACAGTGGCAAGTCCATGTTCTTGTACTCCATCCGAGTCGCACGCCGTACGCTCACGATCTCACGGACGTTCAGGAGTTCACCCGCGGCCAGTTGCTGGCACTCCTCGACCGTCAAGAAGAACGCGTCGTCCGGCTCGTCGAACTGGCCGAGCTGGACCCGCTCGGCGCCAAAGGCCTTCACGGCCGCGCGAGCCTCGTCGAGCGCCATGAGGTACCCGGCCTTGCCGATCTGGAGTGTCCGGATGGTGTTCTGCATCCGCCTCAGAAGCCACCGGATCGCAGGTCGCTGTAGTACAGGGGTCCCGGCGAGGAGTCGCTGTTCTGCCTTTTTGGCTGCGGCATTCGATCGCGCAGCTCGGTCGTTGGGCCGCTCCCTGACCGCCGACGCCGCAGCCAAGTAACGAATCGGAGTGGGGTCCTCGCGCCACGACGTCGTGTACGGATTCCCCTCATTCGGGCCGTGGTAGCCCCACTTCCGTAGGAAGTCGTCCTCCGAGATCTCGTGATTGCCCAGCCGCCACAGGTCGTCCGTCATGGTCGTCTCGAGAACGCCACCCACCCCCGCGAGTAGATCGGCAGTGAGAGCCGCGTCGCCTGCTTTCGCCGCCGCAGCAGCGATTCCACTCTGTCCGCCCTGGAACAGGAAGCGCACAACACAGTGAACCGAGAAGACGTCGACAAAGTCTTGCCGCGCTTCGAGCAGCCGCTCGATCGCGGGACGTTCCTGCGACACTGGATCGCTTTCGTACACGACCTTGACCCACTTGGCATACATTCGGTTGTGCAGCTTTCGGATCCGCTTACCGGTAAGGATGGCCGTGCCCGGCGCCTTGGCCAGCACCACCGGCAGCCGACGGTTCGAACTTTCGATCTTCTTGGCGTCGGGCCGCACGCTGCCCATGAGGTCACGCTCGAAGTCATCCGGACTGACACCGGGCAGCGACGACATGGTCTCTTTGATCGCGTCGACATTGAATGCCTGCCGCCCGTAGAAGCACGAGAGGCCACGGTCGTTCATGTCGGGAGAAACCACGAGCGCCTTCTTCGGGATGACCCCGAACGCATACATCGAGTAGAGCCATGACCACTCCGCCGAGTCTCCCCAGATACTCCAGCACATCGGCGACATGACATCCGGGCATGCTTCACCGAGGTTCGTGCATGTCCAGTACCGATCTGGCTCCGAAGTTCCGCGAATCGGGTCGGAAACTGTAGCTGACACGTATATCGCTCCTCGCTTGCTCGATCCGCTGCGCTCGACGCAGCGGATTGCCGATCGCAGAATAGGATGTGATCGGCAACACATTCAGCAAACTCTACCAAGTGACTATTTGGCAATAGATAAATTGAACCAAGCCGAAAATCGAAGCTTGTCAACGTCCTCGAGACAGATCGAGATTCCTGTCAATCGAGTATCCCTCCTGGCGTAGCCGCGATCTTCGCGATCGCCGACCGGGACCGGGACCGGGACCGGGACAGCCAACTCTTTCACGTTTGGTCATCCAGCCGGCTACCGCAGACGACTCCGTCCTTATCGCCAACGCCGCCTCCCTGCTCGAATGCGCGATCGCAACAACGATCTGGTCGCCTTGTCGGGCATTCATGGATTCGCCACCGCCAACGACATCGAGTCACTCGCATTCCGCGGCGACCCGGGTTCGCGAGCGACCTCGACGGCATCGATAATCTCCGAGGCACCTGCGACCGCTCAGGTCTTCCTGGGGGGACTGTCGCCGAGATTCGTCGCGCGGTCGACGATCGTCACCAGCCCACGGGTGCCGTCAACTCGAATTCGGTCACCAGAGCGAATAACCTTCGAGCCGCTGCCGGTGTTGATAACACACGGAATACCGAGTTCTCTCGCAACGATGGCGCCGTGGCTCGCAGTGCTGCCGATGTCGATCACGACTGCATCGACGAGAGTGAACAGAGGGGTCCAACTAGGGTTGGTCGTGCGGCATACGAGGATGTCGCCCGCCTCCTCGAAGAGGCCCTCGGTGTCAGCGTCGTTGACGACCCGTGCGCGTCCCTCCACGACGCCGTTGCTGGCACCGATTCCCTCGATTTCCGTGACGTCTACATCGATCGGCGATGTCGACGCCGGCTCGGGTACGCCGTGGAAGGTCATCGGCAACTCGATTGCGGCGTACTCCTTTCGACGCTGTCGACGGAAGGCGATGAGTTCCCTCGCGCGTAGCGGGGGCTCCGCCAGTTCTTCGATACTGAGGAAGAACACATCTTCGGGATCGTCGATGACGCCTCGGCCCCTAAGGTCGTCTCCTACTCGGCGCGCTGCGGCGCGGCAGCCATCGAGCGCGATATGGTAGGTGGCCTTTCCGAGTTCCAGGTTGCGCACCTGAGTGGCGGCCTGGCGAAACAGGATACGCGCCAGGCGCCGCCGCAGTGGCGACAGCCCTGCGAGAAGTTCACGTTCCGCGTCCTCGCGCGCCGCTGCCGCCGCCTGCGCACGAGCGGCCACATCACTCGACTGGCGAGCGGCCACGGAACGGGCGATGGCATGTAACGGTGTCGGGTCTTCCCTCCATGACGATGTCCATACCATCCCCTCATTGGGACCGTAGTAGCCATGTCGCTCGATGAAGGTCGAGAGGTCGAGACTGCCGGACCCGAGCGCCCAGATGTCCTCTGCCAAAGCAGATTCACTGACTTCGCCGAATCCAGCGAATACGGACAACGCGAGGTCGGGCCTTCCCGCCTTCTCGGCCAGCGACACCAGACCGCCCTGAACACCTTGCAGGAAGGTGCGCACCCTGATGTGCATGCTCATGGTCCGCCGGAAACACTGTGCGGCCGCGTGCAAGTCAGAGAGCGGATCGTTGCTTCCGACACCATGCAGTACATTGTCGCGCCACCACGTCAGAATCTCGTGATGAAGCTGCTGAAGCTGCGAGTTGGTCCGCCTGTAAGCCCCGGGGAGCTTCCTGAGCATCGCCGGCGCACGATGGTACGAGCCCTTCTCGTCTGGCATCCCCTCTCTCACTGTGCCGCACACGTCACGCTCGAAGTCGTTGGGAGATGCACCCGGCACCGAGCCCATGAAGTTGCGGACGTAGTCGACATTGAGCGCGTGCCGGCCGTAGAAGACGTACGTCTGCCGCAGGTTGGGATCGGTTGGCAGGTACACGTCACGCTTGTTCATGATTCCGAGGTCGCACCATGCCTGCCGGACGGCGAGTTCAAAGTTGTCCCAGACACTCCAGTCCAGGGCGGCAAGGATGCCCGGAGTCACCTCGCCGGTATTTGCGAGTGTCCAGAATCGGTTCGGCTCGGAGGTGCCGTGCACCGTGTCGAACAGCTCTTCCGTAGCAGAAGTGAGGGCACTCATGCCGGTTTGCCGTCAGGTCCGATGCGATTGGTGAACCCTTCGTTCCACGTGAGCCCGTCTGCAAGGGTCCGCGTGTCACCGTCGAGGCGGGTCTGACCGAGTTGCGCTCGATAATTTGCCCACCGAGACTCCGAGAATTCGGTCATACGTCCCGTATTCGGACCCTCGAACGTGTATGTCTTGTCGTCCACCAGCCACGTCGTCTTCGTCGGCCACGCACCGTCCGCCAGCTCGAAGGTGGGATCGGTCTTACTGGTAGCGGTGACCTCACCCGTGCTCTGCACGACGACTCCCGGGCTGAATCCCTCGCGACCCGAGACCAGGTGGCCCCATTCGAATGACCCATCGTCGAACTTGTTGCAAAACACGTGCCACATGATCTGGAAGTCGTTGAAGTATCCATACTCCTTCCATTCCAGGCCGTGGTTCCAGTAGGCGTTGTCGAACCAGATCGGTCCGGAAACGTGCTTGCCCTGGAACTCGCCCTCCATCCAGAAGCACGTAGAGGTGTACAGCAACGGGCGGTCGAGCGAGGGGATGAAGAATTGCACTCCTCGACCGACGGAAGGACCCTCGAGTGAAAGAATGTCACCTTCGTTGTAGACGAGTCTCTCGCGAGTGAACTCCAATTCCATCGGTTGCTCACCGTTCGGCAGAACGTCTTTCGGCAGACGCTGGAAAACCGGGTCGGACCAGCGGCGTGTCTTTCCCTCGAGAACACGTCGCAACTCGCCACGTGCACTGCGGCCCGAGTCCTTGTGCACGTTGAGTTCGTTTGACGCGTCCCCATGCTGGGTCATCACGAAGCAGCCCGAAGTCAAGGACCCGACGAACTTGCGTTCGGCGCAATAGGTCAGTCCGTCGGCATCTCGGAAGAACCCGTAAAGCCACGTCGCCTGCAGGCCTATCCCGTGCTTCGACGCGAGCAGTTCCATATCCTCCGGGTCCGGATCGAAGGCACCTACGACCGGATGCGCACCGAAGTCTCCGAGTTTGTACGAAGTCATTGCTCTCCCTGATACGAAGTGTGATGTTGAGTATCGAGCTAGATGTGATGCTAGTCACGACGAGACCAAAAGTCTAGCCTCAGATCATCGACGGTCCGACTTATGTTGCGCCTGTCCACCACCGCGCCGCTGAACACGGCTCGGCCCGGATGCGATGCCGCGGCCATCCCAGCGCACTTCCCGTCGAGTATCGGCGGTAAATGCTCGCGCCGAACACTTTTCATGATCCTCGACTATCGAACGATTCCCTCGTGCCATGCGACTCTGGACACCGTCGAGGAGACCGGTGGTCGGGTGTGCACACCAGGCGGCCCACCAGAAATCGAAGATCGGAATCGCGCATTTGGTGGAAATCGCCATGATACGGATATAGGGTTCACGTATCACCTCCCGGTCCGGGAACACCCTTCGCCGGCAGGAGCCGATCAACACCCGAACTGCGACAGGGCACACACGCGCGAACCGCATGTTCGCCACGAACAGACAGGACACACACAGTGACGGCAAGAGCAGAGGCAGTAACCCCCGAATTCGGGGAGTTCGACTTCCATACCGTCGTAGGACCATTCCGGCCACGGGTGGCGACAATGTTGCCGACGTCGACCTATCACGGATTAGGAATGCAGGTCCAATACACCTATGCATACCTCGGCGACGACGATGGCAATTCCTATGTCGTGGAGCGGAAGTACATCGGTTCCATGACCGGCGGACTCTACATAATGTGCGACGAGTTCGGAGCCCTCAGCCTTCGACCGGAGACGAGCCAGAGCGCCAGAGGTGAGCTCCGCCGCTTCAGCTCACCCGAGCTTCGGCGATGGTCGGAACCCGTGTTGCAACGCACGCGTGAAGGGGTTGCGCCGCGCGATGAACGGCCACTGACAGTGGAACTGACAGACACCTCGGTACTGTGGGACGAGGGGGACCTCCTGCATCTCGAGGGTGTGCCAGGCGCTCTGGGCGTGCAGGGATATGCGCCCATGCCGACGGATCCATGGTTCTACTCCGAGTACCCCTGCCGCGTTTCCGGAACGGTGCTCGGCCGGCCGTGCCGCGGAATCATGGTCGTCGAAACGGGCTACTGGAGGCATGGGGTCGAGCCGAAGGAAGCGAAGTTCTTCACAGAACTCGAGCACAGCTTCAACGCGTTCGGGAACCTACTGGATGACGGGACGATGCAATGGGGCACGCTGGTCCGTGGCAGTCGGGGAATGTGTGTGGCGGCCGTGGTCGAGGACCTCGACGGCGTAGGTACCGTCGTGTTGTCGAACAATGAGCTCGACTGCCGCTACCGCATCGAAGAATCCGGCCAGATCCATTACGCACAACAGGAGTCGGCGGGACAGGTATGGGAGTACCGCTCCGATAAGACGGGTCACATGGACGACTTCGAGGCCTCACGCTGGGACGGCTATGGGTCGATGGCCGGAATCACCACGCTCCGGGGTGACCCACGCACGGTCGAGTTCGGATATGGCTGGTTCGAGTACTTCCGCGACCGCATTCCCGCAGACAAGAGGATCACGGATTGAGATGGGCGGACGGGAAGTGAATACACGTCGCCAGGCAATCATCGAGGCCGCACGCGTGACGCTGAGGGAGCGGGGCTTCGAGGGAACGCGGATGGACGACATCGCGGGGCAGGTCGGGATTGCAAGGCCCAACCTGTACCGGTATTTCGCCAACAAAGAGGAGCTCGTTCGCGCGCTCCTCGAGGCCGAAATTCTGGCGGTCAACAATCAGCGCCGGCATCGGATACCCGTGTCCGGTCCTGTCCGTGATCTGATTGTCGAGTCCCTACTGGTCGGCGCCGAACTCACAATGAGAAACGAACTGCTCTCCGTGATCTTTTCGGAAGAACTGGGAGAAGTAGCTGCCCGCCTCGTCGCCGACGACAGCAATCTCATGTCGATGGAAGTCGATTATTGGCAACCCATACTCGACCACGGTCGTCGTCGGGAGGAACTGGATTCCGACATGCCCGACGCCCGGATTCTGCACTGGTTCATGACCAACCATTATGTCTTCGTGACACGGCCGGAGTTGATCGACGGTGACATCCGGGCTTGGATCGAGGACTTCGTCGTCAAACCTGTACTGGCTACGCCAAGGCGTCCCGCCCCCGACAGCCCGGAAATGAGAGTGGACTCATGACATCGACGTTACCGACGTTCGATCCTGTCCGTGGGGCGAGCGACCCGGACCGGTTCTGGTCGACCACCAACACCGCCGAGGCGACACCCCGAATCCTGACGCCACTGTGTTGGAGCGTGTGGGGAGCCGGACTGGAATCCGCGTGGCTCAGGTCGATGGGCGATTTCGGGGTCTTGTCACGACACGAACAGATGATGTCGGCTGACATGAATCAGAGATCGACCGCCGCCATCTACGGACGCCAAGCAGTCAACGTCGATGTTTTGCGGGCGGTCCTGGCTCGGTTGCCCGGGGTCAAGCCCGACGATGTCGAGCGCGATCTGCTGGGGAGTGTCCGGGACGGCCTCGAACCTGAGGCGTCTGCGCCGAGACGTATACCAGTGATCATGACGAAGCTGCCGGTCGCCCTTTTGCGCCTCGAATCACGATTTTCGAAGATGTACCGCGACCAGGCTGGATGGTGGCGGCGCGAGGTGTACATGGGAAGCACCGATTCCGGTGCGGCCGGTCAGCCTATCGAAATGCTGCGCAAGGCATCCCATCGTTTCGGTGAGGCGATGTACATCCATTCCCAGGTTCGATTCCTGATTCCTGCAGCCGAGGGCTCGGTGAACAATGCTGCAGCGAGATCCGGCGTGCCGGACCTCGCTGCACGGGCTCTGCGCGGGTACGGCAACGTTGCCGAGACTCAGATGGCTGACGCGCTATGGGAGGTCGCCAATGGTACGGGAAGTCTCGAATCATTCATCGAGACATATGGATTCCATGGCCCGTATGAAGGCAACGTCTACACACGATCGTGGCGCGAGGATGACGCACCACTTCGCAATCTCATCAAGTCGTATCGGAACCGACCGGAACTGGTCCGGCCAACCGATCGCGAATCACACTCGATCACTGAGCGCATTTCTGCCGAAAAGGAACTGCTGGCGGCATTACCGCCGATACGGCGGCAATCTGTACTGTTCATGCTTCGGCGAGCGGCGGGACTCACGCGAAAGCTCGAACTCACCAAAGCCGCGTATCTCATGGCCTTGGACGGATGCCGCGCTGCGGCTCGAGCTCTTGGATCCGATCTCGTGGCGCGTGGTCGACTCTCCGACTGCGACGACGTCTTCTTCCTGACGATCGACGAGCTCGACGAAGTTCTGAATGATACTTCGAGGGACGTTCGAGGCGTGATCTCGTTCCGCAAGGCAGAACGTCGCAAGTACGAGCAGATCACCCTCCCTGTTGCGTTCACGGGTATGCCGCCGGAGGACACCGGATTCGCCGCGGCCGGTCCTGCAACCCCCACATCACTTATCGGAAAGGCCTCAGGAGGCGGCGTCGTCGCAGGAACCGCTCGCGTTGTGACCGATCTGAATGACGATGTCGACCTCGGAAGTTCCGACATTCTGGTCTGCCGATTCACCGATCCCAGTTGGACGCCGATGATGGCGCTGGCATCTGCGCTGGTGGTGGACATCGGCAGCCAGTCGAGCCACGGGGCAGTCGTGGCACGCGAGCTCGGAATCACCTACGTGATCGGTACCGACATCGGGACGAAAGTGATACACGATGGGGACCACCTGGTCGTCGACGGCGTAACCGGGACGGTCACGGTGGATCGCGCACGTCGGGCGACTGACAGCCCTCGAGCGGGAGATTGAGTTGCACTGAGTCCTCTTGCAACGGTTTCGAGGCGCCGCATCCGGCGGGATGCGGCGCCTCGGTCCGCGAGCGGTGGGCGCAAGAGTCGGATCGCCCAAGAATCGCCCGAGTCAGTGCACCGTGACGGTCCCGGCACCACCGTCGACGGTCAGCAGCATGCCGTCCTTGATTCGCTTTGTCGCCTGTCGGACACCGAGAACGCACGGGATGCCGAGCTCCCGGCTGACAATCGCCGCGTGGCTCATGGAGGATCCGACGTTGACGACGACGGCGGCCGCCGAGGTGAAGATCGGCGTCCAACCTGGATCGGTCAGAGGAGCCACGAGAATTTCACCTGGCTCCAGATCCGGTGCGTCCTCGGGGTCGGTGATGAGGCGCGCAATTCCTGTAGCGACGCCTGCACAGGCGGGCAGTCCCGTCAGAACCTCGCCGGACGTCGCGAGCTCGGCGCTGGGGTCTGTCTTCTTAGGCCATTCGCTGACCGGGGGTACTTTGCCTGCCTCCAACATGAAGGGCGGTTCGAGTTCCGACAACTGATCGAACCATTCCCAGCGTTCGACGATCGTCTCGCGGAAGGACTGGGGATCAGCGACGAGTGCGTCGAGTTCGTCCTCACGGATCATGACGATGTCGTCGGGTCGTGCGAAGACTCCCTGTGCTGCATACCTGCGCCCGAGTTCGGCCATCGGCAGCCGGGCTTCGTGGAGAATCCTGATCGTGTTGGTCTTGCTCTGCTCGCGGGCCGGCGAGTAGACGGCCACCGACCGTAGCGCGGCCTCGAGGTTTGCGAGCTGCTCCGGCTGGTCCGCCAGCTTGTCGCGCATCTGGGAAACGCTGAGTTCGCGCTCTTCTCTGAGTCGCTTGCTCTGTTCGACCGGGTTCTTGTCCTCTCCTTGGAGGCGCATGCGGTCGATCATTCCCAACGGGATGGTCGGGAACGCTTCCCAGGTTCGCGCGTTGGCTTCCCATTCCTGAGTGGAGCGCGAACCGAACTCGTACAGGAACTCGTCGAATGCGGCGACGAATTCTTTCGCGTCCGAGTCGGCTGCGGATCGGAGCCTCTCGTCGAGGGTCGCGATCCCCTGATCGAACAGGGCAGTCAGGTTCGCACTCCCCCGCACCAGGCGGCCCAGTTTCCACATGGCGTGATTGGGGGCGGCCGAGGCGATGTTTCCGAGGCCGGCGGTGAGCCGTACCGCGAGCCCCGGATCGCCGAACGGTGCCACTGCGTCTTCCAGGGCGCCGGTGACGATAGAGCCCTCGTACACCATCCGCAGATGGGTGCGGGTGAAGACCGGGTAATGCTCTCGCATCACTGTGCGCTGGTAGGCGACCAGGTCAGCCTCATTCATCGACGCATAGTCGGGGCGTGCCGCGCGCAGTTTTTCCGCGGCCTTTCGGAATTCCTCGATGTCCGGCCGTTCGGTTTCGCTCATCACCCGCTGGACAGTAGCCAGGATCCGATCGGTGTACTCGGGCTTGTCGTCGTCGGGGTGTGGGATGTAGGGCGGCGCTTCCCGGTCTCCGAGATAGGTGCGGTCCATCAGATCTGCTGTTGCACCAGGCATCCGGGCCCCGAAGGTGCGCATGTTGGAGAGGTTCAAGTACACGTATCCGTGCACCAGCCCTTGGATGTCGATGACATCGCCACGAAACTCGTCGAGGTCGAATGCGCCGAATTCGGCGAGCGCCTGCTGCCACTCACGTTCCGAGGGCGGGCCGCCGATCATGCTCCAGAACAACGGTGTCGCAACGGTAGACGACACTTCGCCGACATTTCCGCGGGTGTACACAGGCCACCGCGTACTCAATTCGTTGTCGACTACCCAGGGCCGCGTGATGTCGCCCATGATTCTCCTTCCGGCGACTCCGAGTGGCGCCGCTCACAGAGAATACTAGTGTAATCAACAATCGGATACTAGATCTATTTACCCGTTCTGTCGGCTCATGTCACCACTGCGCCACATGATCGGCAGGTGGGCGAATCCGGCCTCACCGTCGACCTCGATCGCTGCCAGATTCTCCCGATGACCAGGCTCGATCGGATGCCCGTCGCACAGGACAGCACCGGAGTCGACCAGGTCGTAGACGTCGTATTCGGCTACGGCGCCGCGACGAGCGCCGAAGCCCGAGCCGTCGTTGAAACCGCGGTTGTAGCCGCCGCCCCGACTGGCCCAGGCTTTACGCGGGCGTGGCGTCGCACGCATCGTGAGTTCACTGCCACCCTCCAACGTGAGGCGTAGCAGAGCTTCACTCCAACCGCCGGGCACCTTTGTCACGTTGTGGCCGATCGCCGTAACCGCGAGCGAGGAACCGTCATTCGCATAGATACGCCCGTCGACATATGGGGGCCGGCCGTCGGCATACTCGCGCAGTTGGATCAGCCCGTACCGGGTCGGAGTCGAGAAGTTGCACCAGATCGTCAAGCTACCGACGCGGCGTGACAGTGGCGGCGGCTCGAGTCCTCCGACGTCGACGCGAACACCCCAGGAATGGTCTCGGTCGCCCCACCAGTCCTTGACCTCGATGCGCTGGCCCTCGACCTCCACCCAACCATTCCAGGACCCGACCTGGTCGTAACGGGTCTGCTCTTGAATGAGTCGGTGGCTCGCCATTTCTCGATGCTTGGCCTCGAGATGGGGATGGCGGGCGGTGGTGAACTCGAGTTCGGCCCGTACGGGCTGAGACGGTCCATCGATCGTCAATCGGATTATGCGGAACGGTTCCTCCACATTGATTCTGAAGGGTCCGACCTCGGCGTGATGGACGTGGGCCGCATCCGCGATCACGTCGATCTCTGCGGCCAGGCGCAGATTGTGCTGTCGGGATCCGATCAGCACGTTGACGAAGGCGTCTCGCGTCTCCATATTCGGGTACCGGCCCGTGCCGGCGAAGAACGCGCACGCGCCGTCGGGGTCCAACCCCGAGAACCAGTACCGGTCGAAGAATCGGTGGTCCGGTGTCGCCACCACGGCGAAGGGGTCCGAAGTCTGATGGAACAGGCTCTCGTCGAGTGGAGTCAGCACTTGGTGGCTCCCGACGAGAGCATCGAAGACACGGAAAGCGCTGCTCGCGTCAGGAAACGAGGAGCAAGCAGCAGCCCTGAGATGCCGTAGAGCACTTGCTCGGGCCGCTGCAGGAAGATGCTGCGCATCCGGTAGGCAGAGACGGCCCGCCAGAAGTCCTGCCACACGATGTACCACGCGAGCGCGTCGCCAGAAGGTTCCGCTCCGCCTGCTGCAACATACTCGCGCAGAAACTCCGACCACGATTCGTCGTCGAGCGTGGGTCGCAAGTACGCGAGATCTTCGACCGCAAGTCCGATGTGACTACGTTCCCAGTCGAGCACGCCCGACAGTTCCTCACCCTCTAGGAGGAAGTTGTGCGGCCCGAAGTCGCCGTGCACCAGCACCGGCGCGTCAGTCTGTTCGTGGACCGCGGCTTCGAGCCATTCGAGCACCAGGTGGAATACCGGTGCCCACGCGTCGTCACCGTCAGCCCATAGACCTTCGAGGACGCCCCGTCGTTCGGCGAGCGCCTCCCGACGGTCGTCGACGGACACCAACGGCGGCAGCGGGGCCGAATCGATCGCTTCAACGCCGACCCGGTGCTGGCCGGCGACGGCTCGTGCCACCGATGCCAACACCGTCGCCGACGGTGGTTCGAGCCACCCGTTCGGGTCGCCGGCGGGAACGCCGGCGACGGCAGACGTCGCGATCGCCGGGGCACCCAGTATCTCGGCGTCGTACCACCACGGTTCGGCCACCGGACACCCGCGGTGAAACGCCGACCGCAGGACGTCATATTCGGCGCGAAGGCCGTCTGCCCGACGTCCCGGGGCCACTTTGCGCACGACGAATCGTTCGCGGGATCCGTCGGTGTAGGCCGCCGTCGCCATGACCATCTCTTTGGAGAAGCCACCGGACAGTCGTTTCACGTCCTCGACGGAAGTCACCGTGCGCCCGCCTCGCGGATGGTGATCGAGTGCGGCGCCGAGGTTCGCAACGGTCACGGTCAGTTCCGCGGAGGTGCCGTAGTCGATCGGCACCGGTGCACCGTCCAGTTCGTCGCCGACCGACGGCAGCTCGAGTGCGAGAACCTGATCGACGTTCTGGGGCGATGGAGTTGCGGCACGCCTGCGTCCGAGGTCGTCGTCGAGCTCCGCACGCCTCAGCAGAGCACACCCGACCGTCACCAACTCCGCGACCCGACCCGGGTCGGTGCCGACGAGCGCCAGCTCTGTTTGAAGGACTCGAGCCACCTGTGACGTTACCGAATGTCGCACTCCCGCACCGTAGCACCGAACGGCAATAACATCTAGAGTTAGACTATCGATGCTTCGATTATCCGCTCCTGCCCTCACGAGGTGACCAGTGATTGACGAACGCTCTCTCCATCCTGCGGACGAGACCCTGCTCCACCAGGCGCCGTGGCCCTTCCTGTACGCCGCAACCAGCGATCACCGATTCTTCGATCGCTACTGGTTCGCAGGCGTCGACCCCTCTGGCGGTTTCGGATTCGTCGCAGGGCTCGCCGTCTACAAGAACCTGGGCGTTTGCGACGGCTTCCTCTGTATCCTCGAAGGCGACCGACAGCACAACTCCCGGTTCTCCCGCGCCCTGAGCGATGACGTCCTTACCACGGGGGTGGGTGGGCTCAGAGTGGACGTGGTCGAGCCGTATCGGCAGATCACCGTCCGCCTTGACAACCCTGATACGCCGATTGCCGCGGACCTGACCTTCACCAGCGACCATGCGCCGGCGTGCGAGGCTCATTACGTCGACTCGCGCGGTGGACGGGTCGGCCAGGAGATCACGAGATATCACCAGCCCGGCAATTGGGAGGGCTGGATTCAGTACCCCGACAACAAGGTCACGGTGAACAACTGGTGGGGTACCCGTGACCATTCCTGGGGTGTCCGGCCCGGAGTCGGTGGATTCGATCGCTCGGTCGCGGATCCACAGGCCGCCAAAGCCGCATCCCCAACCGTGCCTGCCGCATCGCTGCTGCACATCGCTCTGGTCGTGGAGCACGGAGATCTTTGGGTGTCGCTCCAGCAGCGTGAGGACGGCGAAGGGAGGATCACTTTCAGCGACATCATCGCCATGACACGGGAGGGTCTGCGCCTGCCGGTCAGCGTTTCGGCATTCGACATCACCTTCCACCCCGGAACCCGGCAGTACGACGAGGTACGGCTGGAACTCGTGATCGGTGACGGGCAGGAACTCACCGTCCGCGCTACACCGTTGATCCATGCCTGGGCGTATGCCGGTACGGGATACGACGGCGGCTACAGGGATGGTCGTGGACTCGGCGCCTGGCGCGGAAACGTCGCCGAATACGACGTCTACTTGCATGCCGATCGCGAGCAGGTCCTCCTCGATGGCCGGCCGACTCCGACTGGACATCGGGAGCAACTCGCAAAGATGACGGTGAACGGAATCGATTCCACCGGCTACTGCGCCGTGATGACGCGAGGGGCGCTGCCGCATCGCGGCCTCGCCGAGTGAACGGCGACCCCGCTACGCCCGGGCGTAGCGGGGTCGAATGGCGTTTCGCCCGATATCAGCTGCGGCCTGCAGTCGTGCGATCCGCGAGCATCTCCGGCCGAGGCGTCTGCCAGGGCATGAGCGAACGCACCCCGACACCGCCGTCCACCGGTAGGACCGCACCGTTGACGTAGCGCCCGGCGCTCGAGCTGAGATACAGCACTGCGTGCGCGATATCCTCTGGCGCCCCTGCCCTCGGAAGAGTGGGCTCCCGCCAGGCATCGGGATCCTCCTCGGCCGGGTCTGCGGCCGCTCCGAGCCCTCCACCGTGATCTACCGCAATTCGACCGACACGGATTGCGTTGCAGCGTATGCCGAGATGCCCATAGCTTCCCGCGATCGCACGGGTCATCGACTCGATCGCTCCCTTCCCGGTGGCGTAGGTGTCGAAGCCTGGCATCGCCTGTGCTGCGGCCATGGACGAGATCATGATGATGCATCCGGCACGCGCACCGACCATGTCGCCCAGCGCTTCACGAGTCGGGAGGTAGCTCGACGTGACGGTTCTTTCCATCAGCGTTGCAAACGCAGTCGGCTGCACCGCACCCAACGGACCATCGACATCGCGCGAGTGCAGAAGATCGGTCGGGCCGGCATTGTTGACGAGAACACTGACCGCGCCGTAGCGAGAGCGGACCTCGCCGAACAGATCGGTGACCGAAGCCTCGTCGCTCACGTCCGCCCTGACGAAGTGGACGTCGCCCACCGTTCCCAGTTGCTCGACCGCATGCTGCCCGCGATCGGAATTGCGTCCGCACACGACGACCCTGGCTCCGGCAGCGAGCAGCACCTTCGCGGTCTCGTACCCGATCCCCGCGGTGCCACCGGTGACAACCGCGACTTCACCATCCATGCGAAAGGGAGCGGTGATCATGACGTTGCCTCCTGGCAGTCGATTCAACTCAATGGCACAGCGTGGGGATCCGAAAATGCGGATCCCCACGCAGCGATCAGGTCAGGCGCTGACGGCCCCGTGGCCCATCTCCTGAGCCAGCGACTGCAACTGAGTTGCGGTACCGAGACTGTCCAAGTAGTCGGTGTATCGGCGAATCTTGCCGTCCCGCACCTCGAGAACACCGGCGACACGGAAGTCCATGATCTTCGACCCGTCGCCCCGGTACATCGTGTCCACCCGTTCGGTGAAGACCAGGTCGCCGGCCGAACCGATGTTGATCACGTTGATATCGCAGTAGGCCATTCCGGTTTGTTCGGCGAGCGTGTCGAGGTACTTCAGGGAGTCCTCCAAATTGGGGTGGTGATCGAACCCCACGCTTTCCCACTCCACGTCCTCGGCGAGGTACTCACGATAGGTCTTCTTGAATGACTCCAGGTCAGGCCCCATCCCCTTGAAGAAGTCGAGGACGAATTGTTCCTTGTCGTTGCTGGCCGAGACCATGTCATCTCCTTGAAAGATCGAGAGGTAGATATTCCACTACGAGAGTATCAGCTTAGTGACGTGGATTACAGAGAGAATTTTCGACAGTGACCCGATCACAGGAAGCCCGCGTTACAGCGAACGCCCTTCGCGATCGGCGATCGCCAAGCGGCGCTGCCGATCTCGGATCCCGACTCCAGATGAGTCGGTCAGCCGATGATGCCGGGAATCACCAACGGATTGTCACGGAGAACATCACGGTTGCCGGCCTTCCAGGCCGCCAGCTTGTCGGCGATCGAAGGCGACTGCAGCGCAACACGATCGAAATAGTGGGCGTACCGCTTGACCGCGAGGGCAACCTCCGAATCATCGGTCGCCACCCGAGATAGCAGTGCACCCGCCTCCATATCGTCGGCGGACGGTCTCTGCACCCCGATGAGCTCGGCGCCCTCGTACGCCCCGTCCGTCGACACCGCCATCGCGAAGACGATGTCGATGACTTCCTTCATCGCCGTCTGCGCGCGCTGCGCGAGCCCGGCGGTCGAGGAATCCTCGGACAGGCTGCGCGACAGGGCCACTGCTTCGCAGGCGGCCACCGACATGCCTTGGCCGTACAACGGGTTGAATGCCATGACGGCGTCGCCGATCAGGAGGTGGCCGTCAGGTCGGTGGGTGAGATCCTCCCAGACCCGCCGCCGGCTGCCGCGCACCCGATAGGTGGCAATGTCGGTAAGGAACTCCGCCTTCCGGGCAATCTCCCCCACAATGGGACTCGGCGCGGCGTCGAGATGCGCCATGAACCCGTCGAGGTCTCGGGGCGGATCCTGATTCATCATCCCGAGGCCGGCAATCAGATAGATCCCGTTGTCGGCGGGTACCACCGCGGCGCCCCGGCAGTTGCCGGGATGGGGGTGCGCCAACACCCCTGCCACACCGTCGTCGAAGGCGTCGTCGGGCAGCCGCACCTCGACCGTGGCGTAACCGATGTGTGACCGCATCTCCTTTTCCTGGGGAGCGTCGTACCCGATGTCGCCGAGCCACTCCACCGATCGCGAAACTCTTCCGGTGGCGTCGACGACGAGATCCCCCTCCAGCGTGGTGCCGTCGAGCAGTTCGAATCCCGTTACGCGTGACCGGTCGTCGGTGACCGATATTCCGGTGACGGCCGATGACCGGAGGGTGACATTCGGCAGGTCCAGCACCCTGTCACGCACCACGTGCTCGAGTACGGGTCGGCGCATCATCACAGTTCGAGTTCCGCTGCGCACGCGACCGGCCCAGCCGAAGCGTCCGTAGACGGCCAGGTCGGCGGGTGAGTCGACCATGCGAGCCCCGGCCGCCTCGAAGTCGTCGACGATGCCTGGCAGCAGCTCGGACATGGCGTTCTGACCTGCGCCGAGCAGCGCGTGGACCTGCCGTCCCTGGGGGACTCCGCGTCGAGGTGCCGGTTCGACCGGTATCTCGTCCTTTTCGATGATGGTGACGTGCCGCGCGAACGGGCTCGCCGCAGCGGCAGCGAGCAGGCCCGCCATACCTCCTCCGGCGATGACAACCGAGTCCGGACCCATTGCGCCTCCCAGGCATCTCTCTGCACTTACGTTGACGATCAATAGTCTTGCATGCGACTATCGATGTGACAAGGAACATAGGAGGACGAAAGTGATCATCCACCCCGGAGCGGAAGCACGGACCGACGCAGAGAAGGCAGTCGTCGGGTTTCTCGACGACTGGGGACCTGGCGCCTGGCCGCACATGCGCGACTGCTACGACCACTGGATGACCGAAGACGTTTCCTGGGAGAACACCGGGTCGCCGGCCACCAAGGGGAAGCAGGCAGCGATGGACTTTCTGACCACGCTGCACGACACCCTCGAGATGGAGTACTGCACCGCCGAGCTGCTCAACATCGCCTCGCGCGACAACCTCGTGCTCACCGAGCGGATCGACCGGGTGCACACCGCCGACGGCAGCGTCGCGATCGAAATACCGATCATGGGTTCGTTCGTCGTCGCAGACGGAAAGATCGCACGCTACTCCGACTACAACGCGGACTCGCCTATCCGGGAACGATTCCCGCGGCACACCCACTAATTCTTCGTCGTACAGGGGACTGAACAATGACCGTTGAATCCATGGAGCAGGCTGTTCGTCGACTCGTTGCCATAGAGGACATTCGCCAACTCAAGGCTCGATACTTCCGTTGCGTTGATTTCCGACTCTGGGACGAATTCGCAGACCTGTTCACCGACGACCTCATCGTCGACTTCGCCGAATCGACCTCCTCCCCTCGCGGCAAGCAGGAGTTTCTTGCAAGCGTGGCCAGGCACTTCGAAACCGGCTACTCGGTCCACCACGGACACGTACCCGAGATCGACATTGTCGACGAGACGACAGCAACGGCCATCTGGCCGATGTACGACCGCGTAGAGTCCCCGGCCGGCAGCGGCTATGTATCCCATGAGGGGTGGGGCCACTACACCGAGACGTACCGGCGATGCGACGACGGGCGATGGCGCATCTGTCGCAGTCGACTCTCCCGAATCGAACGACACGAACTTCCGAAACAGGAGACGGGAGTTACCTCGTGACAACAATTGGACTCACACTGCCACAGCTGGGGCCGGTCGTGACGGCGTCGTTGATCCGTGACTTCGTTCAGCAAGCCGACGACATGGGCTTCGACAACGTATGGGTGCAGGACCACTTCCTCTACGCACTCCAGCAGTCGGGCGATTACGGCGGCAGCGCAACCGACCAGCCCGATGTCTACCGTTCAGTGTGGGCGCCCACCGAGTTGCTCGCCGCCGTTGCCACCTGGACGGATCGCCTGCAACTGGGAACCAGTATTCTCGTCGGCGGAAATCACTGGCCTGCGCAATTGGCCAACCGACTTGCCACCGTCGACCGAATCAGCGAAGGCCGCCTGTCCGTCGTAGGCCTGAGCGTGGGATGGTCCGAGGAAGAACATCGGGCCGTCGGAGTCGACCCCCGTACGCGAGGCAAGCGTATGGATGACTTCATTCCCGCTCTCCGTGCGTGCTGGAGCGACGATCCGGTGGAACACCATGGCGCGTTCTTCGACATCGGACCGGCCATCATGCAGCCGAAGCCCACACGGATCCCCCGCTTGATGTCCGGCATGTACTCCAAAGCAGGCCTCGCACGAACTGCTCGCGACTTCGACCTGTGGAATCCCGGTTCCATCCCCATCAGTAATGTGGTGGGTATCCTCGAGGACATCAACAGTCAACGGCCGCAGGACAAGAACCCGGTCGGAGCGATCTACCGACTCGCTCAGCAATCCACCGCCGGCAAACGAATGACCGTGGACGAAATGACCACCCGAGTTGCGGAGTGCGTTGCCGCAGACCTCGAAGGAGTCATCATCGAGACCAACTTCTGCTCCGAAATCACAACATCAACAGGATGGCTCGAGGTTCTCACAAACCTGAAGCCGCTTGTCGAAGCCGCGAAGGGCTGATCACATGATCACCACCATCGAAAGCCTGACCTTGCGCGTCACCAATGTGGCCGAGGTCGCCGACGACGTCATCGAAGTATCGTTCGCAGATCCGGAAGGGCATCCCCTGCCGACCTGGGAGCCGGGGGCTCACATCGAAGTGCACCTGCCTTCGGGCCTGTCTCGTCAATACTCGCTCTGCGGGAACCGAGACGATCGATCGAAGTACACGATCGCCGTTCTGAGGGAAGAGAACGGCCGCGGCGGTTCGAAGGAACTGCACGATGCCGCCGAGGCCGGCGTCGAGCTGAACATCCGCCTTCCGCGGAACAACTTCCACCTGGTCGAGGCGGACTCGTACATCTTCATCGGCGGGGGGATCGGCATCACACCACTCATCCCCATGATCGAGCAGGTGCGCAAAGCGGGGGCACGATGGACTCTCGTTTACGGTGGCCGTAGCGCCAGTTCGATGGCGTATCGCGAGCAGCTCGGTTCACTCGGAGATCAGGTGGATTTGTGGATCGAGGAGGAGCGCGGCTATCCCGATCTGCCGTCCATCCTCGCGAGTGCGCCGGGCGGCGCCGTGATCTATACCTGCGGTCCGAGCGCGATGATCGACGCGGTTGCGGCGGAGTTCTCCGCGCACGACCATCTCGGCGGTCTGCATTTCGAACGCTTCTCGGCCAGCGGGCCCGTGGACACCAGTGGCGATTCGTTCGAGGTGGAACTACGACGAACCGGTGCCACGTTCACCGTCCCCGAAGGAGTCAACATCCTGGACGAGGTGCGAAAAGTGCTCCCCGATCAGCCTTTTTCCTGCGAGGAGGGATACTGCGGCGAATGCGAGACCAAGGTACTCGACGGCGAGCCTGACCACCGCGACGACTACCTGACTCCCGACGAGCAGGACAACGGCGACATGATGATGATCTGCGTGAGCCGCTGCAAGGGAAGAAAACTCGTACTCGACCTATGACAGTTCTGCGTCGCTCGCGTATAGACACGTCGCCGCGCAGTCAGATACTCTAGCAATCAATATTCTAGCAATCGTGCATGAGGAGTTTGCGGTGACAGATCGAGCGGACACAACAACCTGCCCCGCCGCCACATTCGATGACCTGCTAGCGCTGCGTCCTGACGTCGTTCGGTGCCCCTATGGTGCATACGCCGCCCAGCGCGACAGCGACCCGGTCTCATACAATGAGCAGTTGGGCGCTTGGATTGTCACGCGGCACGAAGACGTTCTGGATGTGTTGCGTGATGCCACCCGGTTCTCGAACCGCATGGCCAGCGGGCCCAGTTCGGTATCAGGTATCGCCCAGCAGATACTGCAGAATGCCGATCTCCCGGAGCGCACCCGGCAGCAGGCGGCCCGGCGCATCGAACTGAGCAAATCGCGCGTCCTGCTGTTCTCCGATCCGCCCTTGCACAAGCGTCAGCGCTCACTTGTCAATGCCGCTTTCACGCCTCGCCGGGTAGCAGAACTCGACGGCGCCGTGAAAGAGCTGACCAATCAGCTCATCGACAACTTCGCCGCCGACGGCCCCACCGACGTCGTCGCCGGCTTCAGCATGCCCATTCCGATGACAGTAATTGCGACCCTTCTCGGGGTGCCGCCTTCCCACATGGCGACCTTCAAAGAGTGGTCCAACGCCTTCACCCGTGGCGTCGGCGCACTCTCACACGACACGAATGCCATCATCGAGATCTTCGACCAGGTGGACGCCTTCTACGATTACTTCACCGAGGAACTCGATCGGCGGCGCGAGCATCCTGTCGACGATCTCTTGAGCGACCTGCTGGCTGCGCGACTCGATGGCGAAGCTCCCCTGACTCTCGCCGAGTTACTCCAGATGCTGGTGCAATTCCTGGTCGCCGGCAACGAAACGACGACCAACCTGCTGACCAGTGCACTCTGGATGCTCGCCAAGGATCCCGCGTTGCAGGAATCCCTGCGTGAGGATCACGACAAGATCACCAACTTCCTCGACGAGGTGCTTCGCCTGGAACCGCCCGTACAAGGAATCTGGCGGGTCGCCGTCGACGAGGTGGAGGTCGGAGGCACCCGCATTCCTGCCGACGGCCTCATCTACCTGGTTACCGGTTCCGCAAACCGAGATCCATCGGTGTACAGCGAGCCCGACGAAGTCGATCTCGACACCGCACGGGCCCGCCACCTGACGTTCGGTCGCGGCGAGCACTCCTGCCTGGGTATGAATTTGGCCAAGATGGAGTCCAAGGCGGCACTGACGGTTCTGCTGGAGCGTTGCCATTCCATCGCTCTGGCCGACCCAGACGAGGAAGTGACGTTCCACCGGAGCTTCGTGCTGCACGGCATCGAATCGCTTCCGATTACCTTCTCGTCGCCCTCGCGCTGAGCCTCTCACACTGAGCCCTCGGCGACGAGCCCGACTCTTCAGCCCACACGACAGTGCGAGTCCCGCCCGGGACTCGCACTGTCGTTCATTTATCGCAGGCCGCTTTCATTCGGCACTTCCCGCCTCACGCGGTCGCGGTTTCCGCCGCCTTCGCGCGTGTGAGCACGCTGACCAGGTTCGCGGGACCATCCACCCGGATGTGATCCCCATCGTGGATGACCCTCGTCCCGCTCTGCGTGCCGATCACGAACGGAATGCCCAGTTCGCGGGCGACCACCGCCCCGTGGCTCGCCGACCCGCCAATGTCGATCACCAGGGCGTCAGCCAACGCCATCAGGGGAGCCCAGCTCGGGTCGGTGAATCGACACACCAGAACATCGCCCGCGTCGAGTTCGATTTCCTGGTCCGGATCGACCACAACCCGCGCCCGACCCTCCACGCTTCCGCCGCCGCTCGCAGCGCCGGACAATTCGGTGACATCCACAACGTCGACCTCGACGGCGCCCACGAGCGGTTCCGGCATGCCTCGAAAGGCGACGGGAAGCGCCATTGCCTTGTACTCGGCACGGGTCGCGCGGCGGACCTCGACGACCTCCTGCACGTTCGGTACGCGCCCGCAAACCAATTCCTGGCATTCCTCGATCGTGACGAAGAAGATGTCGTCGACCTGCTGGAGCACGCCGCGTTCCACCAGTTGCGCGCCGAGGTTTCGCGCCGCCGCTCGAGCCGCGTCAATTGCCATGAGATACGCCGCCTTCCCGACCTGCAGCGTTCGGATGATATTTCGCATCCGATGCACCAACCAACGCGTCGCCGGACGGCGAGACCATGGAGTCGCGGCGAGAAGACGGCGTTCCGCCTCGATGCCGACTTCCCGGGCGCGCGCTGCGCGCACCGCGGGTCGTTCGGATCGCTGTGCGTATGCCGCCGCCAATGCACGGATGGGTGCAGGGTTCTCACGCCACACCGTGGTGTAGGGATTTCCTTCATTCGGTCCGTGGTAGCCCCAGCTCTCCAGGAACTCGCCCTCGGTCAGCTCGTCCTGACCCAATCGCCAGAGGTCGTCAGCCATCCTCGTCTCGTTGACATCTCCCACCCCCGACAGCAGTTGATCGGCAAGTGTTGCATCTCCGGCCTTTTCGGCGGCTTGTGCCACCGCGCTCTGCGCGCCCTGGAACACGAACCTCCATACACAGTGAACGGAAAAGATGCGCTGGAACTGATCGCGCGCTTGCACCAGAACATCGATGGGCTCGCTGTTCGATTCTTTCCGCGGGTAGACCGACGCCGTCCAACGCTCGTGCATCTCGTCGTGCAGAGATTTCAACCTCGGGCCGGTTCGCAGCAGAGCGTACGGCGCCTTGAACATGAGCACGGGAACACGGGCGTAGCTCGACTTGAACTGCGGCGCATCCGGTCGCACGCTTCCCATGAGGTCACGCTCGAAGTCGTCGGCATCGACGCCAGGCAGTGCCGACATGATCTTTTTGATGGCGTCGACGTTCAGCGCTTGCCTTCCGAAGAAGCAGGACAGGCCGCGATCGTTTACATCGGGGGAGACGGTGACCTTCTTCTTCGGGAGCACACCGAACGCGTACATCGAATAGAGCCAACCCAGCTCAGCTGACCGTTCCCACACACTCCAGCACATGGGTGACATGACCTCGGGGCAGGCCTCGCCCAGGTTGGTGCTGGTCCAATACCGATCAGGTTCAGACGTTCCGCGAATCGGGTCGGTGACGTTGGTGTACAAGAGCTTCTCCTCATCGTGAGCGCCGATGCTGCCGTGCCGACGAAGGCCGGGACAGCCCTGGGGGCAGCACCCTCCGGCACAGTGATGCCGCACGCTTCTGCGGCGGCGAGTGACGGGCACCACAATTAAACTCTACCCTTTGACTATAGAGCAATAGATTGTCTAGATATCGCATCAACAACAGTCGGGGTCTAGACTTTATTGTGGCGCATGTCATAGAGTCGACCTAGCGACGGTCACCATCCCAGGCTTCCATTCCTCGGACCCTTCATGGCCGAAGCGCACAATCCGCCGTCGTCACAGAGAGGCGCAGTAATGGTTTCAACGCCGCCGAAAGGCGTCACGCAACGAACCACACCCCCCGAAAGGCACGACGAGTCCTCGTCCGACGGGATCACGCCGAAAGGCAAGGCCATCATTGCGACTGCGGTCGTCATCGCAGTCGTCGCCGCCCTGATCATCACCGCGCTCCGGCAGGGACCCGTCCTCGGAAGTGCGGACTTCACAATAGATCCCGAGTTCGGGATCCCCACGCCGCCACACAACACGCCGTACATGTCGACGAACAACATCATCGCCACCGTCTGCATGACTGCAGTAGGACTCATCGGTGTCGGTCTCGGAATCCGCGAGATCAGGCGAACCGGGTCCCTGCTCCCGCTGATGCTCGCACTCAGTGGAGCGGTGATCTGCATACCCGAGGTGTTCTACGACGTCATCGGCGCGGTGTACTTCCCCTGGAGCGAGTCGAACCACGCCTACACCATCCTCGGCCGGGAGATGCCCTGGTGGATCGTCGCGGGTTGGTTCGGATACGGCGCCTTCATGATCTTCATCTACAAAGTGCTCGAGAGTAACCCTCGCACCAAGATGATCTGGTTGATGTGGGCAGGTGCAGCGGCCAGTTCCGTCATGTTCGAGGAGATTCTATTGAGCATGGGGGTCTACCACTACTACGGGAACCAACCGCTCGTCATCATCTCGCAGCTGCCGTGGTGGTGGATTCCGTGCAACTCGGTCGGCGTGTTCCTGGCCGCAGCGATCGCCTACCGTTACCGCGAGCAGCTACGCGGTTGGAAGTCGATATCGATGCTCCTGATCACCCCCCTGTCTGTCACCGCCGTCTACGGTTTCATCGCGATGCCGTCCTGGATCGCTGTCAACGCCGACTATCCTTGGCTGCCCACACAATTGCTCGGCATGTTGACCATCGCATTCGGTGTGGCGGTGTTCGCATTCATCCTCGACACCTTGCTCGGTCGGCCGCCATTCCGGCCCAACTACATTCCTCCTCGAGTTCCCGCGGAAGGCGGAGTGGAGGCACAACGGTAGCGCCGCATCGCCGGCGGGCCCATCCCGTGCCACCGTACCTCGGTGTCGAAAGCCCCTGATCACGCGCCGGTCCCAACGGACCGGCGCGTGTCGTGCGTGTTCGACCGGTTCCCTATGAGGTCTCGATGAATCTCTTGTACAACTTTCCGTTGTCACCCCGCGGGAGATCTTCTACGACGATGATGCGCCGCGGGCACTTGTAGCCGGCAAGTTTCGATCGGCAGTATGCGCTGAGTGTCGATTCGGTCTGCGTCCCGTTCCGAAATTCCTCCCGCAGTAGGACATACGCGGCAACGATCTCGCCGTATTCGGTGTCCGGAAGGCCGACGACCGCGACGTCGGAGACCATGGGGTGCAGCAGCAGAAGATCTTCGACCTCTTGCGGATAGACGTTGACACCGCCCGAGATTATGAGCTGACTTCTCCGGCCGGTCAGGTAGAGGTAGCCGTCACTGTCGAGATGGCCGACGTCCCCCACGGTCTGCCATCCCCCGTCTCGGGGTTGTTGCTCGTCGTCGTTGTACGCGAACCGGGGAGTGCCTTCGAACCAGACGGTGCCGTCCCGGCCGATGGGGCATTCCCTTTCGTCGTCGTCGGTGATGTGAATCGTGCCGACGAGCGCTCTGCCGACCGAACCGGGGCGCGCCAGCGCTTCGTCCGGCCCGATGTGACAATTGCCGTAACTCTCCGATGCTCCGTAGAGTTCGTGGAGCACCGGCCCCCACCAATTCATGATCCGGAGCTTGAGTTCCGGCGGGCACGGCGCGGCTCCGGTTATCGCGACCTTCAGGCTGGACATATCGGCGGAACTCTTGACCGTTTCCGGAAGTCGATCCAGACGGATCAGCATCGTCGGGACGAACTGTGCGTGGGTGACCCGATGCTCGGTGATTGCCTGCAGCGCCTGCATCGGATCGAATCGTTCCATGCAGACGACGGTCCCGCCGAGCTGCGTGATCGCGAGTACGAATCTGAAGGGGGCGGTGTGGTAGATCGGCGCCGGGGACAGGTAGACGGTGTCGATATCGAAGTCGAACAACTCCGTGTATCTACCGAGATGAGGTGGCGCCTCGGCGGGATGGACGACCGGTGCGGAATGTCGTATCGCCTTGGGAGTGCCCGTCGTCCCCGCACTGAACATCACGCGACCACCGAGTTGTTCGTCCGGCAATTCTGTAGCGGAAACTGCTGACAGCAAGGCTGTTTCGTAGTCTTCGACGTTTCCGAGCGCACCGGGAGCGCTCTCGACGTCGCCGCCCAACACCAGGATCGTCTCGACCCCGGGCAGGCGTCGATTTACCGCTGCCTGCACTGCCTCGAGACAGTCCCGAGAGGTGATGACGACCCGCGCGTCGCACGCACCGAGGACGGCACCGAGTTCGTCGCCACCCAGGTGCCAATTGACGGGCGCGATGTCGAATCCTGCGCGGACAGTCGCCCAGATGACCTCCGCCCACTCGATCCTGTTCTCGGCAACGACTGCGACGGTGTCGCCGGCACACAGACCCCGGCGCCTCAGCAGTACTGCAAGGGACGTCGACCGCCGATCAAGCTCTCGATAACTGATCCGAGCCCCGGAACCAGCCATGATCATTGCAGCGCGCTCGGGATGTGATCTCGCGAAAGTTCCTGGATAGCCCACTTACGTAGCTCCACTTCTCGGGACGGCACTTGACGGTAGACCTCACCCCACTACTCTATGCTTCGATTATCTACCACAAGCGTATTCTCGCCGATCGGCACGCACCCTCCAGGACAGGACACCGCATGGACATCGCACACACTGCCGCACTGGTCACCGGAGCAGCCTCGGGCCTCGGTGCCGCCACCGCCAAGCGTCTCGCCGACGCCGGAGCCACCGTGTTCGGACTCGACCTGCCCCAGTCCATCGAACGCGCCGGCGACAACGTCCCCGACGGCGTCACCCTCCTTCCCACCGACGTCACCAGCGGCGACGAGGTCCAAGCCGCGATCGACACCATCGACGAGTCGGGTCTGCCGCTGCGCATCGTCGTCAACTGCGCCGGCGTCGGCTGGGCCGGCCGCATCCTGTCCAAGAAGGGCCCCCACGACCTCGAACTGTTCCGCACCGTCATCACCGTCAACCTGCTCGGCACGTTCAACGTCATGCGCCTCGCCGCCGACGCCATCGCCAAGACCGACACCGTCGACGAGTCCGGCCAGCGCGGCGTCGTCATCAACACCGCCTCCGTCGCCGCCTTCGAGGGCCAGATCGGCCAGATCGCCTACTCCGCATCCAAGGGCGGCGTGCACGGCATGACCGTCCCCGCCGCCCGCGACCTCGCCCAGTTCGGCATCCGCGTCAACACCATCGCCCCCGGCATCATCGACACCCCCATGCTCGCCGGCGTCACCGACGAATACCGCAAGGGCCTCGAAGCCGGCGTCCCGTTCCCCTCCCGCCTCGGACAGCCCGCCGAATACGCACAACTCGCCCAGATGATCGTCGAACACGACTACCTCAACGGTGAGACCATTCGTATGGACGGCGCCCTGCGCATGGCGCCGCGGTAGGCGGCTCCGCCGCCCGTGCGTGGTTAACGAGTCTCTGGACTCCTTTCCCACGCACGGGGCGCGAAGCGCCGGTAGACCCCTGTCGCGGTGGCGACCACGCCGGCGGCACCGTCGACTCTGACTACCGCACTGGTGTGAAAGCGGTCGGCGATGATCTCGTCGATTTTTGCTTCGATCGTGAGCTCTTCATATGCATCGACCGCTTGCTCGCAGTCAATCGAAAGATGTTCGGCAGAAATTGTTTTCGACAAAAGACAGCCGAGCGTCGCCATCGACTCGTCAAGAATCGCGGAAATCAGGCCGAACGGGACCGCGCCGGAGCAATGCAATCTCGATGTCGCCGGCACGAATGAGGTCCGCACGGTGAGGCCGGGGCCGGCGACGTAGCGGAGATCCAGCCCGATCGGATTGTCGGTACCACATCCGAAGCAACCGTTACCATGGCCGGCGCTCGCGCCAGATATCGGCACAGCAGGGCGGTTCCGCGCGGAATTCGCGCGGAACCGCCCTGGACCGACTGAGCGAGCAGACATGTGCGACTAGTGGGCTGCCGCGAGGATCTTGTTGAGCGGGTTGTCATTTCCCGTTTCGCTGGCGGCGAGCCACTGGGTGACTACCTGCAGATCGGGGTGCGTGTCCTTCGACGGGACCTCTACTTCGAGAATTCCGTCGAGAATCTCGCCCGATGTGGCGTCGACCGTGACGTTCCGGCCTACCAGGTCCATGAGCGAGCCTTCACCGCAGCCGACGACACAGGCCCTGTTGAATTCGCGGCTGACCACGGCGGCATGGGAGGTGGCGCCGCCGATCTCCGTGATGATTGCCTTGGCGGCGAGGATTCCATGGACGTCGTCCGGATCGGTTGTCGGGCGCGCGAGGATGACGTCGATTCCCTGCTCCGCCATCTCCTCCGCCTCATCGGCGGTGCCGACAACGATGCCGGTGACCACCCCGGGGCATGCGACTTCGCCGCGAGCGAGGACTGTCGCACCGATACGAGCGGTGGGCGAGAGATGCGGGCGGAGGAAGGCGCTCAGTTGGTCGGGACTGATCATGGACAGTGCCCCCTCCGGCGTGACGATACCTTCCTTCTCGAAGGTGACGGCATGGTGCACGGCCGCGGTCGCCGAGCGTTTTGCCGACCGCGTTTGCAGCAGCCACAGGTGCCCGGACTCGACGGTGAACTCGATGTCCTGCACGTCGCAGAACGTGCGCTCCAACAGCGACGCCGAATCCATCAATTGCCTGTGGACGTCCGGCATGTTTCCGGCGAGGTGACCGAGGGTCAGGGGTGTACAACGGCCGGACACGACGTCCTCACCTTGCCCACGGGGGAGCCATTCACCCAGCGGTGCCGACTGAGCGGTGACGGGGTCACGCGTGAACAACACACCAGTTCCCGAATGGTCGTCCAAATTTCCGAAGACCATGGCCTGAACCGTGACGGCGGTGCCCCCGTCATCGGAGATGCCGTGGTGGCGGCGATACGCCACCGCTCTCGGGGAATGCCAGGAATCGAACACGGCGGCAACCGCGGCCTCGAGCTGATCCCAGGGTTCCGGGGACGGGTCGCTCCCGACGACCTTGCGGAACTGCTCCCTGAAACGGCGGTGGGTATCGGCGGCATACTCCGCATCGGAGGTCTCCTCGCGGAGTGCCTTTTCGACGCTGTCGTTGATGCCGAGGTTGAGAACCGTATCCATCATCCCCGGCATGCTGCGTGGCGCACCGGAGCGAACAGAGACGAGCAACGGCTTGTTCGTCGCCCCGAAGGTACGTCCGAGCGTACTTTCGAGACACGCGATACCGCTCCTCAGCTCTGCCAGTACGTCCTCGGCGAGTTTCCGATCCGAGGCGTAGTACCGAGTGCATTCGTCGGTTCCGAGTACGAACGCCGGCGGAACAGGGAGACCGAGGGTGAGCATCGAGTTGATGCTGAACGCCTTCCCCCCGATGAGCTCGCGCGTCGCATCCGGGCACTGCCCAAGGCGCAAGACGGTCATCTTTCGTCCTTCCTGACTAACTTTTGGGCCATACGGGATGGCGGGTTTCAGACTGCGCGGCCGGCGGCGGCTTCGGATGCGCGGTCCCTGCCGAGTAATCCGATCAATTCTTCGTGCAGCTCGAACCACACGGTGTGGTAGCTGTCGGCGATCGGTCGCGCAATGAACGTGTGGTCACCGCTGCGAACCTGGTCGAGGGCGGTGTCGAAACGGGCGGTGTAATGGGCCAGGCGCTGATTGAGCTCCGCAAGCCTTCCCAGCCAGGGCAGGAAGGACTCGTGAAGCGCGGTCAGCCGGCTCACGATCTCCGAGTCGTAGTCGGCGTCGGTGTGATCGTTGGGGGTATTCGCGTCCTTCATCTGCCAGTCGGTGATGAGGACCTTCAAGTCGTTGTTGTAGGGGTCGAACTCCTCGTAGAGGCTTTCCAGGCGCGCCTGGTCGACCGACGCTCGCTCTGCGGCGGCCAGTTCCGCGAGCCGCTCCTTGCCGGCGGGTGACACCTTCACGTACTGCCCCGATCGGGTGCAGCGTTCGGCGGCGACGGCATCCTCCACGAGCCGCTCGACCGTCGATTCATCGATCCCGGTAGCGGACGCGAGTGCATTGGGCGTCGCACGCCCTTTCAGGCGAAGTGTCTGCAGCAGGCTCAGTTCCTGCGACGTGCCTTCGTGGTTCGAACTTCCGGTGCTCATCGATTCTGCCCTCGTGCTCGGTGTACTTGGCTTACTCGACACATTAATTGTCGGCTCTTAGAGTAAAACCGATCGTACAGCACTGTGCAACAGATCACTACCGGCGATCGGCGGCAGGTCGGGGCCTCGGACTTCGCACTCACCGCTCGCCGACAGAATCCGCACCCAGGGTTTTCCCCTGGATACGATCGAGCAGACGGTGGCGACGAACCGCGTGCTCGAACGTGGGTGCGACGGCAGTTCCGGTCAGCAAGTCGTCGCGGATCTGGGCGTATGCATTCGCAATGTTGTACGCCCGGGGCGCGTCGCCGAATTGATCGCTCGGTGCCAGTTCGTAGCGGCGAGGCGGGGTCATCGCAGCCAGCGCGTCACCCGAACGGGCCCCGCGTAACTCCACGTCGGCCAGCTGCAGGTGCCCAGAGTTTCCGGTCAGCACGAGGTCGCCGGCGGTGCCGTTGATCTCCCAGAGCAAGTTCGTGCCCGCGGACATTCCGCCGCGGAAGTGCATGGATGCGACAGCACCGCTGTCCAGGGCACCCGTGACCGCAATCTGGTCCTCGGCAGTCATCGGTAGCGTTGTTCCGGAATCGCCGTTCGTAACCTGCTGTCGGCGTATCGCCGTCGTGACCGAGAGATCCGCGAACTCCCCCAACACCATCGTGAGGGCATCGACGGTGTGACCAAACGGGATGGTCAGCATCGTCGCGCCGTTGTCACGATCGAGGGTGTACGCGTTTCGGGCATCGATGCTCGCCCCCCAACTACCTCCCGAACCTATGACGCTGGTCGACAGAACCTCTCCGACGAAACCGTCGGCGACCAGATCACGCATGTACCGGATCGTGGGGGCGGAGCGCGCTTGAAGCCCGACGAAGCCCGGCAGTCCACGACTGCGTGCTGCGTCCGCGAGTTGCTCGGTCTCGCCGAGCCCATTGCCCAGGGGCCATTCGCAGAGGACCGCCTTGCCGGCGCCGAGGGCCGTCATGACGAGGTCGCGATGCTCGGGAACCTTCACCGTGACAACAATGAGGTCGATTTCCTCGCATTCTGCAAGCCTCTGTACGTCGTCGAACGCGAGAGCGACCCCGAACTTGTCGCCTGCCGCCTTCGCCGTGGCGGCACTGCTGGAAGCCAGACCACGCAACTCATAACCTGGGAGCCGCGAAAGCGCAGGTACGTGCGCGTTGGCGGCCCACCCTCCCGATGCGCTGAGTCCCACGATACCGACTCCGAGCGAACCGCGATCACTGATAGGAAATCCCATACCGATATCCACTCCTATTCGAGACAGTCTGTCGTCGGCGTGATGCCGCCTCCCTGCCCCGGAGCTGTCGCATTTCGGCCGCCGGGTACCTGCCGATGCGGGAGACGCAGCACCGCCGCACTCCCCATACTATCTATCTGTTGATTATTGATAGCAAGAGTGATTGGCTGTCAGCGACGTACCGATGACGAGCAAGTTTGGAGACATCGTTGACCGACCTCACATCCACAGTGGAACTTCTCGCGGCCGAACGTGACATCGACCGGGCATTGAAGATGTATTGCCGTGGCATCGACCGGCGCGACGCCGAGCTCGTCCGCTCCGTCTATCACGACGATGCGATCGACGACCACGGCGGAGCATTCCTCGGTGGACCCGACGCGTATGTGGAGTGGGTGATGGAGCACCTCCTACACTTCGTCAGCTCGATGCATACGCTGCACAACAGTGTGATCGACGTCGACGGTGACGTCGCCCGCGTCGAAAGTTACTGCGTGGCAAACCACGTGCGTCGCGCCGAAGGCGACGAGTTGACCATGGACGTCTTCGGGTGTCGCTACATCGACCGGTTCGAGAACCGGCCGGAGGCAGGATGGAGGATCGCGCACCGCATCGTCGTTCGCGAGTGGCGTCTCCGTCAGCCGATGCTCTCGGAAGCCGAGCAGCCACGCGGCTTCGCGCGGCCACGGCGCGATCGCACCGACCTCAGCTACATGGATCGACTTCCCGCACGGGGAGAGGATTCCGTCGCGGAAACGCTGTCGGCCTGGTGGCTGCCGTCCGATCTTGCCTGAGCCTACTGTCACCCGAGGAGTGGATCCGTTCATGAACGAAGTCGAACATCCGACCCCGTCACCCGACTCCGCGCCGTCGACGCGCGATCGGATACATCGGGCACTGCTCATCGAGGGACCGCGCACGGAGGTGGTCCTCGTGCGGCATGCCCAACAGACTTCACCTCCCAGGACCGCGCCTCGCGCAGTGCATTTGGATCCTCCACTCTCCGATCTCGGCCGGACCCAGGCGGATGCGGTCGCGGCGTACCTCGAGCCCGAGCCGTTTGCCGCCATCTATTGCAGCGATCTCGAGCGAGCGCATGAGACTGCCCGACGAGTTGCGCAATTCCGGTCGCAACCCTCCGATCCTGTTGTGGTCGAGGGGTTGCGAGAAATCGATGTGTTCGGTTTCGGTGACGAGTCGCGCGCAGATCCGACCCCCGAACAGCTCGCCATTGCGAGCGACGAATTCCTTCGGACACGACGCTGGGAGGCTTTTCCTCACAGCGAACGCAGCGACGATTTCCGCACACGGGTGTACCGGGAGATCGAAAAGCTGGCAATCCGCCATGCCGGAGAGCGATTCGCCGTCGTCGCCCACGGCGGTGTGATCAGCGCGTTCCTGGCTTCGACATTCGAGATTCGTGAAGACATGTTCTTCTACTCGGCCCACACCGCGGTCACCCGCGTATTCCACGGTGACGACCGGTGGGCAATGCACACCGTCAACGAGCTCGGCCACCTGCGGCCCGGCGACCTCGTGACCTATTAGACGGTTCGGTGACGGCCTCAGTGCGACCTGTCGAGGTCGCCGGCCGTCCGGCGTACAGGAGCCAATAGTTCGACGAGAACCCGGGCCGTGTCGGCATCGAGACCAGGCATACCGAAACCACAGCGACCGAGCATCTCCGTCGCCGAATCGACGACCGCCTTGCCTTGCTCGGTAATGGTGACGCACGTGGCTCGCCGATCGCGAGGATGCGCGTGCCGGTAGAGCAATCCACGCGCTTCCAGGCGATCGGTAGCAATCGTCACCGTGGTCGCGTGCACGAGCAGGTGCCATGCCACACGGCTCAGCAACCTGGTCCCCTCGTCGCTCATTTGTAGCGTCTTGAGCATCAGGTAGTCCGTCAGATTCATCTCGAAATGCTTTTTCAACTCATGTTCGAGAACCGACGTCATGTGTTGCTGAAGACGCATGAGTGACCGCATCGCCATGAACATGATTGTGGTCGCGCCCTCGGGATGCTCCCGCGCGAAGGTCAACCAGTCGACCGACTCCGGCTGCGCGGGAACAGCCGGAGTCAGAGTCTCCGCTGCAGCATCGCGGTTGTGGTCCGCAGCCATTGCCGACTCCCCGCTGCTAGTTCGTCATCGAACGGAGACGGTCCGCGAGAACTTCGCCGGCATCCGAGATGATCCGGTCGACGACCTCCGCACACGATGCAACCTCGTGGATGAGCCCCTGCGCCTGACCTGCCCACCACATACCGTCGTCGACGAGGCCGTTCTCGAGGACCTGCGATCGCCCCCGCTTACCCGAGGCAAGGTGTGCGACGTCCTCGAAGGACGCACCGGGCCTCCGCGAGATCTCCACGATCTGCTCGGAGATCTCGTTACGCGCGACACGAGCCGTGTTCCTGAACTCGCGGAACACCACGACAGTCGATCGTTCGTCGTTGGCGACGATCTGCTGCTTGACATTCTCGTGCACGGGCGCCTCGTCGGTGGCGACGAACCGGGTACCCATGTTGATGGCGGAGGCCCCTAGTAGTACTTTGTTAGCTCGGCGTGTCGGCTCGAGTTTTCGTGGCTTTCTCGAGAGCATGCGGGCATGGATACAGCCGCTCTCGACCGTGTCGGGGAACAGTTGGATACGTTTGTCGGTGAGGTGTTCTCGTCGCTGGCGCGTAAGGATCAGCGCGAGAAGGCGGGGCTGTATGCCCGGGGGTTGATGCTCGACGGGCGGCGGAAGTCGATGCAGCCGATGGCGCAGCGGTTGCGGGTCGATCATCAACAGTTGCAGCAGTTCGTGACCACTTCGCCGTGGGATGTCACACCTGTGCGGAAAACACTGTCGCGCAGGGCGTGTGGTCTGATCGACCCGGATGCGTGGGTCATCGACGACACCGGGTTCATCAAGGACGGACCCGCCTCGCCGGGCGTGGCCCGGCAGTACTCGGGCACTCTCGGTAAGGTTGGCAACTGTCAGATCGCGGTCAGCGTGCACGCCGCCTCCGATGCCGCGTCCGCCCCGCTGGACTGGCGGCTGTTTCTGCCCGAGAGCTGGGACGATCAATCGACCACCGACCCCGACGCCGTCGCGGCGATCACCGCCCGCCGGCGACGGTCGGCGATCCCCGACACCGAGCACCACCGTCCCAAATGGGCGATGGCGATCGAGATGATCGACGAGCTGATCGAGTGGGGCCGGATCCCGCCGGTCGTGGTCGCGGACGCCGGATACGGCGACACCACCGCCTTCCGGCTCGCGCTGACCGAGCGGGGCATCGACTACGTCGTCGCCGTCAAGGGCGCGACCAGTGCCCATCCCGGCGACGCGGTCCCGGAGACCGCGGCCTACAGCGGCCGCGGGCGCCCGCCGACGCCCCGCTACGGCCCGCACACGACCTGCAAGGAGCTGGTCGTCGCTGCCGGACGCAAGTCCCTGCGCACCGTGACCTGGCGCAAGGGAAGCAAGACCGACCCCACCAACCCGACCGCGTCGATGCGCTCGCGGTTCGCCGTGTTGCGGGTCCGTCCGGCGAACCGGGACATCCCCCGCGCCGAGGACGGCGCCCTGCCCGCGGTGTGGTTGCTCGCCGAGTGGCCGACCGGAGCGGATGAGCCCACCGACTACTGGCTCTCCACCCTCCCCGAGGACACCCCGCTGCCCGAGCTGGTACGGCTGGCGAAGATCCGCTGGCGCGTCGAGCACGACTATCGGGAGCTGAAAACCGGTCTCGGACTGGATCATTTCGAGGGCCGTTCCTGGCTGGGCTGGCACCACCACGCCACCCTGGTCACCGCCGCCCACCTGTTCCTCACCACCCTCCGGCTCACCGACCCAAAAGCAGCCGGGCAGGACTGACGCTTTACGCCGTTCTCCGCGAACTCCAACGCGCACTTGCCCGTTGGATTGGTACCTGCCCACTGTGCCACCACACCTTCCCTACCTAACAAAGTCCTACTAGGGCAAGTGCTGCAATCAGACCGGCACCGGTGGCGAACCCGCCGCTGGCGACAATCGGGATGGAGAGGGCGCGGGCCGCCGCCGGAATCAAGATCAGACCGGGAATGTCGTCGTCACCGGGGTGGCCGGCGCATTCGAAGCCGTCGATACTGACGGCGTCGACACCCAAAGCTTGTGCCTTCACAGCGTGCCGCACCGCGACCGCCTTGTGGATGACCTTCACCCCGGCCGATTTGAAGGCGGGCAGGTGCGGCGCCGGGTTGCTGCCTGCGGTCTCGACGATCTTGACACCGCTGTCGATGATCACGTCGCGGTACTCGTCGTACGGAACCGGGTCGATGGTCGGCAGAATTGTCAGATTGACCCCGAAGGGCCGGTCGGTCATCTCCCGGCAGCGTGCGATTTCCTTCCCCAGGTCTTCCGGTGTGGGTTGCGTCAGCGCCGTGAGAAAACCGAGCGCTCCCGCATTCGCGACGGCCGAGATCAACTCCGCCGTACCGACAGCGGTCATACCGCCGCAGACGATCGGGTGTTCGATACCGAAGGTGGTGGTGAAGTCGGTGGTGAACATGCACATCCTCAATACTCTGGCTCAGAAATCGGGATCGGGATCGGCGGTCAGCCGGTGTACTCGGCGCGACCGTCGTCGAGGACGACGCGCTGGTTGGTCCCGTCCGGTCCGGCAGCCTCGGTACGGAACACCGCGACACCGGGCTCCGTCGTCCACATCGAGGTTGTCAGTGTCTCGCCGGGAAAGACCGGAGACGTGAACCTCGCACCAATTGCGGTAATGCTCTGCGCCTTACCGTTGCCCAACGCGGTGACGAGGGCACGGCCCGCGACACCGTAGGTGCACAGTCCGTGCAGAATGGGCCGGGGAAAGCCCGCCTTCTCCGTCGCGAACCAGGGGTCGCTGTGCAGCGGGTTCCGATCTCCGGACAACCGGTACAGCAGGGCCTGGTCTTCGCGGGTGGGCAGGCTGATTCGTGCGTCCGGTGCGCGGTCGGGGATCACGACGGCGTCGGCGCGCGTTCCCGGTTCCCCGCCGAACCCGCCGGCGCCGCGGATGATCAGCGTGGTGCGGGTTTCCACCACCGCGGTACCCGTCTCCCGATCGGTCCCCCGGGCGAGCAGAACGATGACGGCGTTCTTTCCTTCGCCCTTGTCCTGGATGTCGGCAACTTCGGATACCACCTCGAGGCTACCGGCCGCCGGCAAGGGTGCGAACAGTCTGATTTCCTGCGATCCGTGAAGGAGCTTGCCCCAGTTGATCTTCCCCACCCTCGACAGTGCACCGAACCCGGCACACGCGATGACGGCGTAGGTGGGAAGAACCTGCTGTGCGACACCGCTGCTGTTCTCTGTGGTGAAGGACAGATCGTCCGTCCCTGCTCCCACACCGAGGGCGTAGAGCAGGGTGTCCCGATCGGTCCAGGTGAACAGTTTCGGTTCAGTGACCGCACCGATGGCTGCGGGGTTGATCGACATCGTTTGCTTCCTGTCTGTCTCGTGCGCCGGAGCGCACGCGGGGTATCAGTTCGGCGCCGGCTCGTAGGTGTTTCCGGCGATGCCGCGGGCAATCAACTCCTGACCGCCCTCCAGCCCCCAGTCCGTCAACACCTCGAGCGTGTGTTCGCCCAACGTGGCAGGCGGACGCTGCACGGCACCTGGGGTTCGGTCGAATCGTGGTGCGGGTGCCGGTTGCCGTACACCGGCGATGTCCACGAAGGTCTGGCGTTCGCGCAGGTGCGGGTGCTCTGCGGCCTCGCCGAGAGTGAGCACCGGGGCGACACAGGCGTCGGTGCACTCGAAGACGGCAGTCCACTCGGCCTGGGTCTTGCTGCGGAAACGTTCTGCGATGTGCTTTCGCAATTCAGGCCAACCGTCGCTTTTCGGACGTCGGGCGAATTGTTCGGGAAGCCCGAGAAGCGTGACGAACTGGCCGTAGAACTTCGACTCGAGTGCGCCGACAGTCATCCATCGACCGTCGGACGTCTCGTACACGTCGTACCAGGGGCGGCCGGTGTCGAGAAGGTTGACTCCTCGCTCGTCCTTCCAGCTCCCCGCATGGAGCATGCCGTGCAGCATCGTCGTGAGTGAGGCGGCACCGTCGACAATGGCAGCATCGACGACCTGACCGCGACCGGAGCTTCGCGATTCCCAGAGTGCGGCGAGCACGCCCATGACGAGATAGGTCGATCCGGCTCCGAAATCGCCGAGCATGTTGACGGGCACCGCGGGCGGCTCGCCGGCGCGGCCGATCGCATTCAGCGCACCGGTCAGGGCCACGTAGTTGATGTCGTGGCCCGCCATCTGCGCCCACGGCCCGGATTGCCCCCACCCTGTCATCCGTCCGTAGACGATGCGCGGGTTGCGGGCAAGGCAGTCTTCGGGCCCGACGCCGAGACGTTCGGCGACCCCCGGACGATAGCCCTCGATGAGGACGTCGGCTTGCTCGACCAGTTGCAACAGGACCGCGACGGACTCCTCCCGACGAAGATCGAGGACAACCGAGCGCCTGCCTCGCTGGAGCACGTCGGTTGCCCCGAGACCGCTCTCGGGTCCGGGCCGATCCACTCGGACGACGTCGGCGCCCATGTCGGACAGCAGCATCGCGGCGAAGGGACCGGGACCGATTCCCCCGAGTTCCAGAACCTTCAGACCTGTCAGAGGTCCGCCGGAGGGCGTGCCGTCTTCCGAGATATGCGCTTGGTCAGGCACTCGCGATCAACTCCGTGTGTCAGGTTTGGCCGTATCACCGATATTCTTTCAACAGATTATCTAACAATAGAGCTTTTGGTCAACGGCCCTCAGAGACGCTCGATGATCGTCGCCGTGGCCATGCCACCTCCGGTACACATGGTGACGAGCGCGGTGGCGAGGTCGCGGCGTTCCAACTCGTCGAGAACCGTCTGGAAGAGCATCGGCCCGGTGCCCCCGATCGGATGCCCCAAGGCAATCGCTCCGCCGTTGACGTTGACGCGGTCCGGGTCGATCTTCAGGTCGCGCATCACCTTCAGCGGAACTGCGGCGAAGGCTTCGTTGATCTCCCACAGATCGATGTCCTGAACCGACATCCCCGCCTGCTCGAGGCAGCGCTCGGACGCCGGTCCCGGTGCAGTCAGCATGATGACCGGATCGGCTGCGGCCACCGCTGCCGATCGAACCGACGCGCGCGCCGTCAGTCCATGAGCCTTCGCGTAATCAGGAGCGGACAGCAACAGAGCACCTGCACCGTCGACGACTCCCGACGAATTGCCCGCATGATGCACATGGCTGACCGCATCGATCTCCGGGTAGGAATCGATGCACATCTGATCGAAGGAGATGCCTTCCGGTTCACGCACTTTGGACCCGCTGCGCGCGAACGACGGCTCCAGCGCGGCCAGCGATTCCATCGTGGTCTGCGGCCGAGGGTGCTCGTCGGCGTCGAGAAGAACCCGACCGGCCCCGTCTCGAACCGGAATCATGCTCCCCGCGAACCGCCCGTCGGCGATCGCCGCCGCCGCCTTCTGCTGACTCTGCAGGGCGAACTGGTCGACGTCCGCGCGGGAAAATCCCTCCACCGAAGCGATCAAGTCGGCGGAGATTCCTTGCGGAACCAAGGCATGCTTCTGCAGGATCGCCGCGTTCCCGCCGTCGAGGCGACCGCTGGTCCGTCGTGGCTGGTACCGCGACATCGACTCCACTCCGCCGGCGACGACGAGCTTCTGCCACCCTGCGGCGATACCCGCGGCGCCGAACATCACCGCCTGCTGCCCCGAACCGCAGAATCTATTGAGCGTCACTCCCGGCACCGTGACCGGCCAGCCGGCCGCGAGCACCGACAGCCGGCCGATGTCGTCACCGTGGTCGTCGCGCTGGTCGCCGTTGCCGATGATGACGTCGTCGACGTCCGCGGCCGCGATCCCGGTGCGCTCGGACAGAGCGGACAGGAGTTGCGCAACCAACTCCTGGGGGTGCACGTCGTGCAGTGCACCGCTCGGCTTCCCCTTACCCCGCGGTGTTCGAACGCCGTCGAGTATCCATGCCTGAGTCATCTTGTCGTGTCCTTGCTGCGAGTGACGTGTGATTCGGCAACCCATCCGTCCGCATGGTTGCTTGCCATAAAACTCTACTCATATACTATTTTCGTGTCGAGCTTTTGTGTGACGGCTCGGCCCCTACCGCTCAATACGCAGATCGGACGGATCATCATGCCGGGACAGATTCCGGTCGTCGATTACCTGGTGCTCGGCGACCCTCCCCATCTCCAAGCGAGGATGTGCGCGCACTGCGATGCGCTCTTCTTCGATCGCCGCAACGCCTGTGCCCATTGTGGTCAGCGTGACTTCACCATGAAGGCCCTCTCGAGCACCGGCCAGCTGCGCGGCTACACCCAGGTCCACCGGGCAGCAGCCTCGATTCCGGTGCCGTACATCTCCGCCATCGTCGAACTCGACGGTGGTGGCGTCGTCAAGGCAAACCTTCTCGACGCCGAACTGGACGACATCACCCCCGGTCTCGCCGTCACCATGACGACATTCGTGGCCGGCGTCGACGACGACGGAACCGAGGCGATCGCATTCGGGTTCACGCCCGCGAAGGAGCACAAGTGAGTAGCGGCGACATCTGGATCATCGGTGCGTCCATGACGCCGTTCGGCCGTCACGACGACAAGGACCTCATCGACCTCGCTGCCGAGTCTGCGCTCGCCGCGCTCGCCGATGCCGACGTATCGATCAACGACATCAACATCCTCACCATGGGTAACGTCTACGAGGCGAACTCCCACAACGGACAGCGGCTGCAGAAGCAGATCGGCCAGACTGGCATCCCGGTCTACAACGTCGTGAACGCCTGCGCGACCGGTGCTACCGCCCTGCGCGTTGCACTGTTGTCGATCAAGGCCGGTGAATCGGATATCGGCCTGGCCGTGGGCGTCGAAAAGATGGGCAAGGGAGGCCTGATCGGCGGTGCCGCCAAGAAGCGCGACGCCAAGAAGGTCTACAGTCCCAGCGGCCGCTACGGCTCGGTTCTCAAGACCGAAGGAATCCTCGGCACTGGAATCATGCCCGGCGTCTTCGCTCAGGCCGGGACCGAATACGCCCTTGCGCACGGGGTCACCGCCACCCATTTCGCCAAGGTCGCCCAGAAGAATCACGCCCATTCCGTGCTCAATCCGCTGGCGCACTATCGCAAAGAGTTCAGCCTCGACGACATCCTGAACGCCGATGTCATCGCGTTCCCCAACACTCTGCCGATGTGCTGCCCCAACACCGACGGCGCGGCCAGCGTGGTCGTGGTCTCCGATGCGAAACTGAAGACCATGGATCCCGATATCCGCAGGCGAGCCATCAAGATCTCGGCGTCGGTACTGACCTCCGACCCCTGGGTGGAAGGCGGCCAGGTGCAGCCCGACGTCAGCACGCTCACCCGAAACGCGGCCACCGCAGCGTATGAACAGGCCGGAGTCGGCCCCGCCGACCTCGACCTCGTCGAACTCCACGACTGCTTCGCGACCGCCGAACTGATCCACTACGACAACCTCGGCCTGTGCGAACCGGGCGGTGCCGGCGACTTCCTGGATTCCGGTGCGCCCTGGCGCGACGGAAAGACCCCGGTCAATGTGTCGGGCGGTCTGCTGTCCAAGGGTCACCCCCTCGGCGCTACCGGAATCGCGAACATCTACGAGGTCGCGACACATCTTCGCGGTGAGGCAGGAGAACGCCAGATTCCCGGGGCGAAAGTCGGGCTCACCCACGTCATCGGACTCGCATCGGCATGTGCCGTTCACATCCTCGAGGCAGGTGTGCACTAATGACCACGATCCAGCCGGCACTTCGCAGCGACATGTCGATCGACGAGTTGCGGACGGCCTTTCGCCGCTGGCTCACCGACCGGGCGGACTCGTTGGAGCAGTTCCGCGCGCTTCCGACGGACGTCGAGGGCATCTTCTCGACTCTCTCGAAGATGCAGCGTGAGCTCTACGAGGCCGGCTGGATCCGATTGGGCTGGCCCGAGGAGCTCGGCGGCCTGGGCGGCGTGACGGCGTTGCGTGCGGTCGTGAGCGAGGAACTGGCAGAGGCCGGTTATCCCCCGCCATTCTCGTTCGCAACCCAGGAAGTGCTGGGGCCCGCCATCGCTCGTTACGCCCGATCCGAACTCGCAACCGAGGTTCTTCCCCGCCTGCTGCGCGGCGAGGAAAGTTGGTGCCAGGGCTTCTCCGAGCCGGGAGCGGGCAGCGACCTCGCCTCACTGCGCACGAAGGCCGTCGACGCCGGTGACCACTGGGTCGTCAACGGCGAAAAGATCTGGACCAGCTGGGCACAGTTCGCCGATCGCTGCATCGTCCTGACCCGCACCGGGGCGGCCGACTCTGCTCATCGGGGGATCACGGCCCTTTTCGTCGACATGGACACACCGGGCATCACCGTGAGTCCGCTGGTCGCCATCACCGGCGAGGCAGACTTTTCCAGCCTCCATTTCGACAACGTGCAGGTGCCGAAGACCCGCACCCTCGGCGAGGTCGGCAGCGGCTGGGCAATTGCAATGTTCATCCTCAGCTGTGAGCGAGGCGCCGCCGCCTGGCAACGGCAAGCATGGATGCGGTGGCGCCTGGACCGGCTCGTCGCGGACGCACCGGGACTCACCGACGCCCGCGCAGGTGAAGCATTCGAGCTCATCACGGCACTGCGCCTGCTCTCTCGACGCACGCTGCGCTCGCTTTCGGCGGGACGAGATCTCGGCGTCCTCCCCTCGTTCGACAAGTACCTGATGTCGACCGCCGAGAAATTCCTGTTCGACTCGGCGCTGCAAGCGATGCCGGAGACCCTCCTCCTTCGAAACGATCGCGAGTCGAAAGACTGGCGCACCGATTACCTGTACTCACGAGCATCCTCAATATATGGCGGCGCGAAGGAAATTCAGCGCAACGTCATCGCCGAGCGGATCCTCGGCCTTCCCCGGGAGAAATGATGGACACAGACGAAAAAGATCTGTTTCGCACCAGCCTGGAGAAAGTGGCCGCATCAGCAGGTCCCGACGCCTGGCCCGCCGCTGTCGCGGACTTCGGCTGGCACGAACTGCTCGAAGAGGATGCGGAAACCGCCGTCAGCATTCTGTCGGACCTGCAAGGCCGATTCCTGCCCCACACATCCTTCGTCGACGACGTGGCACTGGCTGCGACGAGCCGAACCGACTGGAACCGTCACCCCGAGGCACCGGTCACTCGCACAGTCTTCCCCGGACTCGGAACGGCCCGGGTCGGGAGCATCCTCACCGGCGGACCCGCGACGGACTCGGGTGACTGCACCGTAGCGGTGGCGGGAGTCGTCTCGATGGACCCCCGCGCGACCTCGTCCCTGCTCGTTCCCGCACTGGACGGGAGCGCCCTCGCCATCGTGACGGTGCCCTTCCACGACGAGGACCTGACTCTCGAGCCGGCGGGAATCGAGCCGGAATCAGGGTGGACCCGCGTCGCAGGCACCGTGGCGGGCAAGATCGTCGCAACGGGAGCGGAGGCCGCCGACCTCTGGCAGGCCATGCGCGGCGCGGCATACCGGGCCCTGGCGTACGAACTGAACTCGATCGGACGGGAGATGCTCGCGGCCACTGTCGAGCACGTGTCCTCACGAAAACAGTTCGGTCGCGAACTCGGCAGCTTCCAGGCCGTGAAGCATGCGCTCGCCGATACCCGAGTGTGGCAAGAATGCGCCGAGCTCGCCGCCGACGCCGCGTGGGAGAGCGACACCCCGCAAGCACCCATCCTCGCAAAAACACTCTCCGGCCGCTTCTTCCGCAGTGCCGCGGAAAACTGCCAACAGTTGCTGGGAGGAATGGGATTCACCTGGGAGCACAGCTTCCACCGGTACCTCCGCCGCGGCCTGATTCTGGAACAACTGCTCGGCACCTCCGCCGAGCTTCGCGCCGAACTCGGCGCGACGGTCAAGAGCGGCGACATGCCCGTGCTCGCCCCACTGTGATCATGCGGGACGTGGGCTCCACCCGAAACCGGCCGGGCGGTCGGGAATCGACACCCGTACCGGAGAAACGATGACGTCGACAGTGGCCGAGGTGGTCGGCCCCCTCACCCTCGAGGAGATCGCTCCCCACACGTTCCGCGGCCCACAACCCGACGAAGATCGACAGCGGGTCTTCGGCGGCCAAGTCGCCGCGCAAGCCCTCATGGCGGCGTCCCACACTGTCCAGGGTCGCGTACCGCACAGCCTTCACGGCTACTTTCTGCGGCCGGGCAATCCAACCGTTCCAATTGTCTACACCGTCGACTGCCTACGGGACGGCGGAGCGTTCTCGGCGCGCAGAATCACTGCGACCCAGGATGGCACCGCCGTCTTCGAGGCGCTGGTCTCGTTCAGCGCACACATCAGCGGCATCGACTACCAGGAGCAGATGCCTGCTGTCCCGCAGCCGGACAGCCTTGTCCGTATCGAAGCGCAACTCGCTCCGTACGCCGACGAATATGACGGATGGTGGATTCGCCGGCGCCCCTTCGACATGCGCTACGTGAATGCACCGCCACGCGTCGCATTGGATCTCGACGTCGCGCCACCACCGCAGAGCAGACTCTGGCTCCGCCCCGACGGCGAGGTACCGAACGATCCCATCGTCAACAGCTGCCTTCTCACCTTCGTCAGCGACCTGACCTTGCTGGACTCGGTCATGCTGCCGGCGCGCAAGACTTCCCGAGGTCCCGGAATCGTCGCATCCCTCGATCACGCGATCTGGTTCCACCGGTCGGCGAATTTCTCTGATTGGCTTCTCTACGAACAAAACTCACCGAACGGCACGTGCGGACGCGGACTAGCGTCCGGGCGCATCTTCAACCGTTCGGGAGCGTTGGTTGCGACCGTCATGCAAGAGGGATACCTCGGCAAAGGGACGTGACGTAGCCGGCGCTTCGCCGCAACCACAGTCGTTCCCTCCAATGATCCCAACCACATCCACGAAGGGAAACACATGTACCGGCGGCTTTCCACGATTCCCGCTGCGACGGCAGCCCTCACCACCGCATTCTGTTTGACGGCCTGCACCGCGACCCCGGACGATTCCTCACAAAACGCCGATCAGACAGCCACTCGCAGCGAGACGGCCCCGATCACGCTCACCCTGATGCGCCACGCCGAGTCTGCAGGCAACGCTTCCGGACTCATCGACACCTCGGTTCCCGGGCCCGGAATCACCGAGAAGGGCAGACAGGAGGCACAGGCCGCCGCCGACAGATTCTCCGGCCAGGACTTCGACGGTGTGTACGCGTCCTCGATGGTACGCACGCAGGAAACCGCCGAGTACATGGCCCACGACGTGAGCGAGCCCGTCGAGGTGCTCCCCGGTCTCCGAGAAATCGAAGCCGGCCAATACGAGGGCGAGCCGGAAGCCACAGCTCAAAGTACCTATCTCGCAACCCCGGTCAGTTGGTTGCAGGGCCACCGCGACGATCGGATTCCCGGCTCGATCGACGGCAACGACTTCGATCAGCGTTTCGACGACGCCGTGGAGCAGATATTCGACAGCGGGGACACACACCCCATCGCGTTTGCCCACGGCGGCTCGATCATGATCTGGACGTTGATGAACGTGAACAACCCCGATCCCAGCTTGCTGAAGACCAATCCTCTTCGCAATACCGGGTACGTCGTCATCACCGGGACCCCGGACACCGGATGGACCCTGGTGGACTGGAACGGTACGCCGATCGCTCACTGATCCCGCGAGTGCACGACAAGATGGGTGGGCCATGCCGTGTCGGCAAGGCCCACCCATCTCGGGTCGGATCTACACGCGCGCCGCTTGCTCCGTGCGCACCGGCGTGACGGAGACCGGCTTGCGCCAGCGAGCCGCCGCGATCACGATGAGGAGAACACCCAGGACGGCAAGCCCGAGGGGAAGCCATACGCCCAGGACCGACAGCAACGAGCCGTTCTTCGACAAGTCGCCCGCCAATGCAGTGATTTCACTGTCCGCGGTGTGCAACTTCACCGTCGAGAGCGGAAGCACGGGAACATCCTCGCCGTTGACCGGGACGGTCACATACATGCTCTGCGTCTGATTCACATCCAGAGGTGCGCCGAATCGCTGGTCCACTGCCAAAGTCGCGACGTTGGCGCTGCCGAACCCGAGGTCGAGAACTTCGGGCAGGTTGGCGAGATTGTCCTGCAGGACTGCGCGGGATTCGTCGGGGACAACGCCCGCCTGCAGAAGGCCGGCGACGACGGCCTTGGGGAACTGCGACGGGAAGTCCTTGAACTGCGCCAGTACCGCCGGGCTCGCAATGGGACCGGACGCGTTGACCTCGTAGTTGTTCACCTCACGCCCCTCGAGAGTTCCCGAATCGACGAAGGTCGCTGCCTGCCCGGACCGAGTGACGGCGTCGTACAGGAGGTTACCGTCCTTCGCGGGCTCCATCGGGAAGCTGAACGCGATGCCCTCGTGGTCCTCGAATGTGGCCTTGTCGTCCGCAGGCACCAGGGTCTCCTTCTGCTCGTCGGTGAGCGGGACCGGTGCGTAGTCCACGCGACTGACGGCGTAGCTGTGCACGTCCTTCTGCGTCGACCCGTCGGGCAGGGTGATGGTGGTGTTGCTGGTGACGATGGCGGTGTCACCGTCTGTCGCATCCACCGACAGGGATCGGTCGGCGGTGATCGGCATCTCGGGGGTGATCAGATTCGCGAGGTCGTTGGCCGCAAACGCCTGTGGGTTCAGTGCACTCATCGTCCCCTCGTACTTCTGGCTCTGGCTCAGATCGGCCGGAAGCTTCGTCAGTGAGGGGAGAGCAACGAATCTGATCACGCCGGCCGCTACGACGAGCGCCAGGCCGACCACTAACAGCACTATCGATGACCTGCGGATTGACATGCAGAACTCCTCGTGTGGGTGAGCGAAATACGATCGAGACAGCACCGCGAAATCGGGGGGATCCGATTACCGCCGGTGGGTACCGACCCGGATGGTCTGCATCCGTGGGCCCGACTCGACCAGGCGAATTGTGACGCCAGTCACCCACCATAGTCGGTTTATGGACTATTTGTAAGTAGACTTTGCAGGCGAATTGCGGATTCGGACCACGGAGCCCACACCCAGTCTACCGACAAAGCCTCGACAGGTTGATGATCGAACACGTACGGTGCGTACTCCGAGACACATTGCGGTACCGCATGTCCCGACCAATGTGATCAGATCGAATCTCGAGAGTGGCATTCCGATGTGCCACACACACCCGCGGCCTCACCCCACCGAAGGGATTCAAGTGACAAGACAGAACCTGCACTCGCGGAAACAGGCATCGATCGCAATCCTGGCGACCACCGCAACCGTGTGGACGCTCTCGATGACAGCAGCGGCCGCCGCCCCTGCGGCCGGGTTCGTGGAATACCCGGATCCGTTGCACGCGCCGTGTGAGGGCATCTATCACGCATCGAGCGGTCGGATCTATATCGAAGAGATCGTCGATCCGGGGCCGAACGGGAACGTCGGAAGTCTTGGCGTCCTCGATCCGGCGACGGGTGCCATCGATCGCTACCCGCTTCCCGTCCCCGGAACGACCGCCGGCGGCGCCGCATTCGGGCCCGACGGGAACCTCTGGTTCACCTACTTCGGCACCTCCAGCGGGGTGGCCTTCCTCGATCCCGACACCAAGGAGTACAGGACCTTCCCCACTTCCGATCCGACTGCGACACCGACAGATATCTGGCCTGGGCCGGACAATGCGATGTACTTCCCCGAGTCGATCGCACAGAAGCTGGGACGAATCGATTTAGCAACGCACCAGATCAGCGAAATACCGATTCCCGGCGGCGGGTTGAATGTTCCCACCACGATCATCATGCCTGGAGCCGGAAAAAAGATGATGTTCTCCGCGGCCCTTGCCAACCGGATCGTCGAGTACGACACGGCAACTGGAGAATTCACGCAGCACGACGTGCCCACGCCCGGTGCGGTGCCGCAGGGGCTGACGCTGGGCCCTGATGGCGCCATTTGGTTCAGCGAGACGCTGGGAGCGAAGATCGGTCGAATCGATCCCGTGTCCGGTGAGATCACCGAGTACCCGATTGCAACCCCCGAGGTACCGATCCCCTCCATGGGCCCGCTCGTTCTGGGTTCGGACGGCAATCTGTGGTCCGCGAATGGCGGCTTCACGGGAGGAAGCACAATCGGACGGTTCAACACCACAACTCACCGCATCGACTACTTCGATCTTCCCCGTCCAGTATCCGGGCCGTGCGACATCGATTCGGCCGCTGCAGCAGCCGGGAAGCTCGTCATAGGGCAAACGACAGGCGGGGCGGTCGCGATCGCCGAGATCGACGATCTGAACGCGATCAAGTAGACCGTCCACGGACCAGATGCTCTCGGCAACCGTGACACCGGGTGTCCCGCCCATGCCGGCCGGGAATCACTCGATGCCACGGTTGCCGACGCAGCTAGGTGGTCGGCAGTTCCTCAGCCCCGCTGCGCGGCTTGGAGGAATCGCACCGTGGCTTCCGACAGACCACCGTCGACGTACAGCACCTGCCCCGTTACGTACCGGGCGTCCTTCGACGCGAAGAAGGACACCACGTCCGCGATATCTTCGGGCGCGGCCCTGCGGCCCAGCGGCACCAGCGCATTGAACCGTTCCTCACGGGCGGGGTCGGCCGTCGCAGCTGCAGCCCCTTCCGTGGCCACTCCGCCGGGAGCCACGGCGTTGAATCGCACACCGGACTGGGCGAATTCCACCGCACAGAGCTTGGTCAACGACACCACGGCTGCCTTCGACGGTGAGTAGGCGCCGGTCCCCGGTGTCGGCACCTTCGCCGCCATCGACGCGATGTTGACCACCGAGCCGCCGGACGCCGTCAATTGGGGAAGCAGTTGCTGAGTGAGGAGCAGCGGGCCCACCACGTTGACGTCCATCACGCGGCGGAACTGCGCGATGTCGACATCCGCCAGCGACGCTGCGGGGAAGATGCCGGCGTTGTTCACCAGCACATCGAGCTCGTCCACGGTCGCCGCGAGCTCGTGCACTGCGTCCGGGTCCGATATGTCGCACGCCGCCGCTCGACCACCGACGTCCGCGGCCGTCGCCTTCGCCGTCTCTGCATCCAGATCGACGACGATGACGGAGTATCCGTCTTCGGTCAATCGTCGCGCGATCGCGCGTCCGATGCCCTGCCCCGCGCCCGTGACCAACGCTGTACTCACTCGCCACACCTCTCTGAAGAAAATGGTCAGCTCGTCGCGAACGAGCCGTCCGCAACAACAGTCTATTGATAGATAGTGCATTGCGCGACTATTGCGCTTATGCCAGTCTGACACTCCGGCACCCCCGTGGCAATGGCCGCGGAGACAATTGCCGGCGACTCGCTCGACGGTCGGCACGATAAACCTTTACGACATCGTTGATCTGAGTTCTACTGGAACCACCCACTACGAGAGGTGACCGGATGATCACCCCATTGAGCCCACAGGCCGCCGAGACGTGGCAACTCCTCGCAGATCGCGCGGCCGCAGAGCAGAACCCGCGGCTACGCGCGAATCTGGAGGTCGTGGCACGGCATGTGGAGGCCGAAGTTCGAGGCGATGTGCCCACACTGATGGCGACCCTTGTGGCAGAACCGCGGTATCAGGTCTGGGGCGCCTCGGCGAGCGTGGGACCGCAGGGTTATGACGAGGTGGCGAACTTCTACCGGGCGGCGATCGAGATCGGGAAGAACCGGCTCGAGTTCGAGATTTCCCGGGTCATGGTGGACGACGACACAGTCCTCACCGAGGGCATCTTCCGCCACGCATATTCGGGCGCCATGCTGACCGCTCGTGGCCACGACGGTCTACAGGACGATGCGAGCACGTGGTTTCTCGTGGAGTACCAGGCGCTGATCGTCTGGCCGATCAGCGCTGACGGGCTGATCCTGGGTGAAGACATGTATGCAGGCGAAGCGCCCCGAATCGTGCGGCCGCTCGGCGCGGGCGAACTCGATCACCTCGGCCCCGTCGACCGCGCCTGAGCCCTCGCGGCCGCCCGAGGCACACCTTCGACAACTGCTCTGGTGAGACGACTCACACTACGATACGATAATCGTCAAATAGACAATTAGCGACGCCGGATGCGTCCGGCATTCGAAGGACGAGTTGCCGGTCCGCGGTGCGGCGCACCGTGATTCCGGTAGATACCGACTCGGCGCACACTCATGGCTTCGACGCCTGCAACCCCCAGGAGTTCGGCGCAGCCGCATCGGCGGCAGAACCCGAGCACGCCGCTGACAGCACGACATCCCGCATTTGGCGTGCAGCCTGTGCGGAGCCCCGTCGCGCGAAAGGAAGACCATGCTCAGCCCGTACGACGAACTTCCCGTCCACCAGACGTCCCACCCGCTGTCCGTAGTGTCCAACACGGACCCCGGATTCGACGACGGTTACTTCTTCAGTGTGTTCTCCGCCGACAAGGGGATCGTCTGCTTCCAGGGTCTGCGAATCAATCCCAACACCGACATCGTCGGTGGATACGTCGGCTTCATTCGCAATGGAGTGCAAAGGACCGTCCGGTTCAGCCGGACCTGGCGCGAACTGTGCGACACCGCCGTAGGCCCTTATCGCATCGAGGTCGTCGAGCCCTACCGCGACATTCGTCTCATCCTCGACGACAACCCCTCCGGCATCCGATTCGACCTGCATTGGCTGGGTACCTCGCCGGCGTACGAGGAGGCGCACCATCTGGCAACCAATCGCGGGCGGCCGACCACGGACCAGACGAGATACTCGCAGGCAGGAACGGCGCGAGGATGGATCGACATCGACGGTGAGCGAATCGACGTGGACCCGGCGCATTGGTACGGCAGTCGGGACCATTCCTGGGGGCTTTACCACGAGCGTCCCCCGCTTGCACCGAACCCGCGGTTCCTTCCACCACGGGAGGCGGAGGGCATCTCTCGCGCCCTGCGATTCTGGACCCTGTTCGGTTCGGATGAGCTGTCGGGGTTCTACGCCATCCACGAATCACCCGACGGCAAGCAGGTACCGATGAACGACACATTCGGCACTCCCTTCGAAGGCAGGCTTCACATCGGATGGGACAAGGAGACCGTCGATCTAGTTGGTGGCTCACACGAACTCGAACTCGTACCCGGCACGAAGCTGTTGCGAGCCGGGACGGTCACCCTGCACGATGCCGACGGAGGGAAGTGGGTGCAGCACGTCGAGCCGGTGTCACCGCCATGGGTCACCGCCACCATCGGTTACCAGGCCGGCAGCTGGAAGGACGGCGGGTCGATGCGCACCTACCACGGTCCCGGGGTCAGTGTGGAGTGGGACGAATTCGATTTCGCGAAGCAACCTTTCGATCACACGATGTATGACGGCACCGTCTACCGCAATCTGCACGGCAAGGAATACCTGTCTCGGGTGACCACGATCGCCCCCGATGGTCGCCGATGGGTCGGCGCCGGGCATACCGAATTGTTCCTCGACGGCCCCTTCTCCCCGTACGGGTTGCAGTGATGGCACAACTCGGGGAAATCGACTTCGTCGAGCGGTGGTTCCGCGAACGACTCGCCAAGATCGATCCGCAGGCGACCGATATTCGAATCGACTCGGTCGAGCGGCTTTCGCGGGGTGTGTCGCGCGAAACATGGTCGGCGGCCGGCACCGTATGCACTGCCGGAGTATGGACACCGCGGCAGTTCATCGTCCGGCGCGACCACGCCAGTGGGAGTGTCATCCCGACCCCGCTGCAGACCGAGTACGACGTCTACCGGCTTCTGCGTGATTCGGAAATTCCCACGTCAACGGCGCTGTGGTTCGAAGACGACGCCGAGTGGTGCCCGGACGCGAGACCTGCGTACGTTCGCTCGCACGTCTCCGGCGACTGGAGGCTACCCTTCATCGGCAACACCGACGAGGCCTACGACGACGTCCGAATTGCCGCGTCGAAGGAACATCTCGACAAGCTCGCACTCGTGCACACCGCCGACTGGAAAGGTCTCGGGTTCGGCGACATCTTCGCGGTACCGGCCTCTCCGGCGGATTGCGCGGAGAACCTGATTCGCGCAAACCTGGCTCAGCTGGCTCAATTTCAGTTCGAGCCGAGCCCGGCGCTTGCCGAAGGCGTCGCTCGCCTTCTACAGGTGGCGCCGAAGGACTGCCCGCACATCACGCTGTGCAAGGGAACCAACGGTCACGGCGAGGAGGTCTGGTCGGACGGGCGCATCGTGGCGATGTCCGACTGGGAACTCGCCGCGCTCGGTGATCCGGCGTACGACTTCGCCCAGATTCAGGAAATGATCCCCGAAATCGAACGGCACGGACGGCGCCTCTGGGGTCTTCCCGAGGCGCTGGCCTACTACCACGCCCGCACCGGCATCGAGGTCACCGTCGAGCGGATCGATTATTACCGAGACCTGTACGGGCTGCTGCAGTTTCTGTACACACACCACGCGGCCGCCCAGGTCCGACGTCAACAGCGGCCCCCGTTGCGGTTCGTGTGGAACGCCGCCGAGATCGGATTCCACAGTGAAGTGCGTTTGGCCGCCACGTTCGGCAGCGCGCCCGGAAAAGTGAGGTCTTCGCAATGATCTATCCCACCACGGATGTGGTTCTCGCCTCGATCATCGACGCCGTCGAGACCGACATCGCTCCGCACGTGCACGACGAGTACGCCGCGAGTGTGTGCAAGACCGTGGCCCAGATGCTGCGCTCGGTGCGAGTTCGCGCATCCGAAGAAATTCCGGCCCTCCACGCCGGCAACGACGAGTTGCGCAGGATCCTCGCGACGGCCCTGGACCGACAGGATCAGCCCGCAGACGTCCACGCATCCCTCACCGCAGCGCTCGACCAATCCCCCGCACCGCGTCACCCCGACCTGGCGGAGCTTCAGGACGATGCGATCCGCATTCGCGCCGCATTGACCGCCGTCATCGACGCCATACCCGATGAATCACACCCCACCCGTCAGGCGGCGCGAAAATACGTGCGGCACCAACTCGAGCGCGAACAACGCTGGCAGCAGGACGCATTCACTGGCCCGCGACGGTAGCGCAGGGCTCCGAGGTCAGCCACCGGCTGTGAGCAACTGCCGGATCCGGGCAACCTCGGCACCCCGCCCGATCGACTCGACGAAGTCGTCGAAGGATCCGTGATCGCCGCGGAACGCGTCGAGGAACCCGAGCATTACCTCGGGCGGCGTGTACACCATCGATTCTTCGTCTTTGACGATCGTGGCCATTCCCGCGTCGGTGGCGAGAAGGGTCAACACCGCCGCGATCATCTCGCTGCCCTCGGCAAACATGGCACGGTACGCGTCGATCATCGGTTCAGGGGTACGCCATCCCTCCGACTGGGATCTCGTCGGCAGGGTCTCCCACGCCACGAGCGGCATTGCGTACGTTTCCGGGCCCCTTTGTACCACGAGCACATACCTTGCTGATCCACCTCTTTGGGGGTGCGCAAGTCGATGATCGTCCTCAGGCCGATATCGGACAGCTGACGCTGATCGCACCCGACACCATGCTGATACGGCTCCTGACCGTCGAATTACGGGTTCCGGAAATTCGGGACTTGCTTCTTCATCCTGGCGCGGCCGGCGACCCGCGCCTCCTGGCCTTTGAAGCTGACCGACTGGCCCAGCGCCTCCCGGTCGATCGCCTGTCGAAACGACGACTCCGTCGACACATTGACCAGGCTTTTCATCATCGCCAGCGCTGATGTCGGCCCGTCCGCCAATGTTTGCGCCCAGTCCTGGACGAAGTCATCGAGTTCGATGGCGGGTACTGCGCGATTGGCGATCCCGATCTCCGCGGCTTCCTTGCCGGACAGCTGGCGCCCGAAGAACAGGAGCTCCTTCGTCTTCGCGACTCCGATGAGGCGAGGCAGGGACCACGATGCCCCGCCGTCGGCAGAGATTCCGAGATTGGCGAAGGTCTCGCCGAAGACGGCATCGTCTGCCGCCACGACGAGGTCACAACACAGCGCGAAATTGCATCCGAACCCGATGGCGGGTCCGGCAACCTTCGCGACGGTGGGTCGCGGCAGGTCATGGAGGAGCGTGCACAACTGACCCACCCGGCGCATGAAGGACAGTTCGTCCGGCAACAGCGGTGCCCCGAGGTCCATGCCGGAGCAAAACGCGCCACCGGCTCCGGTGACCACGACCGCACGGTCGTCGGGCGTTCGGGCGATCTCCTCCAGAGCCGAGATCGCCTCTTCCACGAGCTCACCGGTGAGCGCGTTCTTGCGCTGCGGACGGTTCAGTGTGAGCGTCACGACCCCCTCGGAGCGGGCGACCAGAACGTCAGACACGCCTCTCTCCCAACCCGGACAACCGAGCTACCCGCTCTCGGTGCTCATCCGCGGTGCCGAGGTACAGTTCGCCGAATTTCGCCCGGCGATAGTACAGGTGTGCGTCGTGCTCCCACGTGAACCCGATCCCACCGAAGACGTGCAGCGTTTCCTCGGCGATGTGCATGAATGCGTCGGCGCACACCGACTTCGACACGCTCGCCGCAATCGCAAATGCGGTCGCATTCTCGGGCCCGGGGCTGTGCAGCCACTTCTCCGCCGCTGATGCTGCGGCATCAGCGGCGGACCGGGCCATCTCCAGCTCGAGCAGCACGTCGACGAGCGTGTGCTTGATGGCCTGGAAGCTGCCGATCTTGCGATCGAACTGCACGCGTTGCTTCACATAGGCAACGGCCTGGTCGAGGCACTGCTGGCCCGCCCCCACCAGCTCCGCTGAGAGCAGGGTGACGGCCAGGTCGAGTCCACCGGCGACGGCCTGCGACGCAGCGTCACCGACGGCCAGGAGTGTCGCCGGAGTATCCTCGAATTCGACGACGCCGAGTGGGCGCACCAGATCGAGCGACTCCAGCGTCCGCCTCTGCAGCCCCGAAACGTCGGCGTTCACCGCGAAAAGGCCTGTTCCGGTGGGAGTAGCGGCGGTGACGAGAATGATGTCGGCGGCCGCGGCATCGACGACGAAGCCCTTGGCTCCGGTGAGGTGCCATTCTCCGTTCTTCTCCGTGGCTGCGGTCGAGCGGGGAGGCAGGAACCATCCGGAGTCGATCTCGTGGAACGCCACCGTCGCGACAACCGCCCCGTCGGCGACCTTCTGCAGCAGCCGTTGGGCGTCTGGTGCATCGCCGCACCCCAGCAGGATCGCCGAGGCCAGTCCCACTGTGGAGAACAGCGGCACCGGGGACAACGCACGGCCCGCCTCCTCGAAAACCGCGGCAGCGTCGGCGACCTGTGCGCCGGCGCCGCCGAGATCCTCCGCAACCAGCAGACCGGCGACGCCGACTTCTTCGGCGAGCGTTCGCCACAGACCCAGGTCGCAACCGTCCCCCGACTCCGCGGTCGATTCCAGCCACCCGCGAACATCCCGGTGTCGTGCGATGACGCTGCGGACGGCGGACCGCAGCTGCTCACGCTCTTCGAACATCACGTCAGACATGAGAGCGAATGCTTTCGCCTGCTCGTGCCCGGATCGCGACCGGCGACTTCGGTATGGTGCGGCTCGGCAGCGCCACGACAGCGGTTCCCGGCATCACGTTGTCTCCCCGCTGGTTTCGGGCGTACGTATCGAGTTCGACGATGTACTCGCCGTCTTCGTCGACGCGTTTTCCCGTCACCGTCCCGCCGAGTTCGATGACGTCGCCGAGGTAGACGAACCCTCGGTATTCCGCGGTCACGTGCTTGACCCAAGCGTTGTCGCCGCACCAGTGCGTGAGCGCCAGGATCTGCCAGCATTGACGCTGGAATCCGACGTCGTACTGGTACGCGACACCCATCGCGTTCGCCGCGGCCTGGTTGTAATGAACCGAGTAGATCGGCTCACGTGCCTTGGTCACCGGATCACGGAACGCCCACGCAGGGTGCGCCGCATAGTCGTGCGCCGCTGATGCGTTCGCCTTCAGCCGCGGAATGGGTGCGCCGCCACCGGCCACGAACGCGACCTCGTCGGTGAGCCCGATCGGGCCCTTCGTCATGGTCGAGACCGCATCACCGATCGTGACGTCCTCCCACCACAGAGGATTCTCACCCCGCGGCCTTTCCGCCACCACTCGGCGTTCGACGTCTTCGATCTCCTCGACGGTCCACCGGTGGGGTACCTGGATGTCGCGCTTCTTGCTCTTGCTCCGCGCGGCGCCCCGTTCGTAATTGACAACCTGCCAGCGGATTTCGGCGACATCCTGGCCCAACTGGTTGACATAGGTGTTGGTGAAGGAGTCGGTGACCATCTTGCCGGCGAAGTTGCTGGGCCGCGGGCCGGTGAATCCGTCGTAGCGGCAGGTGGAACTGATCTTGTCGTTCCAATAGATAGGTGCGGCGAGGTCCATCTGGGTCGCGCAGTGGAAGGCGCCGAGGCCCGGCCAGCCGAACTGGATTCCCGAGAAACAGCCGATCGAGAACGAGGGCGGAGCAACCGGAGCGCCGTAGTCGGAGCGCCGTCCGTGGTCCGCGTCCGTCCAGAGGGGGTTGACGTCCCCGATGCCGCCGGCGAACTTCGCCACCGCGATGCGGGTTGCCTCCTCGTTGTTCACCGAATGATCGATCCGCAACTGCGCGCCGATCTTCGCGGTCATCGAGGCGATCATCGCGTCGTCGATGACCGCTTCGGGCATCCGAGCCTCTTCCGTCTCCGGTGCAGACTGGATGGCGCCGGCGGTCACTTCTTACCTGCGTTCGGGTTCGCGGTCCACTTCTGGCCCGACGGGATTCCGGCGTCCTGTACGGCCTTGGCCAGATCGGAGACGGTCCAACGCCCTTCCGTCTGCAGCTTCCAGGCGGGATCCTTCTCCCACGGCTTGATCCGTTGCACGCGGCTGCCACCGACGAGGAAGACCTCGCCCGTCAGTTCGGATTCCGGCGACGCCAGGAAGACGACGAACGGGGAGACATTCGCGGGGTCCCACCGATCGAACTTTCCGTCGTCCGAGGACAGCGCATCACCGAAGGCGCTGACTGTCAGGCGCGTACGCGCCTGGGGGAGGATGGCGTTGACCCGAACTCCGTACCGCTCCAACTCTTTCGCGCTGACCTGCGTCAGGGATGCGATGGCGGCCTTGGCGGCGGCGTAGTTCGCCTGCCCCGGATTGCCGAAGACCCCCGACTCACTGGAGGTGTTGATCACCGAGCCGTTGACCGACCGTCCCGCCTTGCTCTCTTCGCGCCAGTACCGCGCGGCAGCGCGGGTGACCAGGAACGTTCCGCGGAGGTTGACCCGCACCACGAGATCCCAGTCGTCGTCGTCGATGTTGACGAGAACCCGGTCGCGCAGGATGCCGGCGTTGTTGATGACGACGTCGAGGCGGCCGAACGAGTCGATGGCGGTGTCGATGATCCGCTGGGCACCGGCCGCATCGGCGACGTCGTCACCGTTCGCGACGGCCTCTCCGCCATTCGCGCGGATCTCGGCTGCGACCTCCTCAGCGGGGGTCGACGCCGCGCCGGTACCGTCCTGTCCGCCGCCGAGGTCGTTGACGACGACCTTGGCGCCCTCTGCCGCCAGCAGCAGTGCATGTTCACGGCCGATTCCTCGACCTGCGCCCGTCACGATTGCGACGGAATTGTTCAAGCTTCCCATGTGAAACTCCTCGAGTGTGTATGGATGCCGGGGCCCGCCCGCAGGCCGGCCACGGCGCCGAATGGGCAGTCAGCCCTTGGTCGATGTGCTCGTCGCCGGGGCCGGTTCCTTCGGCAATCCCAGGACTCGCTCTGCAATGATGTTCCGCTGGATCTCGTCCGTTCCTCCACCGAGTCGGAATCCCGGTACCCCCAGCACGAACTCGGACCAGGAGTACGTTCCCCACTCGCCGGTATCGGCGAGCAGTTTCGGTCCCAGCGCCTGGCTCACGAGATGGGCGAGTGCGGCCAAGTTTCGAGTGAGCGCCAGCTTCGACAGAGACATCTCGGGTCCGGGTAGCTGACCGGCCTTCGCAGCGGCCTCCGCACGCGCTCTCATCGCCTTCGCCGCGGCAACGCCGGAATAGACCTTGGCGTATGCCTGACGGATCGACGGATCGAATTGTGCCCCCAGCTGGACGAGCATTCCGGCGAGGCGGTTCATGTCGAACAGCCCGCTTCCGCCGCCCGCGGATCCTCCGATGGCGCCGCGTTCGTGCATGAGCGTCGCGAGAGCAACCTGCCACCCCGCGTCGACCTCGCCGAGCCTGTACGCGTCGTCGACACGAACGTTCTCGAGAAAAACCTCGTTGAAGTCGGCACCACCGGTCATCTGCCGGAGCGGACGTACTTCGACGCCGGGTGCGCGCATGTCGATCACGAATGCAGTCAGGTTCTGGTGGCGGGGGGCCGGTGACGTCCTGGCAAGGAGCAGACCCACATCCGAGTAGTGCGCCCCAGAGGTCCACACCTTCTGTCCGCTGATGATCCAATGGTCGTCGACCCGGGTGGCCTTCGTCTTGACAGCCGCCAGATCCGACCCTGCAGCGGGTTCGCTGAAGAGCTGGCAGCCCACCGCGTCACCCCGGTAGAGGGCCTTCAGCCACCGCTCCTTGGCGGTGTCGGAGCCGAATTGGTCGAGAGTGGGTCCGACCATGCCGAGGCTGACTCCGAGCGGTGAGCGCGACGGCGTCTCGTAGTTCCGCTCGATCTGCAGGTATGCCTTCTCGTACTTCGACGGCAGTCCGCGACCGCCCCATTCTCGTGGACCGCGGATCCATCCGAAGCCGGCGTCGAAGACCGTACGCCGCCACTCACATGCCTCCTCGGCGTCCTCGGCCGTCGCGCCCCGGAAGAGGCTGAACGTGTCGTCGCCCTCACCCCAGGACTCGGCGGTGCGCGGTCGCCGCGGCTGCGCGGCACCGTCGAGGAACTCCTTCGCGGCGGCCCGGAAGTCGTCGAGCGAGGGGATGTCGGTGTCGCCGCCGACGGTTCCGGTTGTCTCGATCGTCTGCATGCCGCTCACATCAGTTCCTCGACACTGCGGACGATCTTCGCCACCGTCGGATAGCCGGACAGCGCGGACGAGAACGGGACGGGCGAGTAGTCACTGCCCACGCGCTGCACGGGTGCCACCAGTTCGTTGAAGAGCTCTTCGTGGATCCGTGAGCTGATCTCGGCGCCCGGGCCACAGAATTGGGTTGCCTCGTGCACCACGACCGCACGGCGCGTCCGCTCCACCGAGGACAGGATGGTGTCGAAGTCGAGGGGAACAAGGGTCCGCAGGTCGATGACCTCAGCCTCGATGCCCTTGGCCGCAAGTTCCTCGGCTGCCTGTGCGACCACGGGTACCTGCGGTCCGTAGGTGATGAGGGTGACGTCTCGTCCGGGGCGCAGCACGTTCGCCTGTCCGAGCGGGATGCTGTAATGCCCGGTCGGCACGTCTTCCTTCTTGCTGTACGCGAGCGAGATGTGCTCGATGTACAGGCACGGGTCTTCCGATTCGAGGCAGGCCGCGAGCAGGCCCTTCGCATCTGCGGGCGAGGACGGCATCACCACGTTGATTCCGGGGGTGTGCATGAACCAGGCCTCGAGCGACTGGGCGTGCTGAGCGCCGAACCGGCTGCTGCCCACGACCGTTCGGACGGTGATCGGCGTCGGCGTGGCTCCGCCCGTCATGTACCGGAACTTCGCGGCGTGATTGACCACCTGGTCCATGCAGACTGCGATGAAGTCGAAGAACATGATTTCGGCGACGGCCCGGTACCCGCCGAGCGCGAGTCCGACCGCGGTACCGACGATCGCTTGTTCCGCGATCGGTGTCGACCGGACGCGCTCGACGCCGTACTTGGTCGAGAGTCCCTTGCTGACCTTGAATACGCCGCCGGTGGGCTCGGCGATGTCCTCACCGAGGAGGATGATCTTCTCGTCGGCGGCCATCGCCACGTCGAGGGCGGAGTTCATTGCTGCCGCCGATGTCATCACGGCGGTCTCGGTGCTGCGTTCGATGGTGGTCACTTCACACTCCGTACCCAGGTGTCGTCGGCAAAAACGTCGGTGAACAACTCGTCCTCGCCGGGGAGCGGGCTGTTCTCCGCGAACTGGAAGGCGTCCGCGACGTAGGCTTCTGCCTCCCGGTCCAGCTCGTCGATTCGCTCGCCGGTCGTCAACCCCTGATCGATCAGCCACGAGCGGAATGTCGGGGCCGGGTCGCGCTTCATGGCAGCCTCCAGTTCGTTCCGGGGGACGTACGAGAAGTCGGCGGTTCCACTGTGTCCTGTCAGCCGGTAGGTGACGCATTCGAGGAAGGTGGGGCCCTCGTTTCGGCGCGCCCGCTCGACGGCGGTTTCGATGGCGTGCAGCGTCGCGAGCGGGTCGAAACCGTCGACACGTTCGGCGTGGATCGAATACGCGGCTGCTCGTTTCGCCAGTTCGACGGAGGGCGCGTACTCGGCGATCGGGGTGTGCTCACCCCATTGGTTGTTCTGGCAGACAAAGACGATCGGGAGCTTCCACAGAGCGGCGAAGTTCATCGCCTCGTGGTACGCGCCGATGGACGTGGCTGCGTCACCGAAAGTGACGACGGTGGCCGCACCGCTCCCGTCGAGCTGATTGGCCAGCGCCAAACCCACTGCGATCGGGAGTCCCGAGCCGACAATGCCGGTGGTCGCGATGAATCCGACCGCGGTGTCGTGGAGGTGCATCGGGCCGCCCTTGCCCTTCGACGTCCCGTCGACCCGGCCGTACAGCTCGGCCATGATCGATCGGAGGGTGACGCCCTTGGCGAGAGCATCGCCGAGGTTGCGGTACGTCGAGACCAATCGGTCCTGCGGGGTCAGTGCCGCGCCGATCGCCGCACACACCGCTTCCATTCCCCGCACGGGGTAGAAGGCAGCCTGGAGTCTGCCGGCCTTCGCCTCCTCCGTCGAGCGCTTGTCGGCGAGGGTCGTGGTGACCATCAAGCGGTACATCTGTTCGAGCACAGCGGTATCCGGTACTGATCCGGCGTCCGTGGTCGTCGTGTGCGACAGCGTCTGTTCTGACATGTCGACCTCTCCGTCGTGTGTGATCACGCCTACCTACCGATCTGCTTGCGGTACAGGTCGTAGAAGTGGCGGATCTTGGTTTCCTGATACGCGCCGAACGTCACTCCCGGTTTGTTCTCCACGAGAGTGTGCAGCCCCTTCTGGACCCAGCCGACGTTGTATTCGTCCTGGAAGAACACCCGCGCCAGCGTCCCCAGTTCGTCAGCGTCGACGAAGGTCTCGTCCAATCCCATTCTGCGGACCTTCGCCGGCGCCGGGCGTTCTCCCTGGAAGGGAGACAGAATGAGGCATTCCATGATGCAGGTTTCGGGGTCGTCGCCGTTGGGCTTGAACCGGTAGCACGTTCGGTTGTAGGCACCCCAGGGGTGGAAGTTCGGGTACACCGTGTAGAAGAAGGTGTCGACACATTCGGAGTCCGACAGGCTCTGCGCCTTGTCTCCCAGGATGCCGGCCATGGCTTTGCGGGTCGCGTCGGCGATCACGGTGCGAGCACGGACGTCGTCGGGCAGCGTCTTGATCGGCGCGTCCTCGAGACCGAGGCCCATCATCGAATCGAAGATCTCTTGCTCGGTCGGCTGCACGGTGAGGTGCGGGCTCGGGGTTCCCCGCGGTGTGACCGCGCGACTGACGTTGTCCCAGTAGTCGTATTGAGAGTTGGCGTCGCCGATGCCCTGCAGCAACTGTGGGTGGGTGGTGACGACGTGGAAGGACTCCATGAACGCCTCCTGCGCCACCTTCCAGTTGCACGGCAGGACCTTCTCGACGTGCGCCTGGGTATACCGGTTCTCGAAGTCCCAGCGCGCGCGAACTGCGCCGGGATCTCTCCGAGGTAATCCAGGAGCGATTCTGCGTCACGGTCCATATTGACGAAGACGAATCCGCCCCAGGTGTCCACCAGCACCTCGGGCAGCCCGAACTTGCCGGGTTCGATCTGCGGGAAGTCCCATTGAGCCGGGACATGTTTCAGAGAACCGTCCAGGCCCCAGCAGAACCCGTGGAACTGGCAACGCAGTTCACGCACACTGCCGGGCTCCTCTCGAAGCTGCCGACCCCGGTGAAGACAGGCGTTGTAGTACCCCTTGATCTCGTCGGGCGCAGTGCGGACGAGGAGAATGGAGATGTTCGCGATGTCGTAGATTTCGGTGTCGCCGACGTTCGGAATGAGTTCCTCGCGACAGGCGAACTGCCACGTCTTGCGCCAGATCTTCTCCTTCTCCAGCTCGTGGATCTCCGGCGAGAAGTAGAAGTACGCAGGGATATCTGCGGTTCCCAGATCGTGCGGCGACTCCATGCGGAGGAAGTCGGGCACTTGCTGGGTGTCGGCGTCCAGCAGGTCCTGGTAACTCACACCCGGCGAGCGGTCGATGCGTGTACGCGGTTCGAGATCGGTCATAGCGTTGATCACACCTCCTTGGCGGACGGGGTCGGGGTCGATGCGTGGCTTCTCCCGAAACCCGAGGCATGTCGGGACACCACTGCCTTCTCGTGTGTGCCGACCCATCGGCACATCTCCGGATCTGCCGTGTGGACTTCGCCGGAGACCCAGACCCCGTATCGGTCGAAAATGCCGGTCTTGCCGTTCTTGTCCACCTCGACGAACGCGTCGGGGAGCGCCGAATAGATATGGCCGTTGAGTGGATGCCGAAGCTTGAAAACCATTGTTACACCACCTTGTGGAAGGTCAGCGGCAGCGCCTTCAATCCATGAAGGACGAAGTTGGGCAGGTACTTCACGTCGTGCGGGGCACAGTCGAGACGGATGTCGGCGAGCTTCGACAAAAGCGTTTCGACGCCGATCCGCGCTTCCATCCGCGCGAGAGGGGCACCGAGGCAGAAGTGCTCGCCTTTCCCGAACGCGAGATGTTGCCGCGACAGCGCACCTTCGAGGTCGAGGTCGTCACCGGCCGGATAGGCGGACCGATCGCGATTCGCCGATCCGTACACCAGCCACAGGAGCGAGCCGGCGGGAATCACGGTGCCACCGATCTCGACATCCGTGGTGGCGGTGCGGAAGAGCCCTTGCACGGGCGATTCCAGGCGAAGGACTTCCTCCACCAGTGCACGAATCTCGGTGTGGTCATGTCGCACTCGCGCCATGAGGCCCGGATCCGTGACGAGTGTATGCATGACCGCGGCCAGCAGATTGGTCGTCGTTTCGTTTCCTGCGACCAGGAATTGGACGAGCATCTGGAGGATTTCGTTGAGCGTCAACGGTTCCTCGCCGTCCAAACGGGCGTGAACGAGATCTGTGAGCAGGTCGTCTCGTGGTCTGGTGCGCCGATCGGTGACCTGTCCGGTGAAGTAGTCGTAGAACTGGTCGACGGCGGAGAACATGTCTTCGAGTTCGTCATTGGTGAGGTTCAGGTTCCCGGTTCCGACGGTGAACGAATCGGACCACCACTTGAAGGTTTCCATCATGGACTCGGGGACTCCGAGGATGTTGGCGATAACGGTCATCGGAAGCTTGACCGCGAATTGCCGGACCAGATCGACGCGGCCGTCGCCGAGGAAGGTGTCGATCAGGTCGTTGGAGATCGTGTGAACTTCCGGCTCGAGAGTGGCGATCCGCCTGGCCGTGAAGCCCTTGTTCACCAGTTTCCGTTGGCGCACGTGCAACGGCGGATCCGCGTTGAGTAGCACCGCCGATCTACTGATCTCGAGGCGCCGTTCGACGTGGGCGCGCAGGGTGTCGGAGGCCTCGGGGTCGTCGGACATCCTGCGGGCGAGCGGAGTAACCGAGGCCGGCCCACTCGCCATGGCCGAGGAGTACGTCACAGCGTCTCGCAGGACCGACACGACGTCGTCGTATCGGGTTACGACGAACGCGTTGAGCCGCTCGACCCACACGGGCGCCTCTTCGCGGGCCCGCGAGTACGTCGCGTACGGGCAGCGGACAGTCTGCGGATTCAATTCGAACAACCCGTCGAATCGAGTCTCGGTCACAGTCATGCTTCCTCCGTGCGAATGGCGACTACCACTGGCGCCGAGATTACTCTAACGATAGAACATTGACAAGAAGAGTGTTTCGGCATCCCGGGCGGCGGAGAACCGCTGCCACCGCCCCCTTGGGGCCTGCAGCTGTTAGCCTGGTTAGTCTAGAGAGCGATTTTCATCAATCTGAGCATCCGTTGTGGGCTCTGAGACAGATGTGACCGAAGGAGATACGACGGTGGCGCAGAAAGTTGCAAAAAAGAAGAGGACGGCACGCAATGCCGAACTGACGGACGTCGAGAAGCTCGATCCCATGCAGTGGATCAAGTTCTACTGGCAGCAGCAGGCCGACGACGACCCCTATCCGTTCCTCGCGATGAGTTCGGTTCTACGCCTGCACCAGCTCATGACGTCGGTGCTGGAGCAGACACTGAAAAAGGGTTTCGAGATGAGCCTTACGGATTACCTCATGCTCAAGACGCTTCAACTGAGCGACACCGGGACCCGCCTGCTCAGCCGCGTCGCATGGCATCTCCTGGTTCATGCGACGACGGTGACGATCGCGACGGATCGCCTCGAGGCCCGCGGGCTGCTGACCCGGCAAGCCCACCCGAAGGACCGGCGCGCCACGCTCGTCACGATCACGGACGAGGGCCGCGCACTCGTGGACGAGGCCACCGCGGCCTTGAGCGAGGTGGATTTCGGACTTCCCGGTCTGACCCGCGATCAGGCAGAAGCGCTGGTGGAGATCGTGGCTCCGATCCGTAAGGAAGCCGGAGACCTCGACCGCGCCCACTGAGGCGCGGATTCGGCACCGTCGGCGCCGATCGTCGACGGCGCTCGACACCACAGTGGGCACATCCGATGAACCCTGGTGCAGCCGAATGCTTTCAACAAATCCGGGGAGCCCGCGCTCTGCGCACGCGGAGGCACCGGCGGCACGGTTGCGCCGACTGTCGTATGCGTTGATCATGCGACCGCCTTCCACAGTGAGCTCCAGCAGGCAGACGAGCACGCCACCGCGACAGCGGTGGTGACTCGGCTGAGAATTTACTTACTGGAGCATCCCTCCAGTAAGTAACCTGCCGCCAAAGATACCTCATCGTGAGGTGTCCCACAACGGCCGCGAGGCATTTGTTCACCTGCTGTGGAGAAGCATGCCGAGCGAGCAATGTGCGTTGTCAACGGCGGTCGTGCTGAAAACCGAGGCGAGCGACGAGACCGCTTGCGCATGCCGGGGCGTCAGAAGGCGTGAGAGTGCCTCCGAGGATGCCGCGAGCAAGTTCGCCGAGAACAGCCACGATTGCGGCGGCGACCACGCTGCGTTCGAGGTCGTCGATGCCGTCGTCCCATGAATCCAGGAGGCGGTTCGCGACGGCTTCGGCGATGACCGCCTCACTCTCCCGCCGCCTGGCCTCGACGGCCGGCGTCACACCCGCTGCGACGACGTAATAGAGCTTTGCGCGTCTCGAGTGGCGGTCTCCGAGCCATTCGAGGAACCGCCCGGCCAGGAGGTCGACGCGTTCGTGGGGGCCGGAAACAGGCACTGCGTTCTCCACCAACGCAACCAGCGCTTCGCCCACGTCTCCGGTCAACTGCTCGAGGACCGCATCCTTGGACGAGAAGTGGTAGTAACACGAAGAGGTCGACATCGCGGCGCGTCGAGCGATTGAGGCCATCGACGCGCCGGAGTAGCCTTTCTCCGTGAATTCGGTGAGCCCGGCCTCGAGCACGACGTCACGTCGCGACGGTCGATGAGCCGATCGTGCCTGCGCACCTGTGCTCATCTCGCCAATCCTTCCACACCCGCATGATCGGTACCCCGTGACGACGACAGACACACCCCGCCCAGCACATCGCCCGTCGAGACTCCCCGAGGTCGTGGAGGCCGCGGTACGCGTCTTCGGACGCAGGGGGCTCAGCGCCGTGACAATGGATGAGATCGCGGCCGAGTGCGGGGTGGCGCCGAGCGCCGTCTACTACCATTTCAGCAGCAAGGACGAGCTGTTCCACGCCGCCTTCGACGCGGTTCGCGACGATATCCAGACGATCACCGGCGGCGACGGATCACCCACAGCCACATTGCGTCAGGTAGTCACCGGCGTCTTCCGCTGGGCGCAGGAACACCCTGAGCGGGCGAACCTCTTGTGGGTCTACTCTGCCGGGGCGACTCCCGCGATGGCCGAAACGTGGGAGTCGTTCATCGACGGCCATGTCGACAACTTGTTCCGATATGCTCCCGACACGGTGGCTCGGCCGATTCGGGCCGACGAACTGTCCCGCCGCGCGGCGCGTGCCGGGGTCGTTGCCGGCAACACGATCGCGCTCGACTGGATTTCAGGTCGCAGGTTTGCAGGCGTCGACGCGGACCGACTGGCAGAGAGCGTTGCATCGATGCTGGAACGGATGTTCACACCACCCGGGCAAAGCGGGGCGACCTGACAACCCGTGTTCGTCGTCAGTCCGTCCGAATCGCTAAGGCCGCGCGGGCGCCGCTTCGTCGTCCCGGCTCCAGTAGGGTGCGCGCAACGCCCTCTTGTTGATCTTTCCTACCGCGCTGCGATGAAGGGTCTCGACGAACTCGACGGACCGGGGGCACTTGTAATGCGAAAGCCGGTCCCGGCAGTAGGCGAGGACTTCGCTCTCCGTCAGGCCCGGATCGTTCCGCACGACCAGTGCCAGTAGCTGCTCCCCCATCTGCTCGTCCGGGATTCCGATGCATGCCACTTCGGCGATCCCGGGATGGGCGGCCAGGACCTGCTCAGACTCGGCGGGGTAGATGTTCACTCCTCCCGAGACGACCATGTCCGAGAAGCGGTCCGTGATGTAGACGTACCCGTCTGCATCCTGGTATCCGATCTCGCCCAATGTGAAAAGTCCCGGCTCGAGGTGCGCGTCCGCGTTGGACGCGTTGTGGTAGACGACGCCGCGGCCTGTCGCATCGCGGAAGTACAGGCGGCCGGTGACTTCGGGCGGTACCGGCTCTCCGTCCGCGTCGACGACCACCACTTCGAAGGGCGAGACGGGCCTGCCGACGGATCCGCGGTGCTCCAACCACTCCTCGGCGCTGATACGGCAGACCGTGCCGACCTCGCTGGCGCCGTAGCTTTCCCACACGACCGGTCCCCACCAGTCGATGATTGCGGCCTTGACGTCCGTGGGGCATTTCGCGCCGACCTGCTGCACGAAACGCAGCGACCCGAGATCGTACTTCGACCGCACCTGGTCCGGCAGCGCGAGAATCCGTTGGAAGTGTGTCGGAACCATGATCGAGGAGCCGATCCGGTCCCTTTCGATCGCCTCGAGCACAGCTTCGGGATCGAACTTGGGCAGCACCGTGACCGGAACGCCGGCCAGGAACAGCCGGGTCCCCACCAATGGGCCGCTGTGATACAGAGGCCCGACCACGAGGTGTCTCCCGTGTTTGACCAGGGAGTTTTCACCGAGCCGCACCAGGTGTTCGGCGATATCGGCGCCACCGGCGAAGGCAGTGGGCGGCAGTTCGGTGCCCTTGGGCCGTCCGGTCGTGCCCGAGGTGTACACCAGCGACGGCAGAGGCGTGAGGTCGGTTCTCGGCTCCACGTCGGACGCGGCGCTCAGCCACTCGTGCCATCGATGAATTGCGGGATCCACGGTCTCCGGAACGTCGCCCCAGACGATGATCGTCGCGATGCCCGCCGCTTCTGCCGCGGCACGGCCGCGCTCCAGCGTGTTGGCGTCGACGAATGCCACGGATGCGCAGGAGTCCTCGAAGATGTAGGCCGCTTCTTCGGCTGTCAAGTGGAAGTTGACCGGGACGGCCGAAGCGCCGGCAAGGGTGATGCCCCCGTATGCAAGGACGGCTTCGGTGGAGTTGCCGGCGAAAACGGCTACGCGCCGGAGCGTACCGAGGTCGAGCGTGTTCAGTCCGTTTGCGATCCGCCGCAGAACCGTGTGGGCCTGGTCCCAGGCCATCTCGGTGTCGCCGCAGCGCAGAGCAGGCTGCGCTCCACCATCCTCTGCGTTTCGCGAAGCAAACGTCATCAGCGCACACTCCTTCTTTCGATCATTGGGAACGGCGCCACGCCGGGAACTACACCGGCGCGGAGCCCACAACTTACTCTAATAAACAACTATCGAGGAAGCAACGTAGTACGCTACGATCGAGACGCACCGAGCCCGAGTGCACGACGTCATCGACGCCACGACTCGCGCACATTCTGAGCGCGAGGTCACCGATGACCGAATTTTCTCGTCGAGTCGAAAGGCTGAAATGGCGGACTACAAGACCGTGAGACTGTCGAAGGACGGTCACGTGGGCGAACTGCAACTGTGCCGTCCCGATGTGCTCAACCGCTTCGACAGCGACCTCCTGGGCGAACTGGGTGGGGCGCTGAGCGAACTCGGGAGGGATCGCGACGTCCGCGCGGTGGTACTCACCTCGACGGGGCGGCACTTCTCCGCCGGAGGAGACACCGAGGCCATGCTCGCGGCCAACAGCGATCTCCGGGTTCTCATGGAGCAGGTCGACGACGGCCGCCAGTTGTTCCGGACTTTCGCCGACTTCCCGAAACCACTCGTGGTCGCCCTGCACGGGCATGTGTTCGGCGTGGCCACCAGTTTGATCCTGACCGCCGACGCGATCGTGTCCACCCCGTCGGTCCAGTTGTCCGACCCGCACGTCCAACTCGGGCTCGTGCCCGGAGACGGCGGCTGCGTGACCTGGCCTGCCAACTTGCCGATGGTCCGCGCGAAGCGGCACCTCCTCTGGGGTGAACCACTCCTCGCCGAGGACGCATACCGGCTGGGCATGGTGACCGAACTGGTCGACTCCGCGGACGAAGTGGTGCCGCTGGCGCGGTCGCTCGCCGCGAAAGTCGCCGAACTTCCCCCGGCCGCAGTCCAGCTCACGAAGCGAGCGCTGAACAAGGGTATGCACGCGCGCATCGACGAGGTCTTCGATACCGCCTTCTACCTCGAAGCCATCAGCGCTTCCACCGACGATCTTCGCGAAGCAGTGAATGCCTTCAAGGAAAAGAGGCCAGGAACATGGCAAGGACGATGACGAACACCGACAGCGCCGAGCGCGACACGCTCGAGCAGGTGTGGGGCAACGACGTTCGTCCGGCCGACTACGCGGGCCATCCCGGGCTGCTCTACGAGCCTCACCCGCGTGCGTTCGACGAACTCCTCCTCGGCACCGAGCGGTGGAGCACTCGCACGTATCTGGTCCAGGGTGACCGTCGCATCACCTTCCGCCAGTTCTCATCCGCGATTACGCCTGCCTGCAAGCACTTTGCCGACCTCGGCGTTCGTGAAGGCGACCGGGTCATGCTCCTCGCCTACAACAGCCCCGACTGGGTTCTCGCGCTGTGGGCGCTGTGGATGATCGGCGCCGTGCCGGTGCTCGGCAACAGATGGTGGAGTCCGCACGAGATCGACAACGCGGTGGACGTAGCGTCACCGCGATGCATCGTCACCGACATGCCCCAACTGCCGGACTCGGTGACCGTACCGACGACACCGGTCGGAGACCTGCGTCGGTTCTTCGAGGCAGGCGACTCGGAATTGTCGCCCCGCCGAGAAGACATCATGCGGGGCGACGAGGACGCGCCGGCACTCATCCTGTTCACCTCCGGCAGTTCGGGCATGCCCAAAGCTGTTGAGCTGTCGCTTCGTTCCGTCATCGCCAATCAGCACAACCTGCTGCTGCGCTCGCGCCGGCTCCCTCAGCACGTCCCCGACGAAGCACCGCAGGCCTCGACCCTCGTCTGCACCCCGTTGTTTCACATCGGTGGAATCTCCAACCTCGTCACCCAACTGATCAACGGCGGCAAAATCGTCCTCAACGCGGGCCGCTTCGACCCGCACCAGGTGCTCACGTTGATCGAGCAGGAGAAGGTGCAGAGCTGGGGCGGTGTGCCCACGATGGCGAGCCGAGTACTCGAGCATCCCGATTTCGACTCGTTCGACCTGTCGAGCTTGCGGTCGTGGCCGTTGGGCGGCGCCCCGGTGACCCCGGGGCTTCTCGAGCGAATGCAGCGGAAGCTGCCCCAGCTTCGGGAGCGGGGGCTGGGCAACACCTGGGGGATGACCGAATCCGGCGGATTCCTGACTGTCGCAGGTAACCGCGATCTCGAACGGTATCCCGGCACTGTGGGCCGCCCCTATCCGGTTGTGGAACTCGAGATCCTCGGACCGGACGAGCGGGGCGTTGGCGAGATCCTGGTTCGCTCCCCAACGGTGATGCTCGGCTACATCGGCATCGACGACGGAACCGTCGACGCCGAAGGCTGGCTTCACACAGGAGATCTCGGGCACACCAACGACGAGGGCTACCTGTTCCTCGACGGCCGAAGCAAGGACATCGTCATCCGCGGGGGCGAGAACATTGCGTGCGCCCACGTCGAGGCTGCGCTGGCCAGTCATCCCGATGTCATCGAGGTCGCGGCGATCGGTCTTCCCCATCCCGACCTCGGGGAGGAACTGGCAGCCGTTGTCGTGTTCCGACCCGGAAGCACTGCTCCCACGTCCGAATCACTGCGCGCATTCCTGACCGGCACGCTGTCGTACTTCGCGATTCCGACTCGGTGGCAGTTCCAGGACACCCCACTTCCCACCCTGGCCGGCGAGAAGACCGACAAGAAGACTCTCGTCGCCCAGTTCCCGACCGACAATGACGAGCGAGGCTGAATCACCGTGGTCCGTCTGACACCGCCCGACGAGTACTTCACCCATCAGGTCTCGTACCCCCACGCGATGGTGGGATCGAGTGATCCCAGCTGGCGCGAGCGGTACTGGATCAGTATCCAGGACGTCGAGAACAAGGACACCGTTCTCAGCATCGGGATCGGGCAGTACCCGAATCAGGATGTACAAGAGGCGTTCGTTGCCCTGTCCTGCAACGGAAAACAGCACAACCTGAGGCTTTCCCGGGCGCTGGCACCCGAGAGTCACGTCATGAAGGTCGGTCCGCTGACCATCGAGGTGATCAAACCCCTCGAGGAACTGCGTTTGACGCTCGAACCGAACCCGTCCGGGATCGAGTTCGACATCACGTGGTCCGGACGAATGGAGCCCACACTCGAGGGTCGCCATTTCCAGGTCAGTCGCTCGAAGGTCACCTACGACGCCGTCCGGTACGTCCAGGTCGGCCGTGCGGCAGGCAGCCTGACCGCGCCCGACTATGCGGCCACGCTGACGCCCGAGACGTGGTGGGGCGAGCGCGACCATTCGTGGGGAACCCGGCCGCTGCCGCGCGCGCAGGGTGCGCCTCCCGGGGAACGCCCCGAGTGGAAGATGCTGATGTTCTGCCCACTTCAGCTACCCGACTTCGGTCTCCACTTCTACTACTACGAGGCAGAACCCGGTCGGCCGGTGCACCTCTCGGCGGCGTTCTCGCGACCGATCGGCGGACCGGAGGGAGATCAGGACGAGCTGATCGTCGGGGTCGACCACGATCTGCGCTGGGTGGAGGGAGCCCCGGCCGCCACTCTGGCCGGGGGTCGCATCACCCTCACACTGGACAGCGGCAAGAAGCTCGAATTCGAACTGACCGCCCACCCCGGCCGCGCGCATCTGCGCGGCGGCGGATACGAGGGCTGGAACGGCTGGTACCAAGGACATTGGAAGGGCGAGAACAGCCTCGAACACGAGGTGTGGGATCTCGACGACAAGGACAACTTCTACCGGTACGCGAAGGCAGGCAGTGACCACCTCGTGGAGGTGCGGCACAACGGCCAGGTCGGGTACGGCGTGATGGAGTACATGGTGCTGCCCGGTTACGCGCGGTACCCGGAAGCCATCCCCCCGAAGCCCGCGAAGGCGAAGGCAAGCGATGAGTAGCGCCGTGTCCACCGAGGAACTGACGATGCCGGAGTTGACCGACGCGTTGCGCGTCTTTCTGAGCCGGCACCTTGCTCCCGGTGCCGACCCCGAGATCGTGGCGCTCTATCGCGCCGGGACCGGAAGTTCCCGGGAGAACTGGCCATTCGATGCCACGTGGACCGAGTCCGGGGAACGATCGACTCATCGACTCCTGATGCGCCGGGATCCGACGAGCGCAGTGGTGGACACGGCCAGAAGCGCCGAGTTCCATCTCCTCGCGGCGCTGGAAGTGACCGCGATTCCCGCGCCGCGGGTGCGCTGGCTCGACGACGAGGGCGCGGACCTCGCCCGGCCGACGATGATCGGTGACCGCTACGACGGCAAGGCGCATCGCGGTGTTCTCCGGGACAAGAATCCTCTGCACCTGACCGCTGGGCAGCAGCTGACGCTGGCTCAGGACATGTGCGATGTTCTGGGGCGGCTGCATTCGCTCGACATCGACGAACTCGGATTGCGGCAGATTTTGCCGGTTCCGGCGAGTTCGCCGGCCGAACACGAACTGGAACGGTGGATCGGCGAGCTCAGCAGCAACGAACTCGAACCACAACCGGGCCTGCGCCTGTGCGCCGAATGGCTTCGGGACCATCTTCCGGCCGCTCCGGACCGCCTCGTGCTCGTCCACGGCGACTTTCGTCCGGCAAACGTGCTGGTCGACCAAGGCGAATTCGGTGTCCTCCTCGACTGGGAACTCGCCCGCCTCGGCGACCCCCTCGACGACCTCGGGTGGTACACGACCCCGCTGTATCGCGGCGAACACTTCATTCCCGGCCAGTGGACCCAGGAGGAATTCCTGGCGCGGTATACCGCCCGAACCGGTATCGACGTATCACCGGCAGCGCTGACCTTCTGGCAGATCCTGTCCACGTTCCGTCTGGCGATCATCGCGCTCAACGGTGTCCGCAATTTCTGCGAGTTGGGATCGGACAGGCCGGCGGCGCCCGTCGATGCGCTGATCGCGAAGGTCGTCGACCAGGTACTCGCGGCGGAGAAAGGCTGAATCATGCGCCCCGCACCACAAGAGATCATCTCGGGAATCTCGAGGATCCTGAAGGAAACCATCGAACCTCAGCTCACCGACGAGCACGCCCTCAGCAGGCTCCGCGAAATCAGGTCTGTTCTCGCACAGGTCGATTGGAACGACACCACGACGAAACTCGGCATCGAGACGGAGTCGATAGCTGCCGTACTGGAGAATTGGCGCGGATGGGCCGAAGCCGACGACGCTCGGGCGGCCGAGTTCGCCACCCAGCGCACTCGACTCGACGAGCTCACCGACGAGTCTCGTCGATCTCCTCGCTACGAAACCTTCGCCGCCCTCGATGCTCGGCATGCGCGGTACGGACAGCTGGTCGTCGACGTCTCGAGTGCCACCTCCCGGTGGGCCCGGGGCGGGGACGGCCGCGCCGAGTCGGCGGAGCCGATCCTGCACAGCCTCCGGCAGCACTACTCCAGTCGACGCGGCTGACCTCCGCCGCTCGACGAGCGGCGCGAGCGAGGCACCCGAGAAACCAGACGCAACAGTGGAGCATCAGGAGAAATGCCGTGACACATGACGATATTGCGGTGCAGGAGACCTCCACCCTCACGGAGGCCTTTCTTCACACCGTGGAGACCTGCGGCGAGCACCTCGCATTGACATGCGGAGCCAGCAGGCGGGACCTGACGTGGGCGGAATACGGACAGGAGGCCGCTGCGCTCGCGGACGGCTTCTCGTCATCGGGCATACGCGCCGGCGATCACGTCGTCCTCATGTTGACCAATCGGGCCGAGTTCTATCTGATCGATACCGCCCTGATGCTCATCGGCGCCATACCGGTGTCGGTGTACAACTCGCCGTCGATCGACCGGCTGAGCTACATCTGGGGGCATTGCGCTCCGGTCGCCGTTGTCGTCGAGGACGACCTTCAGCTCGGTCGGGCACGCGCCGCCGAAGCGAGCAGTAACTACCGTCCCCTGTTGATCGCGGTCGAAGCCGTGTCGGCGGACGACGACGTCGTCATGCTCGCAAGTCTCCCGGTGCGATCGCCGACGACTGTGGCGGAATTGTCGAGCCGACGCAGGCCGGACGAGATTGCCACGATGTTGTATACGTCCGGCACGACGGGGAACCCGAAGGGTGTACCACTCACCCACCGCAATCTTCTGTTTGCCGCTCGAACCCTCACGAGCCGGATGGGCATCAGCCTTCGCGGCCGCCGCCAGCTGTCGTACCTTCCGATGGCGCACATCGGTGAACGATTGGCGACCCACTACGTGCACCTGCTTCAGGGCAGCACGG